>JAFUVF010000058.1 GCA_017483735.1 Lachnospiraceae bacterium | reverse complement strand
CTTTTGGAATCTTTTCAGGGTTGCATTGCTGTTCAGTTGTCAAAGGTCTTAAGCCGTCGAAGTGTGAGCAGCTTAGAAGCTTGCTCAAGAGCAAGCTTTAATAGATTATCACTAGGCAGGGCATAAGTCAATACCTTTTTTTAAAAAAATTTTAAAAAGATTTAACTTTGCCTGTTTTTAGCGAAAAACTCAATCTCCGAATTCCATATCCATTTGATATATATCTGTGCCTGTATCTCATTTATCTTAACAAGCTGTGTATTCAAAAGATCCCACAGGCTGAATATACCGATATTACCCAATACCACAAGGAACAGATTGCTCTCCGAACCCTTAAATATACTTATCCATATTATCATGGAAATAATACTTATAAACATAAGACCAACCGTACGAAGATTTTTTCGCCTTACTACCTCAGATATCTTGGCGTATTCATCTGTATAATGCTCCTTGAAAAGCTCTCTGAATTTCTCCTGAAGGACTTCGGAGGTACAATCAGTATGAATACATATTTTCATCTTTCCCTTGGAACGATGCCTTTCGGCAAAATTGTCCACAGCATCATATATTGAAGAATTCAACTCATTATGCGGTGCAATAACAAGCTTGTCAAACATTTCATCCTTGGGAACATTCAATTCCAAGGTCACTACTGTCTCATTTTTCGATACAACCTCGCTCTTCATAATATCAGCCTCTCATAGTATCATATTACTAAAAAACTCCATCAGAAGCCTTGCCATAAGACTTTCGATGAAGCTTTATCGGAGAAGGAGGGATTTGAACCCTCGCGCCGGTTGCCCGACCTACACCCTTAGCAGGGGCGCCTCTTCGGCCTCTTGAGTACTTCTCCAAATTCCGAATTAATAAGCAAATGCTATTATACATAAGGAAATGTAGTTTGTCAAATACGTTTTTGCATCCCCGCCGTTACTGCCTTATACAGGTCGTTTCCTTCGGAATCCATCACGACTATCACAGGAAAATCTTTTATTTCAAGCTTTCTTATAGCTTCCGTTCCCAGATCATCATAGGCAATAACCTCCGATGAAATAATTGCTTTTGACAAAAGTGCTCCTGCGCCTCCAACAGCTGCAAAATATACGGCACCGTTTCTTATGACCGCATCCTTTACGGCATCTGTACGCTTTCCTTTGCCTACCATCCCTATCATTCCCATATCCAGAAGCCTCGGCGTATATTTATCCATCCTGCTTGCGGTAGTGGGGCCTGCCGAGCCTATAGGTCTGCCTTCTCTTGCCGGAGACGGTCCCATATAATAGATAATATTTCCTTCTATATTAAACGGAAGCTCTTCTTCATTGTTAAGCGCCTCATCCATCCTTTTATGCGCCGCATCTCTGGCAGTATAGATAGTACCCGACAGATAAACATATTCTCCGATTTTTAATTTTTTTGCTTCCTCTTTGCTAAAGGGAACATTTATGTGCTTATCCAAAGTCATCCTCCGAATATTTTCCTACAACTCTCTAACTGCATGTCTGTTCACATGACAGCATATATTTACCGCTACCGGAAGCCCTGCTATGTGCGTGGCATATGTTTCAATATTGATAGCCATTGCGGTAATTTTTCCGCCCAAGCCTCCCGGCCCTATCCCCATGGAATTTATCCTATCAAGCAATTCGCATTCCAACTCTTTTACATATGGAATATCCGAAGGCATATCAACAGGACGTGTAAGTGCCTTCTTTGCCAGAATTGCACACTTTTCAAAGGTTCCGCCTATGCCGACGCCTACCACCATAGGGGGACAGGCGTTTGGTCCTGCATCTCTTACTGCAGTTAAAACCGCATTCTTTACGCCTTCTATGCCATCCGCCGGCTTAAGCATAAAAATACGGCTCATATTCTCGCTTCCGAAGCCTTTTGGCGCCACGGTTATTTTTACTTTTTCTCCTAGGACAATATTATAATGGATTACTGCAGGTGTATTGTCTTTGGTGTTAATCCTCTCTATAGGGTCGCTCACAACAGATTTTCTGAGATACCCTTCCTTATAGCCCTGCCTTACTCCCTCGTTAATTGCCTCTTCCAGATTTCCTCCAGTAAAATGCAAATCCTGTCCTATCTCCATAAAGACAACTGCCATTCCTGTATCCTGACATATGGGAATCATCTCTTCTCCAGCTATTTTCAGATTATCCTTAAGCTGGGAGAGAACCTTTTTACCCAATTCAGAGCTTTCATTCTCCACTGCAGCATTAAAAGCACGGCTCATATCGCCGGAGAGGAAATGCGCCGCCTCTATGCACATTTCCTTTATATTAGAGGTTATATCGGAAACATTTATCTCTCTCATGCCTATTTGCCCATGATTGCCGAAAGCACTGCATCTAACTCCTCATCTGCAGGCTTTGTCGGATTCCACAATATCTTTTGTCCGTCATTTTCATATCTTGGTATAATATGGAGATGAAAATGATTTACGGTCTGCCCTGCGGCCTCTCCGTTATTCTGTACCAGATTAAGCCCCGCACAGGTAAGCTTCTGCTTAAGCAGACCAGCAACCCCTTTTGCTACCGGAATGAGTCTTTCCCCGATTTTGTCGGGGAGCTCATACAAATTATCCGCATGAACCTTGGGCAATATAAGGGTGTGTCCCTTTGTCGCCGGTCCAAGATCCAAAATCGCCCTGAAATCGTCATCCTCATATACTGTTCGTGACGGTATCTCTCCGTTTGCTATCTTACAAAAAATACAATTATCTGCCATTTTCTTCCTTTCCGCTAGAACTGAAACATCTGGTCCAGCTGCTTGTATGTGTTAAAATTTCCTTTCATTGAAAGCTTTCCCTTCATAAAAGCCATATCAAAGCTTATATCCCCTGATATTATACCTTGAAGCACATCCCTGGATGCCTGCACCGTGACATCCGGCTTGTCGGCTTCGCCATATACACATTCAAGTCTTCCATCAGAAATTTTTATGACGAAGGGCTTGTCTTTGTCTGGTATGTTAAATACATATACAGCTCTCAGTCCGGCTATTGGCTTGAATTTTGCCTTGAATTCCGAAACAAATTCCGTCTCATCGCCTGCGCCGTCACGCTTAAGCTTGTCCATAAACATCCCCGCAAGCTCCTGTATATCTTCCTTTTGACGCTTCACATAGCTGTCATCCGAAACATATTTTGACAGCTGTTCACTTTCCTGCGGAGTAAGGTTGCCGCTTTGTCTGACTGCAGCCGCCTGACGCACACTTTTCAGACTGGAGGGCAATGAAATCATCTTCTGATTAACCATACGATAGAGATTCTCCGCCCGTTTATCAAGAATGGAAATATACTGCCCATTCATTTCAAGCTTGGCAGAGCTCTCTATATATCCCGCAATGCCTTGACAGAGCTTTCCTCCGAGAGTCATCCACGCTGTATTAAGCTGCTGCATAACCTCATCCTCGCCATAGGTTGTTGAAAGAACCACCGGCATCATATATATTGAAGCTATCTTCTCCTTATTTCCGAACAACCAGCAGGCATCCAAGAATTCCAGCATATATCCGCCCATTCCAAACCACTCCAGAGTCGATGCCAGAATAATCCCGTCTGTATCCTTGAGTGTCTGCGGCAATGTCATTATCTCATTCTTAACATCATACAGATTGTATCGTCTGACCTTAACCCTGAGTTCTTCAAGCACCTCAGTCATACGATTGATGACAAATATCGTAGGATCATCGATTATGCCTCTTCCGCCATAGTAAATATTGATATTCAAAGCAGCACCCCTTAAATAAAATATAATATATATGAATGTACCACTTTTTACCGAAATTCGTCAACCATATGTATAATATCATTATTATCTGTATATAAGCACAAGGTTTCCAAGCCTTATCTCATCCTCCGGCATAAGCCTGCGCTTTTCATAGGGCTTCAGTCTGAGATTATTTTTGAAGGTTCCATTTGTGGAATTCATATCTTCAATATAATATTCGCCGTCTTCATATACTATCCTTGCGTGTATTCTGCTGACAGAAGTATCCTGCAGCAGAATCTCTGCGTCTTCCCTGCTTTTTCCGATGGTCACATCCTTATCCTTTAATTTTGCAATGAGTCTGTCATCCTCCGAAAACAGTCCTCTCTCACGAACTTGTTCAGTCTCCGGAATAAAGACGGTTCTTCCATAATATTCGTCCTCTTCTTCGTAATTCTCAGCCTCCTCTTCCTCCGTCTCCTTATATACAGGGGTCTCTGCGACGGCAAGACCTTCCATTTCAAGCTTCAGCCTCTGCTTATACATTTCTCTTTTTCGCCTCTCTTTCTCTGCCCTTTTCTCGAATATGGACAGAAGGCCCTTTCTCTTTTTATGATCCGCCGGCTTAAAATATGATTCCTCATAAACATTTTCCTCCTCAATGGATGCAGGCGCACTCTCCTCCGGCTCCCTCTCCGTCTCTGTAATACCCGTATCTTCACATTCAAGAGCCTTTATATCCTCAAATATCTGTCCTTCAAGATACACCCTCCCGTATTCCTCATAGCTTTCATATATCCGATATACACACTCTACCAGCTTTTCATCCTCATAATCAGCCTTTTCTATAATATAATCCATCAACTCTCCAAATCTGTTATCCTCTTCAAGATACGGAACATACATAAAGACAAAGCTGTTGTCCCCCAGATTTCTGTATATTTCATCCGGTGCAAAATAAACATTATCGATACCGAGAAGATACGCCTCCAGCTCCTCCTTCATCGACCTGATATCCTTAAATAGCCTCCGTATCCATTCTCTGTTTACTTTTCTTTTCGCAAACAGATGCCCTACGCTCTGAAGGGATGTTATGTCATAATACAAATACGCCCTCCCGTCAATATAGCGTATGCTTGTGTCCAATATGCTCTTTAGTCTTCCCGTTGCCGCCATGCGGTACTGATATCGCTTTTCGCCCGTATCCTCCGGCAATGCCACTGTCTCGTAGCTGCTGTTCAGGTTCTTAATGTGTTCCGTTATCATTTTGTGTATTCCTTTCATTCGCTATACTCATTTTTCTTACCTGTCTTGTGACAAATGCCGGCGATAATATACTGTTTACATTTTCGGCCCGGCTCTCCCATATGTCGGGATAAGGAACAAATTCCGTTCCGCCGAACGGGAATAAAAGCTTTCCGGCAATGCTCACCTTTACTTTGTTTTTTTCAATCCCATATTTTGCCCCATAATCCCATGCCACATATTTACCTTCATAAATTTCATCAACATAGCTTTTCATAAGCTCATATCGGATTTGATTATTCTGTGCATATGCCGATGCAGTTTTCAGAGCAACAGCATTTGAATCCTGCTCCATAAGACATCTGTCATACTGAAAAAACCACATGTATATAATCAGCACTATCGCTGCAAATACAATCGGCATAATAATCGCTGCCTCCAGCGTCATATAGGCATTTGGAGTTTTTCTTTCATTCTTCACATTATCAATCCTCCAATCATCAAACTTACCGCCGCAAAAGGAATATACGGCAGTTTTGTGTTTTTGTCCACCCGTCTTATAATGAGCAACACTATTGAAAAAACGGATATGAGAAATATACTCATGCATAGTACTTCAACTGCCACACGATACCCCAAAAGTATCCCCGGGACCATAATCACAGGTCCGTCCGCACTCCCCGCCTTATGCGAAAGCAGTGCAATTACAAGAAGGAGTAGCCCCGGCAGTATTCCGAGAAATATCTCCAGGATAATTACGCATATAGCCGTATCTGCTCTTAATCCAACAGTTACTCTATACATTAACGCACCCAGCAATCCAAAAACTATCGCAGCAACGGGGATTTTTTTCTCCTTTATATCCAACATACTCAGGATGCAAAGATATATCATCAAACACAATTTTTCCAATGCTTCTCCTTTATACTTATGCAGAACACCTGCTGCACGGACGGTATTTTTTCACCGCCTCAGCCTTGGTCATACTATAGACGGTGCGTTTCAGCCCCGGGCAATTCCTGTCAAAATGATATCTGTCCCCTTCGGCTCCTATATACAAAGTATATGGCGTCAGACCCTTGGCGCATTTCTCGCAGGCAGTATACTTTCCTCCGTTCTCATTTCGAAGTCCCGGAATATCAAATGTATTAACCTCCGATATTCTGAGACTTAAATGTGTGCAATTCCTGTTTTCATGATACACACTGGCGTTTTCTGCCACGTATACCGTTTCCACAGCTTCCTCCGGGGCTTGCCCCTCAAAGCCCGTACCATAGCCATTCCATATATGCCCGTAATATCTGTTTGCCATGCGGAATGGTCTGACCCCAGGCATTTTTATCCAAGGCTGTACGGCATAGGTCATTGTTATTTCAAAGGTATCCCCGGAAGTGAATATCTCGCTTTCCAGAAAGTTTAATCCGTCAGAACCATATAAAAGCGGGGATGCATCAAGATAAGCCTTTCCGGTATAGTCAATAACCTCATTCTTTATATATGCGTATGAAAAAGCCACATCCTTTATCTCGTCCATAATGCCGTCATCATCGCCTTCTTCCGCCGTTACATATCCTCCGTTATATGAATACACGCTCCCGTATACGCTCAGCTTATTTCCTGCATTTACCAGCGCCGTTTCAATATTGCCGTGCAGGCGCATCATTTCTATGGCACAGCTTAGATTGACGAAAAAGAAAATAAATATCGGAAGAACTACCGCCGCCTCAACGCTCATTGACGCAGCCATGCTTCTTGCGCCGCAGATGTATGCAGATATCTTCTCTATGATACGAGCGTTAGTGTTAGAAAATTCAGAGTTTTCATTTCGGGCTTTTTCATCGTCGATATGTGGTTGAGAAGGGCATAAACGTGCAATTCTACCTTTTATTTTGTTTATCGTATTACATAGAGAAGACATCTCCATACATCTGCTCTCCTTTACTGACTGTATTTTCTCCTTCGCTTCCCCTCAAAGGAATAACCATAGGCACTGCCGATCGTCACTGTAGCCTCCAGCTCGGTTATACAACCATCGAGACGGAAATGTGTGTTTTGCGCAAAAATTCTCATATCCGCTTCTACCAGATTCATCGCTCTGAGAGTCATTTCCTCCTTGTTCAGCATCAGCATAAATACCTTCAAATAATCCTCATAGCACATACCGTCCTCAAAGCCCTCTGCGCCGTCCTTACCAAACTGCAACGCTCCTTCCAGACCATAATGCCATGTACTGTCATCCTTCATAAGCGGCACTCTGCTGCCCTTAAATAGTGATCTCACATCATACACACTCTCAGCAAACGCCCAGCCTATTAGTATTGATGTAGTGAGAAGATCCGCCATTTCCGGACATGCCACCAGAAAAGCAATGGCTGTTGCCAATATCTGTGCCACCTCACGTTTCTCTGCATCGCCCAATATATAGATGGTGTTTGCCGCAGTCCTCAAAAACAGAAGTCTTTCCGCCACACTTTTAAGGTTCTCATAATCACCGCCTTTTCCTGCGACAATCTCCTCAAGCTGATAACTGAGAGCCGCTTGCTCGGTGTACTCCGGCAAGGCATTTACAGACTCCAAAGCTGCTCCGTAATATGCCATATATCTTCCCAGATATTCGATAAATAAAAGCTTTTCAAGGGACTCCTCCATTGTTTTTTCATATTCCACAGGGATACTGCCTTTATTTACCTCCCCACGCTGCATTCTGCTCTTTATCAAAGAATCCTGTTCAATCCTCCTGTTTGACAGTTCTTCTCCATTACCAAACAATAACGCCATGATCCCACTGTCATGCATTTCATCAATAAACTGCGTCGGGCTCTCATATTCCTCATAGTCTATCTCCACCTCGGATGTGGTGCCGTCAGGATTTGTTACCGTTTCTGTCTTTTCCGATTGCGCCTCCTCCACCATCTCCTCAATTTCGTCATCCAGCTCTTCCTTCTCGGAATACGCATCATAGCTCTCGTAGCCTTCTGATTCTATTTTTGTCATCCAGCTTTTGAGCTGCTCCAGATAATCGAGACCGTAATCGTCCTCCATTGCGTCAATACATGCTTTTCTGAATGCCCTCCCGTTCTCATCCGTAAGATACATCAGATCAGCTATCTCCGTTTTTTCCGGATACATAGCCAGAAAATCCCTGTATATGAAATCCGAGAAAGCGATGCCTTTCATCGACGTATTCCTCTCGATATAATCCTGCAGATGTCTTTTCACGTTGTTTACCGTGGCAAGATCGGTACAATATGACGAATCTATTGCAAGAATATTATATCTGCCAAACAATGCCCTGTTATATTCGGCAAAGATACTGTTAAGTCCGATATCCGTAACGCATTCCGCTTCAAGTCTCACAGCATTCCTTCTGGCGCCTTCAATAAGAGTAAAACAGAGGGACAGCAGCACCGCTAAAGTCAGCGAAAGATATGTGGTTAGATATGCTCCCTTTGCAGAGGGTTGCGTTGCAAATTTCAAAAAGGTGGGATTCCTCCCGGTTTCCAGAAAAAAGTTATCGATTTTCAATTTTTTCAATTTTTTTACTTTATTCACTGCCATCCTCTCTGTCTACATTGCACGATTAAAACTTATTTGTCTGTTCCGTTATCTTTGCGAAAAGGGAATTTACGACCTTTGTAATCTGTTCCTTGAATATGAGCACAAGACCAACAAGAACCACGATTATCAGGATAATCTCCACTGTTCCCATTCCGTCCTCCTCAAAGACAAGATCTCGAAAACTCTTTAATCCTCCCATACGCTTATCACCTCCTTTACAATGATGTGGAAGAGAATGCGGGAAGCATAATCATTACCATTACCACTAGCAGCATCATTACCATCGGAAGCAGCAGCTTTGTATTGGCCTCCTCCCCAAGCTTTCTTGCGCTTTGCAGCTTTTCTTCCATTGCTCTGTCCGCTTCTTCTCTAAGTCTAAAAAGCAGTTCCCCGCTTCCCTTCTTCAAATTTTGTGTAAGCAGTGCGCTTAATCTTATATATTCCTGCACTCCTGTACGCACACCGAACCTCTCATACGCCACAGCTTCGGACACCCCCTTTTTAAGTTCCCTGCAGGTGTGCACTATTTCCTCGTATGTAGGCCTTATCGCACTTCCCTCCAAAGCAGCAGTTTCATAATCCGCAGCAAGCTTTTGGAATGCACCCCTGACCGTCATACCCGCCCCTATATATAAGGTCAGCTTCTGTACTATATCTCCATACTCTCTTTTCATTACTTCCCTCTTCTTACGCACATCATCTGAAAGATCCTTATCAGATATAAAGTACAGAAGTATGGAAAGAATGATGCCGGCTGCAGGTATTATCAGCACTTTACCCTTGAATTTTTTTCTTATCCGTATCGGAAGGCCTTCATAGACCGTCGGAATCTCCCAAAGCTCCTTTTCACGATTCTCATTCTCCGATCTCTCTAGAAATTCCTGCATATCCGCATACTCCCTCTCCGCCTCCGACAAGCTCTTTGGTCTGACAATGAGTATAATTTCATATTCTGCGGAAAAATCCTCATAGCCTATATGCGCCGTGAGTGTGACCCTCTCCGGCTCCTCCCCAACATACACGCAGCCATTGCTGCTTATAACCTCCGGTCTGTCACTTGTCCATCTTATCTGGAAAGGATAATTCTCAATCTCCGATATTAGCGAAAGGTTCTCATTTACCTCATCTGCTCCCACATTTTTACCAAGTATTTTTTTGCATAAAACCTGAATAAACTCCTCATATAATTCGTTTATTTCCGATTCTGAGAGCTTCCTTGGGCGCACCTCAATATTGTGAGAGTATGTGCCCTCGTCTTTTTCCACTATTATCTCAACATTTCTGGCGCCCTCATCAAATGAGGATCGCACAACATATCCATCCCCGGATATGTCAGCATTCATGGTACTTTTCACAAACATCAGTAATGTGATCAGCATCGTGCCGAAAATAAAGAGCAGGCTCTTATATACCTTGCCGGAGTAGTATTCCTCTATCCTTGCCTCGCTGTATATATTATGATTCAGGGAGGTAATATGCTTTATTACATTCTTGTCACAGAAAAAGCCTATGTGTCGCTCTCTTCCGAACAGATATATTTTCCTTGCCGCAAGCTTTAATATTTTCATATCATCCCATATCCTTCTCTATATTCTCCAATATGCGGTCTCCCAGAATGTATGCACCCAGATATATTGCAAGACATACCGTCATTATCGCTATTCCGGAAGGATTATGATATAGTCCGTCGAAGTATCCCGGATAGCTTACACCTATATATGTCAGTATTCCAAAGGGTATGACCTTCATTATATTCTGCTCCAGTCTTCGTCCGCTCAGCACAGTCATTATCTCAGCCCTGGTATCGATCTTTGCAGCGATCATTCCGGCAGAGCTCTTTATTATTTCAGCAAGCTTCCCTCCGCTTCTCTTACCTATGGCAAACACATCGGAAAATTGCAATATTTCTTCGCATCCGCTCCGCTTTGCCAGATCCTCCAATAGCCCCTCCAGTGTTCTGTTGATCACAAGGCCTCTCCTTATCAACTCCAGCTCCCTGTAAATATATGAATCCTCTCCAAACAAAAGACGCATATCCTCCCTGCAATCCACAAATGCATTCTCCACCGCATACCCAGCCCGCAGTGAATTCTGAACTGTCATTATGCATTCCTTGAACTGCTGCAGCAGCTCTTCTCTGCTCCTTTTTGCCAGCTGTGCGGAATGCTTTTTGAAAAAAAGGTATCCGGTAAATGACAAAGGAAGCGCCGCAAATATACTTCTGTAAAAGAAATACGAAAGTAAAATGACCACCCCCGCAGACATAACCACTGCAAGAATAAGCTCGGAGCGCTTGTATGAATATTTATGATAATCCTGCAGAAGCAAGCTTCTCTGTGTATTCAAGCTCTCCTGTTTTTCTAAGCCTTCCGATGATCCTTCCCTTTTCATCCGTGTCTTCCTCCTCAAACTTATACAATGGGTGCATTCTTATCTCCCCGTTCTCATACCCGGTTATCTCCGTTATCTCCATTACCTTTCTCGATCTATCCCTAAGCCTTCCCAGATGCACCAATATATCGATCCCGGAGGCTATCTGCTGCCTTATCGCAGGAAGCGGCAGATCCGCTGCCATAAGTACCATATTTTCCAGTCTGGACATCATATCCTTAGCGGAGTTTGCATGCCCCGTCGACATACTGCCGTCATGTCCCGTGTTCATAGCCTGAAGCATATCAAATGCCTCTGCTCCTCTTACCTCACCGACTATTACCACATCCGGTCTCATTCGAAGACTTGACTTTATCAAATCCCTTATGGTTATTTCGGCACAGCCTTCCACATTGCTGTTTCTGGTCTCAAGCCGCACAAGATTTGCTATTCCCTGTATCTGCAGCTCCGCCGAATCCTCTATGGTTATTACCCTCTCATCCTTGGGGATAAAGCCCGACAGCACATTCAGGAACGTGGTCTTTCCGCTTCCGGTTCCCCCACTTATGAAAATATTGTATTTTGCCTTTACCAGCTTCTCCAGAAATGCCGCTGCCTCCTCATTGATTGACTTCAATTTAAGCAGCTTTTCCATAGTCACGGGCTTATCCGGAAATCTTCTTATTGTGACTATGGGTCCGTTAAGTGCCACGGGCTTCATCACTATATTGACTCTTGCACCATTTGAAAGTCTGGCGTCCACGATGGGCTGTGATTCGTTTACCACTCTGTTGCAGCCGGCTACGATCTGCTGTATCACATCCTGCAACTTTTCCTCCGACTCAAATGCCGCATCAGGCTTGAAAAGCACACCGTTCCTTTCGATAAATATTGAAGACGGACCGTTGATCATTATCTCTGTTACCGAGGGATCGTCCACATATTCCTGCAAAATATCCAGTCTCCGTATGGAATCGAAAAGCTCCTTTTTCAGCCTTCTCCTCTCATTCAGAGTAAATGTGGATACCTCCTGCGCATTCAGAATGTATTCGTCCACTGCCTCGGAAACCTCGGCATCATCATAGTCCCTTCCATAATCCAGCGCATCCTGAATATCCCTTCTTAATTTTCGTTTGACTTCATCATATATCACAGGCATTTTTCCCAAATATTCCTCCTTATATACTCTGCAAGCTCGCTCTTGTCATACATACCGATATCCTCTGGAAGCCTTTTTATCCGGGGATTTTCGATATGTACAGTTCTGTCCTTTACATCCCCGCATTCATACATCAAAAGCGTTTCCTCATAGTTAAACAGCTTGCTTTCCGCCCTGACATCCTTTTCCGTTACTGTGAATATCCTGTAGCAAAGCTTTAGAACATCAAACAACCCGTTCACACCTTCGGACAGATCCAGTACTATGTAGTCGTACTCGCTGCTTTCCGCAAGCATCTCCATGAGGCTTATCCACTCTGTCCTGTCTACTGCCATCAGATTCTGCATGGTGCGCATCGACGGGATATAATCAAGACCTCCGCTCTTTAGCACAACTGTTTTCAGCCTCAAAATAAATCTTTCTTTATTTTCATGCATAAAGTACAATAAATCCGACAAATCCTTCCGTCCGTCGGTCGATGCCAGCAGAGCGTATCCGGGATAGCATTCAAAGTTCAAATATAGTGTTCTGAACTCCTCAGCCAGCATACTTCCCAGAGTAAAAGCCATCCCTGTCTGGAGACATCTGTGTACCGGAGAATAAAAGCCTATAAGCTTTGTGCCTTTATTTTTTATTTTCTGATGCAGCTTTATCTCCTCTCCCTCAATATCGAGATAAATAAGAAGCACCTCTTTGAGGACATCATCCGCCCGCATATACTTGTCCACATATCTTACCCTTTCGTTTCTCAAAAGTCCCTCCTCGGAAAGTATAATAAGACGCTCCTCCGGGATCTCTCCTATCCTCTCCGAGTATGCCTTCTCACTTACCAGAAGCAATGCGATATCTTCGCTGCGTTCATTGTTGGCAAACTCTTCCTCATCCGAATATATGTGCACATCCCAGCCAAGAGTTTTGTTCTTTTTGAGATATTCGCCCATAATCTCCGCATATTCCTTCTCGGTGTCAAACAGCACCATTATCTTGTTATTATTTTTCAAAATAATCCTCCCAGCTTGCACATGACTCCTATAAGTGCGGGTCCCGCCATGCAGACGCCATGCTTTCTCAGTTCCTTTCTGTTTTCGTTATACAATCCGATTCTGCCGCTCAATGCGCAGTTTCTAATGTAGCCAATAAGCTTCTCCAAGCGTTCCCGAAACTCTCTCTTTACCGCCATCCTTATGGCGGCGAAGCCGGCTGCGGCAAGAAAGGTTATAAAAATAAAATCCGTTACTTCATTACCCTCAAAATACATTGCACAGACTGTCAACAGCTTCACGTCCCCTGCGCCCAATGCTCCTATTCTGAATACCGGAAAGAATATCATTCCTACAATTATCCCGTTCATTATCATCTCTGATATTGTCAGGACTCCTCCTTTGATGAAGGCAGCTGCAACTGCCCCTAGTGCGAGGAGAAGCACGGAGGGATTAGGGATTTTCCCGTATTTGTAGTCAAAAAAGCAGACCACAAATAAGCCCAATAAAAGATACAGCAAAAAATACCATCTCCTTTACATCGCATAATTCCTTTTTTCGATAACCGGACGATCCGTCCTTCTTGAAATTTGAATTTCTCTGACAATGCTAAAAAGCATTGAAGCGAAATCTTGTAAACCGAATTATATGCTTTGAAAAAAATAAATGCAAGAGCTTTTTATGAAAAAAATTTTTTTCGTGCATTATATACAAAAACAGATGCCGTTTTTTGTCGACATCTGCTAATTTACGTTTCGTGAATTTTAGGGGTAAAATGCCCCTCAGACCTTATATCCTCTGTTAAAGGACGCACCGCTGGGAGCATCCACCGTCATCTGATTCTTGCCGTAGGTCAGTCCCGAATATATTGCTTCGGAGTTGTTCATCACTGGACCTCCTTTATTCTCGGTGGATATCTGGGAATAGGCCTCCTTTAATGGAATGATTATCTTTCTGATCTCATCAAAGCAGTCAGCTTCATTCTTTACCTCGCATACCGCCAATCTTTTTATGCAGAACAGATACAGCTGCATAAGCTCCGGTGCAGGTGTATAATTCAGATTAAGAGAATGGAGCAATTCGTTTATAACGGCTCTGGATTTGCGTATCGCCTCTCTGAAACCGGGTCTGTCCCCGTTAGCATGCGCAAGCTCTCCCTCTCCGAGATATATATCCAGCATCTCGTAGAGGATTACCACCAATTCCGTGGAATTAGCCTGCGTTATCCTGAGTGTGAACTCCTGCTTCAATTCATCCGTCATATTCTTTCCTCATGCTACTGTAGCAGCTGCAATACGGTGGACGGTCTTTCGTTTGCCTGAGCCAGCATCGACGTTCCTGCCTGTGTCATAACCTGAAGCGTGGAATACTGTGTCATTTCCTCCGCCATATCAACATCCATTATTCTTGAATATGCTGCTGTCATATTTTCTTCCGTAATATCAAGACTGCTTATTGTATGCTCAAGTCTGTTCTGATAAGCTCCGAGACGGCTCCTCACATCCGAAAGGTAGTTTATGGCATTCTTAATGCGATCCATTCCGTCCTTTGCAGCTTCCTCCGTTGTTACTCTCAAATCCTCTATCCCGTAATTCTTAAGGTTCAGATCGGGAATATTTATCTCCAGCACCTGACTCTCATTTGCTCCAATCTGCAAACGCATTGCGCCTATATCGAGCACGTCTATAGTAAAATCACTAATGGTTCCTGTACCGTTCTCAGCAGAAGGATCGGGAAGCAGTCCGCTGACATCAAGCTTTATATTAAACTCCTCGCTGCCCTCGCCTCTTATATTGAGTATACCGTCAATTATAGTGCAGTTGTTCTCGTTTATCTGCGACGGGAATGCCGTATCGCTGCCTGCCGCCTTGTCCAACACCAGATCTCCGGGGTTGATGGCATATGAGGTCACTCCATCCACTGTAGCTTTTGTAAATGTAAGCGAGGATATCTTATACTGCTTTGCCGGAACATCATCCGAAATCTCACTTACCTTTACTCTTGCATCATCGGCAAAGCCCTTTCTCCCGAAGCTCCCGTCAAGAAGATTCTGACCGTTAAACTGTGTAGTCTTTGACACACGCCCAATCTCGGTCTTAAGCTGATCAATCTCTTTCTGTATGATCTCTCTGTCACCGGTTGTAGCCGTTCCGTTGGCAGCCTTGACGCATAACTCATTCATTCTCTGGAGCATATCGGCAACCTCTGACAGAGCTCCGTCGGCTATCTCTATTACCGAAATTCCATCGCTTGAATTCTGGCTCGCCATATTCACACCCTCTATCTGGGCGTTCATTCTCTTTGACATTGCTAACCCCGCAGGATTGTCCTTGGCCCTGTTTACCTTCAAACCGGTAGAAAGCCTCTGTAATGATGCGGCAAGCTTTTTATCGCTGTTTGCCAGTGCGTTGTTGGAAAGCATTGCTGACACGTTGTAATTAATTCTCATTTTTCACCTCTTTGATAGTGTTTAAAAATATCTTTGCCAATTCGAACAGTTCCCTGTTTTCAGCTCCTTCTGAATCGTCCGTGGCATCCGTGCCAACCTGCATTCCCGAAAATGTCCTTTTGTCTACAACTGCTATGGTATCCACCTTTATTTTGCCTATTGCGGACTGACTATTTTCAATGCGTTCAGTGAATATATCGGCAAGTTTTCCGATATCCATAACCTCCGGAGGCAAATTTCCTGTAACTGCCCCGTACAGCTCGCCTCTGCTAACAGAAAATCTTCCTTCCAGATTCATACTTTCGCCGATTTTCGCATCTATGTATACACTTCCCTGTCCCGCAGAGCGATTGTCTATCGTCAGATGAACCTGTGACAGCTCCTCCCCTATATACATGGGAATCACATAGTCCTCCCTGTCGGATACTACTTTTGCTATAGAGAGCTGCTTGTGCATAAGCTTCATATTGCGCACATCAATACTTCCATTCTCATACAGGATACTGTCCTCTATCTCCTTACTGATGCCTTCTATAAGCTCATTATACTCTTCCTTAAAGGCATCGACATCATCAAGCCTTTCCGACATATCGGGAATATGCCGTTCAGGGTTCTCCCTGTCTCTTTTGTGTCTTTTGTCAAGCTTTGAAAAAATACTTTCCTCCGGATAGAGAAGCTCCTGTGCCGCCAGAAGATTTTCTGCCGTCTCGTCTATCTCTCCACGCCGCAAAAGCTCTGCGGAAGATTCCCTTACGGAGGCTGCCTGTCTTGCCCTTTCCAGCTCTTCCTTATAATATTCCCTTGTAATCTCCTTTATTTCGGTAAACTCGCTTATAACATCATCCACATTTTTTACAAAGCCCTTTGCAATCTCCTCGGTTATGCTCTTTCCGTTTTTGATAAGCTCCTTAACGGTTCCGAAGGCATCCGAAAGCTTTACATCAATACCCTTATTCTTTGAGCTCCTTACCGCAGACATAAGGTTTTCGAAATTAAGCTCTGCCTGCGCATTTACCAATGCCCCCACTGCTGCGCCGTCGGATTTTTCGATTTGCCTGAGCATTCTGTATATACCCACATATGCATCCCTCTCCTGCTCCGAGATCTCATTATTCCTTTCAAGATTGTAGAGAAATCTGCTATACTTCTCACTGCTTTCCGCAAAGCTTTCCTCTGTGTTGTCAAAGTACTCGTTGAGCTCATCAAAGCTCGCCTCGAGAGGATTTATACCGTCCCTTATCATTTTAAGTGTTACGGCAGGCGTCATTTTCTCCACAACTGTTTTTACTTTTTCATCCGCCGCAGCAACTCTGTCGATATTTTCAGCAGTCATTTCCATGCTGTTGTAGCCCAATATCCTGACCGCCTTTCGATTTTCTTCATTAAGCTCATATCCAAGATCTGACACAATATCATCCACATTGGCAAATGCCTTTTTGATGGAATCGCCGTATTCCCTGTCCGGTCTTGTCATCAGCGCCTCGTAGGATTCTCCCGCACGTTCGTATGTAGCTTTTAAGGCAACACCCTCCGCATGGAAGCTTAAAAGCGTGGTCTCTGTAGTCCTTACTGCAAAGCCGCCCAGAACCGCCGCAGGAAGTGTAGGTAATTCATCTATTATCCTGTTTGCTTCCGTAAAGGTCTCATACTTTTCGACTGAATCCGGCCTGTTGGAAAACAGACTGTCCGCAACCTCATATTCTGCCTTCCTCAATTCTCTGAGAAGCTCCTCCATAGGAGCAGTATCAATGGAAAATCCGCTCTTTATGAGCTTTACGTTTACCTCCGCAGTCATGCGCAAACGTATCTCCTCCAATTTGATCCTGGCTTCAGTCCCCTGAGGCAAATCTTTAAAGTTCGAATCATCATTATAGTATTGTAAAGCAGAGTTTGCCTGCTCGTATATATTCTTATGGGGCAGCTCCGAAAGATTCGCATGTATGGCACTCTTTCCGATGGACAGTGCCTGTGCCGCCTCCTTTGCGAATTTCTCCTCCTCCACCGGAATCCTTACGGTCGAGATCTCATTATAGTTGTCCAGGGACTCCCTCGTGAGTGGAAGGCCGTTTGAAAGCATCCATTCTGCAACTCTTCTGCTCTCATCATTAACAGGAAGATTGCTGGCCTCAATAACCTTGTCTATCTGACCTTTAAGCGCTTCCAAATCCTGATATGAAGCCGCTCCGCTTCCAGAATATGCTGTCATACCGGAATTCTGCGCAACATACATATTCCATATTTCCGGGGAAAGCTCATTATCAAGCATATACGCCATAGTATTATCATCCGGTAACTCCAGACTCTTTGCATACTCCCATGCCTTTGCCACATCGGATATATTCTCATCCGTCAGCGGAATATCCGCTTCCTTAAAGGATTTTTCTATATTTCTGGCAAGAACCTCACTCCCAAAAACATCCGTAAGCACATCCGAATCAAGATCATCATTGAAGCCCTCAACTATCTGGCCCGATTTTGCCATCTCCGCCTTTATCTTATCCACAATCGTGACGGTCTCAGCGGTGCCCATTTCAGACATATCGAAGCCATCCTCCGAAAGCTTCTCGTAATCCTCGTCAGACAAGATATTTGACATTACCGTCATATAATTCTGCTGGACGGAAACATCCATATTTTCGGCTTCTTTCTGAAGCTCGACTATTGACTTCTTCTTTTTGCCGTCGGGATTGGTATTGAGCGGATCAAAGTCCTCTCCCTTTACAAAATCCGCCGCCGCAATATTAACGTTTTTCTTATTTCCGGTAAGCCTTGCAGTACTTACCGCATTGTCCTTTACCCCGTTTTCAACAGTCTTAAAGGCTGTATTGCTCAGATCATTTTGATTAAAGCTTATTCTCATTTAGTATTCTCCGTTTTTATATAGAAAAGGCGAGCACTCACACCGGCACTCACCTTTTATTTCGGTCAAAGCTTCAATTTACTTTAGTACTTAAATATTGCTGCCGTATAAGGAGGAAGATCAAATACCATTGAGTAATCATGGAAATGGCACTCCACCGCCTCCGCAGCTATCTCCGAAGGAATCTTGTTTCCGAAGCCTCCGAAACGCTCCTCGTCGGAATTGAGTAAGAGCTTATACTTCTTTTTCTTCGGAACCGGAACCCTGTATTTCTCCCATTTCATAGGGGTAAGATTCATGACAAAGAGCAGGTTGTTTTTCCCGTCCGCACTCTTTCTGATGAAGGAATAGGTGCTCCTGTCGGAATCATCAGCATTCATCCATTCAAAGGAAAGCCAGTTGTTGTCATTCTCATACAGCGCAGGTGTCTTTCTGTAAAGCTCCAAAAGCTCCTTCATATAATCCTGAAGCCCTTTGTTGTAGCGTTCTCCCAAAAGGAACCAGTCAAGCTCTCTCGCCTCGCTCCACTCCCTCTCCTGTCCAAATTCCTGACCCATGAAAAGGAGCTTTTTCCCGCAATGTCCGAACATATATGTATAGCCTACACGAAGATTTGCATATTTATCCACCTGATAGCCCGGCATTTTATTTACCATTGAACACTTAAGGTGCACAACCTCATCATGTGACAGGGGCAGGATATAGTTTTCGCTGTCATTGTAGGTCATGGCAAAGGTAAGACCGTAATGGTCTCCCTTCCTGAACATGGGGTCTAACTTCATATACTCACAGAAATCATGCATCCAGCCCATATTCCACTTGAAAGCAAAGCCAAGTCCATCCGTACCTATGTCCGATGTAACCTTTGGCCATGCGGTGGATTCCTCGGCAATTGTAAGGAATCCGGGATATGTTCCTCTTACCACGGAATTCATATGCTGGAAGAAAACAATGGCATCAAGATTTTCGTTTCCGCCGTTTTCATTGGGAAGCCACTGCCCATCCTGCTTTCCGTAGTCGAGATAGAGCATTGATGCCACGGCATCGACTCTTATTCCGTCTACATGAAATTCCCTAAGCCAGTACAGCACATTTGCTATAAGGAAATTTTTGACCTCGGGCTTTCCGAAATTAAAGATTTTGGTACCCCAGTCGGGATGCTCTCCCCTTCTTGGGTCGGGATGCTCGTAGATGCACCTTCCGTCAAATTCGGCAAGACCGAAGGCATCCGGGCAGAAATGCGCAGGCACCCAGTCCAGAATGACGCCCACTCCCGCCTTGTGAAGCTCGTTCACAAGATACATAAAGTCCTTCGGAGTCCCGTATCTGGAGGTGGGAGCATAATAGCCGGTAACCTGATATCCCCATGAGCCGTCAAAGGGATGCTCGGAAATACCCATAAGCTCCACATGGGTGTATTTCATCTCCTTTAAATATTCAACAATCCTTTTTGCGAATTCACGATAATTATAGAAGCCGTCCTCCGTTCCATCGGGATGCTTCATAAACGAGCCCATATGGCATTCATAGATTGCCATAGGCTCCTTGTTGGGATCCTTTTTATCCCTCTCCGCCATCCATGCATCATCCTTCCATGCAAAGCCTGACAAATCATACACGATGGAAGCGGTGCCCGGACGAAGCTCCGCATAGCTTGCATAAGGATCTGCCTTGTACAGCTTCCTTCCGTCCCAAGCGGTTATGAGATATTTGTATACCTCGCCGTCCTTAAGTCCCGGAATAAAGAGCCCCCATATTCCTACCTCACCCAGCTTCTCCATAGGGTGGGATTCCTCGTTCCATGAGTTAAAATTACCCACAACATGTACTGCCGTGGCGTTGGGCGCCCAAACTGCAAAATACACACCCTTCTCTCCGTTTTCCTCAGAAAGGTGTGCCCCTAATTTCTTGTATATATCATAATGGGTCCCCTGCCCAAATAGATACATATCATCATCCGATATAAAAATCTTCTCAAGATGCTTTGCCGCAGCCTTTGCCATACCTGTTCTCCTCTCTACTCAAAGTCTTTCTCGCCCAAAACTATCATATCCTCCTCGTCATACCTTCTCTTCATTATCACATCAAAGAAGTGACCGACGCTCTTTTTGGAGGCGTTTGCGATAGCCTTGTCCACTATCTCCTTGACATCCAGCACAGTTACCGCATGATCGAGAGTCTGCCTCTCATCTATCTTTGTGTGGAGCGCCAAAATCCCCAACTCATCGAAGGTATATTCCCTATCCCTCGCATACTGCTTTCCGAATTCCACCAGCGCATCATTGTTCAGAGCCTTTACGTCCATTCTGTTGGTAAAGCTCGAAAGTCCGCCCTTGTTGTCAGAAAGAAGCTTCTTTATATTCTTTCTGGAATCCTCCAACAGTACTACAATTCCATTATTCATATTCTGTAGTGCTTTGTCAAGCCTTGATACGGTCTCATTTGTCATCTGACCCGCATGCTCTATAATAAGCGCTCCGTTGGAAAGCTGAGTTATTGTGCCCTCAACATCCTTAGTGTTTAAGCTTCCTCCGGATATCTTTGCCACCCTGCCCGAGAAATTGGCATCGGAAAGACGTATCTCTCTCACTATATTCTTTGCAAGGGTAAGGGTATCCGTACCCTCCTCCCCCGTGAGGATAATATTAGAGGTGCAGGCATCCATGCTGGCATTATCAAGTATGCCTATGAGCTGCTTTTTCGAGCTTTTTCTTTGAATATAAGGAGCAAATGCCTCCTTTTCCTCTCTTGTGAGAGCTCTTATCTGAGAAGTGTCAGTATCCGAATCGGAATCTGAATCATCATCACTGTCATCAGCTTCATCCCCCTCCTCGTCGTCCTCACTTTCCACAGCATCTTCTGAGGGTGCCGGCTCTTCCGAAGCTTCCTTCTGCATTCCCTCTTGCACTTCTTTTTGTGCCTCGTCTTGCGTGTCTTCTTGTGCTTCTTCCTGTGCTTTTACACTTTCAACAGATGGTTCTTCCTCCTCAGCCTCCGTCTCCTCCGGGTTCGCATCAATGACTGTATCCTCTGGGAGGACAACCTCTCCCTCTTCAGGGTATGCCGCATCGCTCCCCTCCTCAGGCAGAAGTCTGTATTCGGCATCTATGATATCCCTGTCATCAGCTGTGTCTAAGGAATATATGCCCTCTCTTGCGTACTGTTCCTCCTGATCGCTCTCTCTTTCTATCTGTTCAAGGAGCCCATCCCTCACTGCGGCCTCAAATTCGGTAAACAATTCTCCCGTAGTCTGTTTTACACGGTTAATTACCTGCTCGGTGCTCTTCTCCGCATTTTCCTGTCGTATGCGTTCCCATTCTGCAATGACGTCATCTATATTGAGCTGTCCTGTTATCTGCTTCTCGATTTGAGGGCCTTCGGGCATAACAAAGGATATCTGACCATCGGATTCCTGACTCAGAACTCCTGCAAGCCTCGCCGGCGGCTGAGCAGAAAGGCTTCTGACAAGCGCCTCCGTCATTGCTCCCATACGTGACGATTCCTCGAGGTACCGAGGCACTCTCTCATCCCTGTAATCCGGCACGTTCCTAAGATCAGCCAACTCGCCTGTCTCTCCGAAGAACACCTCCGTTGCCGACATTTCGTATTCCGGTTCTTTCCGATACTCCGAAGAAACCTCTTCCCCGACGACAGGATAGACCTCCTGCGCAGGAAGCTCCGATTCCTCTTCCGTATCCTCCTCCAGCATAGGTGCCATGATATCCTGCATTACCGGATCTGCGGGCTTTTGCTCCTCCTCGTCGTCTAAGACCTCCTTTAGACCCTCTGCAAGCTCCGCCTGCAGATTTAATGTATTGTAGCGCCCCATGTCCATGGGCTTTATCTGTATATCGTAATCATTTTCCACAAAAGGAGGCTCTTCATCGGACTGACCGCTGTACAGCTGTTCGTCCCTTACCGGCTCATACACTCTTGTATTTTCGGTATCCGCATTATAGCCCCCATAGCTCTCGCCATATCCGGGAGTCTCATATGGCTCCTGTCCATACGAATCTTGCCCATACGAATCCTGAGCATACACATCCTGTCCATATACATCCTGCCCATACGAATCTTGTCCGTACAAATCCTGACCATAAGCTGCCTGCTCATACGCCCCCTGTTCATACGGATTCTGGCTGTAAGGATTTTGTGTGTAATCATCCTCGTAGGACTCATCAGAATATCTGTCGTTATATCTGTTCCGGTCATCATATTGTCCGGAATTTCCGCCCTGTCTGCGGCTTCCCGGGCTTCGTTCATCTCTGGCCCTTTCTTCCTTTTTTCTTTCCTCCCTGCGCCTTTCCCTGCCGCTCAGACGTTCATATCTTGCGGAGCTGCGCTTCTTAGGATTTCTTCCCTCAGCCTTTTCCGTTCTTTCGGGCAGTCCATATCGTTCATTTCGCTCGTCCGGATATCCGGTACGATATTCGTCGGCATATCTGTCTGTGTACTCATCCTTATAGTCATCGGCATATCTGTCCCTGCGGTTGTCCGTGTATTCATCCTGAAACTCATCAAGATATCGGGATTCTCTTGCCCTCGAAATTGCAGACTGCCTTCCTGTGCGCAGGTTCCTGTCATAAGACGGCAATGTGGCAACGGAATTTCTGATAGCAGATGCCTTTCTTCTACCCTTTGAAACCCCACCGAAGCTTTCATACAACGCCTGCTGTCTCGGTGTCAGGGGCTCGTGCAGCATTTTAAGCTCCAACGCCTTCTTTACATATTTTCCTTCCCCAAAGGAAAGTATAAGCTCGTCACATTCATCCACGCAGCGTGCGCCCAGACCTATCCTGTGATAAAGATATGCCAGCTCATACGCCCATTTCTCGGTATAGTCATGCTGCTTTAATTCCTCCAATACGTCTATGCGCTCCTCAAGGCTGATATCCTGCGCTTCGTACAGCTTATATTGGAGAATATATCTTCCGGGATCCCGTGGAGAATTCTTTACAAATTCCTTGTAAAACTCAACTGCACTGACGTAATCGTCAGTCTTTAGACAAAGCTCACACAGAGAATAGCAGACATCTCTCCAGCCGGGTCTTCTGTTGTACGCCAGAAGGAAAATATCCTTTGCATCCTCATATCTGTGATTATCCTTGTAGAGATTTCCTATAGTGCAGAGCATCACAACACTTTTTACCCTGCGCCAGTCAATGGTGTCGGCAATATCAGCCGCCTCGTAAATCTCCCCCTCATCGATAAGCGCCTTTATCTCATCCGATTTGACCTTATACTCATATTTATTCAAAACATTCGCTTCCTTCTATATTATATAATATACATAGTCTTGTGTTTTATATCTGCGCAATCAACAACATATAGTCTATCATAAATATAGATACAAGTCAAAAAAAACGTATTATTTTGAAAAAAATAAATCAGAAAGTCTAGAAAATTGTGAAATATCAAGGACTTCTCCCCTGATATTTTCGTCAAGGCCTAACGTTTTTATCCCTTCAAGCGCCTGTTCCTTTGATATTCCCAGATTGACGGCATTGGAAATGGCGTTCACAAGTGTTTTTCTCCGCTGGTTAAAAGCGGCACGGATAAGCTCAAACATCCTGTCCGGGTTAATGACCTCCACGGGAGGCTTCTCATAGAGCTTTAAAGATATGACGGCAGAATCCACGTTGGGACGGGGTATGAAGCAGTTCTCCGGCACGCGGCATACAAGCCTCGCCTCCGAATAATACTGTACAGCAAGGGAGAGTGCACCATAGTCCTTTCCTCCCGGCGCAGCCTGCATGCGCTCCGCCACCTCCTTTTGTACCATAACGGTAATGCTCGCTATGGGAAGCCGCTTTTCGAGAAGCTCCATTATAATGGGAGTGGTTATATAATATGGAAGATTCGCCACAACCTTTATGGGCTGCCCGCCGTTGTATTCCTCGCAGAGTTTTGCGACATCAACCTTTAGGATATCATCATTTATAATTGTGATATTCTCATGCTCCGAAAGGGTTTCTTCAAGGATTGGAATAAGATTTTTGTCTATCTCCACGCATATTAAATGCCCGGCGTTTCCCGCAAGATTGCCGGAAAGCGTACCAATGCCCGGACCTATTTCCAAAACGGTATCCGCCTTTGAAATTTCGGCGGCAGCAATAATGCGCTCCAGCACACCCTCATCTACGAGGAAATTCTGTCCGTATCTTTTCTGTATGCGAAAATCATATTTTTCTATGATTGCCTTTGTCTTTTTCGCAAGAGTCATTTCCATAGGATATATTATATACAATTCCGGGGGAATGTAAAATAAATAAGTTCATTATTCTTTGCTTTACAAAAAATATGTCCTTAGTATAGAATGTTTTCTATAAAAACGAAAAGGAGATACCAAAATGGCACAAAATCCTATTATAACAATAACAATGGAAAACGGGGATATCATTAAGGCGGAGCTCTATCCCGATATTGCCCCCCAGTCTGTCAGAAATTTTTTAAGCCTGATAAATAAAGGCTTCTATGACGGCCTTATCTTTCACAGAGTAATCAAGGGCTTTATGATACAGGGAGGCGACCCCGAGGGCACCGGCATGGGCGGTCCCGGATACTCAATAAAGGGAGAATTCGATGCAAACGGCTTTAAGAATGACTTGAAGCACACAGAGGGAGTGCTTTCTATGGCCAGAGCCCAGGATCCCGATTCCGCAGGCTCTCAGTTCTTTATAATGCACAAGACCTCTCCCCATCTCGACGGAAGCTATGCCGCATTCGGAAAGGTCATTGAGGGACTTGAAAATGTGAATAAGATTGCAGAGACAAAGACCGATTGGTCTGATCGCCCTGTAGAGGTGCAGGTTATCAAAACCGTTACTGCCGAAACCTTCGGTGTGGATTACCCGGAGCCGGATAAGCTTTAGCTTTTTGCGTGTTCAAATTTTGTTCACAAATCATTAATTGATTATTAATCTGCAAAACATTTTCTGTACACTTCTCTTTTATATACTGTTCTTAACAAAAGAGAAGACGCTGACAGTTTTAAAAAAACTTTTTCATAATAAATGCCAAGGAGCTTAGCTCCTTGGCATCCTCCCTTTCTAGGGTTTTTTCTTTGCTTAAGCCTTTCCGACAGATCCGAAGAGCTCCATCTTTTCCTTGACAGTAGCCTTGATAGCCTCTGCACCGGGAGCGAGAAGCTTTCTGGGGTCAAAGCCCTTGCCCTCGAGATCCTTGCCTGCCTCGATATATTTTCTGGTAGCCTCTGCGAAAGAAAGCTGGCACTCGGTATTAACATTTATCTTTGCTACTCCGAGATCAATAGCCTTCTTTATCATATCCGCAGGGATTCCGGTTCCGCCGTGAAGCACAAGGGGAAGCTCGCCCGTAAGCTTCTGTATGGCATCCAATGTCTCAAATGAAAGTCCCTTCCAGTTTGCGGGATATTTTCCGTGAATATTTCCGATTCCGGCAGCAAGGAAGTCTACGCCAAGGTCTGCTACAGCCTTACACTCCTTGGGATCTGCGCACTCGCCCATACCTACTACGCCGTCCTCTTCTCCGCCGATAGCACCTACCTCCGCCTCGATGGAAAGCCCTCTGTCGTGAGCTGCCTTAACAAGCTCTGTTGTCTTCTGAACATTCTCGTCAATAGGGAAATGAGAGCCATCGAACATTATGGAAGAGAAGCCTGCCTCAATGCACTTGTAGCAGCCCTCATAGCTGCCATGATCGAGATGGAGAGCTACAGGAACGTCTATGTCAAGATCCTTGAGCATTCCGTTTACCATGCCTACAACGACATGATAGCCGCCCATGTACTTGCCTGCCCCCTCGGATACACCGAGGATTACCGGAGAACGAAGCTCCTTTGCAGTCAGAAGTATTGACTTGGTCCACTCAAGGTTGTTGATGTTGAACTGTCCTACTCCGTAATGTCCGGCTTTTGCCTTTTTCAACATATCTGTTGCTGATACTAACATTTGAAATACCTCCGTTTTTTTATTTTTATGGCGCCTGCATTTTCTGTAAACGCCTAAAATTTCTAAACCGCCGCACTGCTTAAGAATCTGTCTATGCCCTCGAGAGCCTCGGACTCATCATCCCCTTCGACCACTACCTTGATCTCTTCTCCGCTTCCGAGCGGCAGATTCATCATTCCCATAATACTCTTTGCATTGATGCGCTTGTCTCCGTACTCAATGTAAACCTTGCTACGATACTTTGAAGCCTCCTGTACCAACAGCGCTACAGGTCTGGCTTCAAGCCCCTTGTCCAGCTTGACTTCCATAGTCTTCGTTTTCATAATCTTCTCCTCTCAATTAAGGCTGTGCAGCCTTTGACTGTCGGCAATCTCCGACAATCTCCTCAGGCGGTGGTTTACTCCGGATTTACTGACATTTCCGGAAAGAAGTCCGGAAAGCTCCGCCAAAGTGGCATCCGGATTATCCAGTCTTATCTCCGCCATTTCCCTTAAATGCTCCGGCAGTCTCTCAAATCCGTAATTTTCCTGAATGTATCTGATGTCGTCTATCTGCCTGCCTGCCGCATTCACGGTTTTTTTGATGTTTGCAGTCTCGCAGTTTACCTTGCGGTTTACGGAATTGCTCACATCCTTTAAGATACGGATATTTTCAAGCTCCATCAATGACCTGTGCGCTTCGCAGATGTTCAGCACATCAACAATGCTCTCCCCCTCCTTCAGGTAGACAACATTGTATTTTTTCCGAAGCACCGTCTTTGCTTCTATGCCAAAACCTGACATTAGCTCAATGAGCTGCTTCGCCAAAGCCTCTCTCTCACATACAAATTCCATATGGTAGCCTTTTTTCGGATCCGATATGGAACCCACTGCAAGGAATGCCCCTCTCAAATAAGCTCTCTGACAGCAGGAGCTCTTGATGAGAGTGGGCCTTACCGGCTCGGAAAGCTCTCCCAGAACAGACTGCATTTCATTCATCTGTTCTTCATTTACTCTGATGTCAACATCAATATTAAATGTTTTTTTTAATAATGTAAAGCCCTTTCTGACAATTAACGGATTATCCGTATGAAATCCCACGGTGTATAAGCCGTCCGCATACTTGCCGTATTGTCCGCAGAAATGCATAAGCGCCGCAAGCTCTGCAAGCTGACAATGTCTGGCATTTCCGATATGTTCAGAAAGCTCCTCCTTTACATCCTGCGAAAATGACATTTTGTTTTCCTACTTGCCCGGCACGGAGATATCCCTGTGAAATACCTTTATCCCGTAGTTCCCTGCGTCCTTCATCCTGTCATACAGGGCGTTTGTAAGGGTCACGCTCCTGTGCTTGCCCCCGGTGCAGCCTATCGCTACAACAAGCCTGTATTTACCCTCATTCACATAATTGGGTATAAGAAATTCCAGCATATCCTTCAGCTTGTCAAGGAAGGTATGCGCCTCCGGAAAGCTCATAACATAATCCGACACATCCTTATCCTGCCCCGTGAGATGCTTTAATTTCTCTATATAGAAGGGATTTGGCAGAAATCTCACATCGAATACAAGATCCGCATCCGAGGGAATCCCATGCTTGAATCCAAATGACATAACTGTCACAATCAGAGAGTTATATTCCTCGTTATTTATGAATATCCTGTCCAATTCCGCTTTAAGCTCCCTTGTGAGGAGATTTGTGGAATCAATGACATAATCCGCCTTTTTTCTAATCTTGTCTAAAACCTTGCGCTCCTTCTTGACACCGTCCTCCACTCTTCCTTCCGCAGCAAGGGGATGTATGCGCCTGGTTTCCTTGTAGCGCTTGATAAGCACCTCATCATCCGCTTCCATAAAGAGAATTTCAAGCCCATATCCCCGCTTTTTTAAATCGGAGATAATCGCTGTGGTCTCCTTGAAATCCTGATCGGCGCGCACATCTATGCCGAGCGCCACCTTTTGAACCTCGCTGTTTGGCACGGATATCAGCTCGACAAATTTTTCTATCAGTGACACGGGAAGATTGTCGACGCAGTAAAACCCTGCATCCTCCAACATCTTAAGGACTGTGCTCTTGCCCCCGCCGCTCATACCTGTAACGATAACAAATCTCATAATATATGTACCTCTGTCTCCAATCTGACCCCCGACATTTCAAAAACCTTTTCCCTGACATGCTCTATTACCGCGATTATATCGCCTGCCGTCGCATTCCCCTTATTTATGACAAAGCCCGCATGCTTTTCGGAAACCTCTGCGTCTCCCACAGAATACCCCTTAAGCCCTGCCTGCTCGATAAGGGCTCCAGCAAAGAATCCGTCCGGACGCTTGAAGGTACTCCCTGCGGACGGGAATTCCAAGGGCTGCTTGTCCCGTCTTTTCTTTGCAAGATTCTCCATATTAAAGCGGATACTGTCCTTGTCCCCCTGCGCTAATTTAAAGGTTACGGCAGTCACTATGTAGCTCCTTTTTTTGATGACGCTCTCCCGATAGCCGAAATCCATATCCTTATTTGAGAGAGAGAGGCTTTCCGGCTTATCATTCTCAAAGGAAATACATTTCACTTCATATACTATATCCTTCATTTCGGAGCCGTAGGCACCGGCATTCATTACCATGGCTCCCCCGGCGGTTCCAGGTATTCCGGCAGCAAATTCAAAGCCTGTCAGTGAATTTTCCTCACATACTCTCGCTGCCTTCGACAGCGGCACCGCTGCTCCCACAGATATTTTGTCATAATCTACGCTTATGTTTTCAAAATCTCCCGTAAGCTTCATGACAACGCCTGCATAGCCTTCGTCACGAAACAGCACATTAGTTCCATTCCCCAAAACCACATACGGCACCTTCTCCGCTATAAGTATGGGGATAATGCGGACAAGCTCATCTGCGGAACTGATTTCCACATAAAACGCCGCATCTCCCCCAGCTCTGAAGGAGGAATGCTTCGCCATGGACTCATCCATATATATGCGTGCCTTCGGAAGAAAATCCAAAAGCAGTGCTTTTACCAAAGCCATTTCCGCCATTATTTTGTCTTCCTCAATATAAGCCCTGCAGCGCCGTATATTCCGGCGTCATTTCCCAATGTGGCAAGCACCACCTGTGCCTTCCCGCAGGGGGGATACGCATATTTTCTGTACTTAGGCTCCACAAGCTCTATTATTATCTCTCCCGCCCTTGACACGCCTCCGCCTATGACTATCCTTTCGGGGTCGGTCACAGATGCGATTATTCCCAGACCCTTCCCGAGATAATCCGCAAACTGTTCTCCGACTTCCCTTGCAAGCTTATCCCCTGCCTTTAACGCATCAAAGACATCCTTTGCTGAAAGCTTATCCGGCTCTATATCCCTTAAGCTGCTCTTCTCATTATCCTTTGCAAGTCTCTTTCTTGCAAGCCTTGCGATACCCGTGGCGGAACCGTATTGCTCGAGGCACCCGCAGTTTTTACAGTTGCAGGGCTCATTCTCGTTGTCCTCTACATGGATATGACCAATCTCTCCTCCGCTTCCGGTAGCGCCGGACAATATCTCCCCATTTACTATAACACCGCCTCCAACACCGGTTCCCAGCGTTACCATAAGTATATTGTCGCAGCCTTTTCCTGCTCCCATCCACATCTCTCCGAACGCCGCCACGTTTGCGTCATTCGAAGCCTTTGTGGGAAAGCCGGTAAGCCTCGTAAGCTCCCCCGTAAGGTCAAGCTCCTCCCAGCCTATATTGACGGCAGAACGCAAATATCCATCTGCTGTAATGGAGCCCGGAGAGCCCACTCCTATGCCCTCAATATCTTCCCTTGCAATCTCCTTTTCTGCAAGCTTGGATATAAGACTGGATGCTATGTCAGGGAGCACCTTTTCCGCATGATTTTCCTTGTTTGTGGGGATTTCCCACTTGTCAAGTATCGCTCCCTCCCTGTCAAAAAGTCCTATCTTTACCGTGGTCCCGCCGATATCCACACCAAATGCATACTTTTTCATTGCTCGTCCTTTTCCTCCTCTACTCTTTTTGCCATAGAATTCTGGAATCTCGCATAGAGCTCCTTCGCTGCGCTGTAGCCTGCCTTCTTCTGTCTGTGATCCGCCGCCGCCGTTTCACATATGACTGCCAGATTTCGTCCGGGACGTATGGGTATGTTATGACATACCACCTTATTCCCGAGGTACTCAATATAGTCCTCCTCGAGACCCAGTCTGTCATACTCCTTTTCCTTATCCCAGTCTTCAAGCTTTATGACCAAATCTATCTCCTGGGAATCCTTTACCGAGGAGGCACCGAACAGTGCCTTTACATCCACGATTCCGATTCCCCTTAGCTCTATGAAGTTCTTCGTGATATCCGGTGAGCTTCCGATGAGCGTATCATCCGATATTCTTCTGATTTCCACCGCATCATCCGTAACCAGACGGTGTCCTCTTTTTATGAGCTCCAGCGCCGCCTCGGATTTACCGATACCGCTCTCTCCTGTGATAAGCACACCTTCGCCGTAGACATCCACCAAAACTCCGTGAACGGTTATGCAGGGGGCAAGCTCATCCGAAAGCCATTTTATAGCCTCCGCCATGAATTTGGAGGTTATATCTCTGGTGGAGAGAAGCGGGACTCCCTGTTCCTTGGCGCATTGTATGAATGTGGCATCCGGTTCCAGATCCCTACAGAAAATTACCGCTGGCATTCCCTCCGAGGAGAGAAGCTGGGTGTATATCTCATGGCGGTTATCATCGTCTATCTTTTCCTTCATATAATAATATTCCACAAATCCTATTATCTGCAGACGGGTGGCATCAAAAAATTCAAAAAAGCCTGCCATCTGCAGCGCCGGTCTGTTGATATCCGGCTGTGTGATCTTTATCTTCTCCGTAGGAATCTCCGGAGTTAGATTTGTGAGATTCAAGTGCTCAATAACCTTGTCCAAACTTACGCTCGCCATATCGTTTTCCTTTCATTTGCATTATCTGTTCCCGATGACCGCATACACGATTATACCGAAAATTATCAAAGCTAATGCCAAAAGCTTTCTTTTATTTATCTTTTCCCCGAATATCTTAACGCCAAATATCGTCACATATATGTAGCTTGTGGCTTCCAATACCGGACCAAGCGACAATGGCACGCCCCTGTACGCAAAGATATCGAGGAAGGTCGTTACCACAAATATCACATAAGCAAATATTACCAGGGGATTGAGGTATTCGTATATTTTCGACTTATATTCCTTTTCGGCGGCTTTCTTTAACATTACCTGAGAGATTGCCGCAAGAAATGTTGCTCCTAATATAAGCGCTGCATGAGGCCAAGAAATCATGGCTTATCCTCCGTAGCGTCGTCGGAGAGCACAAAGAGTACAACACCCGCAATTACCATTATCGCTCCTATTACCTTTCCCGGCGTTATCGCCTCCTTGAAAATCAGATATCCCCAGACTATCGCCCACACTATGGTTATCGCCTTGTTGCAGTATGCGAGAGACAGCGGAAGCTTTTTAATAATCTGCTGCCAGCCTATGGCATATATTCCCAGTATAGCTATGAGTCCCCCATAGCAGAGTATAAAGCGAAAGCTTAAGAACTCCTCCTTCGACGCAAGCTTGCTCATAATTGTGGCAAGGGAAAACATAAGCAAAAGAATATTTAAAAGCAATATATATTTAGCCTTCTTCATCGTATTCCTCATGCGCCGGCATATATCTTTGAACCTCTTTTATGGTCGGTGCCTTAATTATATAATAACCAAATCTGGTGGAGCTGTCCGTGACCTCTCCTCCTATTTCGTCTGATACCTCCGACTCCAAAAGATATTCCGCATGCTCTGCCTTTAATCTTTCAAGTACGGCGACATCCTCTTTGCCAAAAATAAAATGCACACCTATTGGAGAAGGTTCAATATCCGGCGTAAGGTCAGGCGCATTCCCCAATGCGATATCTATTACCGCCTTCACGAAATCTATTCCCGTAGAGTGGTGCACCAGAGTGCTTCCTATAAAATCCCCTCCCATACGGGCTCCGATCTCGATTATCTTTATATTTCCGTCCTTATCAATCTTTATCTCGGAATGAGATGCGCCGTAAGTAATTTCCAACGAGTCAAGCGCATGGAAAATCACTTTTTTCACTTTTACCCGCATCTCATCATCCAGCTTTGCAGGCTCAATATGCCCTGTCTCTATAAAATGCGGCGCCCCCGTGGTATACTTTTCCGTCAGCGCAAGAAAGTGGTGCTCTCCTTTGTATGAGATACATTCGATGCTGTATTCCTTACCTTCAACATATTCCTCAATCAGCGCTTCCTTTATAAATCCCTGCTCCTCTGCGCCCTCTATCGCTTCCGCCAATCCTTCTCTGCCATAGATTTTGAAGATACCTCTGCTTCCTGACCTGTCAAGCGGCTTTACTATTACCGGATAAACTATTTCCTTATCTTTGACATCCTTGATTGTCCTCACAAGAATACTTCTCGGAGACGGATCCCCCTCCTTCTCAAAAGCAAGTCTCATATTGTGCTTATTGGTGGACTTTTCCGTACTGACAATGGTATTCCCCGTAAGTCCCAGCTTCTCCGCCACATAATTTACCGTGACCACCGCCAAATCCGAGGCAATACTGCATATTCCGTCAATGCCTATCTCCCTGCATTTATTGAGTATTTCGTCCTTCTCTATAATACTTATGGGGTAGAAATAATCTGCAGACTTTTCTCCCACGTCGTCTGCTGCCCAGGCAAATACATGGGTCTCGATCCCATTCTCCTTTGCCTTTTCAATAAGCGGCTCCTGCAAATATGAAGCTCCGATTATGGCTAATTTTCTCATATCATATCACTTTCTTCTTGTTGTGATAAGCTGTTCCCATTCCCTGCTTTCCAGAACATCCTTATAATCCAGCATCATTTTTTTATAATCCCTGTACTCCGGTTCGAAATCAAAATCTCTTTTTGCCTTCTCCATACTGTAAAGATATGAAGGTGTGGAATTGGGCTTTTCGGGTCTGTATATAACTCTTGAGGGATGTTTTTTATTTCCAAATACATCTATTACGGTTCTTACCTGCTCTTCAAGGTCAATCTGTACATGTCCTGTCATATTATACAGACCATAGGTCTTATCGCTCTTCATTGCGAGATAGTACGCTCTGGCAACGTCCTTTACGTATATAATATCCCTCTTTATATGGGGATCTCCCCATATTTCTATATCCTTCCCTTCACAGGCATTGTCGATAAAGGTTGCAATACCGGACTTTTTCGGAACTCCGTCGACATAGATTGTACCGTGCGGTCCCACTCCGTACACCGGCGGAAATCTGAACCATGCACATCTAAGCCCGTGCTGCTCATTGTAATACTCCATAACATCATTACAGGCATTCCTGCTAATCACGTATACTGCGTGGTCTCCGGTAAATTTGAAATTCCTCGGCTCCTCCTCGGTAATCTCATATCCCTTGCCCCAAGCTCCCGAGACATCGGAATAACTGCAGTTTCCTATAACTCTTTTAATCCCGTTCTTACGGCAGTATTCCAAAACATTTATTGCACCCTTTACATTGACCTCAAAATAGTCCGCTGCATTTTCCTCAATTTTCAGGTCTGCCGTAGTATTCGCAGGAAGCAGCCCCGCCAAAAGGATCACTCCATCCACGCCGTCCGTCGGCAATTTATCAAAATCATCCTTTGAAGTAACATCAAGCTCAATATAATCCGCCCCCATATTCTGTAAAAGCTCTGCAACCTTCTTGTTTCTGCCGGCGGCAACCACTCGTTCTCCGTGCTTCAGAAAATATTCCGTTGTGTACACACCTATAAATCCGGTGGCACCGATAATTATATACATATTTTCATTCCTTAATGCTCATTCAATATTTCTGCGACAACATATATCGGTCTATTCTTTGTCTCGTTAAATATATTTCCTACATACAGGCCGACCAATCCTACTGCACAGAGAAGCACTCCGCCCATTAAGTATATTGAGGCGATTATCGTAGTCCATCCAAGTGTTAAATCTCCTACAAACAGGTTTCTTATTACAAGAAAAACAATGTAAAACAGTGCAATCAAAGCGATAATGAACCCTATCTTTACTGAAAAAAGAAGAGGCCTGTTGGACTGCGTTGTTATAATCTCCAATGCAAGATTCAGCTTCTTTTTGAAATTATATGAGGATTTGCCCTCAAATCTTGCATCCTCCTCCACCGGAACGGATGTCTGCTTGAAGCCAAGCCATTTTATGAACATCGTAAACGCTCTGGTCTGCTCCCTCATACGGCAATAATTGTCAATAACTATCCGCTTTGAAATGCTGAAATTGCACAACGATGGGTCGTAATATCCCCCTGTAAAATAGCTGTATACCTTATAAAATCCCTTTGACAAAAGCTTCGTAACAAAGGTGTCTTTTCTGTTTACCCTGCTGGCAAAGACCACATCATAGCCTTCCTTTGCCTTGTTGTATAGCTCCTCTATGCTTTCCGGTCTGTCCTGAAGGTCGCAGTCCATTACCACAACCCAGTCTCCTATACTTCTGTCAAGTCCGGCGGTAATGGCACGTATCTGCCCGAAATTTCTGGAGAAATGTATGCCTACAACGTTCCTGTCGATGGCGCACACCTTCTCTATCTCCTCCCATGAATTCTGCGGACAATAATCATCCACAAGGATTATCTCATAGGTTTCTGCAATTTTTGAAAGAGTTTCCGTAAGCCTTCTGTGAAGCTCCGGAATCGCCTTTTTACAACCGTATACCGGTATTACAACTGAAATATCCATAACATTTTTATTTTACCCTTTTTTAAAGAATTCCACAATACTTTTTGCAGTCTTTGAATCAATCTCCGGAATGCTTGCAAGCTCCTCCTCCGAGGCGTTCTTTATATCCTCAAAGGCTCTGAAATACTTCATAAGAGCCTTTCTTCTTGCGGGACCCACTCCGGGAATATCATCAAGCACGGACTTTACCTGAGCCTTACTCCTCAAGGATTTGTGATATTCTATTGCAAAGCGGTGCGCCTCGTCCTGTATGCGGGTTATGAGCTTAAAGCCCTCGGAATGTGTATCTATCGGAAGCTCCACATTATTGTAATAAAGCCCTCTCGTAGAGTGAGTGTCATCCTTTACCATACCGCAGACAGGTATATCTATATGAAGCTCCGACAGAACCTGCAGCGCAATATTTACCTGACCTCTGCCGCCGTCCATGAGGAGCAGATCCGGAAATCTCGTAAAGCTTCCGTACGTTTCATCTATCTGCTTCTCCTTAAGCTCCTTTTTCTCGTCCATGCCATGCAGGAATCTTCTGGTCAGAACCTCCTTCATGCAGGCATAATCGTCGGGTCCTGACACTGAACGTATCTTAAACTTTCTGTAATCGCTGCGCTTCGGCTTGCCCTTCTCAAAGACCACCATTGAGCCCACATTTTCAAAGCCATTGGTGTTGGATATATCAAATGCCTCCATGCGGTCAATTCTTTCCATCTGCAATATATCCGCAATCTCCTTTACCGCCCCTATGGTGCGTCCCTCCTCACGCTTAAACTTCTCTCTGTCCTGAGAAAGAATAAGCTTGGCATTCTGCGCCGCCAATTCCACAAGCTTCTCCTTGCTTCCTATTCTGGGCACAATTATGTGCATCCGTGAGCCTCTTTTTTCGGAGAGCCAGTCCTCTATTACCGACATATCCTCAATCTCATACTGCAAAAACAGCTCCCTCGGTATAAAAGGTGTTCCGGCATAGAACTGCTTAATAAAATCCTGCAGCACCTCCTCCTTGGGAATCCCTGCCACATTGGTCATGTAATAGTGCTCCCTGCCTATCATTTTGCCGTCACGAACAAAGAATACCTGCACTACAGCATCCGTTTCGTCCTGATACAGCGCCACAATGTCCCTGTCCTCCAATGTGCTGTCGGATATCTTCTGCTTCTGTGCGACACTCCTTACAGAATTATACAGGTCTCTGTATTTTGCCGCCTCCTCGAACTCCATATTTTCCGATGCGGTTTTCATCTTTTCTTCGAGGCTTTTAAGTATAGGGGAATAATTTCCGTTCAAAAAGTCCATAGCCCCCTCCACCTGTTTTCTGTATTCCTCCTTGGAAACATAGCCCTGACAGGGGGCAAGACATTGTCCTATGTGATAATTAAGACATGGACGCCCCATACCTATATCCCTGGGGAGTACACGGTTGCAGGTTCTCAGCTTATACAGCTTGTTCAAAAGCTCTATCGTATCCTTTACTGCGCCGGCGGAGCTGTATGGTCCAAAATATTTGGATTTATCCCTCTTTATGCTTCTTGAAAACATAATGCGGGGATAATCCTCCGATAATGTAACCTTTATGTACGGATATGTTTTGTCATCCTTAAGCAGGGTATTGTATTTCGGCGAATGCTCCTTGATGAGATTGTTTTCAAGCACTAACGCCTCCAGCTCGGAGTCCGTGATTATATATTCAAAACGGGCAATCTGCTCCACCATCCTGTCTATGGCAGGTCCCCGCCCTATGTTTTCCCGGAAATAAGAACGCACCCTGTTGTGCAGGTTTACCGCCTTTCCCACATAGAGGATGGTATCGTTCTTATCATGCATTATATATACGCCCGGTTCCTTCGGAAGCTTTTTTAATTCCTCTTCGACATTGAACATAGGATCATTATATCATAAGCACGGATGCTTGTGGTATAATAACAAGCGTTTGGCAATTTCACGGATGGAATTGCCGCGCAGTTATTATATCTTAGATATTGATATTTTAAAAAATATAAAATATAATCACTATGCTATGACTAAGTTTACGAAAAAAGCTATAACAGAAACCTTTGTATCCATGGTGGAGAAACGCTGTATCGATGAGATTACGGTTTCAGAGCTTACAAAGGAGTGCGGAATCAACAGAAATACCTTCTACTACCATTATTCTGATATTTTTGCCGTGCTGAGCGATGTGTTCGAACAGCAGGTTATTCTTGCCACAAACAGCGAAAAACGGGGAGATATGGAGGCTGACCTCTGTGAGGCGCTCAGCCTTATGAAGAGACACAAGGACTTTGTCAATCATGTATATTATTCCTCCGCCAGGGATATATTTATCAAGTATCTCAATACGACTATGGATAAGCTGACCGAGACGCATTTTCAATTCTATTATGATGAATATGCGCTTTCGCCCGAAAAGCAGAAATTCAGCACCCACATAATTTCTCTGGTGCTGCGCTCATTTGTGATTGAATGGATAAGAAACAGCTATGATATCCCTGTGGAGAAGTTGGCGCACACCACCTCAATAATCTTTGACAGCATCATTGACAACACTTTGGATACCCTAAAAAATAAGCTGTAACATAAATTTTTAGGCATTTTTTAATTTTTGTCTGATTTTTGGGCATATATCATTTTTTGGCTCTGTTAAATATATGGAACCCTTGCTATACTTACCATTGTCAACAAATTGTTAGATGGTGTTGACGATTAAAAACCATCTATCCCCTATCGAACCCCTATAACGGGAGAGGCTCCGCAATGCGGAGCCTCTCTTGTTGTCTGTATCAAAATATTCCGATACTTATTTACTCACTATAAGCTTGAATTTGTAAAAACACCTCTCTGACCGCTCTCGGGATTTTCATGCTTTTCTTCCTGCGGCTCCTCTTTATCCGCAGGCTCTGATGCCTCTTTGCCTTCTTTAGGCTTCGCCCCGGTGCTTTCCTTAGTGTCATCATCTATGGTCACATCGATATTTTTTCCCTTGGATTCCTCCTCGGGCTCGGGAAGCCCCTTTGCTTCCCTGAATATCTTCATAAATTCCTTGCCTGTAATGGTCTCCCTCTCTATCAGGTACTCTGCAAGCTTATCCATAACATCCCTGTTATCCCTAAGCATCGAAAGCGCCTTCTCATACGCCTCCTTTATCATTACGACAATTTCCGCATCTATCTCTGCCGCAGTCTGGTCTGAGCAGGTAAGGGAAGCTCTGCCTTCCAGGTACTGGCTTTCCACGGTTGCAAGTCCCACAAGTCCGAATTTCTTGCTCATGCCGTAACGTGTTATCATATTCTTTGCAATGGAAGTAGCCTTTTCTATATCATTTGCGGCTCCGGTAGTCACCTTGCCGAATACCACCTCCTCTGCCGCACGTCCTCCCACAAGACCCACAAGGCGGTCTCTAAGCTCATCCTCGCTGTCCAGATACTTTTCCTCCTCCGGTACCTGCATAACATATCCCAATGCTCCCATAGTTCTCGGAACTATGGTAATCTTCTGCACCGGCTCGGAATTTTTCTGGAGCGCTGCAATAAGAGCGTGTCCCACCTCATGATAGGATACAATCTTTCGCTCCTCCTCGCTCATTATGCGGTCCTTCTTTTCCTTACCCACAAGCACCTGCTCCACAGCCTCGAACAAATCCTTCTGGCACACGTACTCACGATTTTCCTTTGCCGCATTTATTGCCGCCTCGTTTATCATATTTGCCAAATCCGAGCCCACGGCTCCTGAGGTTGCCAAAGCAATCGCATCCAAATCCACGGTTTCATCCATCTTTACATCCTTGGAATGAACCTTCAAAATCTCCACTCTGCCCTTAAGGTCTGGCTTGTCCACGATTATACGTCTGTCGAAGCGTCCAGGACGAAGCAATGCCTTATCGAGAATCTCAGGGCGGTTTGTTGCGGCAAGGATAAGTATTCCCTTTGATCCGTCGAAACCGTCCATCTCTGAAAGCAGCTGATTGAGGGTCTGCTCCCTCTCCTCGTTTCCCCCGCCATATTTGGAATCCCTGCTTCTCCCTATGGCGTCTATCTCGTCTATGAACACTATACAGGGCGCATGCTTTGTCGCCTCCCTGAACAAATCTCTCACACGGCTTGCGCCGACACCTACATACAGCTCTATGAAATCAGAACCTGTGAGGGAGAAAAACGGCACATGCGCCTCTCCCGCAACAGCTCTTGCAAGCAATGTCTTACCGGTTCCGGGAGGACCTACAAGCAGCGCCCCCTTAGGAAGCTTTGCGCCAATCTTTGAATACTTTGACGGATTGTGCAAAAAGTCCACTATCTCAACGAGGGATTCCTTTGCCTCATCCTCTCCCGCAACATCCTTAAAGGTAACTCCCGTCTCCTTCTGGACGTATACCTTTGCATTGCTCTTCCCGACACCGAAGGGACCGCCGCTCCCCCCCATTCTTCTCATAAAGAAGCCGGCTATTAGCCATATTATTGCTATCGGCAGCACTACCGACACAAAAATTTCCATTAGCCAGCTGTTGGTGGTGGTAACCCTCTCCCCTGTCACATTGTGCTCTTCAAGCCTTTCCGTCAGGGCATCGAGACTCTCCATAAGAACCGTATTGTAGGTCTCCGTCCTCGCCTGGGTAAGCAGACTTATCACAAGAGCAGTTGAGTTGTTTGTTGATGTATTGTTCTGAACATTGGTCTGATTCTTCTTGTCCTGCTTTAGTGTAACCTGAATATTTCCCGTTTCGGCATTTACCTTCACGGAATCCACCTTGTCCGCCTCCAGATCACTCAAAAATTCCGTATATTCCACAGTCGTGGTTTCGTCTGCGCTTCCGTATATGAGATTGTAGAAAAGAAATGCCACAATGAGCGAGCTTATAAGCGCAAGCATAACTACTGTGGGATTCGGTCCCTGACCTCTGCCGCCACGGTTATTTCCCTGCCCGTTATTCTGATTATTATAATTGTTATCCATCGTTTCCCTCTGTCATTTTATGATAAACCTACTATAGTATATAGACAAACTTTCGATAAATCAATAATTTAATTCTGAAAATAGTTTAAAATAAGTTTTTCAAATGCACTTTTTGTGTTAGAATAGGAATGTATTTTTTTAGCTTTCAGGACGAGGTACATATGAAAAAAACAGGCTTTGACAACGAGAAATATCTGAAAATGCAGTCGGAGAAGATAAGGGAGCGCATCGCCACCTTTGGCGGCAAGCTCTATCTGGAATTCGGCGGCAAGCTCTTTGATGATTACCATGCTTCAAGAGTGCTACCGGGCTTCAAGCCGGATTCAAAGATAAATATGCTGGCGCAGCTTAAAGAGCAGGCAGAGATAGTCATAGTCATAAATGCAGAGGATATCGAGAAGAACAAGGTCAGAGCAGACCTCGGAATTACCTACGATATGGATGTACTTCGACTTATTGATGCATTCAGAGGGTATGGACTCTATGTGGGGAGCGTATGCCTTACCCGCTTCGCCTCCCAGCCTCAGGTAATTGCATATCAGAAAAAGCTTGAATCCCTCGGAATGAAGGTATACAGACATTATTCAATTCCGGGCTATCCCTCGAATATCCCTATGATAGTAAGTGATGAGGGCTACGGCAAAAACGAATATATAGAGACCACAAGGGAGCTCGTTGTGGTAACGGCTCCGGGACCCGGCTCCGGCAAGATGGCAACCTGCCTCTCACAGCTTTATCATGAGTACAAGAGAGGAATAAAGGCTGGATATGCGAAATATGAGACCTTCCCTATCTGGAATATACCCTTGAAGCACCCGGTAAACCTTGCCTATGAGGCGGCTACTGCTGATTTGAACGATGTGAATATGATAGACCCCTTCCATCTCGAGGCGTATGGCGAGACAACGATAAATTACAACAGGGATGTGGAAATATTCCCCGTGCTCTCCGCCACCTTTGAAAAGATAATGGGAGAATGTCCCTACAAGTCGCCTACAGATATGGGAGTAAACTGCGCAGGCTTCGGAATCATAGATGATGAGGCAGTCCGGGCTGCGGCGCTTCAGGAGATAATACGGCGCTACTACACCACCCTCTGCCAGAAGGTTCAGGGTGCGGCCGACGAAAGTCAGGTATTGAAGATAGAGCTTTTGATGAAACAGGCGGGAATATCCACGGACAACAGAGCCGTAGTTTCAGCTGCAAAGATAAAGGCTGAGACTACAGGAGAGCCTGCAGCCGCCATGGAACTTCCTGACGGAAGGCTAATCACAGGAAAAACCAGCTCGCTGCTTGGAGCTTCCTCCGCCATGCTATTGAATGCGTTAAAAATCCTTGCAGGGATTGATGACTCCGTGGAGCTTATTTCTCCGGAAACCATTGCACCGATTCAGGAATTAAAGCTAAAGCATCTTGGCAATCACAACCCGAGACTTCATACCGACGAGGTTCTGATTGCCCTGTCCATATGTGCCGTGACTGACTCACAGGCTAAGCTTGCGATTGAACAGTTACAGAATCTAAAGGACTCTGAGATGCATTCCTCCGTAATACTCTCGCAGGTAGATACGAATACCCTGAGAAAGCTAGGAATCAACCTGACCTGCGAGCCGGTATACCAGTCAAGGAAAATGTATCATCACTAATTACAGAACTGCCTCAATCTGCTCTACAAATGCATCCTTTGCCATAGCGCCCAAAAAGGATGCTGCCTCGCTGCCATTCTTGAATATCTTGAAGGTAGGGATGCTTGCGACTGCGTACTTCTGTGCCACTGCCATCTCGTCGTCTATATTGAGCTTTCCCACCTTAAGCTTTCCGTCCAGCTCCTCTGCAATCTCGCTCACGATAGGTCCCATCATCTTGCAGGGATTACACCAATCCGCATAGAAATCCACAAGCACCGGAAGCTCGCTCTTTAATACTTCCTCTTCAAAATTAGCGGTTGTAAATTTGTATTCCATAAAATAACCTCCTTAAATAAATTGCATTCAATCTAATTTTATTATATTTGTTTTAAAGCTGTCTGTCAAGCCCTCTTTCTCCTGTAGAGCGCAATACTTCCGGCACCTGCCACGGATGCTGCGAACATTACAGCCAGCGCAGGATTCACGCTCTCGCCGGTCTTTGGAGATTTAAGCGCACCGCTTTCCGGGCCTGTAGCTGCAGCCGCAGATGATGCCTGCTGTGTACCTGCCGCACTGCCAAGAGTTCCCTTGGGTGCATACAGAAGCGCATATGACGAAAAGACATCCGTGCGGAAGGTAATCGTAGCCGGATCATTGTCCAGATCAGGCATAATAGTGACTTGTCCGTTGTGAAGCCTGGCCACAGCAAGCTCATTCTCGGCTCTGTTCACATTATACGGCGATTCCATAATAAATTCCGCCGGCGAAGAAAGGCTGTTGATTGAAGCCCCTGCGGAGGAACCGTTTGTATAAAAAGGTCTCAGGGAGATATCGAAAAACAATGCTATGTAAGCATTATTCACCCCCGCAATATCATTGAACAGCTTTATCGTTGCCGCATCATTGACACCGTTTACGACAAATTCGGCGTATTCTCCATCAGGCAGTCCTGCCGCAGAGTTGACGCTCCCCTGTGGAGTCTTTACCGCCACGGACACAAAGAGGTTGTTCACAAGTGCTGATTTCGTATCTATGCCCTCCCCCGATGACATAACCACGGAGGTAAATTCCTTTTTGTCCTCATCATCCTCCTCCGCTCTCGCCACAATGCCAAGGCAATATACCATAGCCATTACTGCAATGAATATCATTAAAAATCTGCTTCCTGTTTTTCCAGTTACTCTCATACATATACCCTCCATAGATAAATGACCGATGCGTAAAACATCAAATTTATAGTAGTCTGATACCTGAATTCTGTCAAGTGCAGACACAGTCAAATATGCTCTTATCTGCGTATTACGTACTTATAAATGGGATTTCCTCTGGAGGAAAACTTCTCCTCATACTCCGTCATCACATTCCCCTGCATAAGCCCCTCATCGGCATGAAGGTCATAGCTTATTACATCCACCTGCCAGCCTGCGGGGGAAAGCTCCTCCACGGCAAAATCGAAGAGTTCCCTGTTGTCCGTCTTAAATTCCAGAACCCCGTCTTTTTTCAACAGCTTATCATATCTTGCGAGAAACTGTCTCGAGGGAAGTCTTCTTTTTGCGTGCCTGTCCTTGGGCCATGGGTCGGAAAAATTAAGATATATCCTGTCAACCTCCCCCTCCGCAAACACGTCACATATATACTCTGCGTCCATCCTTATGAAAAATAGATTTAAAAGTTCCTCCCTCTCCTGCTTCTGTACAGCTCTTAAAAGCACCGATGAATACTTTTCTATGCCAAGATAGTTTATATCCGGATGAAGCCTCGCAGACTCATAAATAAATCTGCCCTTTCCCATTCCTATCTCTATGTATAGCTCATTTTCATTATGAAAAAGCTCCCTCCACCTTCCTTTGCGGGAAGAGAGCTCCTCCTCCGGAATCACATATTTACTCTTAATTATTTCTTCCCTTGCTCCGGGCACATTTTTAAGTCTCATTTTTCTAAAATTAACCTCTGTCTTTGATTCTTCTGTCATTCTATGTTATTATATCTGCAATATGAAAATCAACCAAAAAATCAAAAAATTTATATATGCGCTGACAGCCCTTTTTCTCTCCATCTTTGTTTTCTTTAATGAGAGCATTGTTTCTTTCGCCCTTTCCGCCACCGCACTTACCAAGGCGCAGGAGGAACGGATAGAGCTGCAGAAGGCAATGCCCGTAGATACTAACAATGTGGTAAACTGGCCCCAGGGTCCCATAGTATCCGCAGAGAGCGCCATTCTTATGGAGGCAGGCACCGGCGCAATACTTTATTCAAAAAATATCCATTTAAGGGAATACCCTGCAAGCACCACCAAAATCCTTACCACCCTCATCGCCTACGAAAATTCGTCTCCGGATGAAATAGTTGATTTTTCCTATGATGCGGTCTTTTCCGTACCGAGAAATTCCAATCACATCGCTATGAGCCCCGGAGATACACTTACAATGGAGGATTCGCTGAAGGCAATCCTTATCCGTTCCGCAAACGAAGTGGCATATGCGGTTGCGGAGCACATATCCGGAAGCTTTGATGCCTTTGCTGCGCTTATGAATGAGAAGGCTGCCGAGCTTGGCTGCGTGGAATCCCATTTTGTAAATCCAAACGGTCTTCCCGATGAAAATCACTATACCTCCGCCTATGACCTTGCCATGATAGGGCGGCAGTTTTTTGCAAACGAATATCTTGCCAGCATAACCCTCTCCCCAATGCTTCGCATACAAAAGCCTGCCGGCGAATATCTCGACGCCAATCAGATGAAGCTGATTCCCGGAAGCTCCTACGGATATCCCTATCTCGTCGGAGTAAAGACAGGCTATACCGAGGATGCGAGAGCTTCCCTTGTCGCCTGTGCGGAAAAGGACGGACTCAAGCTAATCTGCGTCGTGATGAAGGACGAAAATCCCGCCTATTATGAGGACGCAACAGCACTCTTTAACTATGGCTTTGCCAATTTTGAAAAGATAAACGTATCGGAAACCGAGACCAAGTACAATATTGCCTCCGGGAGCGCCTTCTACAGCGACAATGACATCTTCGGAAGCTCCGAGCCCATCCTTTCCCTTAATAAAGATGCCTATGTCGTAATGCCAAAGACCGCTGATTTTTCTCTTGCCGACAGCGTTATTTCCTATGACAATCTCGAAAGGGATCAGGCAGCCTTAATTACCTACAGCTATCACGAGCAGTATATAGGCTCGGTATCCGTTGACTTCAGCAAAGGAAACAGCTCCTATGCCTTCTCCGTTCCCACGGAAGAAAAAAAGAATACCCCAAAGGTACCCTCCTATGTCTTTGTGAATATTTTTGTCGTGCTGTCGGTATTTGCAGGCATCGCCGCCTTCATAGGACTTATTCTGCTTATCAGGCATATAGTGAAGAATATAAAAATCTCCAGAAGGAGCAATCGAAAGCTCTGGAGACTTAATCAGCTTAAGAGGTATTTCAGACGAAAATCCGGGCGTTAAGCTATATTTCTCTGTTTTCCTTTTTCAATCTTTTCCCCATATGTGCATATTTGTATTTGAGCTTCTCCGCATCCGCCTCGGAAATGAGCTTTGTGGTCTTCACGACAAAGAGTCTGCCCTCCTTATCCCGTTTTAATCGAATCTTTCCCTTTAGGTATCCGTGCTCCTCACAGTATGCCAGCGCATAATAGTGCCTGCTGTTCATGGTAAACCACTTTATCTTTTTTTTGAGATTTCTTCTGCACTTGTAGCATTTTGTGGACGAAACCTCCCTGTCCGCAAACAAAAGCACCTTGTTGTCAAAGGTTCGTGAGATATATTTTGCATAGTTGTCAAAGACAATTTTTATCTCACTGCTTCTGCTCTTTGGTGCCATATACACATCATATGATATATAGGAAAGCTTCGAGCTGTCCTTGCTCTTAAGCCGGTTCAGGACCTTTGCCGTATAATATGCATCCGAAAATGCCCTGTGAAATGGGATATCCTTCTCTATATACAGCTCATCCACCGCATGCTCCAGACTCTTTCTCTCATGATCTCCCTCATCGAAGATAAGCGCATAGAGCTTCTGTGCATCAAGATATGGAATGGGCTCCTCCGAAAGGGACTTGAGCCCATGATAATCTATATTCCTTTGAAGCTCCAGAATATCCAGAGTTCCCCATGTGCAGAATATGTATTCCTCCTCCCCTATCCATTCGATAAGCTTATCATACACCTCTTTAAAAGGCTTTCCCCGTTCAAGCTCATGGGTTCTTAAATGTATCAGCTTGGAGGTCACATAATTGAGCGTTGTATAAACACAGGGGCGGATAAGCTCGTTGAACTCTCCGACGAACCTTCCCGCCTCATCCACCTTCACGGCGCCTATTTCAATTATTTCAAAGGGAAGCTCAGGCACCGGCTCCGTGGTGCCGTTTGCCTGATTCCACTCAAGGTCTATTACGATATAATTCATTCGTTATTGCTTTCTTTAGCCTCATCATCAGAGAGCGCATCGGCATCAATATCCCCCGCCCTGTCAAAGGGATCTTCCTGTCCGGCTTTCTGTTTGACCTTCCTTTTTGCTTCTTTTCTCTTTTTTCTCTCTTCCTTGTCTATTATCATATAGAAGGTGGGCAGGAGCAGCAAGGTAAGTGCGGTAGATGCAATCAGACCACCGATTATTACAAGTGCCATACCCTGCAGCATTTTGGAATTTTCTCCGCTTCCCCAGCCCATTCCCATGGGTACCATGGAAAGAATGGTGGTTAAAGTCGTCATAAGTATGGGGCGGAGTCTCACAACGCCTGTCTCCACAAGCGCCTCCTCCACCGGCATCTCGCGCTTAAACATATTTGTGGAATCCACAAACAATATTCCGTTGTTTACGACAATTCCCATCAGCATCAAAAAGCCCATAAGGGATATCATACTGATGGTTGACTGCGTGACAAACAGGAATAAGAACGAACCTATAATCGCAAAGGGTATACACAGCATTACCATAAATGAAAATCTCGGGGACTCAAACTGCATCGCCATCACAAGGAATACAAGGAATACCGCAATAAGGATTGCCTTAATAAGAGCCGAGAACTCCTCGTTCATCGAATCGGTAAGGTTGCTGTCCGCCTGATGCACATTCTCAGGATATGCGTAGGAATCCGCATACGCCTTTATCAATGCCTGAGTTTCATACAGGGTTTCGGAATTCAAGGATGCGGTCAGACTCACATTGTAATCCCCGTCCACCTTGGTAATGGTCGGCATATTGTCCTCATATACAATATCCGCAATATCCCGCAAAGGCACCGTGGTTCCGAAGCTTGTCGCTATGTCGAGATCCATAAGCTTATTAAGGTCGTCATACTTCCCCTTGGGATATTCAAGCCTTACCTCATACTCTGTGCCTGAATTTGTGATCTTGACAGGACTCACGCCGCTTAATACATTGTTTATCGTAACACCTACCTGAATGGGCGTCATACCTACCTGCATAGCCTTAAGAGGATCCACCTTTATCTTGGCTATGGTGCTGGCGTTTGCCACGGAGCTGTCCACCTTGACCACGCCGTCTATGGCAGCCATCTCACTCTGCATATCCCTCGCCACAAGCTTAAGCTCGTCAAGGTTTGATCCCTTTATATCCACTTCATAGCTTCCCGATGTGGAATAACTGCTCATTCCGTTTCCGCCCGACGATATGGTAATATCCATATTGGTCATCTCTGCAGCAATGGCATTCCATTTGTCTATCACCTGATCGGTGGAAAGCTTTCTGCCCTTTTTAAGCGTAGCGGAAAGGGAAGCTGCGCCGCTGCTTCCGCCCATGCTTAACATTGAAGAGGACGAACCCACAGTAACGGTGTACCTCTCCACATTCTCATCCGCCGCTGCGATTGCCTCCCACTCCCTGATTGCCGCATCTGCCGAATCAAGCGTCGTTCCGGATCTGAAATTTATTGACACATCCACAACGCCCTCGTCCGTTGCGGGGAAAAGCTCCGTGTTAAGTGTAGTTGCAAGCCCTATTGCGAGTGCCACCAGAAGTAATGATACGATAACCGCCGTCTTTCTTCTGTTCAAAATCTTCCGGATAGCCGGTCTGTACCAGCTATATATCCTGTTCAAAAGCTTATCCACAGGAAGATTTTCCTTGGGCATTGGCTTAAATACAAAGTAGAATAAGGGAACAAGCATTATTGCGGCAACAAGTGATGCAAGCATTGCAAACACTATGGTATAGCCCAAGGGCTTAAACATCTGTCCGGATATTCCCTCCATTGTAGCAAGGGGCAGATATACGACAATTGTGGTAATCGTGGATGCCACTATGGATGCCGTGACCTCCTTCGTACCCTCTAACGCCGCCTGTTTGAAATCCGTAATCTTCTCCTGCCGTCTGAAACAGCTCTCTATTACCACAATTGAAGAGTCCACCATCATACCTATCGCTATGACGAGAGAGCCCATTGTGACCACATTCAGGGAAAAGCCCATTGCGTTCATAAGAATCAGCGTCACAAACAGGGATATGGGCATTGACATACCTACAATGAGACTTGCCTTGATGTCCCCGAAGAATATAAATAGCACAAGCATCGTAAAAATAACACCCAGCGCCAGAGTTTCGCCGACACTTGTTAAGGAGCTTATTATAGAATCGCTTGCATTGTATGTGACATCAAAGGAAATCGCCGGATTTTCCTCCGCAATCTTATCCAGACGCTTAAGCACCGCACGGCACACATTGACCGTACCGAAGCTTGATTTGTTCTGTACCGATATGGATACATTGTCCTGACCGTTATATCTGGAATAGCCCTGCGCTTTCTTTGTGGAGGTTGTGACATTTGCCACATCCTGCAGGGTTATGACCTGACCTGCACCTGTCATCAGAGGCACCTGCTTTAAAAGCTGTACCGTATTGTATTCCATTGTCGTCGCTACGCTGACATCCTGATTGCCCTGCTTCACGCTCCCCGCAGGATATGAAAAATCCACCTGTCCGAGGAACTGGGCAACGGAACTCATGGTAAGCCCGTATTGCTTTAGAAGCGTATCGTCGAGCTCTATCTTTATATATTCCTCTGCTCCGCCCGATACCGCAACCTCCGCCACGCCCGATACGGATTCAAGCTCAGGCACTACGGATTCGTTTACGACCTTCAAGAGGTCGATATCTCCCTGCTCTATCGCAGAAATATATAGTACGGGAACGGAGTTAAGGTTGAGCTCAATTATCGTAGGATCGCCGACATCATCAGGGAACTGCAGCTTTGCCGTTTCGAGAGCGGCTCTCAAAGCATCATGGCACTCTGTGATATTAACGCCGTAATCATATTGGAAAAGTACGATGCAATAGTTCTCCGAGGACATAGTGGTGATGGAATCCACACCGGAGAGCGAAGCTCCCGCATCCTCCACCTTTGATGCAACCAGCTTCTCCACACTCTCAGGATCCGCCCCTGGATATGTGACAAGAGTTATGAGCATAGGAATTTCGAGCTCCGGTGTAAGCTCCAGCTTAAATCCCAGAAGGGATGAAAGACCGAACACCACCAAAGCCAGTATTACAAGAAAACATGATATGGGACGTTTCAGGGCAAGCTTAGTAAGATTCATCCTTCTGCCCCCTTACTCTCCGCCTTTTGCGGCTCTGACTCCCACACCGTCAAGAAGCCTCGGGGACCAGCTTGTGATCACAACATCCCCTACATCTATTCCTCCTGTAACGGAGATATTAGTATCATCAAAAATACCCGTTGTGACATAAGTCTTTTTTGCCGCTCCGTTTACCGCAAGATAGACATAAGCGCCGTCATTGTCGTAGTACACCGAATCATAGGGTATGATTATACTGTTATTCTGCTTATAGGTATCGGCGGACAGCTTGACGGATACGCCTGCCGGAAGCTCGTTTCCGTTTGCCTCCACATTCGCCTTTATCTGGAAAAGTCCTGTCTGCTGATTTACTGCGACTCCAATCTCCGTGATGTGTCCGGTATAAATTGCTCCGTTTCTCTCAACCTCTATTGTATCGCCCACGCTTAAGGTATTCATCACGCTTTCGCCCACGGAGAAGGTAACTGTCATAGTATCCTCATTCGCAATGGTAAACGCCGGAGATGAGCTTGTCGCCATTCCGTTTACCTCCACGGTCTTTGCAATGATGGTGCCGGAAATGGGCGACTCGACGGTATAATTGTTAAGATTGTACTGCGCCTGCTTTACGCCGTTCTGTGCCTGGGCTACGCCTATGTTTAAGGATTTCTGCGTATCCTCCCGGATAGCTCCCTGTGTGAGGTTCGCTGTCTTGTTTGTGATATCCTTTCCAGCTTCCGCAGCCTTATAGCCTGAACGTGCCTGAAGATAAGCGGATTCAAGAGTTTCCCTCGATTGCTTCAATGAAGATATTGTTGTCTCTATCTTACTTAAATTAGCCTTAAGATTTACAATATCTGTAGCTACCTGTGGGTCATTTCCGCTAACGGTGCCTGCCGCTGCGGAAAGGGCTTTAATTTGGTTTTCCAGCGCTTCCTTTTGCTTTTTCAACCCGTCAATTTTGTCATCAAGGTCATCTGTATCATAATTCTTATTTGCCAAATAATATCCTATCTGCGCCTGCTCGTAGGATGACTGAGCCTGAACCTTAGACGCTTCAAGCTGCAAATCCGTTGAATCCTGCTGGCTTCCCATTGTCATATTTGCCTGCTGACTGACACTGGCTGCAGACAACTCTGCCTGCTCCAGAGTAAGTCTCGCATACTCGTCATCTATCTTGAAGAGCACATCGCCAGCATTTACTCTGTCCCCCACATTGTAGTACACATCCGTTACCGTGCCCTGTGCCCGAGGTATCACATATACGGATTCCTGTGCCGATATCGTGCCGACGAAGCTGTTTGACAATGTAAGGTCTCCAAGCTCCGCTGTCTGCACATCCACAAGAATATCCTGTGAAGCATCCTCCGATTCTGCCGCTTTCCCGCAGGCTGAAAGTACCGATACCGCCACTATTGCCGCAATCATCCCGCTTAGCTTTTTCTTTGTAGTCTTTTTCATAATTTGTTCCTTATTTTGCCTGATTAAAGCCCCTATTTAAAGTTGTTCACGATTTACATAATATGCAAACACCTTTCTAGTCTTACATATTTATATATAAATTTCAAGAAATTTTTTCTAAAAAGTGCATAAAATAAGGGATACCAACTATATGTTGGGTATCCCGTTTTTTTATATACAATTTGTGCTTTTATTCACATACCGATTTAAGCCATGACCTGCAGGCATCCACCCACAAATTTACCTCCGGCTGTATATGCTTATCCTCTGCCGACTGGGTAAGCGTAGTTCCCAGAGAAAGCCCATGCTGTCCCGCACGGAAGAGATGATATTCTGCGCTCACTCCGGCTTTTCTCAATGCGGACAGGAAAAGCAGAGAGTTTTCCATAGGCACGGAAGCGTCCGTATATGTTCCCCAGATAAAGGTCTGAGGCGTCTTATCGCTTACCTGATTTTCGAGGGAAACCTTGTTAAGCAGCTCACTATCCTCCTGCCTGTCTCCGAGAAGCTTCCTAAAGGAATCCCTATGCGCGGATTCCCCGCTTGTTATGACGGGATACCCCAGTATCATTCCGAAGGGCTTTAGCTTTTTCTCCCTGTCCGCCTCGCTTATATTAAGCTCCTTTGAGAAAATCTCATCATCCCAAAAGCAGCCCAGGGATGCGGCAAGATGCCCTCCCGCAGAGAAGCCGCAGACAAATATTTTCTCCCTGTCTATCTTAAATTCCTCTGCGCTATCCTTTAGATAACACATTGCCTTTGCAAGCTCCAAAAGCTGTGTCGGATACTGTGAAGGTGCGCAGGAATATTTAAGCACAGCTGCATGATATCCCATAGCGAGGAAGGTAAGCGCCACCGGCTCTCCCTCTCTTTCAGATACGTGATTGTAGCCGCCTCCGGGGCATATAAGCACCAGCGGTCTCTTCTTAATATAGAAGCCGGCTGTGGTATCCTGTATGTAGACACATAATTTTGAAGTGGGCTGTGAGCCTTCTACCTGAATCCCTATCTCTTTATAATTCATATAAAACCCTCTCATTCAATTACTCTAGTACGCTTTCCCCCAATACACCATCTTCTTCGCAGGCTTCCCGCAGCATACGCATACGTCGGAAAGCTTCTCCTGCTCGAAGGGCATACATCTCGATGTAACGGATAGCTTCTCCTTTATCTCATCCTCGCAGCTTTGCTCGCCGCACCACATAGCCTTTACAAAGCCCTGCTTCTCGCTAAAAAGCTTCACAAATTCTTCTTTTGTTTTAGCGATATATGTATGCTCGTCCCTGTGCCTGCGTGCTCTCTCCAACATATCCTTCTGGATTGTTTCGAGTAATGTTCCCACCTCATCTTCGAGCTTATCCAGAGAAGCCTCCAGCTTTTCTCTGGTATCCCTGCGGACGAGGACGCACTTTCCTTCCTCTATATCTCTGGGACCAATCTCAACCCTTATGGGGTAGCCCCTCATCTCCGCCTCTGCGAATTTAAAGCCGGGGGACTTGTCCGTGTCGTCAGTCTTTACACGTATTCCGGCTTTTTTAAGCCTGTCTCTCAATTCATAAGCCTTGTCAAGCACACCCTCCTTTTTCTGCTGAATGGGAATCACACATACCTGCACCGGAGATACTCTCGGAGGCAGCACCAGCCCGTCATTGTCGCCGTGTACCATGATTATTCCGCCAATCATTCTTGTGCTGACGCCCCATGAGGTCTGATGCACATATTTAAGGGTATTGTCCTTGTCGGCAAACTGTATGCCGAAGGCTTTTGCGAAGCCGTCGCCGAAATTATGGCTTGTTCCCGATTGAAGCGCCTTCCCATCATGCATCAAGGCCTCAACAGTATATGTAGCCTCTGCGCCGGCGAACTTCTCCTTTTCGGTCTTTTGTCCCTTTATAACAGGGATTGCAAGAACCTCCTCCATAAATTTTGCATACACATTCAACATCTGTATGGTGCGGTTTTTGGCATCCTCCGCCGTAGCGTGGGCGGTATGTCCCTCCTGCCAGAGAAACTCTCTGGAGCGGAGGAATGGTCTGGTCTCCTTCTCCCAGCGCACCACCGAGCACCATTGGTTATATACCTTGGGTAAATCCCTGTAGGAATGTACCTCGTTTTTGTAGAAATCGCAGAATAAGGTTTCCGATGTGGGACGCACGCACAGTCTCTCCGTAAGCTCGTTGCTTCCGCCTATTGTAACCCATGCCGCCTCCGGCGCAAAGCCCTCAACATGATCCTTTTCCTTCTGCAAAAGAGACTCCGGTATAAACATCGGGAGATATACATTCTCCACCCCTGTCTCCTTGAACCTTCTGTTGAGCTCCTCCTGAATAAGCTCCCATATAGCATAGCCTGCGGGCTTTATCACCAGACATCCCTTCACGGAGGTATAATCCACAAGCTCTGCCTTCAATACCACATCCGTGTACCACTGGGCGAAATCCTCCTCCATGGATGTGACTGCTTCTACCAATTTTTTGTCTGCCATCTTCTTCTCCAATCAAAAAAGTAATCAGACGCTTCCGCATCTGATTACTTATTTTATGTGTATTTAATCTGTTTGTCAATCAATACGGAGTTTTTTGAGCGCCTTCTCCGCAATCAGACATTCCCCGTGTTCCCTGAGATAGTCCAAAGTCTCTGTGTCAGAGGAATACATTGAGCCAAACTCCAATACCTGCACACATGCCTTTATATATCTGTCATCCGATGCAGATCCCTTACTCATAATGAGAAAATAGCTCTCATTGAATTTGTATAATGCGCTGTCCACACGCAGGGTCTTAGGCACTGCCGACGCATACTCCATTATGCCCTGAATGCTGTCAAACTCATAGATTGCAAACTCCGGTCCCTTCCTTGTCTTATTCTGTGCAATCTGCGCCGCCTGATCAGCCTGTGCGCCCTGCTCGGTTCCTATGGGAGGAAGCCCTATCTTTTCCCTCGCCACATTCAGAAGGTCTCTCATACACTTCAAATATTCCATAAGCTGCATAAGATCCTTCCCCTCAAAGGGATCCTTCTCCGAGAAGGTAAGCAAAAGCCCCTGCTCCGGCATCATCATAATCTGCAGATCAAAGGCATACTGGGGAGGCTGGAAATTGACCTCCTGCATAGCCATCTCCACAATCTCACGTACCATCTCCTTAGCCCTGTCGGAGCGCAGGAGAAAATCCTTGTAATCAATATGATATTCCTCAAGCTCTTCGTTTGTGAGGAAGCATTTAATTGTCTTTTCGTCAACTCTTTCTATTTTCATAATCCAATCTCCGCACTTGCGAGTGCAATAACATACTAGCACATTTTAAATATAATTTCCACAGGTTCACGGGAATTTATATAAATTTAAGAGCTGTCATTCCTTAAGCCCAAAGAGCTTGTGCGCATTTCTCCACGTAATGCCGATTACCGCATCCGGGTGCATGTCCTTGATTTCCGCCACGGCCTTTACAATATATGGAAGATTAAGCGAGGTATTGCGGCTCCCTCTGTAGGGCTCCGGCGCAAGATAAGGACAGTCCGTCTCGAGTACAATGCTTTCTATCGGGGCGTACGCCACGGCTTCCTTTATCTTTCTTGCATTCTTGAAGGTTATCACACCGCCTATGCCGATGTAAAAGCCCATCTTCAATACTTCCCTTGCAATCTCCTTTGTGTAAGAAAAGCAATGCATCACTCCGCCCACATCCTCTGCGTGGTACGCCTTCAATATTTCAAGCGTATCCTCCGCCGCCTCACGGGAGTGTATGACCACAGGCTTTTTTACCTCCCTTGCAAGCTCAAGCTGCCTTTCAAACCATTTCTTCTGTACCTCCTTCGGAATATCATCATAATGATAATCCAGCCCTATCTCTCCCACCGCCACGCATTTTTTGTGCCTGCATTGAAGCTTGAGCCAGTCCATATCGGATTCCTTCAGATCCATTACCTCCTCCGGGTGTACGCCAAAGGCGGCATATATGAATTTGTATTTGTCAGCAAGCTCCTTTACCCTCCTGCAGGATGAAAGACTTGCGCCGATATCCACCACCTTTTCTATATTGCTCCGCTTAAGAGATGCCAATATCTCATCCCTGTCCTCATCAAAGACCTCGTCGTCATAGTGTGCATGTGTGTCAAATATAGGCATTTCGGGCATCCTTTCCAAAAATAAAGTATATATAAAAAATTTTTAAAATTTGTCTTGCATTATAGTTTTTAGTATGATAATATACTTCTTGCGTTGTGAAACGCCGAACATAGGGATGCACCGCTAGCTCAGTTGGTAGAGCACCTGACTCTTAATCAGGGTGTCCAGGGTTCGAGCCCCTGGCGGTGCACTTTAGGCACTGATTTTTCGGTTAATAGCCGAGGGGTTGGTGTCTTTCTTTAATATACAACATACTTGCGGACTTCGTCAAGAAAGGTCAGGTTATTTAAAAGATAAAGCATGGCAGAAAAGAAAATGTCACAATACGAAAAGCTTACACAGACCCCGGTGCCAAAGCTCATAATCACTCTTTCCATACCCACAGTCTTAAGTATGCTTGTCACAAACATTTATAATCTCGCAGATACAGCCTTTGTTGGGCAGCTTGGCAATTCCGCTTCCGGCGCCGTCGGTATCGTATTCGGCTTTATGTCCATAATACAATCCTTCGGCTTTATGTTCGGACAGGGCGGCGGCAGTATGCTCTCCCGAATGCTGGGGGCAAAGAAAAATGACGATGCCACTAAGACAGCTTCGACAGGGTTCTTCAGCGCATTTATAATGGGACTTATTATATCCCTTGTGACCTTTGCCTTTTTGGATAAGGTGGTTATGTTTTTAGGAAGCACCGACACCATAGCTCCCTATGCAAAGACATATATACGCTATATTCTCGTTGCGGCTCCCTTTATGACCGCCAGCTTTTCCCTTAACAATTTTTTGAGATACGAGGGGAAGGCAAGCCTCGGAATGGTGGGGCTGATGACCGGAGGCTTCTTAAACATCATCGGAGACCCCATATTTATGTTTGCCCTCAAAATGGGAATCGCAGGGGCAGGACTCTCCACAATGCTAAGCCAGATGGTAAGCTTTTCCATACTGCTCTATATGTTCCTGTCCGGAAACACTACCTCAAAGCTCAGCCTTAAGGAATTCAACGCACGGCTCATACCCGATATTGCAACCACCGGACTTCCCAGCCTCTTAAGACAGGGACTTGGAAGCGTTGCTACAATAATATTAAATTATCTGGCCGGCTCCTACGGGGATGAGGCGGTAGCCGCCATGAGTATCGTAAGCAGGATCTCCTTCTTTATATTTGCGATCGCTCTCGGCATCGGACAGGGCTATCAGCCGGTGGCTGCCTTTAACTTCGGAGCCAAGAAATACGAGAGGGTGCGTCAGGGCTTCTGGTTTACCTTCCTCCTCGGGGAGGGACTTATGACTGTAGGTCTGATATTTGTGTTTATATTTTCAGGAAGCCTGATATCGGTATTCCGAAATGATGCAACAGTTATAGAAATCGGAACGAGAGCTCTCCGCCTCCACTGCGGGGCACTGTTTTTCCTGCCTCTTACCATGGTTACGGAAATGCTCTTCCAGTCCACCGGACATCGTTTCGGGGCATCCTTCCTCTCCGCCTGCAGAAGCGGAGTGTTTTTCGTACCTCTGCTTATAATCCTTGAACACTTCCGTGGATTATACGGCATACAGGAGGCGCAGCCCCTGGCGTACGTGCTGACTTTTCTCCCCGCACTGTTCTTTGCGCTATGGCTTCTCAAAAGACTTGACAATAATCAAAAAGTTTAATAATATTGTCTAGTGCCTTAATTGACGGCACACAGCGGCGCGTGGCTCAGCTTGGTAGAGCGCGGCGTTCGGGACGCCGAGGTCGCAGGTTCGAATCCTGTCGCGCCGATATTTAGAACCTGTTCACGAAGAAGCCCTTGCTTCGAGTGATTACAGGTTGTTATTATCGGCGCGACATTGCGCACGATATTTAGAACCTGTTCACGAAGGTAATAAACCTTATCCGCTAAGCACTGCGATTATGACTGATGGTTAAATATATTATAAAAAGGATTTTCATAGGAATAATTACAGCGTTCATTGTTGCAACGCTTACTTTCTTTATAATGAATTTAGTCCCCGGCGGTCCGTTTCTCTCGGAGAAGGCCGTAACTCCACAGGCACAGCAGGCTATGGAAGCCAAGTATGGTCTTGATAAGCCTTTATTTCAGCAGTATCTGACCTACATGGGGGGGTTGCTTCACGGCGATATGGGGGTCTCGTTGAAGAAGAGAGGCTTTACCGTAACGGAAATTATAAAGAACAAATTCCCTGTGTCAGCGAGGCTCGGCGGTATAGCGGTGCTTGTGGCGGTGCTTATAGGCGTGCCTTTGGGCTCTGTAGCCGCATATAGACGGGGAAAGACAGTTGATAACATCATCATAGTATTTTCTACGGGAGGCATTGCTATACCAAGCTTCCTCACATCCACGCTTATGATGTATATACTTTCTGTGAAGCTGAAGCTGCTTCCGTCTTTGGGACTTGATTCTCCTAAAAGCTATATAATGCCGGTAATTGCTTTATCGCTGTATCCTGCCTGTTATATAGCCCGCCTTATGAGATCTTCGATGCTTGACGTCATAGGGCAGGATTATATGAGGACTGCCAGAGCAAAGGGCGTGTCGGTTTTCAAGTCTATATTTAAGCATGCGTTAAGGAATGCGATACTTCCGGTAGTGACATATCTTGGGCCGCTGTTAGCTTCCCTTATGACCGGAAGCTTTATCATAGAGAAGATATTCACGATACCGGGGCTTGGGCATGAGTTTGTTAGTGCGATACCCTCAAGGGATTATCCGCTCATTATGGGAACCACTATTTTCCTTGCCTGCTTCATCATAATTATGAACGTGATAGTTGATATTGCTTATGCATTCATAGATCCAAGGATAAAGCTGAAATGAATAAGAATCCATTATCCCTACAGCTTAATGTTGACGATTTCGTACCGGCTACCGTTGAGGAGAAGGAGTCGCTTGTTGTGATGCGCAAGTCCGTCAGCTTCTGGGAGGACGGCTTCAGACGCTTCAGGAAGAATAAGATAGCCATGACGGCGCTTATTATAGTTATCTTTATCATAATACTTGCTTTCATTGTGCCGGTATTCTATCCCTATGCTTATGAGCAGCAGATGAAGGGCTCGGAGAGGCTTAAGCCGATGGAATACTCTAAGACAGAGCTTGCGCGCATGGAAGCCGGTGAGAGCGTATTTCCACACTTTCTTGGCACTGACCAGAACGGAAGGGATTACACCATAAGAGTTCTGGTGGGAGCGAGGGTGTCGCTTACTGTCGGTATCATAGCTTCGGCTCTGATTTTACTTATCGGCTCTATCTATGGCGCTGTATCCGGGTACTTCGGCGGCAAGGTCGATATGGTTATGATGAGAATAGTAGATATATTGTACACTGTGCCGGATGTACTTATCATCATATTACTCGCACAGGTTCTGAAATATCCCCTGCAGGATCTTTCGAAGCTTCCGGGCTTCGGCTGGATAACGGCTCTTGGACCTAATATGGTTTCTATGTTCCTTGTCTTCGCTCTTTTATACTGGGTAGGAATGGCCCGTATTGTCCGCGGGCAGATAATGGTATTGAAGCAGAATGAATACGTGACTGCAGCGAAGGCTTTGGGCGCTACTAATGGCAGGATAATAAAGAAGCATCTTATCACGAACTGTATCGGGACACTTATTGTCACAACTACATTACAGATACCGTCTTCGATTTTTACGGAGTCATTTCTAAGCTTCTTAGGGCTTGGCGTGCAGGCTCCCATGCCGTCGCTCGGCTCGCTTGCGTCTGCCGCTTTGAACGGTCTGCAGACCTTCCCGGAAAAGCTTTTCGCACCGGCGTTTATGATATTTATTATCATACTCAGCTTCAACCTTTTGGGAGACGGACTTAGGGATGCCTTCGATCCTAAGATGAAGAAGTGATGGATGTTTATTGCGGCAAAAGAGGATATTTGAAATATTAACAAAAGGCGTCATATGAGCGATTATTTAGTAGATATAAAACATGAAAAGCTTTCATTCTTTACTCCCGCAGGCGAAGTAAAGGCATTGAATGATGTCTCTATTCGTATGAAGGAGGGAGAGGTCTTAGGCATAGTCGGTGAATCCGGCTCCGGTAAGTCGGTAACGGCTTATTCTCTGATGGGGCTTACTGCCGATAACGGTAAGATAATCGGTGGAGAGATTAATTTCAACGGACACCGCATAGATCAGATGACGGAGAATGAGATAAGAGCGATCAGAGGCAAGGAGATAAGCATTATCTTCCAGGATCCGATGACGTCCCTCAACCCTGTATATACAATTGGAAATCAGATAGAAGAGGCTGTGCGCACACATGGTAATAAAACTAAGGCGGAGGCTAAGGACAGGGCTAGAGAGCTGCTTACATTAGTCGGGATAAATGAACCTGATAAGAGATTAAAGCAGTATCCGCATGAGCTATCCGGCGGTATGAGACAGAGGATTATGATAGCGATAGCGCTTGCCTGTGAGCCGAAGCTTCTGATAGCGGACGAGCCTACGACAGCGCTTGATGTCACGATACAGGCACAGATCCTTGAGCTTATGAATGAGCTTAAGGATAAACTGGGAATGGGCATAATCCTTATCACGCATGATCTTGGCGTCGTAGCTTCAATGTGCGATAATGTAGCCGTGATGTATGCGGGAGAGATAGTCGAGTACGGCACGGTGGATGATATTTTCTATAATCCCCGGCATGAATATACTAAAGGCTTATTAAAGTCCATTCCTAAATTTCAAGAAAAGGAGTATTCAAAGCTTGTACCGATAGAGGGACAGCCTGTGGATCTTCTTAATCCGCCCAAGGGATGTCCTTTTGCTCCCAGATGTGATTCATGCATGAAGATATGCCTTGAGCGTAAACCTGAGGCGACTCAGTTTGAGGGAGAGCATTCATGGAAGAGGGTTGCCGATCCAAATACAGCAGCTCCCTACGGATATGACCTTTTGAACTATATAAAGGGCTATGACGAGGCTTCCGAGGGAAACCTTGACGCACTTGCGGTATCTGCTCCTGACACTAATACCTTCGTGGTTGAGCTTAAGAGTCCTTGCGTGTATTTTGATAAGATATGCGCTTTCGCTGTAATGGTTCCCGTACAGAAGGCTACCATAGAGTCTAACGGAGAATCATGGACTACAAAGCCCGAGACTTATATTACGGATGGTCCTTATTATATGACTGAGTATACGGATGGAGCGCAGATCGTATTCACAAAGAATCCTAACTACTGGGACGCAGCTAATATCACGTTCGATACTATCACATGGCATCTTATCGAGGATCCCAATGCTTCGTATTCCGCATATCAGAACGGCGAACTCGACATGATAAAGGACGTGCCTACGGAGGAGATACCTTCACTTGAGGGTAACGAGGAGTTTCATATCGAGCCTATCATGGGCACATATTATATTACGTTCAATACACAGAGAGCGCCTTTTGACAACGTCAAGGTACGTGAGGCGCTTTCGCTCGCTATAGACAGGGCTTATGTTGCTGATACGATAATGCAGGGCACATACACGCCGGCGAAGAACTTCGTAGGTCCCGGCGTTTCTGATGAAGCTGACGGTTCTTCTTTCGAAGAAGTTACTACCGGGGAATACGGAGATCATTTTGATGTCACTAACTATGAGGCAGATCTTGAAAAGGCAAAGTCACTTCTTGCAGAGGCAGGATATCCCGATGGCGCAGGCTTCCCTGAGATAGCCTATCTTACCAATGATGCGGGCTATCATAAGGCTGTGGCAGAGTATCTGCAGGGCGCATGGGGAGAGCTTGGCATCACGATGACGATAAATATTCAGGAGTGGAAGACAGTCACGGCTGACAGGAGAGCGGGCAATTTTGATGTGGCTCGTAACGGCTGGGTGTATGACTGGGACGATCCTTCAAATATGATAAATCTTCTTGAAACCGGAAACGGCAATAACGACGGTAAGTATTCCAATCCGGATTTTGACAAGGCTGTTGATGACGCAAGGAATACGACCGATCTTTCAGAGCACTATAAAAAGCTTCACGAAGCTGAGCAGATAGCACTTAACGATGCGGCCATGGCTCCTATTGCTTATTATAATGATTTCTATCTCCAGAAGACTAACCTTAATGGTACCTGGCATTCACCTTACGGATACTGGTATTTTATGTACGGAAGCAAGTAAACGCAACATATAACAAATGAAGTAAAAACAACGGTTTCTGGCCTGTCATTAAGGTTTGAAACCGTTGTTTTTCATCGTAGCTCTCTTACTTAGAACTTCTTCTCTATTACCATCTCCACCTTGTCGCCGCTTATGGCAACCCTTACATCATCCGCAAGGCTTGCGACGATTGACTTTTCAAGCTCATCCCAAGCTTCCCCGGCTGCTTCGTCGGTGTCCTTTGCTTCGCCGATACTGTTTTTGTATTTTTCGAGGGACCAGAGAGTTACGCAGGAACGCATTGCGGCATTCTCGAAATCGGCGGCGCCCATAGAGCCGTACATAAGCATAGCCCCGCCGTAGGCTTCATTAAGCTGCTCTATATCGTTTATTCCGTAGAGTCCATTCTCGATTATCTCCTTTATTTTTCCCATAAACCCCTTTGCCGCAGCATTCTTTTTGTCTGTGGAGGCAGCTATGAGCTCCTGCTTCTTTTCGGAATTCATCCTTGTATTGGCAAGAAGGTGTATGCTGCACACCTCATCCTTAGAGCCCTCTATCCAAAACTCCGCTTCAAAATCCTCTGTAATGGTGCTTACCATTCCCATTGTTTCCTCGGAAAGAAGCCGTATTCTCAGGGCTTTACTCCTGTCCAGCTCAATATATGATGCAAATTTTGATGCCTCGTCCAAGGCTCTCTCAATCCCATTGCCGTTACTGTTTACCTTTATTCTGTCTGTCTGCATTTCCTATCCTCCTATGAATTTGACTGTCCTTGAAACCATATTGTTATCAATCTTTATTGTCCTTATAGTTTATCACGATTTTCCCACTGACACAAGAATTATCCACGCCGCTTCCTTAGTTGACTTAATACGTTCTTTAGCGTAGAATACTTTCAAATGGACACCTTAACAATCCGCAAAAAAAGAGAAGGCTTTCTTAATATCGCCGTTTTTATCATACTTTTGGCGCTTTATTCCTATATTACCCTGCTGCTGTTCTACCGTCAGGCGAGAATGGTACACGAAAGATACCCCTCGGATATGACGGCATATGTTGCGGTAATGCTTGGCGAATATCCGGGGCGCATATTTACATATCCTCTCTTTTTCAGACTGGGACAGGCAATAGATATTTTCCTTTCCCCGAACCATGCGCTTTCCATATCTGTCGCAGCAATGCTGTTAAATTCCATATGTCCTATTGTGCTCAAAATATTTTTTGACCGTTTTTTCTCCGGAAGGCTTGCTCCTTTTTTTAATACTGTATTACTATTTTCTCTTTTGTTTGTCTCAATGCTCTACGATATACCCGGCATTTCGATATTGGTGCTTCCCGACGCAAAATACTCCGGAGTTTTTTCTGCAAATCCATGGCACAATGCCACGTATCTTGTAGCGAGAGGCTTTGCGGTTCTTACATTTTTTGAGTTTACGGCTCTGTTTGGTAAGCTTAATAAAAGCGATACCTCCCTATCTGAATACGCTGCTTTTGCGGTTTTGCTCCTTTTATCCACCATGGCAAAGCCCAGCTTTACCATTATATTTTTAATTACTGCAGGGCTCATGCTTCTCACAGCCCTCATTGCCGCAGGCTTTGAGAACTTTCCGGATATTTTACGGCTTTCTCTTAGCTTTATTCCCACCCTCATAAATCTGCTGTTTCAGTACATTGTTTCCTTTGACGGCGGTGCGGCTGATGATACAGGACTTGCCTTTTCCTTTGGAAAAATATGGTCGAGATTCTGTACCAATATTCCCCTGTCCATACCGTTAGCAATGCTTTTCCCGATAGTCGTGCTTATATGCGGAGCGCTTCCGTGCTGCAAAAAATACGAAAAAAACAATATTTTATATCTTTCCTACAAGGCTTCATGGCTATTGTATATAGTAAGCTTTTGCACCGCATTTTTCCTATATATCAAGGGATCCGAGGCATATGATTTCGATTTCTCATGGGGATACCAGTACGGTATATTTTTTGTATTTCTCACATCCCTATTCCTGCTTATAGAAAGGACGAGGGCGGTCTTTAAGGATACCGATACCAGGACCCGCACCCTTTTACCGGAGCGCATATTTTGTGCTCTACAATGGAGCGCATACCTGCTTCATCTCATCTACGGAATAAACTATTTCAGAATAATATTTGACGGTCAGACCTTCCTTTGAGAGGCTTTCCTTAAATAACACTCTCCCAAAGCCAGAAACACAAACATTGTCGGCATATTCATCAGCGTTTCAAAACTGAAAGAATTATTTACCGTGTACGCAAAAACTGAAAGCCCGCAGGCAAACACAAGGATATCCCTCTTTTTGTTTCCCAAAAACCGAAGGATTGCACTTATTATAAGAGCAATAAATGAGATGCATCCAAATATTCCTTCATTTACCAGTATCGTCAGCCATTCCCCATGTGCATTGGTAAGCCTTTTGCCTCCCCATACAGTGCTTACTTCAGCGAAGATTTCTTCATTTACTTCACTGTACATATATGCAGACATTCCGTCGGGTCCGACTCCGAAAAGCTTATGTATCGGAGTTTGTGCCAGAAATGTTTCAATCCCTTCCCTCCAGGTACGTCCTCTGCGACTCCCCCAGGTATCGTCGAAAATCAGATATTTCGCCGTCCACTCCGGAAGTCTTACGCTAAGCCTGCCTTCCGTCATGGTGTTATAAGCTATCAAAATGACTCCCGCCAAAAACAAAAATGCAATGACACCGGCATAGATGTTTGAAAGCCTCACTGCAAAGCCTCGCAAGCGCAGCAGAACATAAATCGACAAGAGCACCACGGCAAAAAATGCAAGCTTTCCGCTGTCACTCCCCTGTGTGAAAAGCGATATTATCCCAATAAGCGCATATGCAAAAAGTAATTCAATGACTATGTCTTTGTATTTGAATCCAATGTCTTCATAAAAAAGCAGCATCCCGTACAGAAGACCTACTCCGGCAAACAGCGCCACCGTAAGATATCCGCAGTACCAATTTATATTTCCAATGGTGGATATAAACGAGGGGCCTGCACTCTCCATTTCTATCGGATACACTCCCGCACGATTCAATATTCCCAGCACAAAGACTATAAATGATGTCGGCATAAAGGATAAAAACACAATAAGATGTCTTCCGAAAAACCTTGATATGAAAAAATATGCGCTTCCCATTGCGAGCAGCGGTACCATGCCTATATACCAGCCGGGAGCTCCCCACAGAACATCCTCCTTATAATCGGAAAAGGAATAGGAGATCACAACGCCTGCCATGAAGAAAAGCACGGCAATATCAGTGACAGAAAGGCTGTTTATTAATCCTCTGACCGCATCCTTCATAGAGGTCTTTCTCCTTATAAATTCTACCATGGAAGCTGTCAGATATAGCGCAAAAAGAACTGACATAACCGGAGCAAAACGGCGTATTGCTGCCATATAGAAATAACCCTTGTCGGAGCCGATATGCGCATAGCCTTCCGTATAGTATAAAGGCTGCCATACGAACAAAAGGAATATATATAGAGATACCGCTATATCTATAAGTACCTCTACGACACTTGAAAACGTTGACTTTGCATTTAGTTTTTCATCATTCTTTCTAAGCCTTGCCATATATTTCTCCAAAAATCGGTTTTCTTGCGTTTACCGAAAAATTCATACTCTTCCCCATGTCGGGATGTGTGAAGCTCAATCTGTCAGCGCATAGCGCCACTGTCCTTATATTAAGCCCTTCGCTTAATTTAATTGATACGTCATTTCCATACTTTAAATCCCCCAGTATGGGAAGTCCTGCATTTGAAAGCTGTGCTCGTATCTGATGAAATCTTCCAGTATGAAGCACCACCCTCAAAAAGGCAATCCCATTCTCATTGCCTTCCCCAATGACACTATAAGTAAGTACAGCCCTTTTTGCATTATTATTCTTTATCTCCGCTTCGGTCTTTGCTATTTTTGCCCTGCCGTTTTTATCCTTGTATATGTAATCAGTAAGAGTTCTTTCTTTGTCTTTCAATGCGTCCTTATCGTCAATATATACCGCTGCAATATAATCCTTTCCCGCTGTCTCCGTTCCCAAATCCTCAGAAAGCGTTGCTGCTGCCCTGCGGGTCTTTGCAAATACCAAAATGCCCTCCACGGGCTGATCAAGCCTGTGAACAACTCCAACATATGTATTTTTGCCACCTGTCCTTGCAAGATAATTCCTTATCTCGCTCTCCGCATCCTCCTCGCCGATTCTTGCAGTCTGTGTGGCAAGACCTGCGGGCTTGTAGACTACTATTATGGAATTGTCCTCATACAGAATTTCCGTTTTCATATATATTGATAATTTATCCTGAGCCCCTTGGGATAATGATTCTTCATTGTGCCGTTCACAAGCTTTCCCCAGCCCAGAGAAAATCCCTCTGTGCATATTATATACCAGCCGCTTCCATCTCCGACAGCTTCCTTGTCGGACACCGCAAAGGTCTGTCCGTTCAGATACTGCCGCACTCTGATATCCTCTGCTTTAAGGTCACATATATTTGTAAGCTTTGTCATATCCGCCGCAAGCGCCGCAGCGTGTGCAGGCTCTGTTCTTCCCTTTTTCTTAATCCCGGTATGGAGCCCGTAGCGCAGTATTTTAAGTCCTCTTACATCCGGAAAGTCCATAGGAACCTCATATATATTTTCTCCGAAGCCCACCTCTTTTACTGCGTCAGATACTGCAGGCACATCCTCCCTTTCCTGCTCCTCGCCCTTTATAAGCACAGCGGCAAAATGCCCCTCTCCGGCTTCCCTATGCGGCATTATGCGGTGCATATCGAGGCACTTAAATTCCGTATGTCTCTCCAGAAATCTTTCTACCGCTCCCTCGTCCTCCGTCCTTTCAAAGGTACAGGTCGAATAGACAAGCCTTCCTCCGGTTCTCAAAAGCCCTGCCGCAATATCCAGTATTTCATCCTGACGGTTTCCGCAGAGCTCCACATTTGCAACGCTCCACTCCGCTATTGCTTCATTGTTTTTTCTGAACATTCCCTCGCCGGAGCAGGGCGCATCCACCAAAACCCTGTCGAAGTATTCCGGAAATGCATCCAAAAGGCGCTTGGGACTTTCATTCGAAACTATGGCATTCCCTATACCCATACGCTCAATATTCTCGGAAAGGATTCTCGCTCTCGATGAGTTTATCTCGTTTGTGAATAATAGTCCCTTTCCCCTTAGATATTCCGCTATCTGGGTACTCTTTCCTCCCGGTGCCGCACAGAGGTCAAGCACACGCTCTCCCGGTTTGACCTTCAAAAGAGGCACCACCGACATTGCCGAAGGCTCCTGAATATAATAGGCTCCCGCAGAATGTAACGGATGCTTTCCGGGTTCGGCTTCGGGATTGTAGTAATACCCCTTTGAAGCCCCCGCCCAGCTTATATCGGACAAAAGCCCCAGACTTCTCTTCAATTCTTCGTTCTTTTTGATTTTTTCGTAAAGCGTCTTTCCGCTTCTGTCACGCTTTAGCGGATTTATCCGAAGACCGCTTAAGGGAGCCTTCTCATATTCTGCCATAAAAGCGTCGTACTCATCCCTAAGAAGCTCCTTCATACGAAGACAATATTCATCCGGAAGCACAACACCCATCTATTCTCTGTACCCCTTTAATATCTCATATTCCATTCCGTTTGATGCGACAAATCTATCCACTACCCTTAACCTACATCCGGGATAATGCTCTGCATAATAATCATCGAGAAAATCCCTTGTATCAAAATCCACCGGCTGATAAATCAGATAAACATCTTTTTTATCAATAAGCGCAGCTCCCACATCCTCTATTCCCCATGAGCGCAGCTTTTCGTCATACCACGGGCTGTTTGGCATCCAGCTTCCCATATATACATAATTCTCGTATTCTCCGGGCTTTCCGAGAGTTTCCTCCATATAGTACAGATGTGACATATCAAAATAATAATGATTTTCCGGGTGCTTAGAAAGGTATTCTTCAAGCTCTCTGAAGCAAACGCTGAAATCGTACCAGCTTTGCACCTCTCCAATCTGCTTCTTTGCCACGGGAAGCCCGAAGCGTATAGCAGATAAGATGATAAGTATGATTCCTACATACAAGAATATGCCTGCAGGCTTCTTCTCCCACAATTTTCGTTTGATTACCACCCCTACTAAAAGCACTATCTCACAAACAAAAATTATCTGTGTGACTCTCGACGGAAAACGCCCTCCGTAGATCAGATACACCCACAGAAAGCTCCCTGCAAAAAAGATGCAGCAAATATCAAATACTGCCCTCCTGCTCTTTGAAAGAACTGCGAGAATAAACACAATGATATACAAAAGGTATGCAAGGATATTTATAGGTCGTTCGGTATAGGTGGTAAAGTTTCTCTCAATAAATTTTTGAAAAATATCCTTAATGGTATCGGAAAAGCTCCCCCTTTTTGAATTGTACAAAAGCTCTCCCTCGTATGCCAGCCTTTCCATACTGTCTGCATTTATGGCAGGATCCAAAAGTATATTGTAATGTTCGGTGGCGGCTATATATGATGAGCGGGTAATGCCAAGCCCGCTGTAAAGCTCCTCGTTCTCATCATAATCAGGATATCCATAAAAATCGTAGACCTTCTCACTTGCATCGGTATAGCGCTTAAACTCCTTCCACTCATTTCCTGAATACGCTATTACATTCATCCCGCATCCTGTTACCGTCACGGCGATACACGCAATCAAGAGCGCCGCAAAATTTTTGTATTCTTCTGACTTGTGATTTTTCTTTAAAAAAATATTTAAAAACTTTCCAAAAAGAATCATCCCGACAAATGGCAGAAGCATTAAATACGCCTTGTCCCGTATACCCACGGACCAAAGGGAAAAAATGACAAAAGGTATAAGCGCCTTTAAATATTCCCTAAAGGGCTTTTCCTCCTCCAATAGATACATAGAAAAAACACCCGCCGCCCCCACAAATCCGGTTATGGCTGTAAATTCCGTCTTAATTATATGCTGTATAAAAAAAGCATATACCGTAAATAAATATACAAAAAGAAGTAAAGCTGCACTTATCAGTCTTTTGCAGGAAAAAAGCAGCCGGTATAAGGTATATGAAAGCATTGCCGCCGTGGAAAAACAAAAAAACATTCCAAACATCGGCGCATTGGGAAGGATCATATATCCGAGCTTTATAATCATACCGGATATTATACCCATATAGTAAAGATGTGTCTCATACGCTCCCGTTACCTCCCCCGATGCAATGCTTTTTAAATAAAAATTATCATTGGTCATCATAAAGGGAGCCTGAAAAAAACATATTACAAACAATACGGCTACCGAGAATACGGCAACCGCAAAGCATAGCAAGCTGTAATATTTTATCTTACTGATTCTCCTCGTCACAGTTTATCTCTTCCTGAATAACATAGAGCGGTCTGTCCTTGTTCATATCAAAGATATTGCCGAGATACACTCCGATAACTCCGAGCGTACTCAATATAAGACCCGAAAAGAAGAACAGCGCCGCCGCCAGAGTATTCCAGCCCTCCGGATTGTTTATCTTTAGTATAAACTGAGCAAACACGAACAGCACGTAGAGCACTGAGCCCACTGCCGCCGCAAGCCCAACTGTTATGGGAACATAGAGTATTCTGTTGGAAAATGTAGTCATAGTGCTGATGGCGTGCTCCCATTTTTTCCTGAAGGTAAAGGAGGATTTGCCGTCATAGCGTCTGTCATGCTCAAATTCCACATAATCCGCCTTGAGACCCAGCCACAAAAGAAACATAGTAAAATCCCTGCCCCTGTCTCTGGATTTTCTGAAATAATCCGCTGCTCTTTTGCTTGCAATCAAATATGTTCCGAGGGAATAGTCAAAGTCAATCTCTGCAAGATAACTGAACACCTTATGAAAGAGCTTTGAAAGGCTCTGAACGATAAAGGAATCCTTTCTCTTCTGTCTGCGCACAAAGACCACGTCCAAGCCACCCTGTCTGACTTTATCATACAGAATCGGAATGTTTTCCGGTGCATCCTGCAAATCGCAGTCCATGGGCACAATCCAATCTCCTGTCGCCTTGTATACTCCTGCCGCAACGGCTCTTCCCTGACCGCAGTTTCTTGTAAAATGTATCGCCTTTACTCTCTTATCCTTAAGGGCGACCTTTTTTACCTCCTCCCACGATCCCATCTCATCGCAGTCGTCCACTAGAATTATCTCATAGGAAGCCCCCATTTTATCAAGGGTTTCTACCAGTCTTCTATGCAATTCCGGTATGGCGTTGGGACAGCCATACACCGGCACAACTACAGAAATATCCATTTTTTCCTCCGGTTCTTCTCTGACCTTAATCTTTATAATCTTATCATCATTTTCTCTAAACTTCAACAATTAACTGCCCTTTCCGGGCTTACGCCGCCACTTTGAAAATTATTGAAAAAAAAGCAAAAACAGAGTACAATATCCTCATTATGAAAAAGAAAAGCTTTATTTTTAATTTAATCCTTGCATTACTTGCAGTTTTATTGCTTGGCGCCTGCGGACAAAGTGATGAGATAGCCTCTATGCAGGCGCAGATTGACAGCCTGCAGGAGGAGCTTAATACACTTAAGGAGGGAGCACCTGATACAGAGGCGCCCACTGCGGAGAACACTGCTGTCGCAGCTGTTTCCACACCCGAGGTACAGCTCAATCCCACCAACGCAAACGGCAATTTCCGTGAGGCTCACGGAGCACTTAAGGTTAAGGACGGAAAGCTCCTTGACCAGAACGGTGCGCCCATACGCCTCTATGGTATGTCGACCCACGGAATATCGAAATTTCCACAATTTGTGACAGAGGAAACATTTAGAACTCTCCGGGATGACTTTGGCACCAACTGTGTGCGCCTTGCTCTCTATACGGCGGAGGATGCCGGCTACTGCACAAACGGCGACCGCTCCATGATAAATAACTACGTCTTAAACGGCATAAATCATGCCACAAATCTCGGTATGTACGTCATCGTGGACTGGCACATCCTGTCAGACGGAAACCCCAATATCTACAAGGAGCAGGCAAAGGAATTCTTTACCTGGGTGTCCTCATCCTACGGAGGCTACACAAATATTATCTACGAGATATGCAACGAGCCCAACGGTGCCGGCTCCTGGAGCGAGGTAAAGGCTTATGCGGACGAGATAATTCCCGTCATACGTAACAATGACCCCGATGCGGTAATCCTCGTCGGAACTCCGAATTGGTGTCAGGATATAGAGAGCGCCCTAAACGACCCTCTGCCCTACGAAAACATAATGTATACCATGCATTTCTATGCCGCAACCCACAAGGATTCCCTGCGAAGACACCTTATCAAATGCGCCGATGCCGGGCTTCCGATATTTGTCAGCGAATTCGGAACCTGTGAGGCTTCGGGAAACGGCTTCAATGATTTCGACTCCGCAAGGGAGTGGCTTGACGCATTGGATAAATATAATATAAGCTGTATGTGCTGGAACCTTGCAAACAAGGATGAATCAAGCAGTATTATTTCGGCCTCCTCCGATGCGGTTTCAGGCTGGAGCGACAATGAGCTAAAGGAATCCGGAAAATGGATAAGGGATTATTTCCGCTCGTTAAAATAATAGTGAAGTAAAAGGAGAAATCAGAATGAATATTGTATGTTTGGATCTTGAGGGAGTGCTTGTTCCCGAAATATGGATAGCCTTTTCGAAGGCAAGCGGTATCCCCGAATTGAAACGCACCACAAGGGATGAACCCGATTACGACAAGCTTATGCGCTGGAGGCTCGGCATACTTAAGGAGCACGGCTTGGGACTTAAGGAGATTCAGGATACCATCTCCACCATTGACCCGATCCCCGGTGCAAGGGAATTTCTGGATGCCTTAAGGGAGCTCACTCAGGTTATAATAATCAGCGATACCTTTACACAGTTTGCAACGCCCCTTATGAAGAAGCTGGGCTGGCCCACCATATTCTGCAATGAGCTTGTGGTTGCGGATAACGGCGAGATTACGGACTTTAAGATGCGCATCGAAAATTCCAAGCTAAGCACAGTAAAGGCATTGCAGTCCATAGGCTACGACACCATTGCAAGCGGCGATTCCTTCAACGACCTTGCCATGATAAAGGCTTCAAAGGCAGGCTTTCTCTTTAAATCCACCGAGGCGATAAAGAAGGATAATCCAGATCTTCCCGCTTTCGAAGAGTACGACGAGCTTTTGGAGGCTGTCAAAAAAGCCCTGTAGACTTTAAAAAATCAAGAATTTTATTGTTTGTGCTTTCATTTACGGAGCTGCCCTTACCCGGCAGCTCTCCGCATATATCAATCCCCAAGGGAGCGCCTCCGCAGAGCTTCTTAATGGCTTCCATTAACGAAAACAGCTCACCAAGCTCCATATCTCCCTGACTCCAGTTTGTGTCGGCGTACCCACGGCCCAATACATCCTTATCTATGGAAATATAATATGGAAGAGCAAAATCAATGCCCCCTTTTAAAATATCGCTTACAAACTCATCTGAACCTGCATATTTTCCGCCGGAATATATGATACTTTCCCATGTTAATATATCCTCCGTCACATCCTCTGCGGGCGGTCCAATCATAATTATTTTCTTAATAAAGGAATCCCTCTCCGCCACATGAAGCGCCCATGCGCCGCAGCTTAGAAGCTCCGGTATCATGGAGGGCTTCATATCCGTATGATGGTCAAAAAAGAAAAGATTGTAGGAGGCTTTTATTTCTCCGGTAAATAATCTTGTCATATAATGATAATTTCCGGAATCAATAAAGTGCACGCCGGAATAAATTTTACATTCCGGCTCCGTTTCATTTCCCCTGATGCGCCCCATAATTTCCGTGATTGCAAGGTCATCACAATACATATCTGTACCCTCGATATCCTTACAGTCAATGTAGGAAAAGCCATCGTTTTCACAGAGACCCCTGCACCAGTCCGTATCATATGCACCTGACATATCAAGAATTATATTTCCCATAAATCTCTTTAACCCTTATGGCAGATAGATTGAGAAAACAATGCTTCTTCCGTCCTCGCTCTTTGCGCTTATCCTGCCCTTGTGCGCAAGAACTATCGCCTGCACAACGGAAAGCCCTATACCGAAGCCTCCGGATTTGGAATTTCTCGAGGTGTCCCCTCTGTAGAAACGGTCAAAAAGGTAATCTAGCTTCCCCTGCTTCACATCCTCCGCCGTATTGTATACCTTTATATTCTTCCACTTATTTGAGGCTTTGAGTGAGAGCCTTATAACGCCCTTATCGCTTGAATACTTCATGGCGTTGTCCATAAGAAGGGATATCATCTGTCTTATATTTGCCTCATCCCCATGAAGCTTTATCCCGCTGTCAATATCGAGTATAAGCTCCTTTTCGGCGGATATCGCCATTGCCTTGTAGCCCTCCGCCACATCGAGTATGGCTTCGGAGAGGTCAAAATCCAGCATATTAAAATTGGCTGTATTGCCCTCGTCCATTCTGGATAGAAATACCAGCTTCTGGGTCAGGGAGTTTAGGCGCTTTACCTGCTTGTGAATGCTCTCCGTCCACTCGCTCTCCCCGCTTTCCATCTCGATAACCTCCGTATTTGCATCGATTATCGCAAGGGGGGTTTTGAGCTCATGGCTGGCATCCGTGATAAATCTTTTCTGCTTATCATAGCTCTCCGCCATGGGGCGCACCGCTATTTTGGAAAAGATATATACCAGCACAAACACCAGCACAAGTCCTGACACGCTGACGGATATACTGGAGGTCAGGGTGTTTTTGAAATATGTAAGCTCCCTCTCCGCATCTATGAATATATATTTGCAGACCTCCCCCTCCGTGCCGTCTATTCTTTTGTATTTGTAATTTCCGATAAAACCCTCCGTCTTTTTCTTTTCATAGAGGGACAGCGCATATTCGCATGCCTTTGCCTCGTTTACGGAAGAGATATTTTCTATATTTGCGACAGCGTTATCATTATCTCCGCCAAATATGCTGACGGTAAAATATCGTATATCAAAGTACGCCTCTGCGTTCAGTCCACGCTTCTTGCTGCGCTCTATCCCCTCCCCCGGCATATTTCCTTCTTCACGCATAAAGGCTCCGTCGGGTCTTTCGGGCTCCCTGCGCTCCCACTCCTCCCTTTTTCCATCCATAAATGGTGGCATCTCAGGCAGGGCTCCGCCATTCTCCGTGAGTATTCCAAGTCTCAAATCCAGACTTTTGTTCATGGAAACATAATTGGCGACATTCATACCTCCTATGAGAAGTATGAGCACTGCCGCCACAGAGAGCATTGATATCCATATGAATTTGTGCCTGAGCTTCCTAATCATATTTATCCCTTGTCATCCTCTATCGCAAGGAAATATCCCACGCCCCTGCTGGCCTTCACGCTGACATTCCCTCCGACGCCGGATAGTCTTTTTCTCAAATTTGAAAGATACACCCACACCACATTATTGTCCGCATCGGAGTCAAAGCCCCATATCTTCTCCATAAAGGTATCCCCCGGGATTACCTGTCTGGGATTGACCATAAGCATTTCCAACATCTGAAATTCCTTGCCGGCAAGCTTCACTGTTTCTTTGGGTCCCTTAAGCTCAAAGCTTGCCCTGTCAAGTGAAATATTCCCGAAGCTTAGCACATTGTCGGAGGTCTCGGATTTCCTTCTGGTCATTGCGCGTATCCTTGCAAGGAGCTCTTTCATGGCAAAGGGCTTTGTCAGATAATCGTCCGCACCGGCATCAAGCCCCGTCACTCTGTCGTCTATCTCCGCCTTTGCCGTCAGCATAAGCACAGGGACGGAGTTTCCCTCCGCCCTGACTTTTCTAAGAACCGAGATGCCGTCCAGCTTCGGCATCATTATGTCCAGTATCGCTCCGTCATATTCTGCGTTTAGGAGATAATCCAAAGCATCCTCTCCGTTGTACACCGCATCCACGGAATAATTGTTGTGCTTAAGCATTGTGACTAAGGCTCTCGATAATTCTTCCTCATCCTCTGCCAAAAGTAATCTCATTTAATTCTGTCCTCTCTGACCTCGCTGTCCCCTTTGCTGCTGCCCGCCATTTTGCATATCTGGAGGTGTCATGCTGCCGCCTCCGTTTCCAAAGTTCGGAGCCTCGCCGTTCTGGAAATCAGGTCTCTGTCCCTGCGGCATCTGTCCGTTCTGTACGTTCTGACCGTTCTGTCCGCCCTCAAAGCTTCCTCTGTCAAAGCCGCCTTCTCCGAAGCCTCCTCTGCCTCCGCCGAAGCCCATCCCGCTGCCTCCTCCGTAGATCAGTCCGTCCATGGTCACGGTTTCGGAGTAATTGCCTGCGCTTACGGTATAGCTTTCGCCGTCCTTGATATCGGGGCTGCTTACGATTATACAGCTGTAATCCTTTTCGGCGGTTTCACTTATTATAACATTTCCCTTTGAATCCGTCACGGTTATTTCAGTTCCTGCGCTCATCCTGCTCTGCATATTTAAGAGTATCGAGCCCTGTGTGGAATTGCTTCCGAAGTTCTGCGCCATTCCGCCTGAGCCTGCAGCAAGGAGAGTTCCTCCGGTTATAATTGCATCCCCGTTGTAGTCAAGAGAGCCGTTTCCGTCATTGGTAGGTCCGTAGACTCTGACATTTCCGCCGCTCATATAGAGGTTTCCGTTGGAGTCGAGCCCGTCGCCCTCTGCAATTACAGTGAGGTTACCACCGTTTATGAACACCGCCACGCCGTCCTCGCTCTTAAACATATCGCCGCCCTTGCCGCCAAAGCCGGAGCCGTCGTTGCCTCCTGCAGCGTTGATGCCGTCATCCGAAGCGTCTACATAGATGTCTCCGCCGTTTACAGTTACTGTAGTTCCCTCAAGACCCTCATAACAGCTCTTAATATTGATATTTCCGCCGTTGATGATTAAATCGCCGTCTGCGTGGAATGCGTCATCATCCGCATCTATGGTAATAAAGCCGTCCTCAATCTGCAATGTAAGTGATGCGTCAAATGCGTCGCTTCCTGCCTCTACATCGAAGGTACCTCCCTCTATGTAGATATAGCCCTTATCCTCGTCATCGGCATTTTCGCTGTGTATTCCGTCGGTGCCAGCATTCAGATTGAAGGTTCCGTCTGCGATACGCACGCTGTCCTTACCGCTTATGGCGGTCTTTTCTGCGCTTATATTGTAGGTGCCGCCCGTGAATTTGAGGGTATCCTTGCCGACTATGCCGTGTCCCGACGCAGAATCTATATTTAATGTACCTGCCCCGTTAAAGGTAACGGTATCCTTTGCATAGATTACGCCGTCTATATTATTGTCTCCGTCAGCCTCGAATTCGCCTGTGGTCTTTAAGGTATTCTCGCTTCCCTCCGCAAGAGTGATAAACACCTTGTCCGCATTCTTTACATATATAGCTGCACTGTTCTTTGAAGTAATGCTTACGCCGTCAAGCACTAACTGTACCTTTGCGGTATCTGCGGCATCTACAATGACCTGTCCGTCCGAAAGAGTGCCTGACAGGATATATGTCCCTTCCTCTGTGATAGTCACGGTATCGGAAAGTGTTATCTTTGTGGCGGATGCCTCGTCATAGTCCGCATCCTTATCCCTGTCGGTAAACATTCCGTCAGCCTCTAAGAGATTGATTTTTATGTCGGAAAGCTCCGATGATGTGCTTGCGGTAATAACCTTAGAATCATTTCCGCCGCTTTTGCTGTCCTTATTCTCCTCTCCTCCGGTTACTGCCGCTATCGTATCGGATACGCTTTCTGCCGCATCCCCGCAGCCTGCCAATGTTCCCAATAGCATTGCCATGCATATTGCGTAAACGCCCGCTCTTCTTAACTTATTATCACTAATCTTATAACTCATAACCTGTCATCTCCTTTCTTGAAATGCTTATCTCCAGATTTCCGTTTTTGGTCCGAAGCGCATCTATAAATTCCTTTTCTTTACTGCTATCCTTCAATTCTATATCATAGGAGAGCTTAAAGAGACTTCCCATATTTGTGGTCTTTACCGACACCACCTCATGGCTCTTTGTGTACTCCTTAAAGATATCATCAAACACATCCGTGTAATTTAAGTCCTCCGGTATCGTAATTCTCAAGGACTTGCCGTTTCCTCCGTTCTCTCCGAAGCCGCAGCCGTTAAGTATTACCATTACCGCTCCTATTATTATTGCAAAGAGGGCTGCATATCCGATATAGCCCATTCCCGTGATAATGCCTGTACCCATCGCAAGGAATATGGCGGTTATCTCCTTGGCATTCCCCGGTGCCGACCTGAACCTTACAAGGCTGAAAGCTCCTGCCACCGCCACTCCTGCGCCTACATTTCCGTTTACCATCATTATGACGACACATACAATCGCAGGTAAAAGCGCTAAGGTTATCAAAAAGCTCTTGCTGGAAGGATTCTTAAAGCCGTGTACAAAGGATATGAAGAGTCCTATTATTATAGATGCGGCGATACATTCGATGAATGCCGCTATGTCTAGTGCCCCCGTCTCAAATATTCCCGTAAACAATGTGTTAAGCATATTTCCTACCTCCGTTAATCTTCTCTTTGTAAATGTTTCCATAAGCCGTAGCATATTTTGAAAAGCTTGTCTGTCTTAAACCGTACTTGGTAAGCAGCTTTACGAACCACATCGGCATTGCCTCTCCTGCCTTTACCTCCATCAGCACTTTGCCGTAGGGGAGTATCCCCTGTCCGTATATGCCGGAATCCAATGTGAGGTCGTAATCCCTATACAGTATGTTGTCATCAAAGGTCACTCTGAACTCGTGGTCATCCTTTTCGTAGAAGGCTTCCCTCTCGTATGAAAGAAGCACCGCCGGTCTCAAATCCTTATAGTATTCGAGAAAATAATCAATCTCTCTCGATATCTGGCTATCCTTATTATTCTCGCCGCAGCTTAGGTATCTGTCAGCTTCCCTTTTACTCATTGCCATCCTGCGCTTGTACACGACACCCTCATATTTTTTCTTCAGCTCAATAAATATCTGGGAATCCTCCTTTGCAAGTCCGTAGCTTCTGACCCTCAGCTTCTCCTTATATACCGGATGCTCAAGGCTCTTTCTTATAAGCCGGAAGTCCGGTGTGTCATAGTATAAGGAAAGAATGGTGCTCCTGCCGTGCATATCAACTATCATATGCTCTTCCATATCCTTTTTGAATGCCGAAAGGTTCTTTTTGGGAAGCATGTATTTGATTTCGTATCTCTTGAAAGTAAATTGTTCGCCCATAATGTGCACTCCTCTTTTCTTTTGTTGTACACACTATAACAGGCGAACCTTAATTGAAGTTTAAAGTTTGAAAATTTATGAAAAAAATTTTATGCTATCTTATTTGACCACATTTCCCTCATAGTCAAGCCTCACGCCAAAGCCCTCGCTGTACTCGTTAAGCCTGTCTATAATGCGGGTTTTCTGCTTTCCCTCCGCTATGCAGGGACGGAAATCATTTCTGTCGGAGGAGGAGGATACCGAGCAGGGGATGATGCGGATATCCGAAGCTCCCGTGCGCACTCCGTCCTCGAAGGTATAGGTCTGCTGTACTATCATTGTATCCCTGTCCTCGGGGCTTCTGTTTGCGCCAAAGCAGAAATTAGCCATGCTGTATATTATATAATGCTCCTTATAAAGCTCAATGCTCTCCAATACATGAGGGTGGCAGCCCAAAACTATATCCGCCCCCCAGTCGATGCACTTTCTTCCCAATACTATCTGGTAATCCTCCGGAAGGTACTCCTTCTCAATGCCCCAGTGCGGGCAGGCAAGGATTATATCCGTACCCTCGTTCTTAAGAGTTTCTATGCCGTTTTTGAGATCTTTTTCCACAGCTGCGCCGTTGCCCACCTCATTTACCGATACCCAGCCTATCTTTACGCCCTTTGTCTCGTATCTGCCTATGACGGAGCCGTAGGCGTAAGCAATACCTTCCTCGTTCAGGGCATTTACCGTATCCTGTATGCCTGCCTCATAATAGTCCCTCTGATGGTTGTTTGCGAAGGTCACTCCCTCAATATCCCCAAGCGTCAATATGTGCGCATACTCAGGAAGCCCCTTTATGCAGTAGGTCTGCTCCTCCCGTCCCTCCTCCGCATTTGTAAGGGGGCCTTCAAGATTGACTATGGTAAAATCATCCTGTGAAAAAATATCATATACACCGTCAAAGAAATACGCTTTGTTTTCCGTCTGCGCATAGACCTGATTGAAGGAATAGGAATAATCCTGATCTCTGTGATTTCCCAGAGTGCAGTCTCCGGCGGCGGATATGGTAATTGTGACAGCATTGTCAGCAATTTCCTCCACAGCTGCCGGCTCCGGCGTCTGAACCGGCGCTTTCGTTGGTGTGATCTTCTCCGCCTCCAGTCTTGTATACCCTTGGGGAAGCTTACTCTGTTCTCCGGAATCCTCTCCTTCCCCGATATGTCTCTGCCACATCATATCGTTTAGGGGAAGGGCGCTGCAGGCGCTCAGATTTATTGATATTATGGCAAGTATTATTATTGTACCGAGTTTTCCTGTGTTATACATTTTCTGCCTTTCTATTCGGTATTTCCGTCCCCGTACACAACATCCCTCAAATACCTTTTGTTTGCCTCAAAATCCACCTGTAATACCTCCATATCCCTTATCCTTGCATCGGAATAGGTACCATCCACGGGAAGGGATGCTGACTCTATATCATATGTGCCGATAATTGGAGCCAAAAAGCTTAAACGATAGCACTCTCCCTCGGTAAGATTAGTCTCAAGATTTTCAAATATTATCTGAAGGGTCATGTCTGGATTTTTTATTATTGCAGCAGGAAGCTTCTTTATTATCGCTGTTATGACCTTACGCTGCCTCTCGGTGCGCCCGAAATCACTTCCTATATAGCGGTTCCTGGAATACGCAAGCGCCTGAGGCCCGTTCAGATGCACAAGACCGGGCTTGCCTATATCCATAAAGTCGGTATCAATTTCCCTTCCGGTTATCTGATTGTATTCTATGAGATATCCATTTACCAACTCCAGCTCTCCCGTCGTAAGCTCCAGATCGATTCCACCTATTATGTCGGTAAGCTTTGCGAAGGACTCAAAATCCACTCCCACATAACGGTTTACCTTTATATTGAAGTTCTTTTCTATGGTATCCATCAAAAGCTCCGCCCCGCCGTAGGAATATGCCGCATTCAGTCTGTTATTGTCATGCCCCGGAATTTCCACATACATGTCCCTCAAAAGGGAGGTCAGATAAATTTTTTTCTGTCTGGTGTTGATAGAGGCAAGTATCATAGCGTCGGAACGGGCACCGGAAACCCCGCTTCTGGCATCATTTCCTATAAGCAGAATATTTATGCAGTTCTCGTCCCTGTAGCTCTCATCCTCAACCGATGCGATTCCGGAATACCGCATTCTGTTATAGACCTTATTTACCATATATTTCTGGAAAATAAGGAGTGCAATGAGAATAAGCGCTATAATAATAAGAAAGCGCTTAAATTTTGACTTCCTCCTTGGTTCCTTTTTGGCTTTCTTACCTGATTTATTCTCTGGTTTCTTCTGCGGCTTCTCTTTTGTCTGATTTTCTCTTTCCGCTCTGGCACGTTCTCTGCGCCTTCTCTCCCTGCCGGATTCCTCTCTTTTTTGCTTCCGGCGTACACGCTCTCTTCTTATGGGCTCATAATCCTCATCATCCCAGTCCTCATCCTCGGAAGTCTCCTCATAGTCCTCTTTTTCTTCATTAAAGTGTATATCAAGCCTTCCTATGGAGGCATACTCCGCCTTCAGAGGCTCGTCCCCGCCTTCATGCACGGCATATGCACTGGTGGCATATTCACTTTTTAAGGGGGCGGAAGCATCCTCGTCATCAGCTTCCTCCCCCATGAACATCCTGACATTTTTCGAAAGCTCCTCACTTCCGTAAAAATATTCATCATCATATTCTTTCATATATCAAACAAAGAGAAACTTACTCTTCCTCCACTGCCTCCGTATCGCCTACGTTCTGCAGAATCTTGTATAAAATCCTGTACAGCTGCATCGCCTCCGCCGTGGAAAGCTTTATGCACTGCCCCATTGCCTCGGGTATTTTTAGTGCCTTCTCCCTAAGCGCCTCCCCAGCTTCCGTGATACGGATTATCAGATTTCTCTCATCCTCCTTGGAACGGCTCCTCTCGACGAAGCCCTTCTGTTCCAGCTTCTTGAGCACGGGGGTCAGCGTTCCGGAGTCGAGATACAGAAAGCTTCCTAACTCCTTTACGTTCATTTCCTTTCTGTCCCACAGCACCATCATTGTAATATACTGGGTATATGTCAGATCCACTTCATCCAGAAATGGCTTGTATCTGCGAATTATCTCCTTTGAGCAGGCGTAAAGAGGAAAACATAGCTGATTTTCCAATTTAAGACTGTCATATTTTTCTTCTTCCATAAAAATCCTTTCATTCCCTCCGGTCTCCGGATTCAACATATTTATAGTATTATCAGACCAAAAAAAAGTCAATATCCCCTTCCTTAAACTTTCCATTAAGAAATCTTAATCGGATTATTACATAAATATTAGAAATATCCCTTGCAAAACGACAAGTTTTCAAGTATATTAGTGATGTTTGTTTTTTGAAGGTAAACAGAAGATTTATCAGAAAAGAAAGAGAGGAAATATTGTGAAAAAGAATGTGAAGGCTTTAGCAGCCATACTTTTGGCATCGACATTTTTATTCGCTTGTGGCTCCGGCGATACTCCTGCCGACTCCGGCATAGTTGCCGTAGATGAGATTGCAGAAGTGATCTCCACTCCTGAACCCACCGTAAATGTTGAGCCGACTCCCGAACCCACTCCCGACCGCACAGGTCTGTACAAGAGTGAGCTTACCGGCGAATGGATTGATGAGGGCTTAAAGAGTCAGCGTCCCGTTGCCATAATGGTGGACAACGAGATATCCACCTACCCTCATTACGGAATCAATCAGGCCGATATCGTATATGAAATGATGAACTCTACCGCAAACGACAGAGTTACCCGTTTTATGTGCATTGTAAAGGATTATGAGAAGATTGAGCGTTTCGGCGGCGTGCGTTCCATACGTCCCACTAACTTCCTTGTAGGCTTCCCCTATGAGGCAATCTTCTGTCACGACGGCGGTCCCTTCTATATAAATGATTATGTAGCAAAGAGCTACTGCGACCATTTCAGCGGAATTTTCGCCAGATTTACAAGAGCCTCCTCCGAGCACCCTTCATGGGCAACCTCTCAGGCCGGAAAGACCTACGCTTCGGAGTTTACCGAGTTTGTTACCTACGAGGATTACAAGAACCCGAACACCGGCAAGAGCTATTCCGGCTTAAAGAGCGCTCTTGAAAAGGCAGCCTTCTCAAAGGATTACTCCGCAGATTATCAGGGAACCGGACTTAATTTCCTTGATGACGGCGAGTCCGATCTCTCAGAAAATACTGCTGCAAGTGCGGGCACCGATATAAGCCTGCCCTTCAAGCATACTCAGACTGCACTTAAATACAACTCCGCAACCGGCACATATGACCTCTATGAGTACGGCAATGTCCATACCGATGCGGCAGACAACAACAATGTCACTACTTTTAAGAATGTACTGCTTTTGAGTTGCGGCTTCTCCGAGCTCGACAGTCACGGATATATGATCTACAACTACTACAACTGGCCCTCCGACAAAGGTAAGGCTGACGGATATTATCTTACCAACGGCAAGAGCATTCCCATCAAATGGACCAAGAGCGGCAGTGACAGCGAACCCGCTCACTACTATGATGCAAATACCGATGAAGAGATTGTATTAAATCCCGGAAAGGTATATATAAGCCTTGTTCCCTCAGACAGCTGGAGCAGCGTGTCAATAAAGTAAGGTAACACAATGATAAAGGGCTGTGTCATTTTGACGCAGCCCTTTTTGTTTTCACTATTTTCTTATGCTATTTGTTTAGAAGCTCCAGCACCCCGTCCCTGTCGAGATTAAATATAAGCTGCTTTACCTTCTCGTATTTATCCGTCTCATCCTCCGGAATACGGTACTCCTTCAGCATATCAAGAACACTCTCCGCATTGTCATAGTCAAAGACATTCATAAATTCCTTTATGGCGCCGTATGCCTCGTTAAGCTTATCCAAAGATATCTCCTCCCTGTCGTCCGCTTCCTTTCCTCCCTTATTGCCGGTCTCAAAGAAATATTTAAGCTCCTCGGACAGCGCCGCATATTTATTCAGAAGCTCCGGTGTCTTTTCCTTTATCTCATCAAGCCTTCCCTCGTCGCCGCAGCGCTCCAGATATTCAGCCTCCTTTGAGATTTCAAAGGCTCCGATTATACGAGAGGAGCTCTTTAGGGCGTGAACCTTTATGGTGTAATTCTTAATATCCTCTTTGCCGCAGTATTCCTCTATTGCAGCGTAATTGTCAGGAATTGCGGTATAATAATCGGTCAGAGCCTGCATAAAGAGCTCCTCCGTGCCGCAGTTTGACAGAGCCGCATTGCAGTCAAGCCCCGGAATACCGAGGGTTCTTGCAGGTGTATCCCCCGCATTATCCGATTTCTCCGACTTGTCAAAAATGACCTTATTATCCGGCAGATATTTTATTATCAAACGCTCCAGCTTTGCGGAATCTATGGGCTTGGTAAGGTAATTGTCAAAGCCCTCCGCTATAAACATTTCCCTTGCGCCGGATACCGCATTTGCGGTAAGGGCAATCACCGGCACATCCTCTATCGAAACCTCCGGAAGCTCTCTCATTTTGTGCAGGGTCTCTATACCGTCCATCTCCGGCATCCTCTGGTCGAGGAAAATAATGTCATACCGGTTTTCCTTTGCAAGGGAGATCGCCTCCATACCGGACATCGCAGTATCAATCTGTATCTGCGTTTCCTTCAAAAGCCCCTTTACAACCGTAAGGTTCATCTTCGTATCATCCACCACAAGAATGTGCGCATCCGGCGCATGGAAGCTCTCCTCATATTTAGCTGCTTCCCTCATGGCTCTCTCGTAGGTTTCCGTGAAGTTGCCGATTTCGTCCCAATCCCTTACACCCTGTTCCACCTCGAAGGAGAAATCGCTCCCCTCTCCGTACACGCTCTTTACCTCGAGCTTGGAATCCATCATTGAAAGCAGATTCTGCACTATGCTCATCCCGAGCCCCGTACCCTCGATGGTGCGGTTCCTCTCCTCCTCAATGCGCTCAAAGCGCTTAAAGAGTTTGTCAATATCCTCCTCCTTAATGCCGATACCGGTATCGATCACCTGGCAGAAGAGCTTGATCCTGCTCTCGTCAAGCCTCGTAAAGCCGATATTCATTGTGACAGTGCCTTCCTTGGTATATTTTACGGCATTGGTCAGAATGTTTAATATGCATTGCTTAATGCGGATCTCGTCACCGTGAAGGGAGTGGGGTGTCTTCGGATCAACATTTACCTTTAATTCCAGATTCTTCTCCTTCGCCTTCACGCTTATCATATTCACAAGGTCGTTTAATGATGACGAAAGCTCGTAATCCACGGGGATTATCTCCAGCTTTCCGGATTCTATACGTGATGAATCAAGTATATCATTTACTATGGAAAGGAGTGTCTTTCCGGAGTTCTGTATATCCGTGGCATAGCGGATGATATTCTCCTCCCTGGACTCTCTTAATATCATTTCATCCAATCCCAGCACCGCATTTATGGGAGTGCGTATCTCATGGGACATATTGGAGAGAAACTGCGTCTTGGCTTCGTTTGATGCCTTTGCCACGCGAAGATCCTCTCGAAGCTTCTGATCCTCCTGCATATGGTCGATATAGAGATTGTTTTCGTGGATATTCTGGCGCACCGCATTGTATAGGGTCTCTATCTCGCAGCCCGTGTGGACATTCAGCGCATCCATCTCCCTCTCTATCCGCTTTCTCTGTACCTCGTCCCCGGAGTTGAAATTATCCATTATATTGCTCATGGACACCAAAGGCGCCACAAAAAACTTTCTCGTGATGAGATTTATTATCGCAACGAGGGGAAATATCGTCGACAGCATCGTAAGTATCAGCATAAGGTCGAAGGATATCCTCGAATCATCAGAGATTGTAAAGCCGTTTTCCCGTATTGTCTCTCCCTCATAGCCGTCGGTAAAAAGATCCGTAAGCCCCAATTCCGAGGCAATGGGCAGATATGCCTGTTCCGCCACATCCGCAGCGCCCTCTATCCCAGTTACGGCAGCATCGAATTTTTGACGCACCTCTTCGTTATTTATGTTTTCTCCGATAGTATCCTTGCTCTCCTCCACCTTCTGCTGAAACATCTCTCTGAGCTCTCTGGGAGTGAAATTTTTGTTTTCAAGGGTAAGCGACGGAATCAAAAGGTTTGATACCGCGGACGCAAGGACTCCCAGTATTAGAGCCTCTGTCATAAACATCTTTAAAAGCTTGGTCTCAAGACCGCTTCTTCTGTAATGGCGTCCTTCCGATTCCCTGTATTCATTCCTGAAATCATTTATGGGGAAAAAGCCCACCAATGCCTTGGGCGTAAATCTGAATATGGAATATATTACAAGATAGGAAACAATGTTTTGCGGCAGAGTCAATACAAGGGTCGTCCAAACCTGCGTCGGTCTAAGGTGCATAAAGGACAATCTGAAGGTAAGCCCGAAGAGCACGAAAAAGAGCATACCCATAGGTATTGTCGCGATTAAGCCCGCAATCAATGTCTTCTTAATAGTCTTAAACCAATGCCTCCTCGTAAACTGAAAGGCAAGATACATCCCTAAGAGATGATACGAAAAAAGATACACCATAACTCCGCCGGAAACGAACCAGCCCATAAGTATAACTATGGCATAAGCCACAAGCCCCGATTCTATGCCGTAGAGTGCGGCAACTATCATAAGCGGCAGACTGTAGAGGAGAATATATCCGGTAATGTTTAGTGCCGACACTCCGGTGTTTACTCCGCCGGAAACATAGTACCAGCTTAGGGAGGCCATTGCGCACACCAAAATTATGCGGATGAAATACCCCTTCATCCACCACTCGCACAGCTTTCCCGCAAAACCGGACTTGTCGCAATCCTTCTTCATAAAATCCCTCATTAGTCTTTTCACTGAACACTTTTGCGAAGCAAATTTCGCAAATTCAAAGCTGCCGGAACACTTTTGCGAAGCAAAATGTTCGGAGTCCTAGAGACTGTTCGCGAGGAGGCTCTCCTCCGAGTGATTACAGTCTATTGGACTCCATCCCAACAGTACGTGCAGAGCTTCTCCCTCTCGATTCCCACCGCATCAAGCATATCGTCCAGACGGTTGAAGGCAAGAGTCGAGAATCCCAGCCTCTCCTTTATCCTATCCAGCATAAGATGATATCTGTCGGAATCCGGATTGACATAGTCATCCAGAATAGTCCTCGAAACCTTCTCTCCCTCCTCCTCATGGATCACCTGACGGGCGATAAGCTCCATCTCAGAGGAAGAACGTGAGAAATTGAGGTATTTACAGCCATACATTATAGGCGGGCAGGCAGGGCGCACATGCACCTCCTTTGCGCCTGACTTATACAGAAACTCCGTAGTCTCTCTAAGCTGCGTACCTCTCACTATGGAATCGTCTATCAGAAGAATCCTCTGACCGTCTATGAGCTCATGCACCGGTATCAGCTTCATCTTCGCAATCATATTTCGCTTTTCCTGAATTGTAGGCATAAAGGAGCGGGGCCATGTGGGAGTGTATTTGATGAAGGGACGTGAAAAGGGTATTCCCGATTCGTTCGCATACCCCACGGCGTGCGCCGTACCGGAATCCGGCACTGCCGCAGCAATGTCCATCTCTATCTTCTCGGCTCTCGCCATATCCCGCTTTGCCATATTTGCGCCACAGCGGTATCTCATCTGCTCCACCGATACGCCCTCATATCTGGACGACGGATAGCCGTAATATACCCAGAGGAAGGTACATATTTTCATATTGTCGCCGGGCTTAACGAGCGTCTGAACACCCTCCGGGGTCATTATGGCAATCTCTCCGGGACCAAGCTCCCTGTAATCCCTGTAGCCCAGATTCAGATACGCAAAGGACTCAAAGGTAGCACAGTATCCGTCATCCCTCTTCCCCAGGATTATGGGAGTTCTGCCGAACCTGTCCCTTGCAAGATATATTCCTGCGGGAGTCAGAAGAAGTATGGTTATGGAGCCTTCAATCACATCCTGCGCATATTTGATGCCTTCGATTATATTGTCCTTTGTATTTATGAGAGCCGCCACAAGCTCCGTGGCGTTTATATTTCCGCCGGAAAGCTCAAAGAAATGAGTACCGCTCTTTTTGATTATCTCGTCCGCAAGCTCCTCCGCATTGTTTATCTTACCCACGGTAGTCAAAGCGTATGTCCCGTGGTGGGAACGGATGATAAGCGGCTGGGGTTCAAAATCGGAGATACATCCAATCCCCAGATTCCCGCTCATCTCGTGATAATCCTTGTCAAATTTGGTTCTGAAGGGAGTGTTCTCTATATTGTGGATGGCACGGTTGAAGCCGTCCTCCTCCCCGTAGAACACCATTCCCGCTCTTCTGGTGCCTAAATGTGAATGATAGTCCGTACCGAAAAAAACATCAAATGCCGCATCGCCCTTTAATGCTGCTCCGAAAAATCCACCCATGCTGCCCTTTCCTTTCTTTATGCCTTATAAACGAATCACAATACTATTAGTTTAAACAATAATCGCCTTTATTACAAGTACCTCGAAAATATTCAGAAAAATTTTTAAATTTGCCATTGACAAAATAGCAAAAGGTGTTATTATTAAATTGTGTACAATCTAATTGAGTTTTTATTTTTAAACTGAAAGAGCATAGGAGGTAAGAATTATGGGTTTTTATGATTTAAGCGTTGAGACTCCCACCGGAGAGTCGGTAAACATGAAGGATTTTGAGGGAAAGGTAGTCGTTGTCGTAAATACAGCTACAGGCTGCGGTTTCACTCCCCAATACAAGGATTTGGAGGATATGTACGAGAAATATCACGAAAAGGGACTTGAGATTGTGGATGTGCCCTGCAACCAGTTCGCAGGACAGACCCCCGGAACGGATGATGAGATTCATGAGTTCTGCCAGCTTCATTACAATACAAAGTTCCCCCAGATGAAGAAGGCTGACGTAAACGGAGAGAATGCAATCGAGCTCTTTAAATTCTTAAAGAGCAAGAAGGGCTTTGAGGGCTTCGGGAAGGGACCCAAGGCGCTGGCGATGTCCACTATGCTCAAGAAGATTGACAGTGATTACAAGAACAACCCCGAAATAAAGTGGAATTTCACAAAGTTTGTCGTAGACAAGAACGGCGAGGTTGTGGCACGCTTCGAGCCCACAGCGGATATGAAGAAGCTCGATGAGTGCGTGGCATCATTACTGTAGGGAATATGAATAAAAAGACTTCTGTGTTATTGCGCAGAAGTCTTTTTTATTTTTGGAATACTCTACACTATTTTACGCTTTCAAGCAAAAGCACTTCAAAGCCTTCCTTCTTTCCCTTGAGCTTAACGGTATCTCCAAGGGAGGTATATGTTATCCTGTCTCCAAGCGCATCCGCCACGGCACGGCTTATATATACACAGCCTCCCGGCGCATTAGCTTCGAGCCTTGCGGAGGTATTTACCGTATCTCCGATGGCTGTGAAATCCATTCTCCTCTCAGAGCCCATATTGCCGACAACAGCAGGCCCGTAATGCACGCCGACACCTACATGAAGCTCCTCTCCGATTTCCTCCTTCAGCTCATCCGATACGCTGTTTGCGCCCTCCACGATCTCCTTTGCCGTCTTTACCGCCAGATACACCGGATCCTCCGAGGGAAGGGGCGCTCCCCAGAATGCCATTGTGGCATCCCCCACGAATTTATCCAGGGTACCCTTGTTCCTCTCTATGCAAGCCGCAGTCACTGTCAGATATTTGTTTAGTATATATACCACTTTCTCAGGGTCGAGTCTCTCGGACATAGTCGTAAAGCCTCTGACATCCACGAAAAGCACCGCAATATCGCAGAGCCTTCCGCCCAGCTGTAACGCATCCGTACCGCCCTTCAATATTTCCTGCACTACATCCGGGGCAACATATCTCTCGAAGGTTCTCGTCACTCTCTGCTTTTCTATCAGGGACTGCACATAGCGCACCGCAATGGAAGCAATATAAAGAACCAGCACCGCCACGGGAAGCCACAGCGGATGAATAATATAGCCTGCATTATAAAGGAGAATGCTTATCCCGATTCCCGCTATTATGAGCACCGCCGCCAATATCGACGAGCCCCTCAGCTTTAATTTGTTATAGAACAGAAAGCCTGTTATGGTGCATAGGATGAAGAGAGCTACAGCCTGCAAAAGGTCTGAAGCCTCGGTCTTATAATCTCCGGACAAAATCTGTTCAACAACATTCGCCTGAAATTCCACGCCGTACATCTGTGACGATCTCTCAATCGGCGTAAAATATGCATCCTGAAGCCCTGCCGCATAAGGACCTATAAACACTATCTTCCCTGCATAGTAATCCGACGGAACCCTGCCGTTTATGAGGTCTGCGATTGACACGCTGTCGTAATAGTCGCCGGGATGTGCGGAGAAGGATACGTAAAACTGCCCTCTCACATTGGTTTTGGGCTCGTTTATCTCAATACCCTTACCTTCGGCGTATTTCTTTGCAGTCTCATATGCCATGGAATATATCTTTTTTCCGTCCGGCTCCACATAGAGGACGGCATGACGCATTATGCCGTCGGTATCGTACATTGCATTTATATGTCCCACAGTCGTGACATTTTTCAGCGCATCATAGGACTCCTCGTACTGCACGATAGCGTAATTGTTTATAAATCTTCCGCCGTCAGCATCGGTTTCAAGCCTGCTGCCGAAGGCGGCTGTCCCCGCAGTTATGACATTCCCCAGAGCCTTGGCAGCCTCGGCAAGGTGCGCATCCGCAGCTTCATCAGTCTCTCCCGAGTACAGCGTATCTATCGCAACGACCGCAGGCTTGTTTTCAGGGTCGGAATATAGCGCTTCAAGAGCCTGCGCCATAATATTTCTGTCCCATGTATTATAAGCGCCTATCTCCGTAAGCGCCTTCTCGTCTATACCGATTACGACTATTTCTCCGGACAAAGCCTGTCCTGTCTGATACATTGTATCCTGTACATAGCGGTCGGGAGTTTTTAATACTCCCGAGTATGCAATCACAGACAGAAGTAACGCCGCCGCTATAGGTACTATAATTTTTTTCATATTTTGTCTCCCCTTTTCACACTCCTTAAGTATAACACATATAAAACCGCCTGCAAGGGATTGGGAGGAACGTAACGTCATATGTTATTTCATTCGTAACACAAGAGAATAAAACTTATAAAACCTGCCCATAAAGCCAAAAATAGCGGAACGAGGAGCTTAAATTTCCACTTTCTTGTCTTGTGGTGCCAGATAAGCATCCCGAGAAGCGCTCCGACACCACCGCCAATAACGGTCAAACCAATAAGTGTACTCTCCGGTATTCTCCACCTTCCTTTTATTGCTTTATGCTTATCAATTCCGTACACAATAAAGGCAACAATATTTATAACTACTATATAGCCCCAAATCATAAACACCATCGGATTTTACATAATAAAGTCCATAATCCTCTCTTTTCTGTCATCTCTATATAAGCAAAAATTTAATACTCCTCTGACGAAATCGTCATAGGTGCCGGATACATTTTTAAGCAATTCTTTAAGCTCGTCCATTATTACGCCGCCTTATTATAATCCAAGATTGTTATTTCCTGCGCTCTTTCTTCAACAGCCTTTGTTATCTGCTCAAGTTTTTTTACAACCTCTCCATTAAAATGAATTTCATCACAGTTATCACACTTGTAACAAGGTATGTTGCGTATTACCAAAACTCCGCCGTTTATTTCCACCGCCTCAGTTGTGGTGCTCTCATATGTATTGTGTCCGCATCTGATATACTTCATAGCTTTGTCTCCCCTTTCACATATTTTAAGTATAACACATATAAAACCGCCTGCAAGGGATTTTCTTGCAGGCAGTTATTTACTAATATGCGTATGAGAGTATGTTCTTTAGTGGCTTATCCATATATAATATTCCATTCTCCATTAATATATGTTGCGCTCGCGCCGTTGGACATAATAACTACTGTTTCTTCAGCAACACCACTCCATGTAATATTATTGATATTTTCTGCTGTTAATCCACTTATATTGACTCTAGTAATACTATCCGTAAGCGTAATTGAATTTACACTTCCGAGAGAATACATAGTAAGCGATGTGGGAGTAGAAATAACTGTTATTCCTTTTAAATTGGTATATGTTATAGTTGACGGGACGACAATTACCGATGCCCCCTGTGCATCAACCTGCAAATCTCCACCGGAAGGCAGGGAATATATTGCACCGTTTATGGTTTTATGCGGGGTTGAATTTGCATCGCTTACCTCAAATTCTACCGTCGTCGAATTTGCCGCCGTCGGTGTCGGTTCCGGCGTTGGTGCCTCCGTTTCCGTAGGTGCAGGTGTAGCTGTAGGGGTTTCCGTTGCGGTAGGCGCAGCTGTCGCAGTCGCAGTTGCAGTCGCAGGCACAGTTGCCGCAGGTGTTTCCACGGAATCACTACCGGAAGCACTATCGGAGTCATCATCATCGTCATCCGCCTCCTGTGCTGCCGAAGGAGCCGCAGCCGGAGTCTGTGTCGGCGTCACTGCAGGTATCGGCGCAGATGTGCGGGCAGCACTAGGCGCAGGTGCTGCTGTGGGACTTGCGACAGGCGTACTCTCTGCGCTTGCGGAAGGACTGGGCGCCAGGGTAGCCGTAGGAGTAGGCGTAACTGCAGGGCTCGGACCGGGTCTGTCATTACTTAATACCTCCCCAATTACCTCCGGATCCGCATTGCTGCTGTATCCGCCTTCATTCCTCGTTCCATTTACAAGCTCCTCTATCCTTACAGTGCTTAATACTCCTCCCTGTCTGATCCTTTCCATAAGGTCATCATCATAATAAATCTGCGTAAGCTCATTATAGGTAAGCTCATCCTCGGAAAATTTCTCTATCTCGAACATAACAGAATCCACAGTACGGTCATTAAACAGATATACCGTAAGCTTCTGTCCGGGACCGAGGTCTATTTCCTTCTTCTCATTTGTGACAGGGTTAATGCCGGTTATGTGCACATGCCCCTCTATGAGATAGAAGTTCGCCCTTCCGTCATCCCCCATGGTAACTACGCCGGAGGTTCCTCTTATTCCGACAACCATAGTGGAGGTTGTGATATCAAAGCTCTCATCCTTGGCAAGGGGCTTCATTACATTGAAAAAGAGGCTTCCCCTTGTAAGCTCAAGCTCTATGTTCTTTCCGCTCTTTACAAATTCCGCTCGGGAGGCTTCCTCCACGGTAACCAGCTTCGAATCGTCGAGATTGACGCTTACATAGCTCTCCGTCTCGGTGGACAGGGCGTTTCCGTCATGCAGGCGCATATTGTCGACTATCCGGGTGCTCTTGCCGCTATCCTCCAAATTGACAATACCCTTTATCTCCGCGATACGCATTACCTTTGCGGTAATACGCCTTCCGTAAAACACGGCTATTATAACAATAATTGCCGCAATTACTCCTATTGCCCCCCCAATTATAAGCTTCTTTTTGTCCGTCATTTTCTTTTCTTCCATTATTGCTCTCCTATCCCTCTCCTCTATATGTTACAAAAGACTTCTTCTTTCCTTGGTCCAGATTTCATCATTCTCGCCTCTGGGATTCTCTCGTCTCTCCCATGCATTGCTCCTTATGAAAAGCTCCAAGATCTCTCCGTCAAGCTTTCCCTCATCCCTCATGCTCTTGAGCACATCAAATGCCTTTTCCGGAGACATGGGCGGCTTGTAGGGTCTGTCCTCCGCTGTCAGCGCATCATATATGTCGAGGATTGTAAGTAGCCTCATTTCCTTCGAGAGCTCATCCCCCGACAGCTGCTTCGGATACCCTGTACCGTTTATAAATTCATGGTGCGCTCCCGCCCAGAGAGGCACCTCCTCATAATCTCCGTCAAACTTCATCTTAGAGAGCATCTGCGAGGTGTAGCTTACATGCTGCTCCATTATGCGTCTCTCGGCTTCCGTGAGCGTGCCCTTTCTTACGCTTATCGCCGTATATTCTTCTTCGTTCAAAAGCTTCGTATCCTTGCCTTCGGAATCCGTCACGGTCAAAGCCTTATAGGTATCGAGCTTCATCACAAGCTCATCTGACAAAAATCCTGCATCATCCGCCTTCTCTATGTCCTCTCTTGCTTCCTTAAGCATTGCGATGCGTCTGTTTGCCTCATCCTCTTCATCGGGCTTTTCCAAAGCCCTCAGCCTCTCCATGAGAATCGCAACCTCTATTCTGTGGAATACCTCCGTTTTGAGCTGTCCCAATCTTGTGGGCTTGTTCATCACTCTTCCGGGTATCTGGAGCTTTCCTATATCATGGAGCCAGATGCTCATTATGAAGGGATCCTTCTTCTCCTCCGTAAAGCGCCAGCCCACGTCCACGGTATCAAGCCACTCCACAAACTGTCTGCCGTAGCGTGCCATACTCCTTGTATGGTTCGCATTGTATGGCGTGCGGATATCTACTGCCTCCACCATTACCTCCACAAAGGAATGGAGTATATCGTTCACATTCTGCGCAAGGCGTCTGTTGTTTATGCTGATTGCCGCAAAGGAGGAGAGCGCATATATAAGCTCCTCGTCGGCCTCCTCAAAGGGAATGAATTTCCCGTCATCATCAAGCGCATTTATGAGCTGCATCACGCCGATAACATTATATTTGTCGTCCTCCATAGGGATGACAAGCATGGAGCCCGTGCGGTAACCGTTCAGTCTGTCGTAATTCTGCGCACCGGAGAAATCATATTCCTTTGATTCGTATACATCGGGAATATTTATCCTCTTGTGGTCAAGCGCCGAAACCGCACAGACATGCTGCCTGTTAAGAGGCACGGGCGGCACCCCGATATCGCCGTTGCGATTGTTTTTGTCGAAATTCTTGGACTTCGTTATCATATTGTTGAAGTGAAGATATTCCTTCTCCTTCACATACATAGTACCGCCGTCACAATTGGTTATCTCCATTGCCTCCTTAAGGATGAGCTCCAAAAGGTTGTGAATGTCCTTCTCCGCAGAGAGCGCAATATTTATCTTTATAAGTCTGTCCAGCGAATAATTCTTCATATGGTAATTACTTCCCCCGCCCTCGCATAATGCGCATTCGGCACGGCTATCTCCCTATCCAGTGCAAGGAGCTTACAATCATCATAATTCGGGTCATGATGCACGAATATCATCAGCCTTGCATGACTTTCTTTAAGTACGGAAAGCCCCGCCTCCACCGTGGAATGTCCGAAGCCCTTTTTCCTCTCGTAATCCTCCGGTGTGTACTGGGCATCATAGAGAATCAGATCCGCATCCCTGCAAAGCCCCGTAAGCTCTGTATCTCCACTTCCATCATGCTCATAGTCTGTAGCATACACTATTTTCCTGGCACCGTAAAGTATTTTATAGATATTAGAACCACCGGGATGATTGGAGGCTGCGGCTTCAAACCTCACATCCCCTATATTAAATACATCCTTTATGTCACAAAACGACACATCCGCAGGGTACTCCGAAATACTGACCGGCCAGAGCGGAGGTGCATAGAGCTTGTCCACGTCCTCCCTTCTGGCATATATATTTATTTTTTTACCTGGAATAGTCATTCCGCCAAAAAACGGCAAACCCAGAATGTGATCCAGATGACTGTGAGAAATGACAATGGAAACGGGGCGATTGCCAGTATCCGGCGCATTTATTATTCCGTTGCCAGCGTCGAGAAAAATAATTTCCTCTCCCGCCTTCAGCATATATGAGGATGTTGCACCACCAAAAATATTATATTTTTCCCCGTCCACGGGAATTGAACCCCTTGCGCCGAGGACGGTCAGCTTCATATCCGGCATTTTCGCCCTGCCCTATCTTGCGCTCGTCTGGCCGCTTCTTGCCTTGAGCATCTTCTTGTTCTCGTACATAGCCGAATCAGCCCTGTTAAATACATCATCAAAGCTTTCATCTTTATTCTTATTGTATATGGCGGCTCCGGCGGCTATCTGGTATCTCACTCCCTCAAAGAACTCCGAATCCTCTTCGCTCTTTTTCGCAGTATTGCTCTGCAGGTGGGCAATAAGATTATCCGGATCCGCATCATTTATGATGGTAACAAATTCATCCCCGCCGATACGATACAGAGGGAAGCCCACAAAGGTGGCTCTTAAGCACTCCGTCACATGCTTTAAAAGTACATCTCCCCTTTCATGTCCCAGAGTATCATTTATGGTCTTTAGATTATTTACATCCATTACGATAATAGCGAAGTTTGCAAGCCCCATTTTAACCTCGCTCTCGATAACATCCTTTCTGATGGCATAGGCAGCCTTGTTGTTAAGTCCCGTAAGGGCATCCGTATATGCCAGAGAGTGGAAGTGGTCGAAGTAACGCTTCAGTGAATTTGCCATAAGCTCAAAGGTCTTTGACAGCTGACCAATCTCATCCTTGCTGTCATGCCTTAAGGGCACATCAAAATTACCGCTGGCAAGCTGTTCCGATGCCTCGGTAAGCTCCTTTAACGGCCGCAGGAAGCTTCTTGTAACAAGTATAATCGCTATAAGTGATACAAGGATAACTATAATACTTGCTATTATCGAATTTAAAAGCACCGTCTGCTGCGTGGAATTGATCTCCTCTATTGGCGCCGTGATGCACAGGGTCATACCGTTTACAAGCTCACAGGCATAGAGCTTCATAACGCCGGAATCCGAAAGATATTCCACGGGATGCCCCGTATCAAGCGCCACCTGCGTTGCATATAGAATAGTTGCCTCCTCATCCGTATAGGCGGTTTTTGCAAGTCCCCCCTCGTGCTCCTTGTTGTAGAGAAGATTGCCTTCGATATCGAAAAGCACAGCGGAGCCCGTATTGTATACGGTAATCTCCCTGAGCTCATCACAGAGCTCGTCTATATCCACATCCATACCTATGACTCCTGCAAATCTTCCGTAGACATACACCGGGTAGACATAGGTCATCACTCTGGTTCCGAATTCCTCGCTGTCATAGGGACCTATCCACATAGGCTCCTTGGATTTCTTTGGCAGATAATACCAGCCCACATGCTCCAAATCATCCGATTCGTAAGCGTCCATATCAATGGCGGGCAGAGCTTCAAAATCTCCGGTACGCTTATTTAAGCTGTACCGAAAGCCCACAGGTTCATCCTTTATATCCGTTGTCACTCTGTAGTAGACAGACAATGCATTTTCCACACCGTTTACCTGATTTAATGCAAGGAACCCCACATTCTCCAGATACATTGTGCGGAACTGCTGCCCGAGAAGCTTTCCGAAAAGCGCCTCCAGCTGGTCGTAGGCATAGTATTCCACATTTCCCACGGAATGCTCTATGGTTTCCAGTCTGCTGTTTATATTGCCGGCGTTCTCCCTGCCTAGATGCTCTAAAAGCTGGTCTGAATCCCGTTTGTTCAGCGTGTTTATGGAATATATGGATATCCCCAATAATACCGCCACGGTAAATATCGTAAATACTACATATACCAGAATGATCTTGCTTCTGATGGACCTCATCCTACCAACTAACCTCTTTTCCTATCACAGAAAGCATATCTTCAATGTCCTGTTTGGTGGCATAGCCCTGATCCACATACTTCTGCCAGGTTCTCTGGGCATAGATTTCGAATGCCTCCCTCTCATCGGGAGTGAGCACATATATCTCGCAGCCGTTGTCCTGAATATGCTTCATATACTGCTCATTCTCCTCGTCGGTTATACGACTGCACTCATCCATCATATCCTTTGCGCACTTTGTAAGCGTGGTCTGTATATCCGTAGGAAGACTGTTCCACCAATCGAGATTTACGTACATAAGCTCCGGGAAAAACTGATAATTTATAAGTGTGCAGTATTTCTGAACCTCATAAAATTTGCTGGTGTCTATGAGGGCGAGAGGATTCTCCTGTCCATCAACCTTACCCGAAGCAAGGCTTTCATAGAGCTCCGTGAAAGGAACAACCGTCGCTGTTCCCGTGCCGCCTATCTCGTCAAAGAAGGTAACGGTAGCCACAATCTGCGGTGCACGTATCTTCAGCCCCTTTATGTCCTCCGGCTTCTGTATGCGGCGCACATTGTTGGTAATCTGTCTGAATCCGGAATCATCTCCTATCGCCAAAACCTTCATATTGTAATCCGTCTCCGCCGAGCTTAACATATCCGCAACGAAGTCGCTGTAACAGAGCTCTCTTGCCTGCTCCAAATCTGTAGCTATCATAGGAAGGCTCAAAAGCTGTGACTTAGGCACGAAATCAAGATCTCCTCCTCTTACCGCCTCCAAACGTCCCTCGGAAACCGAAACTGTCATCTCTGTCTCATCCCCGAGCTCGCCGTTGGGATATATCTCGACCTTTACCTTGCCGTCGGTCTTTTGCTCCACCTGCTGCTTGAAATAAAGAAGCGAGCGATGTCTCGGCGATTCCTCTGTCTGTGCATGTCCTATGCGCATTACAAAGGTGCCGTTTCCGGAATCCGCATTCGCCGCATCACTGTCTCCCTGCGGAGCTTCTGTAGCCGCCGGAGTGTCAGCCGTCTGTCGTATGGGTTTCGAGCCGCAGCCGGACATTAGACAAAGAATCATTGCTATAGATAGTGCTATAGAAGTGAGTTTTTTCATTAACCTGTGCCCCCCATTGTAATTTTTGCGAATTTTTATATTATTCAAGTATTTTCATAGTTTTTTGCAAATTTCAGTATAGCACAATATATATTTTTTAACAACATTGTTAATTCCTTGACACTTTAACAGCAAATTTGTGTTCTGCAGCTCTCATAGACACATCATCTAGTGTTTGAATTATATTAAATTTCCGCATATAATATACATAATAATATTCTTTCGAGGGAAAACATGGCAAATAAGGTTTACTCTGCCGGAAGCACGATATTCGAAGGCAGAAAAAATATCGTACAGACGCTTGATGTGGTCGTAAAGGGCATGGTTCGTGCCTCAAACGATTATTGCAGCATAGATCTTCCCGTGGGAAGCATTATCGGTATCGGCGAAAATCCCGGTGCAATGTACACCTTGGGCTATGAGGCGGTGGATGAGGTTACTCTCTTTTCCTATCCCTATGAGTCCGAGGCAAGTCTTGTGGCTCTTTTCAAGGCAAATCCCAAGCTTTTGGGGACACTTGTGTCGGGCTGTGTCCGCTTTGCAAGGAATCTGCAGATTGCAACCCTTGATTCAATGGAGCTTGCTCGCTCGGAGTTTGCCAGAATAAAGGCTGCGCAGGCTGATTATCCTATCGCAGCCATATCAGCAGGTGGAACTGCCAAAGAATTTCCAGAGCTTAACTCTCTTATGCCCCCTGCAATGCTTGACCCTACCAGAGGCTGGCACAAAGATTTTATAGAGGAGCTGTTCACATACGAGGCGAAATTCAAGAAAGACTTCTTCCCGCTCCCCAGTATAGGTCTGGGCATAGGGCTTACCGTCAATTCGTATGCCCTCGAAACCAGAGATTTCATTGCGTCCATATTTGACTATCTGGACAATTTAAAGCGCATCTCCAGAGAGTTTATGATGTCCTACAACTCAATGAAGTCAAAGGCAGCCTCGGGCGGAGAGGTGCTCTTCTCCGATACCGGAATAGACGATAATTCCGTGAGGAACTGCCTTGATGCCATCTCAGAATTTGCAATGCTGGAGCCGGAGCTTTTCGAGCGCTTTACCAAAAATCTGGATAAATTTATGAAAAACGAGGATCGCTACGGAAGCGGCGATAATATACGAAAGCTGCGTCGTGATCTCGCCACGGATTTCTATGAGATATATACCATAAGCTTCATACAGAGCATCGGAAAGAGCTGGGACAGCATTCCGTTAGGTGTCAGAATGTTCTTCCTCTTTGGTTTTGTGAGCGAAAAACTTGCCGGGGAGGAAAATACCTCCAAGCTCATCTCCATTGCATCCTCCTACTCTCCCGATAAGGACGGAAGGATTATCAGCATCTATGAGTGGCTCTTAAATATTTACAAGGGCAAGGTAATGCCGTCAAAGAATGAATTCGATATGGATTATCCCACATATCTCAAGGATCTTAAGCGAAACGGCGAGATAAAGGATGCGGATGAAAAAAGACTTCTGGAAAATAAGACTGAAAAGATCAAGTTCGAGATAAAGAACCTTTTTTCCACGGGAAACCGTGTGACCTTCGGGCGGATTACCACATTTGTGCCTATGTTTGACAGCGAAAATGTGACAAAGGCATTGGAGCATGCGTATCTGGATGCAAATAAGCTCAACAACGAGATAGCACGTATCAAAAGCATTGATTTCAAGGCATTCTGCAGACAGTCCGTATATTCCAACCCGAATATCGGCATAAACTCCTTCTATCTTGACGAGGAGGTGCTTCCCTATATCATCCTTATGCCAAATGTGGGCTCCAGAGCAGCCCTTTGGCAGGAGATCGATGGAAAGAAGAGAAATACACCGGCACGTATGCTGATATCCATTTTCCACACGGAGAATCTCGAAGATACTTTCACAAAGCTGGTTGCCGAATTCCGTTGGGAGATGTGCAAGACCGAACAGGGTGTACATTGGAATGATGTCACAGATCCTTCCCTTACGGCGAATTACTGTGATTTCCTGCAGTTTTACAGAAAAAATTCCTCTCTCTCCGCAGAGGCAAAGGAGAAGATATCGACGGCTCTCAAAAACAATTCCAACAGCTTCAAAAAGGTGTTTGTGGGAGATTATTTTACCTACATAAAATATGAGTCACAGGGGTCTCCCAGACTCATCAAGAATACGAGAGAGATTCTGTTCACGTTCTGCCCCTTCTCCAAGGAAATACGTGACAGGATAAGCGACAATCCTCTTTTTGTCGCATATATTCAAGCACATAATGTTCGGGTTGCGCAGAAATTAAAGCCTATACAGAACCTTATAACGAAGCTTGAAAACTCAGGTACCAAGGTTCCGCCCGAGATTCGCAGGCAGTTTGATCTGTTAAACTCCTGATCACACATTCTGCAGAAGCTTTCGTATTTCGTCCCAATCCATGCTGATTAAGAGCTTTTCTATCCGCTCAAAGAGCTCCTTCGGTCTTTCCGGAAGTTTGTACTCCTTCACGGAATTAAGCACCATCTCCACCAGCTCATAATCATAATTGTCTGCAAATTCTTTGAGGGATTTTACCGCATCCTCCAAAACATTCGCAGGAATTACCTCTCGCATATCCTCTTCCGCACCTGACTCCGCAGAGGATGCCCCCTTATCCTCGCCAAGAGGCGAAAGAATGCGCTCATATTCCCGGTACATTGACAGAAGTCTGTCCGTATCGAGCTTTATTGTGGTCTCATCAAAATTATTTCCTGCTGCCTCCAGATTCTTTGCAAGCTCCGAAAGCTCCATTGCTCCTATAAGCCTTGCAGAGCTCTTAAGCGCATGCACCTTTATGGTATATGCTTTCCAGTCCCCGTCATCATAGTATTTCTTTATCTCATCAGCCTTCACACCGATAGAATTATAGAAGATACCAAGGGCTGACAAATATCCCTCCACGGAGGCACAGTTTTTGACACCCTCCTCGGCATCCAGCTTCGTCAGGTCGCTAAGCCACTCCGGAAGTCTCGCATCCTCCCCATCTGCAAGCAGCTTCTCGTCTTTTTCGATAAGTCTAAAGCAGTCCTCAGGCAGATACAGGTAAAGCGCCGCCTGCAGCATCGGCATGGAAACAGGCTTTTTCAATATATTCTTAAAGCCTGCCTCCAAAAAAGCCTCAATATCCGCAAGCTCCTCATTGCCTCCCATGGCGATAACAGGAGTCGCCCTGTCCTTTATGTGCGGCAGACTCTTTATCTTGTCCATAATAAGCCTTGCGTCGGCTCCGGGCATTATGAGGTCATAGAGGATGACATCATAGTTTTTTACCGTACACATCTTGATGCAATCCTCAGCTCCCGTGACAACATCGGGACGTATATCCATGCGTGCGAAAAGCTCGGAGAGAAATATGCTCTCCATCTCCGAATCGTCTGCAATTAAAACCGAAAGCTTACCGTTTTCTCTCAAGGCGCAGCCCCTTCCTTCGCCGAAGCATTATCTGTGTGCTCACTTAAGCTGTAATCCGGGTCGTCATCTATCATTGATATCAGCACCTCCGCAATGCGGGGGTCAAACTGTGTTCCGCTGTTCTTGATTATCTCCTCACGTACAGTCTGTTGATTTCTGATCTTTGAATATGACCTTCTGGAGGTCATGGCATCATAGCAGTCCGCAATGCATATGATACGTGCGGTCTCCGGTATATCCTCCCCCACAAGTCCGTCAGGATAGCCTCTCCCGTCATATCTTTCGTGGTGCCAGCGTGCCGCCTCCGCAAGTCCCGGCATCTCCGTGATGGATTTGAGTATGTCATAGCCTATGGTGGTATGTGTCTTTATCTCCTCATACTCCGCATCCGACAGCCTCCCGGGCTTGTTTATTATGGATTCGTGCACCGCAAGCTTGCCTACATCATGGATAAGTCCCATAGAGTAGATATCATCCTGCTCTTTTCTGGACTTCCCGAGACGCCTTGCAATCTCCGCAGAATACCTTGCAACTCTTAGGGAGTGACCGTCCGTTGCATGATCCTTTGCATCCACAGCCTTTGACAGGGCTATCATAATCTCCTTCGAGAGATGTCCCACCTTCTTTGTCTGCTCCGCAACCTCTCTTTGTAGGAACCTCTGGAGATAATCCAAATCAATAACACGTCGTATGCGCTGCAAGAGCACATCTGCGACGAAGGGCTTTCTCACATAATCCTGCACGCCGAGCTTGAAGCCCTTTATCTCCGTGTCTCTGTCCGTATCCTGCGTAAGGAGCACAACCGGAATGGAGGACGTGCGTCTGCTCTTTTTGAGAAGCTCTATTACCTCAAAGCCGTCCATATCGGGCATCATTATATCCAGAAGTATGAGCGCCGGCGGCGTATCCATCGCATATTTCACGGCTTCCCTGCCGCTGTATACTATATCCACATCATAGATTGAGCCCAGGATATTTGCCGCCGCATCCGCAATTACATCATCATCATCCACAACCAGCACTCTCGGCCGCATATCGGTCTTTACGGCAGTTTCATAGCTGTCGCCGGATACCTGCCTTGTCTGGTACTCGCCCTCAAAACGAATCCCCGCAAGAGCTGTACGTATCCTCTCCAAAAGCTCTCCGTATTCATCTTCAAGCTTTTTTTGCATAGCGTTAAGCTGCTGCCTGCTTCCCGTATGCGAGGCGGTTTCTATATCCCTTGCAAGATGTCTCAAATCTCTGGCGCCGATAATGCCGGTCATATCCCTGAGTTCACGCAGATACGCCCTGTATCTCTCCTTATCATCTTCGGAGAACGCCTGCTTTATCCGCTGCATTACATCGCTCTCCGAATAAATGGAAATCATTTTCAAGTAAAAGCTGATATCCTCCATACAGTATCTGGAAAAAGCCGACTCCGACAAAAAAGGAAGATGGGATGTTACCCACTCGGCATCCTTAAAGGCGGCGCTGACCGTCCGCTTTATACTGTTCGGGATGGGTACGAATTTCTTAAGGGTCTGCTGAATCGTCTCCTCTGTAAAGGGCTTTGTGATAAAGGCGTCAAAGCCTTCCCTTATATACTTCTCGGACTCTCCTTCAAGGGCATTGGCGGTAAGCATCACGACGGGCGTATTCTCGCAGAGCTTATCATCCCTTATTATCTTTAACGCCTCCACGCCGTCCATTACGGGCATCATATGATCCATAAAAATCAAATCATAGTCGTTACCCTTTATCTTTTCTATGGCTTCCTTTCCGTTCCCCGCAGAGTCCGTGACATAGCCTAATTTTACGAGAATCCTGTTGAGCAGATCCACATTCATCTCCGTATCGTCCACTATGAGTATGGACAGAAGCTTATTCTCTTTTTCCGCTGCAGCGTCATGATAGGCTTCCTTTGCTTCCTTGCTGCGGTATTTTTCGTTGGTTATGGACTCAAAAAAGTTCTCTGCACGGAAATCCTCCGTACCGGCCTCGTCCTCATCCCCCACATGGTCGAGCACATCCTTAAAGAAATTCAAAAGTCCGTATGCCGCTGCCTCCACCTTTCCCGCATATTCTCTCGTAGAAACCTCCGCCGTATCGTCCAGAATAAGACCGTTATAGCCCAATATGGCATTTATGGGAGTGCGTATCTCATGGGACATTTGGGATAAGAATATGCTCTTTGCCCTGTTTGCCTCCAGAGCCTTTGCCTTTGCCTTCTCGCTCTCCATTTTGGCATATTCAAGCTCCGACATCGCCTTTTTAAGCTCAGAATAATCCGGCATCTTGTGCTTGTACAGAAATGCCAGTATCCCCGTCACGATAAGAAGAAGCAGAATGAGGACGCCCATTCCGATATATATACACACCTCAGAGCTCATCAGGCACCCTCCTTTCCGCTGCGCTCAGCACGCTTCTTGAGCACCTGCGCCGCCTCCCGGAAGGCTTCGTTTGCTGTTATTGATATCTTTATCTTCTCCGCTTCCTCATTATTTCCGTCTTCCTCCACAGTAAGCACCTTTTCCGCAGGAAGATATCTGATAAGGAGATTTTCAAGACTTCCCGGGCTTACAGGCTTTGAGAGATAATCGTCAAAGCCGGCATCCATATAGAACTTTCTCGCCCCGGAGATTGCATTTGCGGTAAGAGCGATACAGGGCTTCTTTGCATTCTTTATGACATTCTCGTTCACAGTATCGTTTCTGATAGCCTCCAGCATTTCCACGCCGTCCATATTGGGCATTCTGTGGTCGATGAAAAGACAGTCGTACTCCTTGGTCATGAGCCTGTCGATACCCTCCTTTGCACCGATGGCGGTATCTATCATTATCCTTGTATCCTTCAAAAGTCCCTTCATCACGACAAGGTTTAACTCGTTGTCATCCACCACAAGTATTCTTGCCATGGGCGCACGCAGCTTGTCATGGTGCGCTCCCTCCGCCACAAGCTTCTTCTGTGCATCCTCAAGGCGCCCCAGGGGCTCCCAGCCCATTACCATCTGCTTTATGTCGAAGGAGAAATCAGAGCCCTTTCCGTACTCACTTACTACCTTCAGCTCGCTTCCCATATTCTTAAGGAGGTTCATGGTAATGCTCATGCCTAAGCCCGTGCCCTCCACATAGCGGTTACGTATCTCCTCTATGCGCTCAAAGGGTGCAAAAAGCCTTGCCACATCCTCCGCCTTGATTCCGATACCCTGATCTATGACGTGAATCTTTAACAGAATTTCTTTTTCGGTTACTCTCTCATAGCCCACAGAAAAAGTGACCGTTCCGCTGTCGCTGTACTTGACGGCATTTGTGAGCATATTCAATATGCATTGTTCAAGACGCAGACTGTCTCCCAAAAGCTTATGCGGAATATTCTCGTCCACCTCCACATTTAGGCCTATGTTCTTGGCATCCGCTCTGGGCTTTATCATGGAAATCAGCTCGGTCACAAGCTGTACAAGGTCGTATTCACTCTCGACTATCTCCATCTTGTTTGCTTCAATTTTTGAGAAATCAAGAATATTATTGACTATGGAAAGGAGAGTATTTCCGGCGCTCTTTATGTTCTCCGCATAGCCGGAAAGCACAGGGTCGTCAAATTCCCTGAGTATCAGCTCATCCATACCCATTATTGCATTTATGGGGGTGCGTATCTCATGGGAAACATTGGCGAGGAACTCGCTCTTTGCCTGAGAAGCCTCCTCGGCAATCTGCTTTGCCTTTATGAGTTCGTCGTTTTCTTTTATTTTGGATGAGGAGCGATACAGATAGAGTCCGAAGAGCACAAAAAGAATAACAATAGCGACTATGAAGCCCGCAATAAACCGCACAACATCCTCTATGGAGAATGCTTTGCCGCCGTTGGTTGCAAAAATCGTCTCCATATATCTGCGGATAAGAACCCCCACCAATGTCAGAACCAGCATAAATACTGTTGCGGGAACGAGCATGTTCCCCTCTCTTATATGCTGCGCACGGTGCTTCTTAAACTCTTCTTTAAATTTGCCAAACCCTCTTTTGTTCCCCATTAAGGTTTCCTTCGTTTGGCTTTAATTTTATCCTATTTGCTGTAAGGTATCAAGCACAAGATGTAGATTAAAAAAGCTGCCTTCATTGGAAGTCAGCTTTCAGACGAGCGGATGATGGGAATCGAACCCACATATCCAGCTTGGAAGGCTGGTGTTCTACCACTGAACTACATCCGCATAAAAAGAAGTATTAAATTTACAACAATGCTATTCTAAAGGCATAAGAAGAAATTGTCAAGCTATTTTTGAAAAAGATGTTTAATTCCTGTAATACAAAAGCATCAGCCGTACCATTCGGTTGTAGCTTAATGCGCCGTCGGACACACCGTTTATCTTCAGATTTGCGTCGATGAATTTGTCGGCAGCCTTGTCCACGGTCTCGGTATCTATGAGCGCCTTGCCGTTTATCCTGTCCCACTCCTTTTGTTCCACAAAGATATTGTCGGAGCGGACGAGGTCATTCAGGGGCTCCACCCCTATCTTATCCATTACCTCCTCCGAGAGCTTCGGTGCGGTATTCATTGCGTTTATGAGGTCATTATTGACGTAGTTTAATGCCGTCATATAGCCGCTGTACTTGAAATATATGTCATCGGAATTTATGCATGCAAGAAACCCTATGAAGTTCGCCTCGTCCTCGTATATGAAGCCCTTCAGGTGCGCCAGCTCGTGACACATTGTAAAGGGCTTGTTGTTCACATACATTACGTCATTATAATTTGCCTCCATCGAAAAAGGAAAATAATAGCCCTGCATATACTGCTGGCACATAAAATCAGAGGATATGAGCGCCTTGGGACGTGGATAAAATCCCGAAAGCTGCGAGATCCCTTCTGTAGCTCCTATCTCCCTCATCATCCTGCATGCCTCATCCTGCATATCCCTTTTGCTTCCGGGATATGCTATCCTTCCTTCCTCATCACGGAGTAATTCCGGCGCTAAGTTCTTTAATTCCGTAACTATCCCATTTCTTAAAATGAGTAACTCACTAAGCTCCTCCCTCTCATCCACATCCTTCACATCCGCAAAAAATCTCTCCTCATATGGAGTCGCATGATAGAGTATGAAGCAGTTGAGGGTCATTATAAAAGCCACGATCAATAATATCCAGAGAAAAATCCTGTAATAGCGCCGTATTATTTTTTTAATAAGGCTGTAATCCCTTTCATTCCCGGCATTTCCTCCCCGGAATGCTCTGTGGATTTTTTCAATGATAAATATACAAAAACGAATAACGCCGAAAAGAATCGCTGCCGCCACCAAAACAAGTCCCAGAGCTATCAGAAATTCTCCGACCGAAAACGGAAAGATTCCCGTTACCCTGCTGTAGCTTCCTGCAAGGTACGGGAATGCATATTTGATATAAGCATCGGAAAAAGCGCTGCTGCGCCATGAAAGTACATTAAGCAGTGCGGTGGAGAGCGTTAGAACGATAGCCGTTATTGTCGGTTTTTTTATCCTTAAGCTGCTTCTCTTCATCCTTGCCTTCTATCTTTATCCTCGGCTTTCTCCAAAGTCCCGTGCGGTAAAGCACATACAATATCACTGCGGATATGCCGTTACTTACCACGACGGAATACCATACGCTCCTTACTCCCATATGTAGTATACTTCCGCAGAACCAAAGTGTCAAAAATCTGAATACCCAGAGCCTCGTAGCGTCTATCGTCATGGTAACTTCAGTATGCCCTGTTCCCTGGAAGAGTCCGCTGGTAGTGTTGTATATTCCGTTTGTGAAGCACCAGAATGCCATTATCGACAGAAAATCCGCCGCCATCCCGACCACCTCCGGCTCCTTTGAAAAGATGCTCACGATCGCCGTGGATATAAAGGGTCTCGAAAGTATCATTCCGCCGACAAAGAGGAATGCCATGGACATTCTCATGGAAAGTCTGTAGCCGAGCTCCGCCCTGTCAAGCTTCCTTGCTCCTGTATTCTGCCCCACTATAGTCGCAACAGAGCTCCCCACGCCCGTCACAGGCAGGGTTATCAGACTGTTTACCTTGTTTCCTATGCCGTATGCCGCCATAGCCGCATCCCCGTATACATACACATTTCTGCTCATAAGGAGGAAGCCAAGCTGCATGGTGCTCCCGCCGATTGCCGTGGGAAGTCCTATGCTCAATATCGTCTTTAGCTTCTCTTTCTCTATATGCATATATGACCGGTCGAGACATACCGCATTATTCCTGTTCAGAAGAAGAATAAATGCAATGGTCGCAGGCACTGCCTTTGCAAGAACTGTCGCTATTGCTGCGCCGAAGGTATTCCACCCGAGGACTATCATAAAGAGCGGGTCAAGCAGCATATTCAGGCATATGCCGCCGAAATTAAGAAACATGGGGCGCACTGTATCTCCCTGCGCCTGATGTACTGCGCTGAAAATATTTACCATAAACAAAAACGGCATATCCCATATGACCGTCCGCAGGTAAACCTCCGCATGGTGCGCCGTCTCTCCGCTCGCTCCGAGCCATGAGACAATCCCGCCGGTCAGTACAAAGCATACAGCTGCACAGCAGAGTGCAAATATCATGGCGCATTTGAAAATCTGGTTCGCCATGGACTTTGCATCCTTTTTGAGCCCTGCGCCGATAAACTGCGCTATAAGCACGGAACCCGCCACAGTGATCCCGTTCCCGAAGTTGATAATTATATTCTGCACGGGGCTTACAAGATTTATGGCCGCCAGCTGCTTTGTGCCAATCTGTCCCAGCCAGTAGGTATCCACCAGATTGTACATAGTCTGAAGGAAGCTGTTTATCATTACAGGCACCGCAATGGAAAAAATAGCCCTGTACATATTCCCGTTCAATATAAGGTCTCTGTTTGCATCCTTGTTTGCCAGTTTCATATTTTTCATCTCCTATGGCTTGATAATAGCACAAAAAAACAGCGGTTACGAATGTGAAATTTGGCTTATTTCCATCATAACCGCTGATTTTTTAGCTTCTGTAGGTCTCTGCCATTCCCTCCTCCACAGGAGTATATGAAAAGCCTTCAAGCACGCTCTTTACAGTCCTTCCGTCGTAGTCCTCCGATTCCTCCTTTGTAAGAGGAAACGGAAGCGGAATCTCCCTGCCGTATATATCCGCAACAGGAAGCTTTATCTCCGTAAAATCCTTCCCGGTGGCTTTCCGCAGAATTTCCGAAAAGCCCTCATAGGTAAGCTTCTCATCTCCGGCAAGGTTTAACGCCCTGTTATATGCCTTTGAATTTCCGGCGCACATTGCAATCGCCTTCGCCGCATCCCTGACATAAACCATACGGAAATGTCCCTCTGAATCCGAGGGAGAGATTATCTGCCCCGCATTGTCTATCCAGCGGAAATATATCCCTTCTCTGGGAGCATAGTTATACGGACCATATATGAACGCAGGACGGATGGATGTCCACACAGCGCCCTTTTCCGAGACAGCCTTCGGAAGCTCCTTTTCCAGCGCTACCTTGCCTGTAATATACTCCCCTGCTTCTCCGCCAAAGCTCCTGTCCTCAAATTCTCCGGTCTCATCAATGTATCCGCCGTTCCCGCGCCTGTATACATCGCAGGTGCTTACAAAGATATATTGGAAAAAGGATGCCTTCAAATTCTCCGTAACAAGTCTTATATCTCCCTCATCATAACCGCAGAAATCCACGATTACATCAAAGTGCCCGTCGGGAATATTTTCTATCGCCGCCGCATCCTTCCTGTCGCCTGCAATCTCCTTTAGCTCTATGCCTTTATTTTTGGCGTATTCGTGTATCTCAAACGGAAGCGGTCTTGTACCTCTGTTAAAAAGAGTAACTGAAAGCGAGGTCTTCTCCACGGTATCCCCCGTAAGAAGCTCCTTCAAAAATGCCCTTCCCAAAAAATATGTTCCGCCTAAAATCAGAATTTTCATTTTGCCCTCATCAAATAATCAGCCGATTGCGTCCAAAACCTCTCCTATATCTCCGTCAATGCAGATTGCCCTGTCCTCTATCTCTCTCGGACAGAATGTCTCACCGAAGTTCAGACATGCATACACCGCCTTATGATTTGCCGCCGTCATCCGCCAGAAGGGATACTTAATAATCACGGGGGTATTGGAGCCCACGCCCAGCTCCAGATAGAGCACATGGAGCTTCTCATGCCGTCTTAAGAAATCCGAATACGCCTCCGACGCTTTGTGCCATCCCTCATCCTCAAGGAAGCTGTCATCTGCACGAAGGTTCATCACAACCTCACTCCCGTCGGCTTCGCATCTTGGTATCAGGTCAGTCGGAATACGCATTGAAAGCTTGCCATCCATAGGTACGGCAAATACTCCCGTCTCATCCCGCACAAAGCCCTGAGCCTCCAGCGCCCGCATTACCCATTCCTCGTTGTCAATCGTCTCCTCTGCGTCGGGGTTTACGCTCTGGAACAATCCGTAGTCCCCCTGTGTGTAGAAGAGCCTCTTCTTGTCAAAGCCGGCTTTTTGGAACATATGATCCACATTCGTCGTGATGACAAAATAATCCTTGTCCCTCACAAGCTCATAAAGCCTCTGATACACAGGCTTCGGGGCATCAATATACCGGTTAAAATATATATGTCTTGCCCACCACGCCCAACGTGTCTCTTCGTCCGGGAAGGGATAAAAACCGCCGGAATACATATCTCTTATACCATAAGCCGAAGCAAAATCAAAGAAATATTTCTCAAAGCGCTCTCCGCTGTATGTGAAACCGGCGGAGGTGGACAAACCCGCTCCTGCGCCGATTACGATGGCATCCGCCGTCTCAATTTCCTTCTTCAGCTTGTCAATCATAGCTTTTCCCATAGTTCTCTCCTACGTTTCCTTTGCCAGAAGGCTTTCCATTCCTTTATGCAGGTCTTCTATCGTGTACCCCCGCATCTCATCCTCCATAGCCTTCTGAATCGCATCCAGCTTGTCATTCAGAAGATTATGGATATTCCGCCCTACAGGGCATTCCGGATTCGGATTCTCATGGAAATGAAACAATTTCTCATCCTCTATTGAATCCACGGCCTTGTACACATCATAGAATGTGATTTCTGATAAGGGTCTGGTAGGCGTGATACCGCCCGTCCCTCTCGCAATCTCGATAAGTCCCGCCTTTTTCAGCTGTCCTAAGATTCTCCGTATGATGACAGGATTTGTATTGATACTGGATGCCAGAAAATCACTGGTAACCTTGTGTTCATCTCCAAATGTATCCACACAGGAGAATATATGCAGGGCAACTGTAAATCTGCTTGAAATCTGCATTTATCCATACCTCCTGTCATCATTTTACTTCGAATCTGTTGTAATTTCAACGGTTACTTCTATTATTTTCTAACCACGCTAATCCTCTGCCTGATGTGATTGCCTTTTTCAATCTCATCAACCATAGCTATTGCATAATCCGCATAGCTGATAATGCTTTCCCCTTTATCATTTAAGGTAAGCTCCTCCCCTGCAAGGATATACTCGCCGCTTCTTTCTCCGTCCGCCTGAAAATCCCCTGCCGGGCTTATGAATGTCCACTTTACATCATCTCTCTTTCGAAGCTCATCCAGCTCCTGTCCCTGTGCATTTGCCAGAGGAAGGAACATCGCCGGGAAGTCCGCTCCATCCTTGACCTGAACAGTATGCTCGGGATTCACGTAGAGGCTGCCTGCTCCGCCTACCACAAGAAGCCTTGTATCCGTTCCTGCAAGAATATCGCAAAGGTGTTGAGATGTCTTAATATGCATCGGCTGTTCATCATCCGTCCATGCTCCGAAGCCATCAACAACGGCATCAAATCCTGCAAGGTCATCCTTTGTGATATCCATAATATCCTTCTGGACGTAATCGGAAGCCGCTGTTTTATTCTCAGCTCCACGCCCGAATGCCTTTACCTCAAAACCACGATCCAATGCTTCCTTCACAACCTTCTGTGCTACTCTGCCGTTTGCCGCAACTACTGCTATCCTCATAACTTACCGCCTTTCCGCCACTTAAGTGGCAATCAAATTACTTTTTTATCTGTATTTCAGATTCTCCCGTCATCCTGATATAACAACGGTGGTTTCATCTGATAACGCCAATATAACACCTTCTTGATGTAATGTCAATAGTTACATCTAAAAATTTTTTCATCAAAAAACTGCGGACATCGGGCTTCCTCCCAATGTCCGCAGCTGCGTTGCACCTTTTCAAACAGCCTCCTTAGCCTTTTCCTGCGCCTCTATTACCCTGTCGCACCAGGCATCAAATTCCGCATCCTCCTTCTGGCACTCCTCGGGATGGGACAGGATGTAATCGAGCGCTATTCTGACCCCTCTGTGGAACGGAATATGAGTTCCCATATCAGGCGCAAGACGCTTTAACTTACTGTTGTCAAATACAACGGAAACAGACTTATCCCCAATCAGACTGCCTGTATAATCATATCCGTATTTATCCCCGACTGCCGCCAGAAAATCCGACGCCACATGATAAGCCTTAAGCTCTACACCCAGTGCATCCGCTATGGTCGCATATATCTGGTTCCACGAAAGCGTCTCATCTCCCGTGATATGAAATGCCTCCCCTATTGCGTGCCTGTTGCCCATAAGCCCTGTATAACCAATGGCAAAATCCGAATTAAAGGTAAGATGCCAAAGAGATGTCCCGTCGCCTTGTATAATCACGGGCTTGCCCTCCTGCATTCTCTTTATAACCTGCCAGAAGCCATTCTTTCCATGTACTCCGAGAGGAATATGCCTTTCATCGTAGGTATGACTTGGACGGACGATGGTCACGGGAAATCCTTCCTCCCTGTATTTCTTCATCAAAAATTCCTCACAGGCTATTTTGTCCCTTGAATACTGCCAATATGGATTGGCAAGCGTCGTGCCCTCCGTGATTCGGTAATCCGCTGCGGGCTTATGATACGCAGACGCAGAGCTAGTGTAGATATACTGCCTCGTTTTACCTTTGAACAGACGATAATCACGCTCCACCTGCTCCACGGTAAATCCGATGAACTCACAGACCGTATCAAACGACAGCCCCTCCAGCTTCTTCGCAACATCCGCCTCATCATTGATGTCTGCGATGATTGAATGAATCCTGTCGGATTTGAAAACCTTGCGGTTGCCTCGGTTGATGAGCCATACCTCCCAGTCAAGCTCCTCCGCCAGTCTCTTAACCACTGCCGTACTGATTGTACCTGTTCCGCCGATAAATAATGCTTTCATCTTGCCCTCCAAGCCAGAGTTGGGTTGATAGTTTCATAAAATTTAAGCTCTTATTTCTTTCAATTTTATTTTAGCCAAGCTCCAAAAATAATGCAATCGAATTTTGGGCGGATTTTACTGTACTTTCTCCAATCCTTGCTTATAATGAATAAATGAGCAAATGATTGAGTATACGCCCTTAACAAGCTTTATAGATGCAGATTTCACTTGAAAATTAGCTAAAGAAAGCGAGGTAATATTCATGATTGGAAATACAGCAGTAGCTACCGCTACAGAGATGCAGAACAATTTCGGGCGCTACCTGTCTATCGTACAGAGCGGTAAAGAGGTCATCGTTACCAGAAACGGCAAAGAAGTTGGCAGATTTGTCCCCAGAGAGAAAGCCGTATCCTATCTTACGGATTCCCTTACCGGAATTCTCAAAGGAAACGACGATATAGATACAGCACGTGATGAAGGGCTCAGGGAAAAGTATGCGCTTACTGATTGATGGAAATATTCTTCTGGATGTGCTCCAGAAACGAGAACCGCACTATGAGGATTCGGCAAAGATATGGAAAATGTGCGAGACAGACTTGGCAGAGGGGTATGTCTCTGCGCTGACTTTCGCAAACCTCATCTATGTGATGCGAAAGGATCTTTCATCCGAAAAGATCGAAGAAACGCTTAAATCGCTGTCCCTGATCTTTCGCTTCGAAGATCTGAAAGCCGCCGACATAAGCGCAGCGGCGTCCCTGCAGTGGGAATACTTCGAGGATGCGATCCAGTCCGTTACGGCTGAAAGAATCGGTGCCGACCACATCATTACCAGAAATGTCAAAGACTTCAAGAGCAGCAAGGTCATCGCTTTTACACCTGCTGAATTTCTTTCGAGGCAATAAGCAGACCGGCTCTAGTATAGATCAACCAGAGGATACATGGTATCAGCTTTGAAGTGGCATCCAGAGTATTTGAGGATGAAAATGTCCTCATAATACCGGATGAAGAGCATTCCATATATGAGGAAAGGTATACTGCCATCGGAGAAGTTGATAAAATCTTGTATGTGGTTTATACGGAGCGGATGAACGCCACAAGGATAATATCAGCAAGAGCGGCGACACCGAAGGAAAGGAGGATGTATTATGCAGGGATATAGACCGATTATGCGAAAGCAAAAGAAAACCCTGATATTTTCAGGGTTTCCACTTAAGTTTATGTGCTGGTGGCCGGACTTGAACCGGCACGGGATTGCTCCCGAGGGATTTTAAGTCCCTTGCGTCTGCCTATTCCGCCACACCAGCAGGTATCAAAGGCAGCCATTACCTCAACAAATGAGATATTATCATAGTTTCTTGGAAATTGCAAGGCGTTTCGCTATTTTTACGGCAGCTGCCGAGTATCCTGTGACAGCCAGGGGCAGCATCATCACAAATGCCTCTATGCAATATCTGCTTTTCGCCTCCCATATGATGCTCAAAAGAAAAGACCCGATTATTGCGATTAAGAAAATATGCTCCGACATATCTGTCTTATCACTCTCATCCTTAAACAGCTTTATCCTCGTTATCAGCATATATATCAGATAAACCAAAAAACCCGTATATACAAAGGATTGATAGATATTCATATATGACCACAGCGGGTCAGTTCCGGCATCATCCTGTAGCATTTTTATCGCCGGTATATTTTCATCAAGTATCATTATCGTCTTGAAAAGGGAATCATAGGAGGGCTCTGTCCATTGGGTCTGCAGCTTTCTGTTGAAGAAATCAAGTGCATATGCCTTATCCTCCTTAAATGCGGACAGTCTTCTGTCTATCTCCTCTTTTCCAATCCTCATGCAGGCTTCTATGTCGCCGTTCTGCTCATCATATATCCTGCGGTTATAATCGTTGTACCATCCCGGTCCTGCCCACTCGTCCTGAAGTCCCATTGCGATATGCAGAATATAGGGCTGTCCGCTTCCGGGGGTTATACCCGTGCCTGACCATACTATCCTTATCGGGAGCCTTGCCGCAGCAAGATATGAAATGATTATTACCAATATTCCCACAAGGAATCTTTTTGATTTCCTTAGTTCAAATATAAGCACAATAATCGACGCTATCAGAAAAAGCGCTGTAGTCTTTCTGTAGCTTACCCCAAGCATTATCATTAACGCCATTGGAATGAGATATATGTTTTTCTCTTTTTTGATATACATATAGAGAAAATATCCGCTGCTTATCATGCTTGTTATGGACATAACATCTCCGTAGAGGTAAAAAATGTATAATATTGTCGGAAGATTTGTCACAAAGAGCAGTACAAACAACGGCTCCGCAAAATGCGTGTGAAAATGCTTTTCCATCTCTCTGACTATGAGCGCCCCTGTTACCAGAGTTATGGTACAGTACAGCACGTTGAAATAATAAAAGGGCGTATAGCTGTCAAAAAGCCTCCAGTTTAACGCATCCACCAGATATATCATGGCATTGTGGGGCCATACGGAAAGATAACCTCCCGGCTTTAATGCGCCATATCCGCCGTGTTGATAATTCCATGCCTCCGATACCAGAACTCCGGCATCATCGGAGGTGGTTTCCGGTTTTAGGATGAATATCAAAAGGCACCCCGCCGCAAAGAACAATACTGCTGCCACAGGGAGCATAACCTTTTTTAATTCGGCAATTTTTTCCTCGTATTTAATTGCATTCTTCTCCGCAAAAACCAATATGACAAAGAATACCGTAAGCAATATAAGAAACAGAAGCGTGCTCTTTGTGTCATTTGAAAGCCGCACCTTCTCCTGCACAATGAGATTCCTGCCGGTGTATCTTAAAGCGTTTATCAATATATATCCCGAAATAAAAATACCGATTATAAGAAGTATTATCTCGATTGCTTTTTCTAATTTTTTTATCATTATTTTTATTCCTGTCTCGTAAATCTGTACAGACGGAATGGGTATTTTGCAAGCTGCTGCACTTCATAATTATATATATCATAACCCATTGAGCTTATCTCGTCCCACTCATCAAAGGTAAGCTCGTTGTTGGTAAAATACCACACTAGATCGCCCTCTGCGCTTCTGTAATGTCCGTTTTCGATGTTCGCCTCGGGGTAGTAATATTCAAGCACCGTCCACCCGATATGTGTTACCTGATAGTTAAGGAATGTCACATTTTCGTCCGCATCCCCTATTATCTCGAGAGTTGCCTTCGTAGCAGCATCCTCCTGTCTGCATACCGCACGAAATTCCCTGTAATCCGCAATACCCCTTTTAAAGAGAATTAAGAGCATCAATACTATAAATACCCGCACTGCAATCCCGATATTTTTCTTTAGCTTCACCGGGCAATCCATAGTATCCGCCCTGTGCAGAAGCTCCCCGTATCCTATGACCAGTATCAGCATCATTACCGCAGTCAGCGCATAGAAATATCTGACAGATACCAAAGGGCGCACAATATAGCTCATTCCGTATGCAAAAATCAGCGTTCCCGCTATTGTTGCAAAGCCTGTCGTCATTGCGGCAAACGCTGCGGAAATTCGCTTAAACTCCGGATACTTAAAGCTGATTAAAACTCTCTCTTCCTCATAGGATATCTCCCCTGCAATGTCCATTACGCCGACAAGCAGATATACAAGGATTGCAAGCAACCATACGAGCCTGCTCATCCTGTCGCCGCAGCCTGTCATGCGCAGGCTGTTCCCCACAGGCTCTATCGCATCCATCCACCAGTTTCCGGCGACCTCCCCCGTGGATTCAAGAAGACGCTTAAGCCATGGCAGATAGAGCAGCACGAAGCTCGCAAGGGCCGCAATGCCCTTTAAGAAGCTCTTTTTCTTATTCTTAAGCTGCACCGCAAATATATTTACGAAGAGCATTCCCCCTACGGCGACGAGCGCATAGTAATGGGAGTACGCCGCAACAAGCGAAAAGAATACAAGACCCGCCCATGAGATAAGCTTGTCCGCATCAAGCACCCTGTACATGCAATAAACCGCTCCCATCACTCCTATAAAGGCAAGCTCGTACATCCTTACCTCCTGATTGTAGGTAACGGCAGGCATGGAGAGCCCCGAAAGTATTATATAGAAGGCTGTGGGAAGCGCTCCGAAATGCTTTTTAAAGAGGGTAAGCGCCATAATGATTCCAATGGCAAAGGGTACAAAGGACGCAAGATGATACACCCAGGTTTCGTATCCGAATATTTCAGCAAAGAGCTTAAGCCACAGATAATACAGGGGCGGATGATTTTCATAGGCATTGAGCACCTGAAAGATTCCTGCCACATCCCCGTTTCTTATAAGGTTTGCTGCAAACGCCTCATCCCCCCAGAGCACGTTATCGAATATCAAAGAAAAATTTGCTATGAGCACCAACGCCGAAAGCACATAGAGCCATATCCTCGGTATCCATTTAATGCAAAATCTGACGAAGGGACTGTTATAAAGCTTTTTTTCCACAGTAATACTAAGCTTCATACATATTCCTTTTATGCCGGATTATGGTGCCGGAATGAGGTGGAAGCTTTATCTTTATCTTCCCCACGTTTATTGGATATTCCTCTCCTCCGAGTCTGTAGCCGGTGTCATCGGACTGTATCAAGGTCTCCATAGTGCCTCTTTTGGGTATCCCCACAGTCCAGACGTTCAAAACCTTCTCGACCTCATAATCATTATTGTTGATAATGACTATCAGGTGCTCCTTCTTGTTGAAGCGGGCATAGGAAAGGAAATTATATCCGCTCTCCACGGGCTTTATGGAGCCTGTGCGGAATACACGGAAGCGGTTGCGTATCTTTATGATATCCCTGTGGAACTCTATGAGCTCCTTGTTTTCATGTCCCCAGGGGTATGTACGCCTGCTGTCCGGGTCGGTAAAGCCGCAGACTCCGGCTTCATCGCCGTAATATATAGTGGGTGCCCCCACCCAGGTCATCTGCATAATGACAGCCTCACGGAACACACTGTAGCTTATTCCCTGCTCCGCAGCCTCGGGTCCCATAGTGTTGGTACGTCCCACCTTGTGATTCGTGCGGGTAAGGAATCTGGAATGGTCGTGGTTTGAAAGCTCGTTCATAGCCACCTGCCAGCTGGGCATTGCGAAGCTTGACGAATGATGCTTCATAGCCCCCCAGAAGGAATCCGCATTTCCCAAAAGGTCTTCCCTGAAGTCGTCGGAATGCTTCTCCATACCGGTCAAAAACCATGTAACGGGCTCCATAAAGGCGTCATAGTTCATTACGGTATCCCACTCGTTTCCCTGCAGCCAATCCCTTGTGTTGCCATAGTGCTCCGCAAGGATAATGGCATTGGGATTTGCGGATTTTACTGCCTTTCTGAACTCCTGCCAGAATTTGTGATTGAAGTCCTGACTGTGACCCAAATCCGCTGCCACGTCAAGTCTCCAGCCGTCCACATTGTATGGCGGCGATACCCACTTTTTTCCAATATATAGAATATAATCAAAGAGCTGTCTTGAGCCCTCGTAATTAAGCTTAGGCAGGGTATCATGTCCCCACCATCCGTCGTAGGAGGTGTTGTAGGGCCATTTTTCCGGCTTGTCCTCATGGAAGCTGAAATAGCTGTTATATGGGCTATCCTTTGTGATGTAGGCTCCCTTTTCATATCCCGGGGCGTTCTCATATATCCTTTCCCTGTCAAGCCACTTGTTGAAGGAGCCGCAGTGGTTGAAAACACCGTCCAGAATAACCTTCATTCCCCGCCTGTGAATTTCCTCCACAAGCTGTATGAAGAAGCGGTTTGAGGCTTCGAGATTTCTTCTGTCCGTCACTCTGTTAATATATCTTGTCGCTTCCGCATTATCCTTTTCCGAATCCTTTAAAAGCTCTCCCTCGTCATACACTATCTTCCCGAAGTGCGGGTCAATGAAGTCGTAATCCTGAATATCATATTTGTGGTTGGATGGAGATACAAACAGGGGATTAAAATATATAACCTCCACTCCGAGGCTTTCCAGATAATCTAGCTTATCCATTACTCCCTGCAAATCTCCGCCGTAGAATTCCCTCACATCCATAGCCTGTGGATAGCGGTTCCAATCCTCCACCCTGTGTACATGGTCGCCGATATAGGTATATTCGTTGGTCAATACGTCATTCGTCTCGTCACCGTTGCAGAAGCGGTCAGTATATATCTGGTACATTACCGCCCCTTTTGCCCAATCGGGGGTCTTGAAGCCGGGGATAATTATGAAATCATAATACTCGTTTATATCCTGTCCGAGACCTCTGGTGTCGTAGTAGCCTATGACCTTGCCGGTCTGAACCTCAAAATGGTAGCCCACCTTCTCGTTATCCACGGTTATCTCATGCTCATAATAATCGAAATACTCCGTGGACTCCACCTTCATCATAAGCTCCTTCCTGCCACGGCATACGAGGAAGACACTGTCCACATTGTTTACCGCAGTGCGGAAGCGTATCTTTACGACGGAATATGGCACCGGTTCCACGGGAATAACATAATCCTCCGTAGTGTCGGCATACAGCGCCGCCCTGTTAAACACGGGACGCATATTTGCGATGTAGTTTTGATTGAGCTCCAGTCTGTGCAGTGTTTCTAAATCCATTAAATCACCTTGATGTCAAAATATAGTCTTTTCTATTTTAACAAAAAACTGACATAAAGTAAAGAGACCGCCGTTTCCGGCAGTCTCTTTAGAGAAGGTATTTCTTCTTAATGGGGTATAGCAAAAAACTATATAATGTATTGGGGGGTTACGCATATTATAATAGCAGAGGTTTCATTCCTTGACTACTCTTAAATTCAACAAATTTCACAAAAACTCACCCCCAAATTTGTGCAACTTTCACAAAGCCAGAAAGAGCGCCTCAAACTCTGCACGGGATATCTTCTCCTTTTCCAAAAGAAGCTTGGCGCAGGAGTGCAATACACCCTCGTTGTTCATTATTATGTCCTTGGCCTTCCTGTAGCAGTCATCGATTATTGATTTGACTTCTCTGTCTATCTCTCCGGATATAGCCTCGCTGTTTGCCTTGGCATGCGCAAGATCCCTTCCGATAAATACCTCATCATCCTCGTTGTCATAGCAGATGACACCGATATTCTCGCTCATTCCGTACTTGGTAACCATGGAGCGTGCCATCTTTGTTGCTTTCTTGATGTCACTGGAGGCACCCGTAGTCACATCCTTGAATATTATCTCCTCTGCGATGCGCCCGCCCAGGGAAACCATTATATCCTGAAGCATGCGTCCCTTTGTCATAAACATCTCGTCCTTCTCGGGAAGGGGCATAGTATAGCCCGCAGCGCCCATTCCTGTTGGAATTATGGATACGGAGTACACGGGACCCACATCCGGCAGCACATGGAAAAGAATGGCGTGTCCCGCCTCATGGTATGCGGTTATCCTCTTCTCCTTCTCGGATATGATCTTGCTCTTCTTCTCTGCGCCGATACCCACCTTTACAAAGGCCTTTTTGATATCGTCCTGTGTGATATAGGCTTTGGAATCTCTCGCCGCATTTATGGCAGCCTCGTTTAGAAGGTTCTCCAAATCCGCTCCGGTAAAGCCCGCCGTGGTCTGTGCTATCTGCTTCAAATCGACATCATCCGAAAGGGGCTTATTCTTTGCGTGAACCTCGAGGATTTCCTCCCTGCCGCCCACATCCGGTCTGCCTACCACAATCTTTCTGTCGAAGCGTCCCGGACGCATTATCGCAGGGTCAAGTATGTCGACCCTGTTGGTAGCCGCCATGACTATGATACCGGAATTTTCGTTGAAGCCGTCCATCTCCACAAGGAGCTGATTAAGTGTCTGCTCCCTCTCGTCATGACCGCCGCCCATTCCCGTACCGCGGCGTCTGGCAACTGCATCTATCTCGTCTATAAATACCATACAGGGTGCATTCTTCTTCGCATCCTCAAAAAGGTCTCTCACTCTGGAAGCGCCGACACCCACAAACATTTCCACGAAATCCGAGCCTGATATCGAGAAAAAGGGAACGCCCGCCTCCCCTGCAACTGCCTTTGCAAGCAGGGTTTTGCCGGTTCCGGGAGGTCCCTCCAAAAGCACGCCTTTAGGAATCCTTGCCCCCAGAGTGGTAAACTTCTCTGGAGTTTTCAAAAATTCCACAATCTCTTCAAGCTCTTCCTTTTCTTCCTTAAGCCCCGCAACACCCTCGAAATTGGTCTTGTTGTCGCCCTTCGACATGCGGGCGTGGCTCTTTCCGAAATTCATCATGCGGGCTCCCGCTCCGCCTCCGGCGCCCATATTCTGGGCGTTCAGCATCATAAAGAAGAAAAACGCCACCGCAAGAACGATAAGCATGGGTACTATGGTCGTCAGAATAAAGCTCTCCCTTCTGACATTACTTACCACGGGGTCGTAGCCCTCGGTTCTCAAAAGATTTTCAAGCTCGTTAATATCCGTTGCATAGAGCTTCTTCTCCGTGCCGTCCTTTAAGGTTACCTCCGCATATCCCGTGGGCGCCTCCTCGTTGGGAACAATGTATATCCCTGCGATATTGTCCCTTGCGATATCCGCCTCAAGTCCGGTGCGGGTGTATTCTATGGTGCGGCTGCGTATCTGTGTGAGCACAAACACCAGTCCCGCCAGAAGAATAATGAATATGAAATATGCATTATAGCCTCTGTTGTTTTGTTGATTCAATGTAGTATATTCCTCCTATAACGTAGTGACAATTTGCAATGTTCTTCTGCAAATTGCCTGCGCCGGTCACGATGTTTCACAGCCTAAATTCCGGCGTCTGTCCTCCTATAACGTAGTGACTCCTAATTCTCCACAAACGAAAGCACTCCCACATAGGGAAGATTGCGATATTTCTGGTCATAATCAAGTCCGTAGCCCACCACAAACTTATCCGGTATTTCAAAGCAGGAATAGTCCGCCTCGACATCCACCATGCGTCCATCGGGCTTGTCCAAAAGCGTACACAGCTTCAGGGATCTGGGCTCCCTTGCGGAAAGCAGCTCCATCAGATATTTGAGGGTTCTCCCCGAATCCACTATATCCTCCACGATAAGCACATCCCTGTCCTTTATGGACTCGTCCAAGTCCTTCACGATTCTTACTACACCGCTTGACTTGGTGGACGAGCCGTAGCTTGACACCGCCATATAATCCATGGATACCGGCACCGTAAGACGCTTCGACAGCTCTATCATAAAGGGCGCACCGCCCTTTAATACACATATCAGATGTATCTGACGCCCTCTGTAATCCTCGCTTATCTGCGCTGCCAGCTCTTCTATGCGCTTATCAACATCTTCCTCGGAAATAAGTACGGAAATCTGTTCTTCCATGCTGCCCTCCTTATAGTGTGTTGCCCTGATTTGTGTCCTGTTCTCCGATATCCACCCGAAGCACACGTCTTGTAGCCTCTGTAATCTTATAGTACTCGCTTATTCTGCCCTTAAGTATCCACATAATATGGCTTCCGTCAGCCAAAAGGAGCATCCTGTCCCTTTCGGACTTCGGAATCTTTTCGTCTATAAAATACTTTTTAAGGCTTTTTTTGCCGCCTGAAATGCTTATGTAATCACCCGGCAAGCGTGTGCGTACAATTGGGTCAGAGTTTATTTTATCATAATCAAACCATTTCGTACACTCCAATGAAGGAACTTTGATAGAATTTTTATAAATTCCAAGCTCCGATAAGGCTACCTCTTTCATAGAGATATTTACGTTTTCCGCCTCATCCCTTTCATCCAGAAAGCCAATAAAGACATTATTGTACTCTCTTATTGCACTGATTCCGAAGGGAAGATCAACGCTGCGGTTCCCCGCCACATAAAAAAGCTCCTGCAGCTTGTCTATGTGAATCCTCGATATGTCCTTATGCCCAGGGGAAAGCCTTGTCAATATGATATGCAGCATTTTTTTCTGTATTATAGGAGCTTCCTTCAAAAAAGCCAAAGCCTGCAGACAATAGCTCCTTTCACAGTCTTCAAGGGTTGCCACGACACATCGCCTTAGTGCGCATTCCGCCTCCGCACCTATGTACTCATCCGCCTCCGCCGCTTCCTTAGCCGCCTCTGCAATGTGCATAACGGCATTTGAGTTTATATCCCTTTCCGCAACTGGGATGATATTATGCCTGATCCGGTTTCTCGCATAATCGTCCGTGGCGTTTGTGGAATCCGTGCAATAGCTCTGCCCGGTGCTTTTCAGATATTCTTCTATCTCGCTTCTTTCAAGACAAAGCAGCGGGCGTATGATGGTATATTTTCCGTGCCGCACGGGCTTTATTCCCGACAGTCCCGTCAGCGAGCTTCCTCTCAGCATATTAAAAAGCGCCGTTTCCGCAAGATCGTTTAAATTGTGTGCAACAGCTATCCTGACAGCTTCGGGGCGTATTCCCTCTGATGCGCATATCTCGTCCGCAAGCTTATTAAACGCCTCATACCTTATACGCCTCCCCGCTTCCTCCTCCGTAAGGTGCTGCTTTTCTGCGATTATGGGCACATTCTCATGTACAGCTCTGAATGGGATACCGTAATTTCTGCAGTACTCCTCCACAAAAGCCTCGTCCTCTCCCGCCTCCGTTCTTATACCATGATTAATGTGCACAACATAAATTGTTATGGGATGCTTTTCCCTGTATTTTTGCAAAAGCAATAAAAGGCACATGGAGTCCGCTCCGCCGGACACCCCGATTATAAGAGTATCCCCGGAATTCAGCATATCTTTCTCTTTGATATATCCGATTACCTTATTCTCTGTTTTTGCTTTGACATCCGAACCCTTCAAGTTTTCTCCCTTATCGCAAAAGAGCCGGCAGATACACCCGGCTCCCTCGCAAATATTTAGAATAATTGCAGCTATTCTTTCTTAAATAATATTTCCCCCTCGTATACCAACCCCAGCTTGTCCTTGGCGACCTCCTCATAATACGCCTTGGTCTGGGTATAGATACCGTACTGCTCTATCTCCTCGGCTCGTGCCTCCTCCTTTTCAATCTGGGCTTTGAGGCTTGCCTCCTTCTCATCCAGCACAGCAATCTTCTTTTTGAGATCCATACCCCTTACCGCTGTCACAACGATAATAAGGCTGACTGTCAAGCTTACCAGGAAGATACTCAGCTTATTCTGCTTATTTTTTTTGTATGCGACCTTTTGTCTTCTGTGTGTTATGTAACCCATATAGAAGAATAATAACTCGTTTTATAATTTATGTCAACCTAAAATCACAGGTATTTGAAAAGTTCCTTCGCCTCTTCCTTTCTGACAGTCTCGGAAACGCTCAAAACCTCGGCTTTTACGTCCTTGTTTCCGAAGCTTATGGTTATCACGTCCCCCACCTTTACCTCCGCAGAGGCCTTTGCAACCTTGTCATTTATCATTACTCTGCCGGCATCACAGGCCTCGTTTGCCACCGTGCGACGCTTTATGAGTCTCGAAACCTTCAGGTATTTATCCAAACGCATTGCTTTTCTCCTTACAAAATGATAAAGAAAGAAGCGCCCTTCCGAAGAAGAACGCTTCCAAATCATCCAAATTTAATCGGATTAGTTAAGAGCATCCTTGAATGCCTTACCAGCCTTGAACTTAGGAGCCTTAGAAGCCTTAATCTTCATGGGCTTGCCAGTCTGAGGATTTCTACCCTCTCTAGCTGCTCTCTTAACTACCTCGAAGGTACCGAAGCCAACAAGCTGAACCTTGTCGCCCTTCTTAAGTGCCTTGGTAACAACCTCGGTGAAAGCCTTAACAGCCTTCTCAGCGTCCTTCTTAGAAATCTTGGCATTGTCAGAAATAGCTGCAACTAACTCTGATTTGTTCATGATTAACTCCTCCTATAATGAGTTTTTTCGTTTTTTAGGTGCCACAATTGACCCTATGTGTATATATATAGACGTTTTTATGGCATTTGTCAACCCTTTTATACTAAATTTAGCGATATTTACCTCATTTTTTAGTCCTCGACCTCTAAATCTGCGAAGGATAACGTCTCATCTCTGTCGTCGTCATCCACGGAAACCGTGTAGCTACGGGTTTCATAGCCACTCTTGCGCAAGGTTACCACATGTAGTCCCTCCACCTTCTTAAATCCGGTGGGAACGATCCCCATATAGCTTCCGTCAAAATAAACCTCCGCCCCCTCCGGCGCATCCACATAGAGCTTGTAATAGCTTCCTGTAGTATTATTGCTGCTGGCGGTATTGTTTGAGCTTGCAGTATTGCCTGCAGATGAAGTCTCCGTATCATCAGTCTTCCTCTCCACGTCAAGAGTGATGCTCACTCCGGCATTCTCCTCTCCAACACGCAGATACTGTGTGACTGTCTGATAGCCTTCCTTTCTTGCAATTATCTGGTGTATACCGTACAACAACTGCACCGGCGCCGAATAGTCCGCAGGCTCCCCGTCTACAAAAAGCTCCGCATCCGACGGTGTCACAGAAAAAAGCACGGTTCCCTCCTTGGGCGCTTCTATGACCAGATCCGAAAGGTCAAGGGTCGTCTCCTTGTTCCTCACTATCTCCACAGGCTTCGTGCCGCTATTACCCATATTGCTCACAGTTACCTCATATATCCCTTCCGGCACCGTAAGTATCATATCCTCGGAAATCTCTGAAAACAGCTTCTGCCCCACATCTATCCAGCCTCCGAAGAAATTCTCTGCACCGGAAAGCCTTAAGTACCCATGCCCTTTTTTTACGGTAACTGAGAGGATTGTCGTATCAATTCCCTTGAAATCCAGTACATCCGCCGCATTCAGCTCCATGGGATCAATGCGCTTATCATCGGAAAAGTACTGCGTATCATCCGTGAATTTATAGGTCTCGCTGCCTATGGACATTTCCTTTTTTATATTGTCTATCTCATAATTATCCACATTATCAAGCTCCCATGCGGCGCTGCTTAGGGTCATTGCCGTCAGGTGCTTCTTGCTCTTTAAAAATTTCACATCCACGATATTGCCCGGTCTGATTTGGGTTATTGATAAGGCATTGCCGTATTTATCCGTAATACTGCTGGTCCCATCGTAATTTAAAGTGTACTTCCTGCCTATATCAAGATTTAAGAAGGTTATAGCGCTATCCTCCTCCTTTATCTTTACTATTACCGAAGTGTCTGCGGAATCGTAGCTCCTTGCATTGGTGGCCGTAAAACCCGTCTCAGCCTTTGCGGGAGATGCGGCCGGCTGTCCGGAGACAGTATTTTCCCCGCAAGCGCCAAAAGTGAGCGCAAGAAGTATTCCTGCGCCCGCTGTAAGAGTTTTCTTTAGATTTTTAACAAGAATCTCCTTGTTCATTATCATATGCCCTGCCACTGATCCACCAGCTCCAAGAGCTTACTCTTCTCGTTAAGCTTGGGATTGTCCACCACTCTGTCAAGAAGCTTATTAAGGGTTTCCCCAAGCTCTCTTCCGGGAGACATTCCGTGGGCGATAAGATCGCTTCCGTTTACCGCAAGCTCCTTTAATCCGGTGCATTCCTCATCCCTTATGATTTCCTCATAATATCCGGCAAAATGCCCCAGCTCCGCCAGCTTCTCCTCCCTTAAATACATACTCTGGGAGAGTATATCCGCACGCTTTATCTTAAGGAATGCAGGGAAAATGTCCTTTCCCATCTTTCTCATGGCTCTGCGGGTAACCTTTTTCGTGATATCCATACCGTTGCCATAGTCATGGAACTTTACAAGACGGCTTACCCTCTCGATGGTGTCGTTGTCAAAGCGAAGACGCCTCATAATATCGACAGTCATCTTTGCCCCCATCTCCGGATGCCCGTGAAAATGGGTTATGCCCTCCTTGTCCACGGTAAGGCACGGGGGCTTTGCAATATCATGAAAAAACATTGCAAGCCGCAAATCCTTTTCCGCATCTATCTCCATAACGGCATGTATCGTATGCTCCCCCACATCATACATATGGTGGGGATGTATCTGCTTAGTGCGCATCATGGTGTCGAACTCCGGAAGAAATACCTTTGTAAGTCCCGTTCTGTATGCGATGCGAAGCTTTTCGGGATGCTCTGAGATTAAGAGCTTTACGAACTCATCCCTTATCCTCTCTGCGCTTATCTTCCTCAGATCGGAGGAATGCGCCTCTATCGCCTTAAGGGTATCCTCATCTATCTCATAGCCCAGCTGTCCGGAAAATCGCACTGCCCTCATCATGCGAAGGGCATCCTCCGAGAAGCGCTCATCAGGGACTCCCACGCATCTTATAAGCTTCTTTTCGATATCCCCGATGCCTCCGAAGATATCCACAAGACCGTCCCTGTCATTGTACGCCATGGCATTTATGGTAAAATCCCTGCGGCGCAAATCTTCCTTTAATTTGTCGGTAAAAAGCACACTGTCCGGATGTCTGCCGTCCCCGTAGTCCCCATCTATACGATAGGTTGTGACCTCATAGCTCTCCTTGTCAAGAAGCACCGTCACGGTTCCGTGCTTTATGCCCGTATCCACGGTACGCCTGAATATCCGCTTGACATCCTCCGGCTTTGCGGATGTCGTCACATCCCAATCAGAGGGGGTCTTCCCAAGTATACTGTCCCTCACGCAGCCCCCGACAACATATGCCTCAAAGCCCGCCTGACCAAGCTTATCCAATATGTAATTTGCGTTGTCGGGTACATTTATTCTCATATATTAAGGTACTGCCTGCACCTCCACAGCCGGCTCACTCTCCTCTGTGGAAGCCTCATCCAGCGCTCTTCTCTCCTCATACTTAAGATTGTCCTTGGGATCCTCTATCGTGATGGGCTCCGCAATACCGTCAAGATAATCCTGCATTGCATTGGATGCGAGAAGGTTCTTTATTGTTGCAATGTATGTGGGCTCTCCGGTAGTTTCATCCGGCGCCTCGTTCTTATAGCGCTTTATAAATTCCACACAATAGAACTTGTTGAAATTATTATCCCTTATAACTGTAGTCTCGCCTGCTGCCCTTGTCTCATCATAGAGCCATGAGCTTACATCCGTTGAATCGAAATCATAATAGGAAGCGCCCTCTGTAAGCTCTCCGTCCTTGTCTATCGTTTCGAGCGCAGCCGTTGCAAGAGGCTCCGCCGCAGTCATTGCCTTTGCGATCTCATCATCCGTGGGAGCTTCGCTGCTTAACTCGGCCTCTATCTCCGTCATCCTGTAATCCACAAGGTCATATCTTATCTTATTCTCCTGATAATAGCTTTCAACCTCCGCATCAGTGGGCTCAAGGGTTGCAAGCTTCTCGTTGTAGAACTGGTTTATAACCATGGAATCCTTAAGATAAGGCGCAATATTGTTGAGCGTCGCATAGGGGCCGTACTGCTCCTTTACATAGTCCTTCAGGGATTTGCCCAGAGTGTCGGCTACAGTCTGCATAACCTCCTTATACTCATTGAATTCATCCGTGGTATCGTAGGTAAAGCCTGCCGCAGCAATCTCCTTCTTAAGCGCCTTAGTCTGCTTGATGCTGTCCACGGTCTGCTCATCCATAAGATCCTTCCAGGTCATATTCTCACTGTAGGGCTGTGCTGAGAGATCCCCATCAAAGTCCACTCCGAAATATGACATATAGGAGCCGTAATTATTCACGTAATTGCTCTTGGTCACATAATAATAGTAATCATACTCCGCTCTGGTCATCTTCTCCCCGTCGGCGATGATGTATGTGGAATATGTAGCATAAAGCTTTCTGATGGGGAAGGATGCAATAAAGGCTATGATCGCCACAAGCACCGCAATACCTATGATTTTAGAGATATTGTCCCTGCGCTTCTGGGCTTCCTTCTCCTTCTTTCTCCGCTCCATACGCTTGTCGTAGCGGGTAACAACCTTCTCCTGCTTTTCTTCTTTTATCTCTTCCTTAGTATCAGACATTTTTCCATCTCCTCAGTTTATATTGACAAATTGCCTACCTATTTTATCTTACTTTACGTCAAATTTAAAGAGTTTTTTGCGCCGCCTTCCTGAACTGTACCGGAGTGACGCCGTGCTTTTTCTTAAACAGGCGGTTGAAATGCTCCACATTTTCATATCCCACCTCTGCGGCAACATTCTCTATGCTTAGATCCGTCTCCTTAAGAAGCGCCTCCGCTCTCTTTAAGCGCTCCTCCTTTACCACATCCTGGAAGGTAAGCCCCGCCTTCTCCTTTATGTACTTGGAGAGATATGGCTTTGAGAGATGAAACTCCTCCGCTATCATATCCAGAGTGGCTTCCTCGTAGTGGGTCTGGATAAAGGAAAGTATCTCAACAATCCTTTCCTCCCTGCCCTCCGTGATGTGCTGCTCCGCTGCAAGCCTGTTTACTGCGGACACAAGCGCTGCTATGGACGCCTTTATGATATCCTCGTCCACGCCCACGCCCCAGTACATCTTGTCATTCTGGGCGATACCCACATAAGCCGCAGCCTTACTGGAGGAGCCCCTGCTTATGGCATGCTCCTCGTATACCGTGAGGAGATAATTAATTCCGAAATACGTCTTTATCGCATTGCTTACCGCATCCAGACGTCCGTTGCCCTGCGCCGTAAAGGTGTAATCCCCCTTTTTCTCGGAGATGGTAACTATCGCCTTTATGCCGTTCTCCTGTTTGAAATGGCACTCCCTTATATCGAACACTGTTCTGGGAAGCACATAATTTTCCTTGAAGATATCCTTTATCTCCTTGGGCTGTAATTCCTGATGTCTTCTGTCGGAGACACCCTTTATGAGATAGCCTACCTCCTCCCTCATAGCCTGAGGCAGGGAATATCCGAACTGATTCTTCAATACGAAGGCTACGCCGCCCTTCCCGGAGGTAGAGTTGATGCGGATAACATCGGATTCGTACTCTCTCCCCACATCCTTGGGGTCTATGGGAAGATAGGGAACATCCCAACGCTTCCCGGTCTTTCCCTCACTCAAATAGGTCATACCCTTGCTTATCGCATCCTGATGCGAGCCGGAGAATGCCGTAAATACCAAATCTCCCGCATAGGGGGTTCTCTCATGAACCTTCATTCCGGTATAGTTCTCATAGGCTTCCCTGATTTCCATTATGTTGCTGAAATCAAGTCCGGAGTCCACGCCGTGTGTCATCATGTTGAGGGCAACCGTCACAAGATCCACATTACCTGTCCTCTCGCCGTTTCCGAAGATTGTTCCCTCCACACGGTCAGCTCCCGCAAGAATTCCAAACTCTGCGTCGGAAACGCCGGTACCTCTGTCATTATGCGGGTGCACGGAGAGCACGACATCCTTTCTGTACTTTAAATTCTTTGACATATATTCTATCTGCGCCGCAAACACATGGGGCATTGCCACCTGCACCGTGGAGGGAAGATTGATTATGACCTTGTTCTTTGCTGAGGGCTTCCATACATCCAAGACCGCATTGCACACCTCCAGAGCATATTCGGGCTCCGTCTGGGAGAAGCTCTCGGGGGAATACTCGAACATAAAGTTCCCTTCCGTCTCGTCCGCAAGCTTCTTTAAAAGCTTGGCGCCGTCCACGGCAATCTTCTTTATCTGCTCCTTGCTCTTTTTAAATACCTGCTCCCTCTGCTCCACGGAGGTGGAATTGTAGAGATGCACAATCGCCTTCGGCGCACCCTTGACAGCCTCGAAGGTCTTTTTGATAATATGCTCCCTCGCCTGAGTAAGCACCTGTATGGTCACATCCTCGGGTATCATATCCTTTTCGATAAGAGCACGGATAAAATTGTACTCCGTATCTGAGGAAGCGGGAAAGCCCACCTCTATCTCCTTGAAGCCTATATCCACCAAAAGCTTAAAGAATTCAAGCTTGGTCTCGAGGCTCATAGGGTCGATCAGCGCCTGATTTCCGTCCCGCAGATCCACGCTGCACCATACCGGCGGCTTCGTGATGACCGGATTTTTGACCCAGTCATAGCTTACCTTCGGAGGCATATAAAAGGTTGGTTTGTACTTGTCGGCTGTCTTTACTTTTCTCATAGCATCTCCTCTTTATTGTAATTTGATAGATTTTCTTTTAATAAATTGACGTATTTTGTCCGTGTAGAGACTATACTACTACTAATTTTTAGAAAAATCAAGGGATTTTAGAAAATAATAATTGATTTTTTTTAATTTAAAAAGCCGAGGTAACCCCGGCTTTTGTTCCGACTAAATATATTCTTTGATCGTGGCAATCATTTCTTCTACATTGAATGGCTTGGATATATGGGCATTCATACCGTTTTCCAGCGCCTTCCTTTTGTCCTCGTCCGAGACATTGCCGCTGACTGCTATAATGGGAATCGTGCTGGTGTCCTCCCTGCCTATCTTTCTGATAAGCCTTGCAGCATCATATCCGCCCATAATGGGCATCTCTATATCCATAAGTATCATATCGTAATATGTGGGCGCATGGCGCTTTACCGCCTCTATTGCATCTATTCCGTCGGGAACAGAATCCACAAGATACCCGGTTTCCTTCAGGATAATCTCCGCAAGCTCCCTGTTTATCTCCATATCCTCCGCAATAAGTATACGCTTTAAATCTATGGCGCCAATCCTGTCCTTGTCGGGCTTTGAATTGACGAAGCTTCCGTCGCTTTCGGATGCCTCTAACTCATCAAGCATTTCCTTTAATGCAGCCGCAGCTTCCTCCGCCTTGCCCAGATATTCCGTAAGCTTCTTTTGGTCATCCGCATGCTTCCTTGCAAGCCCCACAAATCCGCTGATGGAATTTATATAATTTCTGACATCATGAATATTTATCATAAGCTCTCCTAGATGAGTTCCATCTTTTTAAAGTATTTTATCATTATATCCGCACAGTTCTCTATCCCGAGGGTGCTGGTATCGAGTATCATATGGTAGTTGTTCACATCGCCCCATACCATTCCGGTGTGCTCGTAGTAATAATCCGCTCTCTCTTTGTCGTTCTTTTCGAGCTTTTCCTTTGCCTCCTCCTCGGAGAGGCTGTACTGCTCCATAATGCGCTTAATACGGTCTGACTTTGCCGCACTTACATACACATTGAAGACATTGCTCTGATCTTTAAGAATTTCCGAGGCGCAGCGCCCGAGGATTATACAGGGCTCCTTGGCAAGCTTTCTTATAAGCTCTCCCTCCTCCTTGTACGAGGTATTCTCCGCCTCATGCTCTATATATGCCTTGTCATATACCGGGATGCCTAGCTTCTCCGAAAGCTCCTTTGCTATGAGGCTGGCTCCCGTGCCAAAGCGTCTGCTCATTGTGATTACAAGATTCATGCCGTAAGCTCCCTTCTACCTCCCGAATATGGAGGTTATTCCGCTGAACCTCTCGTTAAGTGCGGAAATTGCCGCCGATGCGGTGTTGAGATTCTCCAAGGACTTGTTGAGCTCATTTACATCAAGAGCGCCCAATTTCTTGTTTAATGTTTCCACATCAATACCCTTTACAGCCTCATTTATAGCTTCAACATCAAGCTCCTGAATGGATACGGATAGCTTCTCCCAGTCAATCTTTACAGCCTCACGGTTAAATATATTGAGCGCCTCGTTTGCCGCCTCCACATCAATGCTTGCGATATTATCAACCGCAGGTCCCAGCGAATCCATAAAAGCAAATACCGGCTCAATCTTCGTAAACAGTATAATAAATGCCACAAAGAGGGCAAAGGTCAGGACTGAGCTTATGACGCAGAGTATTCTTGTGGTCTTTAAGCTCTTGTAGAGGTCGGCGTAGATATCCTTCTGCTCCTCGGTGCGGTTGTCAACCGCAAGATTTTCATTCTCCATATGCTTCTCTCCTTTATCCCCTTATATTGGCAGACACCGGCATTTACTCCGGTGCCTTGTCTCGTTCCCGGGCAGAGTCGAACTGCCGATTCACCCTTAGGAGGGGCGTGTTATATCCACTTAACTACGGGAACCTATTATATTTCCTCGGGGTAATTTATCTCGCCCATAAGCCATACCGCTCCCTTGAAGCGTCTGCCGACCTGTGGCTCCCCGACCAAATCTATTATATTGATACAGACATCAAAAGTCAACTCATTACAGCACAAAGTGAGCACATAAATTTCTTCCCCCGTAATGGAGTTTTTGACCTTACGTACTCCGAGAATCTCTCCCAACACCGAATATTGGTCACATTCCACGCCATAGGGCATAAAATATGTATCGACAATGCTTAATATATCTTCTCTGAATACCCTCTTGGAAATGGACGTGTAGAGATCCATATCCTCTATGGTAAGGGTCTCTATGGCATCCTCATCCCCCTGTCTTGCCGCCTGCAGGAGGCTGGTTCTGTGGTCGGATTCCGCCTTTGCCTTGTTTTTTGCGTCCTCGTCCTTCTCAACAGGAAGTATGACCGTCCCCTGAACGCAGAGAGCCGAAAGAGTGAGGGTTGTACCCTTCACCGGCAGACGGTTCATTACCTTGGCACGGATATAGGGTATCATATTCTTTAAGTAAAATATCAGGGAGATACCTACCTTCAAATCATCGCATACTCCCGCATAAGATTCCTTCGCCGCATGGCGCTCCACGGTAACATCCTCAAGGGAGCTGACTCCGGTGCCTTTTAGGTATGGGAAGTAATAATTTAAGGTAAATTTGTCCTCCTCGTCGAACTCTCCGCACACGGATATGCCGATACCGTCGGCAAAATTGCGGCAAAACTCCCCAAGGAGCACATCCTCCTCGTTGGTGGTGTAGCTGCGCTCGTCTGCGTTAAGGACGACGTCCTTTAGAAGCTTATTTATTTCTTTGTGGTCCGTAAGGCCTGCGAAGCCTACGGAGCGGAGATATCTGTGCATATGTTATTTCTCTGGTTTAATTATTTCCTTGCCGCCCATGTACATGCGCAGCGCCTCGGGTACCTTGATGCTGCCGTCAGCCTGCACATTGTTTTCGAGGAATGCAATGAGGGCTCTGGGGGTGGCAAGAACTGTGTTGTTTAATGTATGTACATAGTAGGTTCCCTTCTCTCCCTTAGTGCGGATGCCGAGCCTTCTGGCCTGCGCATCTCCCAAGGTGGAGCATGACCCTACCTCAAAATATTTCTTCTGTCTGGGACTCCACGCCTCCACATCGCAGGACTTGACTTTAAGGTCCGCAAGATCCCCACTGCAGCACTCCAATGTGCGCACCGGGATGTCAAGAGAGCGGAAAAATTCTACGGTGTACGACCACATCTTGTCATACCATTCCATGGAATCCTCGGGCTTGCAGAGCACCACCATCTCCTGCTTTTCAAATTGATGCACTCTGTACACGCCCCTCTCCTCTATTCCGTGGGAGCCGACTTCCTTTCTAAAGCACGGAGAATAGGAGGTCATTGTTATGGGAAGAGCTTCCTCCTTTACCAGCTCTCCCTTGAACTTGCCTATCATGGAGTGCTCACTTGTGCCGATGAGGTAGAGATCCTCCCCCTCAATCTTGTACATCATGGCTTCCATCTCCGCAAAGCTCATAACACCTGTAACGACATCGCTTCTGATCATAAAGGGCGGTATGCAGTAGGTAAAGCCCTTGTCTATCATAAAATCTCTTGCATAGCTTATCATGGCAGAATGGAGCCTTGCCGCATCCCCGATAAGATAGTAGAAGCCGTTGCCGGAGGTGCGCCCCGCCGCATCCTTGTCAAGACCGTTTATGGCGTTTAATATATCCGCATGATACGGCACCTCAAAATCAGGAACTGCGGGCTCGCCGTATTTTTGAATCTCCACATTTTCCGTATCATCCTTTCCGATAGGTACGGAAGCGTCTATGATATTGGGTATCTTCATCATTATGGAGGTTATCTTTTCCTGAAGCCTGGTCTCATCCTCCTCCAGAGCCGCAAGACGCTCTGCGTTTGCTGTGACCTCCTTCTTCTTTGCCTCTGCCTCCTCCTTTTTGCCTTGAGCAAATAAGGCTCCTATCTCCTTGGATATCTTGTTTCTGGACGCTCTTAAATCGTCTGCCTCCTGCTTTGCGGCACGGCTCTTTTTGTCGAGCTCTATTACCTCATCCACCAGAGGAAGCTTTTCGTCCTGAAACTTCTTTTTGATATTTTCCTTTACTATATCCGGATTTTCCCTTAAAAATTTGATGTCTATCATATATGCCTCCTAAACGTTTTTCTCTCCCATAGCAATATTAAGAGCTTCCTTTTCTTCCTTGCCAAGCTCTATCTTGCAGCTTCCCTTTGTAATCTCCTTAGCGTAGCAGTAGCTTCCATCGTTGGAATGTACGGAGTTAAGCACAAAGCCGTTGTCCTTCTCATCAAGGAGCGCCAGAGAGAAGCTTAGCTTTCCTCCCATCTGGTTCAGGGCATCATATTTTACAAGTCCCACCTTCTGGAATGCGCTCTCGAAATTCCTGAAAAGCGTCTTTATATTGTGACGGTTCTCCTCGCTTACCTTCTTTAGATAGGTATTGTCCGCAAATATCTTTGCTATCTCCTCCTCGAGGCTTCCCGCTTCGGTTCCCCGCATAAACTTATCCAGTCTGCGGTTCAGCTTCTTTAGCCTTCCGCCCTGCACAAGGATGACAATAAACAATATGAGAAACAGCGCAAGCAATACAAGAAGCGATATTATCACCGTATCCATATTGAGTCCGTGCAGACCCGTATAATCCAAAATATAACTGTCAGTGCTCATTTATTTTCACACTTTCTTATTCCTTATTGTTCAAAAGAAGGAATATCCTGTCCAAATCGTCATGATTATAAAACTCTATCTCAAGCTTCCCTGCGCCGCCGTCACGCCCCGTGATGCTTACCTTTGTCCCGAGCTTCTGCTTAAGCTTTTCCTCTATATCGGCGTAGATTGCTTCAATGGTAACATCCTTGTTCTTTTTCGACTTCTTCGGCTTGTGCAAATCCTTAACCAGCTTCTCCACCTCGCGGACGGAGAGCTTTTCATCGAATATACGCTGAGCAAGCTCATACTGCTCCTTGGGATCCTCGACTGTGATGAGCGGACGCACATGTCCGGTGTCTATCATATCGTCGATAACCATTTTCTGAACCTCGTCGCAGAGCTTTAGAAGCCTCAAGGAGTTGGTAACGGTGGTACGGCTCTTTGAAACCCTCTCCGCCACCTCATCCTGCTTGAGATTAAACTCCTCAATAAGACGCTTGTACGCTAAAGCCTCCTCTATGGGGTTTAAATCCTCTCTCTGTATATTCTCGATAAGGGAGATTTCGGCAATCTCCTCCTCAGTATAATTCTTTATTACAACGGGGATTTCCTTTATGCCTGCCATCTTTGATGCACGCCATCTGCGCTCTCCGGCGATTATCTGGTAATGGTCTTTTCTGTCCTGCACCACTAAAGGAGTAATCACTCCGTGCTGCTTTATGGACTCCGCAAGCTCCTCCAGTTTGTCCTCATCAAAGGCTTTTCTCGGCTGATTCCTGTCGGGCTCAACCATTGTAATTTTCACATAGCTTACGCCCTCTCCGGATGAATTTGCACTCCCCGAAGCAGCCTCATCCTTCCCCTGACGATTCTTGCTCTCATTCGCCGCTGTGGGAATAAGCGCATCCAATCCTTTTCCTAACCCTCTGTTTTTAGAAGCCATAATTTTTCTCCTGTTTAACCGTTCTTTGCAATCACTTCTTTTGCAAGCTCCGCATACGCCTCCGCTCCGGCGGACTTCCCGTCATAGATATTTATAGGCTTTCCGAAGCTGGGCGCCTCCGCAAGACGAATATTTCTCGGTATCAAAGTCTTGTATACATGCTGTGTGATATTCTGCTTAACATTCTCAACCACCTGCATTGAAAGGTTCGTGCGGGAATCGTACATTGTAAACACGATGCCATCCATTTCAAGCTCGGGGTTAAGCCTCGTCTTCACGAGATTTATGGTGTGGATGAGCTGGCTCAAGCCTTCCAGCGCATAATACTCGCACTGTATGGGTACAAGCACCGAATCCGCCGCCGTCATAGCATTTACGGTAAGCAAGCTAAGTGACGGAGGGCAGTCGATTATCGTATAATCATAATCCTCCGTGACGAAATCTATCTGGTTTTTCAATACTGAATGGTTCTTCTCTGTATCAATTAGCTCTATCTCTGCCGCCGCAAGGTTTACATTTGCGGGAATCAGATTTACATTGTCCACCACATTCTTTATAAGACAACTCTGTACCGGGCATTCCCCAAGCATAAGCTCGTATACGGTATTTTCAAGCGTATTCTTGTCGATACCGTAGCCGCTTGTCGTATTTCCCTGAGGGTCGGTATCTATGACAAGCACCTTTTTGCCCTCCGCAGCAAGCGCCGCCGAAAGATTTATGGCTGTGGTGGTCTTTCCCACTCCGCCCTTTTGATTAGCAATTGCTATGATTTTTCCCATTATTACCTCCGAAAATGATACCTGTGTAAAATGTGCGCTATATAGTTTAGCAGATTTCGGGCAGATTTACAATAATTTTACAAAATTCCCTGACCTTTTCGGCATCCTTTCCTTTTTTGTCGGCTCTCTCGACAGCGGAGCTCACATCTATGATATCCGGAGAGGTTTTTTTTACGGCTTCCTCCACATTTTCGCTGCTTATCCCTCCTGCAAGGATGAATGCCACATTTTTTTCCTTCATCTCATCCCTCGGAAGAGCTTTTAAAAGCTCCCAGTCAAAGGTTTTTCCGCTCCCCGGAAGCTTTGCGTCAAAAAGGAACGCCTCTATCTTTTTGTATTTGAGATATTCCGCAGAAAGAGAATTGTTGTCCACATTGAAGGCACGCCATATCGGAATGTTTATCATATCGATATATTCAAAGGGAAGCTTACCGTGTATCTGGATAATGTCAAAGCCTGCTGCCTCTATATCCCTTATCGCTTCAAGCGTCGGGCTTACGGTAACCCCAACCTTTTTAATATCCGGAGAGAGTGCGGCGATTATTCTTTTTGCCGTATCCGTATCCACGTTTCGGTGGCTCTTTTCGTAATGCTGTATTATGCCGGCGTAGGAAACCCCGGCTTCGTTCACAATCTTAGCATCCTCAGTATTTTGTAATCCGCATATTTTTATTTGCATATATTATTTCCGTATAATACCATTAGTGTATTTCGATGTAGGGTAAGTGTATCACAAATACTGAGAGAGTGCAAAAATACTCATCTGCTCATATTTATCGGGCAGCTCGTGAAGATAGGTAAAGCATTCATCCGGCGTACAGAGCATATTGTTTTCTCTGCAGGTTCTCATAAATATCGACATAAGCTTATCCGCATTGGGACTTGGAAGCTCGTAGGCATTGCCATAGATGCTTATATATTTTTCCTTAAGTCCGGGAAAATGCTTATCAAGCGCCGCATAATAATATTCCCTGTCTCCGTCCCTGAGTGTCAGACCCATGCCAAAGCACATAATGCCCTTTGCGCCCACACGGATGCACTCGTCAAGAATTTTTCTGATATTATCCTCGGTATCATTTATGAACGGAAGAATAGGGCAGAGCCAGACCAGGGTCGGGATTCCCCTCTCCCGCATTTTGGAAAGAACCTCTATGCGCCTCATTGTATTGCACACATTTGGCTCTATTATACGGCAAAGCCTGTCATCGTAGGTTGTAAGCGTGACCTGTACCACGCATTTTGTCTCTCTGTTGATTTCATCCAAGAGGTCAATATCCCGCAGAATCCTGTCGGACTTTGTGATAATTGATGCACCGAAGCCGTATTTTAGTATTATTTCAAGGCATTTTCTTGTAAGCCCCAGCTCCTCCTCGCAGTGCATATATGGGTCAGACATTGCGCCGGTTCCTATCATGCCTCTTTTTCTCTTTGAGCGGAGTGCGGCTTCCAGAAGCTCTGGCGCATTCTGCTTAACCTCTATATCCTCGAAGGGATGCTTAAACTGATAGCACTTGCTACGGCTGTCACAATATATGCAGCCGTGGGAGCATCCTCTGTATATATTCATACCGTAATGCCCGCCACTTCCGGTAAGTATTCCCTTTGCATCAACGTAGTGCATAGCTCAGCCTAACGCTTTCGTATATTGCTCCCAATAATCCGAAATATAGTCCGCATCAACATCCCCCATGATATAGCGTTCTATTTCGTAGAATTCATCCAGAAGCTCCCTCTCCCTTCTTTGATTTTTGGGGTCAGAGAGGGTTAAATATATCAAATCCATAATCCTTTTGATATAGAAATCCGTATAATTTTTGTCGGTATTTCCATTATCGACAGCCTGCTTATTCTGAATAAGCCGGGTCACTTCGCCTGATATGTTTGACATCTGCTCAAATATAGTTAATGTATTCCATCTTTCTGCGGTCATATTTACCTTACCCAATATTTTAGTATTTCAAATAATTCATCAATCAGCTTTTCATCCTCTAATTTGCGCCCATATCCGGTATGAAGAATTCTATTCCGTTCTATATTAGGATGACTCTCCCAAATTACTGAAATCGGATCAAGCAATATATCTCCACCAAAAATATCATTCTGATTTGCACCGGCATCAATAAGCTCCCATTCCATATCTATATGCATTTCTTCGTCTATAGCAACCTTTTTCTGAATACGATCAATGCAAAACTTAATTCTGTCGGGATAAAAGCCTTTGCTTATCTCTTTTAACTTTTCCAATTCAATAGGTTCAGTTAATATCATTATAGGAATCCTTTGCCCAAGCTATCAAAATTTATTTATATGAATAATATAATAGCAAATCCTATATTTTTTTGCAATATTCAAGCCATCCTACACCCTCGCATCCACATTTCCGCCCTCTGTCACCGGCGGTATGGAGGAGGGAATTACAGGAAGCTCTACGCCGCCAATATTCACAGCCGCACCGGTTGACATACCTTTCCCGTTTTCCGCTTTCTCCCTCGCAAGCCTGTCAAACATAGACTTTAGATACTTCATATCCGCCTTCATAATATCTCTCAATTCATCCACACGGTGCTTGCGCTTAAGCTCCTCTATATCAGCAGACTCCATGCCGCCCTCCAGGGCTGTCGACATCTCCTCAAGCTCCTCTGTAAGCTCTATGTTTTCCTCCGCCCTTCTTTGAAGCTCCTCCATATCCTCAGTGAACTCTTCCATATTCTCGCTTACCATTTCCTCAAGCTCTTCATCAGACAGAAGATACGCTCCCAAGGAGCCATCCTCCTCTCCATCCTCTGTAAGCTCTTCAAGGAGCTCCTCCTCCGGGGATTCGGCATTTCTTTCTGCAAGCTCCTCCGTCCTCAGATTTTTCTTCCTCTTCTTTGCGACCCGGAGCATACTCTCTGCATGAGCTATGGCGCTTTCAAGCTCCGCAGAATCCAACTCGCTGTTTTTCCTTTTCATATAAAGCTCCGCCAGCTTCTGCCTTATCTTAGTCACGGTTTTTCCGGCGTTTCCCGATGTTTTTGCAGACATTATCATTGACGATAACTGCTTGAAATTGTAGTTGAGCTTTCTTTTCTTTGGGGCTCCTTTTTTCTTTGAATAACTGATGCTGCCGACTACATTGCCCGCAGCATCCTTTAATTCAATTCGCACCATGCCTGTATTGTAAATACCGATTCCGCTCATATCATCCTGCCTCCTTGCAAAACAACAGTTCCTTCTAACAATTATTTTCGGAAAAGCTGTCGTCTAAGGCAAGAGCTTTGGCATAACATGCGTCTAAATTGGTGTAACCCGCTTATTACTGCAGATTAAGCTTCTGCTTACAATTCCTTCCACTCAACACCGCAATCCCCCTTAGAACAGCAAAGTGCCAAGAGCCGCTACTGCATTGCATACCAACAGTGTACGCTTCTTATCCCATTTATCGCTAAGCGCTCCCACAAATATGCTCATCAACACATACGGCGCATACTCTGTCATCCTGCGTCCCCCACAGCATTAGATAATGTATCATGGTTGCTCCTTATTTATCGGATTTAATCTCAATAAGCTCCTTGTGCTCCGTAGTAACTATCTCAATCATTTTTATTTCTGTACCTTACACAATCTCTCGTATTCCACATACGCCGCTTCAAGTGACGGCAGATATTCTTTATATACTCTATTTCCCTGCAAAAATTCTGACATTTTATTCGCTTCTTCTTTACATCTCACATTCTGACTGTTGATTTTATATTTTCTTTCTTCGTTTACACCCACGCCGTTATTTTTGAAAAATTCTATCCACGTTTCAATATGCCGCTTTGGAATCCATATCAATACCGGTTCCTTATCGGTTCTGTCCTCCATTTTAGGTTCAACCTTTGTACATTCATCTGAAAAAGATTTATAGATTTCATCAATAGAATGAGTATCTGCATCTGTGCAAACAATTAATGCTATTGAATTATAGTTGAATTTCCTTAAGGTTGACAGATTCCTGCGATAACTATTCCTTACATAGGCCTCTCCGCTACCTCTGCCGCTGGGTGCGACATCTGAGCGTATTTTGTTTATGTTTATACCCTGACTCACCAAAATATTGATAATAAATGACCTTGTCTTATCATCTTCACAAAATATTATATATTGGTATTTTTTATTGAGCTTCATTCCAATATCCCTTTGCTATAAGTTCAGAATATTTCATAAGCGAATCGTCCTCAGCAAAAATTAACGGATTATTCATTGCAATTTTGCTTTCTCCGGAATTTATTCTTGACATCCATATGGCAGAATTGTTTGCATAATAATCTATAGTTTCCGGATGGTGTGATGCAAATATACATTGTCCTCCGTTTTCGCTCTCATTACATATCATATCTACTTCTGCGCACCACGGCTGTACTTCTCTTAACCCCAAGTAATTTTCGGGTTCATCAATCAAAACAGTCATTCCATTTTCCAAATACGCATAGAGCAATAAATATAATGCCAACAGCTTTCTTTCTCCGTCTGATAGCTGCATAAGATTGAACGAAAAAGCCGAAGACTCTTCTCCGACATTATATGATGTGTACATTGTCTTTCCATATTGTGTTATTTTGGCATTAGTTTGAACAAATGCCGGATTTATCTCTCTGAGCTGTTCCCATAATTTATATATTACCTCAGGATGTGCCTGAGACAAGTAGGCATATACTGATATTATATTGCTGAATGAACTGTCCGGAAACGCATTGTCTATACCATTACTGCTGAAAACAATCATATTCTTTGGATTTGGCTCACATATAATCACATTTCCTACGGCTTCATTTTTAAATTCTGATAATTTTTTATTTCCGTTTCCCGCAAAAACAAAATTCAATCCGGAACGTGACATATCAGCCTGTATGCTGTTTGACAATTCAAAATCATCATTATATAATTCAGCTTTTCCGTTTTTCTCTTCAAGAATTATTGTATTTTCATATTTGACACTTTCATATTTGACTGTACAATTTTGTTCATTTTCACTATGGTCAATTTCCAAATGATAAGTAAAATGTTTACCATCACGCAAATAACCTATTTCAAAAGTCTGCACAGCACTCCCATACCACACAGTTTTGGAAAAGTTAGGAAAACACTCCGTAATATTCACCGTACCCGCCATAAAATCTCTTAAACAGCCCAAAAGAAATAAAACTGTAGATTTACCGGCACCGCTTTTCCCAATCAGTACATTTGTCTTATTAAACTTTACCTCAAAATTAACAAGCGTTTTATAGTTATTTGCATACAAATATTCTATCATGGTTTCTCTCCATAATTTTCACAATTTCAAGTAATTTATATTTTAGCATTTTTTAGGGGCTTTAACAATCCGTAATCTGTTCTATATTTTCCTCTGCAATTCATCCCTCTTTGTGCGGTACTTGATTATCAGCATATCCGCAGCGACCAGAGTTTCCTTCTTGCAAAGCCCGAATGCCTTCGAAAGCTGTCGTCTAAGGCAAGACCTTTTGCATAACAAGCATCTAAATTGGTGTAACCCGTTTATTACTGCAGATTAAGCTTCTGCTCGATAATATAGTGTGAGATGACAACCAACGCTATCGCCACGCCCAGATATAATATAAGCCTCATATCGTATGATGAAAACAGCGACCTGTTCATATACTCACTGTATGAGTCCATTTCATCAAGGAGGGGGAGAAGCGTGATATATCCCAAGCCCTTGAATATCGTCAACACAAAGCGTATCACGAAATTTATGAGGAAGTAAAATACTATTCCCATAAAGCCTCTGTTTTTCTTTAGAAGCTGTGCCAGAGTTATTGCGCCGTAGATAAGTGATATGGAAATGAAGGGCTCAAATAATCCTGTGAGCAAAGTTGTGACTGTACCGTGAAAAAGCACTCCCGCATCCAAATCAACGAGGTCTGTATAAATCTCCGTGTATTCGTCCGCCACCTCCGTCATATCCATACCGTTGCGCAATGAAAGTGCCGTTATCGAGGTAAATATTGCTGCAATGGAAAGAGCTGCCACCACATTCATGATTATCTGCCAGAGCATGCCGGTAATAAGCTTCGCCCCGAGAAGCTCCTTTTTCGTGACGGGAAGTGTATGTGTAAGATACCCTTCATCGCAGTACATCGAGCGGTAGAAACGTACACCTAAAAATATCATACTGCCGTAGAGCACTCCGATTATAAGAAGCGCAAGGAATATTGCGCCGAATATCATTGAAGTAATGGAAAGTCCCTCGAGAACGTCCGGCATTTCCTTATTGTCCAGAAACAAATTCGCAAACATCGGCGTCTGCAGCATTACCGCTTCCATAAGCGCAAATGCCGCCATTATTCCGGCAAGTATGCTCTCCACCTTCCACAAGTTTTTCCATTCATATTTAATGAGCCTGCCTAACATGCGAACACCTCCCTGAAATATGCGTCAATGGATTTTCCCTGCTCCGCCTTTATATTTTCAACGGAATTGTAGAGGAGTATACTGCCGTTTCTTACAAATACCACCTCGTCCAAAACCTGCTCAATATCGCTTATGAGGTGTGTGGAGATGAGTATTGTGCTTCCGGCGCTGTGGTTTGAAAGTATTGTCTTTAGGATATAATCCCTCGCCGCAGGATCAACTCCCGCTATAGGTTCATCCAATATGTAGAGGTCTGCACGCCTGCTCATTACAAGTATGAGCTGCACCTTCTCCTTGGTGCCCTTTGAAAGAGTCTGGAGCCTCCTTGTCGGGTCTACCTGTAAGCTTTTAAGCATTTCCATTGCACGATTTACATCGAAATCCTCATAGAAATCCCTGAACATCTCCAAAATATCGGAAATCTTCTGATTGTCATAAAGGTATGTCCTGTCCGGAAGATATGCGATATGACGCTTCGTCTCCACTCCGACATTGCAGCCTCCGATGCGGATACTGCCGCTTGTGGGAACCAATATTCCGTTTAGCATCTTTATGAGGGTTGTCTTTCCGCTTCCGTTGGGTCCCAAAAGCCCTATTATCTTTCCTCTCGGCAGCGTCAGCGAAACATTGTTTATCGCCGGATATCTGTTGCTCTCATATTGCTTTGTAAGATTATTTATCTCTACAAGAAAGTCCATATCAATCAATACTCCTTAAGCTCAAAGCTATCTCCAACCGCCCCTCTGAATTCCGCAAGACTGCCGTATACTCCGTCAGCTATCAGCTGCACGCCAAGGTTTCCTATTGCGGTAGCCTCGGACGGACCTGCGGATATCTTCTTTCCGGTCTCCTTTGCGGTAAGGACATTCAAGTATTCCGCATTTGAGCCTCCGCCCACGATATTTATCCTGTCAAAATGCTTTCCGGTAATATCCTCGATTTCCTCCGCAGCCTTTTTGTAACATACCGCAAGGGAGCGGTATATAACTCTTGCAAGCTCCCACGGGGTCTCCGGAATTCTCTGCCCGCTTTCCCTGCACGCCGCCTTTATCTCTTCTATCATGGATGCGGGCGCAAGAAATCTTCCGTCATTTGCATCCACTATCGAGGATATATCCGCTTCCTCGGCACGCTTACAGAGATTTGCGAAGGAATAATCCTCATTTGCGTTCTCCGCCTCCAGCTCCTTTTTCACGGACTGAATCATCCAAAGTCCCATTATATTTTTAAGGAATCGGAAGCGATGGTCATAGCCGCCTTCATTTGTGAGGTTTGCCGCCTTTGCCTTGGGCGTGCAGATTGCCTCCTTTAATTCACAGCCCATAAGCGACCATGTGCCGGATGAGATATAAATGGTATCCTCCTTAGGAACGCTGATTACCGCCGAGCCTGTATCATGGGTTGCGGGAAGTATTACCTTGCAGGAATAGCCGACCTTCCTTGCTATTTCCTCCGACAGCTCCCCTACGGTTTCTCCGGGCATACTTAACTTTCCGAAAAGCTTTGTCGGAAATCCGAGCATATTAATGAGCTCATAATCCCAGTCAAAGGTCTTCGGACTCAAGAGCTGCGTGGTGCTCGCATTGGTATACTCCCATTTCTTAACTCCCGTCAAAAGGAAATTGAAATAATCCGGCAGAAGAAGCAGGCTCTCAGCCCTTGAAAGGTTTTCCGGCTCCTTTAGCTTTACCGCCATAAGTTGATATATGGTATTAAAGATTGCCTTCTGAATACCGGTTCTCTCATAGAGCTTATCCTCCGGTATTATCCTGTAGACCTCTTCGTCCATCCCCTCTGTACGGCTGTCCCTGTAGGCATAGCTCAAACCGACACGCTTATCATCTTTGTCCAGAAGCACATAGTCCACGCCCCATGTATCTATTCCCATAGAGCAGGGTAGCTTTTTAAGCTCTGCGCATTTTTGCATGCCTGCGATAATCTCCGCAAACAGTCCGTCCAGATTCCACACCCTATGCCCGTCCTTTTCTTCATTGCCGTTTGCAAAGCGGTGTATCTCCTCCGTAACTATCCTTCCGCCCTCTATATGAGAGAGAATGTGCCTCCCGGAGGAGGCACCTATATCTATAGCAAGATAATATCTCATCTTTATCTTTCTCCAATCACATTGCTCTTTTTGTCATAAAGGAACCTTTCGTCTATATCTATTCCGAAGGGTGCATTCAGCGCACGGAAGTTTCTGGGGCTTATGGTCTGGCGTTTCTTATCCGTGACGGACATTACCTTTATGAGCACCTCCGCAGCCTTCTCCACGGTATGCATAAGTCCAAACGCCATATCAAAATCCGTGCCGCAGGCAAAAGCACCGTGATGCGCCCATACCGCAAAGTCCTGTTCCTCCATTATCTTTGATGTCGCAACGGCGATATCCTTACCGCCGGGCACCATCCACGGAACCACGCCGATTCCCTTGGGGAACACAACGGGACATTCCGTAGCCATCTCGAAAATCTCTCTTGTGAATATCTCCCCGTCCAAAGGAAGCAGATATGTCAGCGCTATGATATTCGCAGGATGAGCATGGTATACCACTCTGATATTCGGGTCTCTTCTCTTGCACACCTCGAGATTCATAAGGTGGCTGGGAAGCTCCGATGTGGGCTTTCCGCCGTTTGTAAGTCCCCATACTATCTGGTATCTGACACCGCTTGCATCAAGCTTGACTATGCAGACATTTTCCTCCGGAGCGTCGGGTATGTTTCTCATATATTTTCCGGAGCCTGTTACCATAAAGAATTCTCCGGCGAGCGTAGGTACAAATGTTCCTATATCATACTGCCTTCCGCTCTCAAAATTCAAATCGTCCCAAATTTCCCTTATCTCGTCCTCTTTGAGTCTGTAGCTTAAATTTCCGCCGTTTCTCTCATGCCACCCCTGATAGAAGCCGTCTCCGCACATACGGAAAAAGCTTTTTGCAAATGCAGTATCCACTACCTTCATACTCTGTTCCCTCCTTTAATTGCAGCTTTTGCTATGCCCTCTTTGACAGTACCTCTTTCTCATACTTCTCGCAGTCTGCGAACCATTCATGCTCGGAAAGCACTCCTGTCTTACTACAATAATAATCCCAAACGTCCCCAAAAGGCAAGGTTTTTACTTCCTCCCTGAGGCTCATAAGCTTCGTGAAGTTTCTGTCGTTCTGGAGCTTTGCAAGCTCCTCGTTGGGAGCAAGGTTTGCATAGAGCAGAGCCTTTTCCATATTTCTCATTCCGTTGGTCCATGCGGATACACGGTTAATTGAGGCGTCAAAATAGTCCATACCGATGAAGAATCTGTCCGCACCGTTTCTGACTATCTCAAGTGCAATCTCCCTTAGGTCGTCATTAAACAGCACAACATGGTCGGAATCCCAGCGCACGGGGCGGGTCACATGGAGCGCCATCTTGTCATAGAACAAAAGCATTGACGATAATTTGTCCGCCACATTTTCCGTGGGATGGAAATGTCCCGAATCTATGAGGCACATAATGTCATTCTTTGCCGCATAGTTCATATAGAACTCATGGCTTCCCACGGTCATGGATTCAAGACCGATTCCGAATACCTTCTGCTCTACCGCCACATATACGAGGGACTTGTCGTAGCCGCAGGCAAGTATCTCATCAAGAGAAGCCTTAAGCCTTGCTCTGGGTCCCTTTCTGTCTGCAGGGATATCCTTGAAGCCGTCAGGTATCCATATATTCATCATACAGGGCACGCCGGTCTCCTTTGCGAAATACTCGGAAATCCTGATACATGCTATGCAGTGGTTTATCCAGAAGCGGCGGATATCGTCCTTCTCGGAGGACAGAGTTCCGTCATCCGACTTCGGGTGTGCAAAAAGCGTGGGATTAAAGTCAAGACCAATGCCCAGCTTCTTTGCAAACTCAACCCATTTTGTGAAATGTCTGGGCTCCAGCTTATCCCTGTCTACCCATTCGCCGTTTTCAAAGATGGCGTAGCTTGCGTGGAGATTGAGCTTGTGCTTTCCGGGGATATAGGAATAGACCTTCTCGATATCCTGCATAAGCTCCTCGGGTGTAGTCGCCCTGTAGGGGTAATTTCCCGTAGTCTGTATACCGCCTGTAAGCTCTCCCTTTACGTCGAAGCCCTTCACATCATCTCCCTGCCAGCAGTGCATGGAGAGCTGTATTTTCTCTGTCGCCTCTATAGCCTTGTCAATATCCACGCCCACCTCGGCGTATCTTTTTTTCGCATATTCGTAGCGTTCCGTACTCATTTGTAATCCTCCTTCTCAGTCCAAGTGGAACAACAAATCCAAATCCACGCTCACCGGCGAGTTATCCTGATTCGTCTCCATTATATCCGCCATAAAATCCCACCACTTGCGGTTGATGGGCTCATCCGCCTGCTTCGCCCATTCCTCCTCGCTTTCTATCTCGATGTACCCATAGAGCGTCAGGGTCTCCCTGTCAAGATAGATAGAATAGTTGCGCCCGCCGTGGCGGTGTATCGCTTCCTTCATCTCCGGCCACAGCTCGTTGTGGCGCTTCTCATACTCCGCCTCCATTCCGGGGTAGAGCTTCATCTTAAAGCCTTTGTGTAACACCCTCAATACCTCCTTATTCTAAAATGTTATCATTATATTCTTTATCATACAACAATCAAAAACGTGCATTTTTATGATAAATTTCGTATATATTCCTCTGCTCCCATCTGCTTTGCCGAAATATTCAACGCCTCCAGATGAAAGTCTGAAAGCTCATAGTAATCATGCGTTGTGCTCACACCATAAGCTATCACGCATTCTATATCACATCTTTTGATGCTTATATGATGTGCTGACGATTTCTCCGGCTTTTCCATACCCTTTAAGTCAAAAAACTGTGTCCACGGGTTTATGTTTAGAAAGCTTGTAGTTGTGCCTTCTATATCCTCTACGGAAATATATTCATATTCCTGATGTGTGTCGGGGCGCATTTTTAACCAGAGGAGATTCACGCTCTCACTTATCTTTGTACGGCGCAATATGATATTCTTGCTGTGTATTGACTCCGAACCTACCGTCAGACATCCAAAGCAAAAGCCATATCGACAATCCTCTATCAATATCCTCTCATTAGGGGCATTGCCGGGAAGCTCCCAGGCATCCGGTCCTTTGCCTCCCTTCAATGCAACCGCATCATCATTTACCTCCATATAACAGCCCTTTATCAGCACGTCGGTGCAGCCGTCAATATCTATAGCGTCGGTGCTGGGCGCCTTCACAGGCTCCTTGGGAGACAATATGCGGCAATTTAAGTATTTAATGTGATCACTTCGATATAAATGATTTGTCCAAAACTGGGAATTTTGAATTGTAAGACCCTCAACAACAATATTCCTGCATTCCGATATAAAGATAAGTCTTGCTCTCTGTTCGTCCTTGTTAGTGCAGGAGGGATTCCATATCCTTCTTTGGCGAAATGCTTTCCATGAGCGAAGCCCGTTTCCGTCGATAGTTCCTTCTCCCGATATGACAGTTCCGTCACATTTTTCAATATTTATCAATGCAGGAAAATATTTGCAGCACTCCCCCTCTATGCGAGTATCACATACCGGATAATCCTCTGTATCGTCACTACCCTTTAATATCCCGTCTTTTTCCAAATACAGATTAACGTCCTGTTTAAACCATACCGCTCCGGTCATATATGTGCCCGCCGGAACCACTATGACGCCGCCGCCCTCGGAATGCACCCTGTCAATGAGCGCCTGAAGCTCATTTGTATATATCCTGCCGTCATCCATTATACCGAAATCCGTCAGCACATACTGCTTCCCAAGTTCTGAAAGCGTGGGAACTTTCGTATCATAGAACCAATCGTCAATCTCGGTTACGCCATCGGGAAAAAACTCCTTTGAATCTGCCATATCGCCCTCCAATAAAAATATATATAATTTTATCATTTTTATGGAGTATTCACAATGCAAATTAACGACTTTAGTGTACCACGCCAACAACACTAAACCGACATCTTGGTCAGTCAGGAGTAGCCATGCCTATACCAATGCCGCAAGCTGCGCCTTTAGATGCTCAATTTCTTCCTTGTATCTCTCATTCTGTTCTCTGTACTGCTGCATTTCAGCCTCATCTGCCTCTCGCTGCTCTCTTCGACCATTTTCCGTTCCGTCACTGAACCCATCCTCATAACTTTCCTCACGCAGTACTTCTTTATAGCCCTCTTCATCAAACTCATATAAGCTCTTCATATATACCATAGCCTTATTCCTCCTTAAGAAGTCCGCCAATATGCCATCCATTATACATTCATCAACCGCTGCCTTTACAGCTTCCTCGGTAGTTTTGTATATTTTCTTATTCCCTCTTACGCTGTTTACAAACTCCACATATTCCGCCAAAAGCTTACAGCTTTCCTTGAGCTTCTCATTATATCCCGTATTTATATTGAGCTGTACACATATCAGCTCCAAATTTATTTCCTCATTACCGGAGGTTCTCTCATACAAATCCGAAAGCTTAAATTCCACTCTCTCCGGCTGCTTCTCAGTTCCGTTATAAAAGGTAACAAAGCTCGGCCTAGGAAGCGTAATCCTCTTATATCCGTATTCCTTCTTCCCAGAATAATCCCTTTCAAGCTGTGCAGATACATATTTTAAATATCTGAATGGCATATTCGGGTTTACCGTGGACTGATGTTCAAAGAGGCTGAGCCTCATATCTATCAGGCAGGATATGTCGTTCTTTATCCCAAGGAACACCGCATTCTCCAACGTGGTAATCTTCAACTCATCCGGATTATCATATTCCGTTCCGTTTACGGCATTATACAGCGACAGCAGTGCTTCCTTCTCCCTGAATATCATACGGAATACCGAATCCTTGTAATTATTGTCAACAGTTATGTTCTTGTCCATAAGCATACCTCCTTTTACAGGAGCTTTTATGGACTTTCGGAATCTTCTCCGCTTTCAGGCTCCTACTTTTATTTTTGTTTTTGAATAATAAAAGCATACGAAACCTGAATGATATCAGAAATGTCGGAAATTGGATTTCAAAGACCGATGTATTATGCTTTCAAGATGAATATAGCATAACCATCAATTGAATGCAAGATAAAAAAGTCAGCAAATATGCGACTTCACGAAATGTGAAATTGGAAATACCACATCATAAGGATTAAAGCTCGTCGTTATCGCTTAAGAATACAGGATTTTAATTTGTCGTCGGGACACGGTACAATTCGTCGCTTAACACTTTATCCTCTTATATTCATTGATGGCATCGACAACAATACTGTATAATTCGCCGCTTAGCACATATTACCTACATGAAATCGCCAATG
>JAFUVF010000057.1 GCA_017483735.1 Lachnospiraceae bacterium | reverse complement strand
TTAAGGACGTGATCGTCCCGATCTATGATAAGGTCAATCTGAGCGCCGCCCAGCTCATCATCCTGACCGATCCATGCAGAATGAGTTGTGTGAACACCATATATATCCAAGGCTTTTTTTATCTGATCCACATGCCTGAAAAAGTGCCTTTTGTAAATATGCTTATAGGTTATGAAGGGTGATGAAGCCTTCACGTAACTACAGGCAGGTACGGAAAGGTACAGGTGAAAAACATGAAAGAGAAGCTTTTGTCCTACTTAAATGGGCTCGCGGGGAAGGTTAATGCGAAGCTGGCGGCGGTTCTTGCTCTTGCAGGGATACGGTAGAAGACTTGTTCCGGTAGCACGATTACCCTCCAAAACATCCTTGTATGACAGGGTTTTGGAGGGCAATTGAAGCAAGGCCTGTAGAATATATATATGAAAACGGTTTGAAGTTTCTTATATAAGGATAACCACATGAAAGAACAAATCATCTTAGCACCCGGGATCAATGGGAAGGAACTGATCAAAAGCCTTGCATCATCATATTATAGTGCTGTTCTTGTTGTTTGGTCTCAAACAAACGATGGAATACGTACTTAATGTGATCTGGATCTGCAGCAGAACTATCAAAATAGAGATCATCAGTCAACCCGCCAGATGAGAGATATATGCAGAAGCCTACGCTGTCCGTTGATATGGCGGAGTACCGCAAGATGCAGAAGCTGATGGTCAAGGTGCAGGATGAAGCCAGGGCAGTCAAGCAGCTCATGCACGGTGAGCTGCCAAAGCTGGAAAAGCAGCTCGCTGAAACGACTGGATTGTTCAAAGGAAAAGAGCGCAAGGCCCTGCAGGAAAAGATTACAGGTATACAGCAGGAGATCGACCGCCGGATGGACCGGCTGCCCGGTATCCTGAAAGCGAACGGATATCCCGACGTACAGGCATTCAAGCGGCTGTATGACGATGCCACGCTCCTTGTGGAGCAGTACAACCGCGATCTGGCCGCATGGGAGCGGCAGGTCCACGGAGAGCAGCAGATCCAGCAGGCACCGCCTGAAAAAGAGAGCATCCGCAAGAAACTCCGGGATATGGAGGCGGAAGCAAAGCGCCGGAATGATGCACGGCGGCGGGAACCCCGGCACCGTAGTCATGATTATGACAGAGGACGCTAAGACAGAAGAAAACACCGCAGGAGGTCTGCTTTACGGTTAATAGGCGATGATATGAACGCGGGAAGCGGGGGCATCCTCCTCGGCATAACCCTGAATGGCATATCCCTCAGACAGGATAACATTCTCCACGACACCACTTGCGATGGAAAAAACGGTTTCATCAGAGATCTGAATCTTCTGACCATCTTCCAGAGTGATGCAACCATCCTCAACGGAGGCTACAGTACCTTCAAAGTTGATCACCAGTTTGCCGCCTGTCTGCACAGCGGAATTGCAGTAGATCTTGCTGGCAGACACCTTCTCGGCATCGGGATCATCTTCCGTGTAACCCTGAATAAAATTGCCGACAACGATTTTTTCGCTAACCGCATTGTTGGTGTCGAGATCGCCTGCAAAAACGGTTTCAGAAGAAATAACAACGATTTTGCCACTATCAAGAGTGACTTCGTTTTCGTTGACGGCGGTCACCGTTCCCTCGATGTTTACGACAACCTTGCCCTTGGTCCCAGTGTTGGGGGTCGCTGCCGTGTTGCTTCCACAGGCAGTCAGCACACCGACCAGCATCATGGCGGCTAAACACAGAATTACGATTTTTTTCATTTTGTATTCCTCCTATTTAAAACTCATATTGAACCTTTCACCTATAATGTAAGAAACAAATCAATTCCGTTGCACCTGCCACAACAATTATATTCGAAAGCTTGAATGCAAAACTAACTTCGGGTTTAACTCCAAAGCTGAAAATTTGCAAGACTAAATGCTGGTTTAATCGTTTTTAGATATTTGAATCGGGTTTTGTTGTTCCATTTTCATCGTTTTCACCGTATAATCCTCTCAGATAAAGTTGGATTTTGTGTATTCGAAAATGATGTCCGAAATTAGGGTTGCAAGAGTAACTTGCCGCAAACATGCGGAAGCTCCGCATTGATACGGTCAGGCTGAAGCTGATGAAGATAGCCGCGAGGGTTGTTCATTCCGCACGATATACGACCTTCAAGCTGTGCAGCAGTTGCCCATACAAGGATGAATTCTACGAAACACTTCGTAACATCCAAAGGGATAGTGCCCTCTTTTTTATGGGCTTTCTAATCCGTGCTTTTTCACCCTTCACCCTTCGGGATATGCATCACCCCAGTTCTTGCCTTTATAATTTTCAATCTGATCTACGATCTTCTTAAGATAATCATCCAGAAGCTTATTTTTCTCCCTGCCTTCAGCGAACCAGACATTTGCCTGCCCCTGGGAATTCACATTGCTGATAATGCTTATATACTGTTGAGTTCTTGTACTATGGCCTTCGAGTTCTGTAAGATAAACGACAAAGCCCGCAGGGCTTACTCTTCGGGCGGAGCGAGAAGGGTTTGGGCAGCGCCCAACAGGGTTATAGGGGAGGCCCGACAACTCCGCTGCTTATATAACCTTGACCGGGGGAATAAACTGATCGTGGAATGGCAATCGGAACAGTCCTGCTGAACATGATGTTTACCTTAACCGTAATGGCGGAATGGTTGTACTGATTATAGCAAATAGTCGAAAAATCTCGGGATAAATAAATGCTATTTCGGGCTATTATAGGATAAATGCGCCATTTGGTTACGTATGATCCATAAAATCTTACATGTCTTTAACAATTGGTAGCCGTTTTTCCCCTAATGGTACACATGTAAGCCTATAATTTCTCGACTGTATGCTTTTTAAGGTTAACGTATTCAGAACCAATTCCATCTGATTCATTAAAACAGTTAAAAAACTGACAAAAAGAGGTGATCAAAATGAAAAACGTCTACTGTCTCAAAATCGAAGATTCATATTATGACGAATATCCTCATGCAATGGAACTCATTGATGCTCGATTCTGGGGAAAGAGGGAAGCACTGCTGGCGCTGTTGGAAGCATGTCTGAAAGACCTGCCGCTGAAGGTCGATACTGAGGACCACGCCAACATAGCGATTCGGAGCGTTACAAGACAAATGTCCGTACGCTCGGGAGAAGTGAAAGATGAAATGCCATTGAGGGTCAGCAGGAAACGAAGAACGGCATCAAAGGTTAAACAGTCATCTTCAAAAACAAGGACGACTTCTTCCGGGCACAAGCCGGAACTCACCCAGGTAGCGGCACCCGAACCGGCACCAGGCAGGATGCCCTATCCGAAACCCGAGGCAAAGGAAGAGAAGATAGTCTTTGACACGAACTTTTCAGCACCGTACATCGCACCGGGCGAACCCGGATATGACCCCAAGAAGGATCCATGGAGAATAGAAAATCTCATGGTATTGGATGATGAAGAGTAAAGGTTACAAATAAGACTGTAATCAATCGACTTGCACCACTTGTAAAAAATGGATTTGTCGTTCCGAACATGGTTAAGGAGCGTATACGATCCTATGAACTTTCTGAATTTACAAAGCAGAATGGGAAGGAAATAATAAAGCTTTTGAAATAAGAGTGTAGCCGGATAGAGGAGTAGAGCTGATGGATTTGAGGTAGTGAGCAGCCCTCGCACCACAGGAGATGGATACTATGAATCCTATATAGTTGTGATCGAGGGAAATCAGATCGAGATTACAGAATAAGCAGGTTTATACAGGATCGGAACGGGATGTCTGTTTTTGGGCATAATTTGCCAAAAACAGACATTCTATTTTTATGGGGGATTTCATAAACTGACAATTAGCCGGGTTACTGTCAAAAAAGTGATAGGAAGGAAAAACGGGGTACCATGAAATACGGATATTTTGATGAAACAAATAAGGAATATGTCATTGATCGGGTAGATCTGCCGACATCCTGGACCAACTATCTGGGAGTTGAGGAGATGTGTGCGGTGGTAAATCATACTGCCGGGGGATATCTCTTCTATAAGTCCTCGGAATATCACCGGATTACCAGATTCCGGGGTAACAGCGTTCCCATGGATCGTCCCGGGGATTATATCTATTTGAGGGATCGTGAAGACGGTGACTATTGGTCTGTTTCCTGGCAGCCGGTAGGAAAGCCGCTGGATCAGGCAAGGTATCGCGCTCGTCACGGACTGTCAGTTACGACCTATGAATGTGAATACAAGGGCATCTATGCGACTCAGAAGATGAGTATTCCCATCGGAGATTCAGCGTTGGTATGGGATGTGGTCATAGAAAACCGCAGTGACAAAGTCAGAGACCTGGATGTCTTTTCCTATGCGGAATTTTCCTTTCATCATGTCCCAATCGACAATCAGAACTTCCAGATGAGCCTGTACTGCGCCGGCAGTGATTATCAGGACGGAGCTATCCTTTATGACCTCTTTTACGAGGAGGAAGGATATCAGTACTTCACCGCCGGCTTCACGCCGGACGGATATGATTGCCTGCGTGATGCGTTCCTCGGGACCTATCATACAGAGACGGATCCGGAAGCGGTAATACGGGGGAGATGTTCGTCATCCAAGGAATTGGGAGGAAACCACTGTGCAGCCTTGCAAAAGGGTGTCAGCCTGGCTCCGGGAGAGAAGGCCAGACTGATATTTTTTCTGGGCGAGGGAGGAGCCGGGGAGGCTGCAGCTATCAAAAAAAAATACGAGGATCCCAGGACATTGGATCAGGCATATGAAGCGTTGGCAGATTTCTGGCGCGATAAGCAGGAACGGTTCATGGTCCGCAGCCCCGAGGAGGGCATCGATACCATGATCAATACATGGACGCTGTATCAGGCGGAGATCAATGTAATGTTTTCCAGGTTCGCCTCCTTTATCGAGGTAGGTGGGCGGACAGGGCTTGGCTATCGTGATACGGCACAGGATGCCATGACGGTGGTGGCGACCAATCCGACGGGTTGCAGGAAGAGGATAGTGGAGCTCCTGCGTGCGCTGACCACTTCGGGTTATGGGATCCATCTCTTTGAACCCTCATGGTTCCTGCCTGAGGAGGAAAAGGAAAAAAAGAAAAAGCCATTCAAATCCCCGACCGTGATCCCGGAGCCGGAGGGTGCATCAAAGGTTCACGGACTGGCAGATGCCTGCTCTGATGATGCGCTGTGGCTTGTACCCTCTATAGTGGAATATGTAAAGGAGACCGGGGATACAGGATTTTTGCGAGAGGAGATCGGATATGCAGACGGCAACAAGGGAACCGTCTATGAGCATATGCAGCGTATCGTGGAATTCTCCCGGACACAGGTGGGGGAGCATGGCATATGCAAGGGACTGCGCGCAGATTGGAATGACTGCCTGAATCTGGGCGGAGGCGAGAGCGCACTGGTTTCCTTCCTATTATATCGTGCCATGGATAGTCTGCTGGAGGTGTCCGAATATATCGGGGATGATGCTACGTCAAAAAGACTCCGAGAGGAAATGGCGAAGCTGAAGGATGTCTGCAATACCACCCTGTGGGACGGTGAATGGTTCCTCAGAGGATTCACAGGAAGCGGCCGCAAGATAGGAACGCATGAGAACACTGAAGGTAAGCTCCATCTGGAGTCTAATGCCTGGGCCGTACTTTCCGGAGCGGCAGAGGAGGACAAGGGAGAGCTGGCATTGGAACAGATCCATGAGAAACTGGCTACACCATATGGGATAATGCTTAATGCTCCGGCATATACTACCCCTGATGATGAGCTCGGGTTTATCGCCAGAGTCTATCCCGGACTAAAGGAGAATGCGAGCATTTTCTCACATCCAAACCCCTGGGTTTGGTCAGCGGAGTGTCGTATGGGACACGGAAATCGCGCATTCGAATACTATCGCAGCCTTTGTCCGTTCTATCAGAACGATGATATCGAAACCCGCTGGAGTGAACCATATTCATACTGTCAGTTTATTTCAGGCAGAGATCATACCACCTATGGCAGGGCACACCATCCGTTTATGACAGGCAGCGGCGGTTGGGCATATTACGCAGTCACCCATTATATGCTGGGGATTCGTCCGGGATTTGATGAACTGATAATAGATCCTTGTATTCCGGAGCAATGGGAAGAGTTTTCGGTGCAGAGAAAATACAGGGGAAGTACATACCATATCCTTGTAAAGAATCCCGGGCATAGGCAAAAAGGGGTAAAAAAGATACTGCTGGACGGAACCGTGGTAGATAAGATCCCGGCAGACAGCAAGCAATCCTCACATCGGGTTGAAGTATTGATGTAAGAAAAGAGGGGAAGAATAATGATCAAATTTGGAACCGGCGGTTGGAGAGCCGTCATAGGAGATGAATTCACCAAGGAAAATGTTCAGATTTTGGCGCAGGCTATGGCTGATAAGATGCACAAGGAGGGGAAAGCCGCCTCGGGTATAGTAATCGGGTACGATCGCAGATTTCTGTCCAAGGAAGCCATGCAGTGGGCCGGAGTGGTTTTTGCAGCCAATGGGATCAGGGCCTGCCTTATCAATAAGTCGGCACCCACACCGCTTGTGATGTTCTATGTAATGAAGCATGAACTACCCTACGGCATGATGGTAACCGCCAGTCATAATCCTGCCATTTACAACGGTATCAAGCTCTTTACCGCAGGTGGAAGAGATGCGGATGAAAAGCAGACTGCCGATGTGGAAAGCTACATCTCAAAGGTATCACTTCCGGTCAGAGCAATGGATTATACTGATGCGAAGAATGAGGGGCTAATCAGGGAATTCTACCCGATCAACGAATATATGGACAACATTCTGGATCGTATAGATGTGGTCAGGATCAGGGAAGCAGGACTTCGAGTGGTTCTGGATCCCATGTACGGAGTCAGTGAGACTGCAATCAAGACCATTCTGCTGACGGCTCGTTGCGAAATGGAAACCATCCATTCCAGGCACGATACTCTCTTCGGAGGCAAGCTTCCCGCGCCCAATGAGGCAGCCATGTCGGCTCTGAAGACCACAGTGACTGACGGTCATTATGATATAGGGATCGCCACCGATGGAGATGCGGATCGCATCGGTGTGGTAGATGATCTGGGACGCTACCTCTCACCCAATGATATACTCATGATCCTGTATTATTATCTGGAGGAGTATCGCCACGAAAAAGGACCGGTGGTCCGAAACCTCTGTACGACACATATGCTGGATCGGATCGCCGCCAAGTATGGAGAAGCCTGTTATGAGGTTCCGGTAGGCTTCAAACATATTTCATCCAAGATCACACAGACGGATGCCCTGATCGGTGGGGAATCCTCCGGAGGGCTGACGGTGAGGGGACATATAAACGGTAAGGACGGTGTCTATGCCGCTGCGCTTTTGGTGGAGATGCTGGCTGTGACCGGGCGTAAGCTTTCCGAAATATACGACGGTATCCGGGAGGAGTTCGGTCACTTTACGATGCTGGAGAATAACTATAGCTTTCGACCGGAACGCAAGCCTGAACTGTTAAAGATCCTCATGGAGGACAGAGCCGTTCCGAGCTTTTCATATGAGGTGGAAAAATCTTCCTATATGGATGGTTGTAAGATATACTTTAGGAATGGAGGATGGGTAAGTGTCCGATTCTCCGGGACCGAACCTCTGCTGCGAGTGTTCTGCGAGATGCCGCAGGCAGCAATGGCGGAGGAGGTATGTCAGACCTATAGGGAATTCCTCTCATTGGAAGGTGAAACGTGAAGAGTAAAAATACACTGAAAATGCAAATATTGCGATTGATCGGACTGGGATGGTTCGTTCCGCTCACAGCGATCATAGCAATCTTTTTGCTGGTAGTTGCGGGCCGTATAGAGGCTCAGAGTCAACGAACCATCACCACATCTATGGAAAAGGCGGCGGAGATATGTATCCTCCGCCTTTCTGACTGTATCGATGCATCCAAGAATGCGTCATATCTGCCCACGATCCGGGAAGCATATAACCAGTACGTCCGCACCGGCGATGAGGGTAGGCTGTACAATGACGTGACGGTATTTCTGGCTGAGCAGTACAAGTATAACCCCAGCTTTGATATGACCGTGCTGTATTTTACCGACGAGCCTCAAAACCTGTATTTTACGGGAAATACAACGGGGCGAGGCAGTTTGTCGCGTATCCGGTATTTTCGGGACAATGCTCAACAGGAGGCACAGGAGATTTCCGAAGGTCTGGATACCAGAACGGAGTTTTTCTCATCAGGTGGACATGTCTATATGATCCGCAACCTGATGAACAGAAATTTCGAAAGCTATGCGGTGCTGGTCATGGAGCTCAATCCCGAGAGAATCTTTGAAAGCCTGAAGAGTGTCTGGGCCTATGAGGGCATGATCATTTATTATGATGACGAATACTTGTGGCGTGAGGACAAGGTGGGAGAGAACGGAGAGGATATCGTAGCCGCAAAAAATGACAGCGTGGACGGGACCTTTACCTATAAGGTGTTCTATGACGCAACGGCAGTCAATCTGGAGAAACGATCCATCACCATTACCTTCGTGATATTGATCGTATTTCTGATCCCTCTGATCCTGGTGGTGCTCTACTTTATGCATACCAAGATCAATAAACCGATCTCACAGCTGACGGAGGTGTCCAAGCAGATCGCAGCGGGCAACTACGGAGTGACGGTTCCTCCGCCTAAAAAGGAAGAGGGGGAGATCGCGGATCTTACCCGCAACTTCAATCAGATGTCCGAAAAGCTGTCAGAGCAGTTCAATAAGATATTTGTGGAGGAGATCGCACTTCGGGATGCCAATATCCACGCGCTTCAGTCGCAGATCAATCCGCATTTTCTGAACAACACCCTTGAGATCATCAACTGGGAAGCAAGGATGCAGGAAACCGACAAGGTATGCTCCATGATCGAAGCCTTATCCACCATGATGTCCGCTACCATGGACCGAAACCGCCAGTCGTTGATCACGCTGGAAGAGGAGCTTGAGTATGTGAAGGCATACATATACATCATCGAGTGCCGTTACAGGGATCGTTTCACATATTCGGAGGAGATCGACAGATCGCTTTTGTCGGTGAAGGTACCGCGACTGATCATCCAGCCGGTGATCGAGAACGCGGTGGAGCATAACGCTACAGAGGACGGTCTGCGATCGGTGAGGATGATCATCGAGGGAAGCTGTATAGAGGACTCCGTGGATATGAAGATCAGGATCATCAACCCGGGGGAGCCGTCGGATGAAGATATGGAGAAGATCCGAAATCTTTTGACCGATGATATGGATATTAAGCCTATGGAGGAGAAATCTACACGGATCGGTATCCGCAATGTCCATCGCAGGCTCAGGATCCTATTCGGAGCGGAAAGCGGCTTATCTATCGAGCCTGACGGAAGCGGAAATACCATTAGCACTATTTTTGTCAAAAAATAACAATTTCTGCAATTTGGAAAGTGAAGCCGGTGAGGTATCTTAATGATACAAACAAGCAGGAAAGTGCGCAGTAGCACAGAAGGGGGAAAAATATGAAAATGAAAAAGATTACAGCATTCCTCATGACCGCCGTTTTGACAATGGGTCTGGCAGGATGCGGTGGGGAAACAGCACCGGCAGCAGCTACCGAGCAGGAGCCTGCCACAGAGCAGACAGAAAGCTCAGCAGAAGCAGAGTCCTCAGCAGAGGCAGAGCCCTCAGGCGGATCGGTTGAGCTGACCGTAACCACCACCTTTGCAGGAGAGGACAGCAATGCACAGAATTACAAGGATGCAGTTGCTGCATGGGAGAGTAAGACCGGCAATACGGTAAGCGATACTTCCGCAACCAGTGATGAGACCTTCAAGACCAGGATCATCACCGACTTTGAGACCGGAAGCGAGCCCGATGTATTATTTTTCTTCAACGGTGCAGATGCCAACGATTTCGTTAATGCAGGTAAGGTGGTATCTATTGATGATATCCGCGCAGAGTATCCGGATTTTGCATCCAACATGAACGACGAGCTGATCGCAGCTTCTCCTGCAGACGGAAAGAAGTACGCGGTTCCAGTTAACGGATACTGGGAAGCGATGTTTGTAAATACCGAGGTGTTGGACGCAGCGGGCGTTGAGATGCCCGGTGCTGATTATACCTGGGATCAGTTCTTAAGCGACTGCCAGGATATCAAGGATGCAGGCTATGCTCCGATCGCAGCAGCACTTGGCAACATCCCTCATTATTGGTGGGAGTTCGCGATATTCAATCAGCAGACTCCTGACAACCACCTGGATATTCCGGGCAGCAGCGATGATGCAACCGGTAAGCAGTGGGTTGCAGGCCTTGAGGATATCAGGGAACTCTATCAGAGGGGATACTTCCCGGACAATACCCTGTCAGCAACTGACGATGAGACCTTTGCAATGTTTACTGATGGTAAGGCAGCATTCCTGTTGGATGGTTCATGGAAGGTTGGAGGTATCGTAGGTTCCTGCCAGTCAGATCCCGATGATCCGAGCACACTGGATGCAGACAAGCTCAGCCACTTTGATGTTACATATTTCTCCGGCAAGGGTAACCGCAAGACCACTGATCTGATTGGTGGATTATCCATGGGTTACTACATCACAACCAAGGCGTGGGAGGATCCCGACAAGCGTGAAGCAGCAGTCAGCTTCGTATCTCATATGACAAGTGATGAGGTGGTTCCGATATTCGCGCAGCACACGGCATCAGCACTGAAGAATGCACCCACTGTAGACGAGAGCCAGTTCAATGCACTTCAGATCAAGGCTATGGACATGATGAGCGGTGTTACCTCTCTGACCGGAGCCGTTCAGGATCTCTTCAACGGAGATTGCCGAGTATCTACCTTCGACGGTATGCCCGATATCGTAGCAGGTAATGTATCAGCAGCAGATGCGGTACAGGAAGGCGTTGATACCTATCAGGATTCACTTGAGTAATCATTAGGGATTTCAGATGGCCGGCAGTACGCAGAAGTATTGCCGGCCAGTATTTAAAAGGGGATACTATGTCTAGCATATACAAGAAGAAAAAATATGTATTTTTGTTTCTTGCACCTGCCTTTGTCTTTTTGATCTTATATCTTTATTATCCGTTTTTTGTGAACATCTACGGGAGCTTTCGTCAGATTAAGAGCCTGGGTACCTATGGTACGAAATGGAACACACCGTTTTTCAAGAATTATCTGTCTTTGTTTACTGATCCGGTAATATGGACCTCACTGAAGAATACACTACTTATGATCGTGGCTACGATATTGGGACAGGTGGGGATTGCATTGGTATTGTCGTTGCTGGTTGACAATATAGAGCGCGGTACTCAGTTTTTCCGCACGGTCTATTTCTTCCCGATCGTAATCTCCGCAACGGCCCTCGGATTGTTATTCAATCTGATCTTCCTGTATGACAAGGGTATGCTGAACCAGTTTTTGGAGGTTTTGGGCAAGACCGATCTGACGGACTGGAAGAATGAAGAAAATGCTATTTTGACGATGATGATCCCGGTTGTCTGGCAGTATGTGGGATTCTATTTTATCATCCTGGAGACGGGGCTTAACAATATTTCTCAGGAGCTCTATGAATCTGCGGCTATTGACGGAGCCAGTCGTTTGCAGCGGGTATTCTATATCTCTATTCCGCTGCTCAGAAATGTCCTCTGCACCTGCGTCACGTTGGGAGTTACGGGCGCATTGAAGGTGTTCGATCTGCCGTGGACCATGTTCCCGAAGGGCATGCCGCTGAAGAAAACCTTCCTTACCGGTACCTATATGTACTACCAGACCATGGAAGCCAAGAATGTAGATTACGGTGCAACCATTGCGGTATTGATCGTTGTTCTGGGCGTCCTTCTATCCAAGATTACACGTACAGTATTCAGGGAAAGCGAGGACTATTGATATGAAGAAAAATAGAATCGGGCAGCTGGCTATATACCTGATCCTGAGCCTATGGGCCCTGACAACGATATATCCGTTTTTCTGGGTTTTGGAGAATTCCTTTAAGGCCAAGGACAAGATATTGCAGCAGAGTTTTGCGCTGCCGATAGGGGACCTGTTTACCCTGTCCAATTACAAGCGGGCCTTTGAGAGACTGGATATAGGCAGGGCTTATATAAACAGTATTTTTATCTCTACCTGTGTTACAATTGGAGTGATGATGCTGGCCGGGCTGGCGGCTTTTGCTCTGGTGAGATTTCGTTTTCGCCTGAAGAAGTTTTGCCACACCATGGTCGTGGCAGCCATGATGTTTCCTGTTTTTGCCACCATTATTCCTGTGTACACCATGGAGACGAGCTGGCACATCACCAACACATCCAATTGGGGACTGAATATGCTGTCGGTCATCCTGCCTCAGGTCGCGGGTAACCTAAGCTTTGCTATTATTGTGTTGATGGGTTATGTACAGTCGCTGCCTCTGGAACTGGAGGAATCGGCACATCTGGAGGGGTGTTCCATACCGCAGATTTTTTTCAAGATCGTCGTACCTCTTGGCAAGCCCTCATTCGTAACTGTGGCAATATTCTCATTCCTCTGGAGCTATAACGACCTGTTCACGCAGATGTTTTTCCTGCGTCGACCGGAAATGCGGGCCATCACGAGACTGTTGAATGAGCTGACTTCCAAGGAGGGCACCAACTATGGTCTGATGGCATCGGCTGTTACGCTTGTCATTCTTCCGGTCATTATCGTCTATATATTCCTGCAGAAGTACATCATTAAAGGTATGACGGCAGGGGCTGTGAAGGGATAAAGCAGATGTACAAAGTGGTCATCGTAGATGACGAGCCATTGATCGTAGATGGCCTTCGTAAGATCCTGGATTGGGACAGATACGGATGCATAGTGGTAGGAGAAGGACACTCCGGCAAAGAGGGCTTGGCCCTGGTGCAGAAGCATGAGCCGGATATCCTTTTTACGGATATCCGTATGCCCGGCATGGACGGACTGACGATGATCGCGGCACTGAGATCGGAATACGCGGATATGCAGGTGGTGGTGCTGACGGGTTATCGCGATTTTGAATATGCGAGAACCGCATTGAATCTCGGTGTACAGCGCTATCTGGTGAAGCCCTCCAGGATGAAGGAACTGGATGAAGCCATGACGCATATCACCGAGCGTCTGGAAAAGATCCACGGTGACCGCGAGAGTCTCGCGGAAAACGAAAGCTACACCGCTAATAATTTCATAGTAAAGCAGGCCATCAGCTATATGGAGCAGCACTATCGCGAGAAGCTGCAGCTTACAGACGTGGCCGAGCAGGTATATGTCAGTCATTGGCATTTGAGTAAGTTGCTTAACAGTACCGGCAGGAGTTTTTCGGAGCTTCTGAATGAGATACGCATAGAGAATGCAAAGAAGCTTATGGAGGACTCATCTCTCCATATTATAGATATAGCCGAGCGCGTCGGCTTTGCGGATACGGCTCATTTTTCGAGAGTGTTCAAAAAGCATACGGGGATCAGTGCCGGTGAGTACAGAAATAAATATTTGAGGTGATCATTGTGAAGATAATACATGCAAAGGATTATACGGACATGAGCCGTAAAGCGGCAAATATCATTTCGGCACAGATTATCATGAAGCCGGACTGTGTTCTGGGGCTGGCAACCGGCTCTACACCCATAGGTACCTACAATCAACTGGTAGAGTGGTACAACAAAGGTGATCTGGATTTTTCACAGGTCACTACGGTGAATCTGGATGAGTATCGGGGCATAGACCGGGAGAATCCGCAGAGCTACTATTACTTTATGAGGGATAAGCTTTTTTCCAGAGTAAATATCGATACAAACAGAACCTTTATTCCGGATGGAATGGATGAGGACAGTGAGCGCGCATGCAGAGCATATGATGAGATCATAAAGCGGTGTGGGGGCATCGATCTGCAGCTTCTAGGACTGGGTCATAACGGACACATCGGGTTCAATGAACCGGGTACGGCATTTGAGGCTCAGACACATCTAGTGAACCTGACGGAAACCACTATCAAGGCCAATCAGAGATTTTTCAAGGATGATGAGAATGTCCCGAAGCAGGCCTATACTATCGGTATCAAATCCATAATGCAGGCCAGAAAGATCCTGGTGGTAGTAAGCGGGGAGGACAAGGCCGAAGCCCTGCGCGCAGCGGTGTGTGGTCCTATAACGCCCAATGTACAGGCTTCGGTGTTACAGCTGCACAACGATATCACGATCGTGGCAGATGAGGCGGCACTCAGCCGGATATGAGGAACGGAATGAGAATAAAAAACGCATTGGTCTACGGAACAGACCGAAGATTTCATGAGAAAGATATTATTATCAGCGATGGCATCTTTACAGAGGAAGCCACCGCTGATAATGAGGATGTGATCGACGCCTCGGGGTGCTATGCGCTGCCGGGGCTTGTTGATATCCATTTTCACGGAGCTATGGGATTCGATGTATGTGACGGAACCATGGAGGCCTATGAGATAGTAGCCGGATACGAACTGGCACACGGGATCACCTCTATCTGCCCGGCGACATTGACTCTTCCCGAAGAAGTCCTATGTAAGGTGCTGGCTGTGGGTGCGGCCTTTGCAAGGGAGGATCATCCCGATAGGGCAAGGCTGGTAGGGTTCAATATGGAGGGACCCTTCATCAGCCATGTGAAAAAGGGTGCGCAGAATGAGGAGTACATCCGACCCTGTGATGCAAAAATGGCAGAGAGGTTTTATTCGGCATCAGAAGGACTGCTGAGGATCATCGGTCTGGCACCGGAGATCAACCCGGATTTTGCGGAGTATATCGGAGCAGTAAAGAATTTTGTAAAGGTATCTCTCGCTCACACGGATGCGGATTATGATACGGCTATGGAGGCATTCAATGCCGGGGCATCTCATGTGGTACACCTGTACAATGCAATGAGAGGATTACATCACAGAGAGCCGGGACTTGTGGGTGCTGCCGCTGATGCAGGGGCAACCTGTGAGCTCATCTGTGACGGTATTCATGTGCATCCGGCAGCGGTGAGAGCAGCCTATGAGATGATGGGTGAGGAGCGTATCATTTTGATAAGTGACAGCCTGCGCTGTACGGGCATGGAGGATGGTATCTATGATCTGGGCGGTCAGGCGGTAACCAAGAAAGGACCGTATTGCAATCTTTTGGAAGAGGGGAATGTAGCAGGCTCTGTTTCCAATCTGTTTGACTGCATGCGTACGGCGGTGCTTACCATGGGCATCCCGTTGGAGAGGGCGGTAGCCTCCGCGACGATCCTTCCGGCAAGATGTACCAATCAGCAGGATCGGATCGGATCGATAGCTCCCGGATTGTATGGCGATGTGGTATTGGTGAAAAGATCCGATCTGACATTGCATCAGGTGATCAAGGGCGGTCGTGTCATAAGGTAAGCGGGTGTATATGAAGTGTGCATACGGAGTGGATGTCGGCGGTACTGCGATCAAGATAGGACTGATCGAAGAGGACGGCAGGATAATAAAAAAATGGGAGATCCCGACAAGGACTGATGAGAGCGGAAGCAAGGTGCTTCCGGATATCGCGGCGTTTATTCGAGGTATACGGACAGAGAATGCTGAGGGCATAGATATCATAGGGATCGGTCTGGGTGTACCGGGACCGGTGGACGGAAACGGGATGGTGCTTACCTCGGCCAATCTGCATTGGGAGGAGCCCATAGATGCAGCAGGGATACTGTCAGAGATGTTGGATGATACGGAGGTTCGTGTTGCAAATGATGCCAATGCGGCAGCGCTGGGAGAGGCATGGATGGGAGCCGGAGACGGCTCGTCGGATACTGTTATGGTCACCCTCGGTACCGGTGTCGGTGGCGGTGTGATCCACCAGGGCCGGATCTATACGGGTGTTGATGGAGCAGCCGGAGAGATAGGGCATCTTTGTGTGAATCCGGCGGAGAAAGTTCGGTGCAATTGCGGTCGGCACGGGTGCCTGGAGCAATATGCTTCGGCAACCGGAATAGTCCGTCTGGCGACGGAGGTACTGTCCGGGACAACAGAGAATAGTGTATTAAGGCAGCGTCCCATCTCTGCTAAAAGTGTGTGGGATGCGGTGAAGGAGGGAGACGAACCGGCCATAGAGGTGGCGGAGAGATTCGGTCACTATCTGGGCTGGGGGCTGGCTCTGGTGGCGGGAGTCATAAACCCGGATGTATATGTCATCGGCGGGGGCATGAGCTCGGCCGGGGAGGTCATACTTCCTTATATTGAGAAAAACTATCGGGCGATGGCATTGCCGGCTGCCTCGAATGCAAGAGTATGTCTGGCTGCACTCGGAAATGACGCGGGTATACTCGGAGCGGCACGGTTGATGCTGCAGGATGAAGCTTAGAAGGTGTAAAAATTATACCTGTTATAAAAATATACCCTTGCCATCTTCGGATGATGAGTTATAGCTCTCTTGGGGTGTTGAATGGGTCGTTTTCGTTATGCTGCCAGTTTCGATAAGCTTGCGGAGTCATACCGGTGTATTTCTTAAAAACATCCCCGAAATAGCTTTGGGAAGGAAAACATAAATATGACGAAATACGCCTGATGGGAACATCAGAGAATCGGAGCATGTTTTTTGCAGCTTCGATTCTCTTTTTTCTCGCATATTCCTGTATGCCAATGCCTTCTTCCAGAGTAAAACGTCTTGAAAGATAGGAGGGATTAAGACCTAAATCATCGGCCAGTTCCGTGAGTGTGAACTTCCTGTTTAAATGATTCTCTATGTATGCTTTTGCATTCTCAATATAAGCGTAGTTGCTGCGTCCTTCTTTCGTTTGATTTACCTGCTCGGTGAAAATATAGAATGCATCTATCTGTATATTTAGTATTTCGCTGATGGTCTGACACTTTTCCAAAGATCTCAAAAACACGTCCGTAAGCGTATATGCCGTGTCTAAGTCAACTCCTCCCCGGACTGCGGCTCTTGATGCAAGCGCGATGGAAATGCAAGTCATATACTCAAAGCTTTTTATTGGCTTATCTGCCATCTTACCAACACGATTAAACACGTCCGTATTGATATCTGCAGTACTAAATCGCTCCTCAAGAGCAGAAATATCACCGTTTTCTATCTGCTTGAAAACCGCTTCTTCCTCAGCCATGGTATGTCTCTGAAGTCCGTCATCTGAATAATCCAATAAATATGCCTGCAAACGATCAGAGTAGAATTTAATTTTTGCCTTGTTATTCGTCTTCATACATAAAATATAACATCCATGCTCAAAAAAGTAAAATAAACGATAAAAATACAAAATAAACGATATACAAATATTTTTATCGGACGTAATATGTGCATATCAAAGGCGAAGAACTATTTTCGGAACTTTTTTCGGAGGTGTGAAATGAAAAACAACAAAACAAACACAGCAAACCCGGACAAAATCGGAATTGGCAAATTCTGGGCGTGGCAGAGCAGAGGTGCGTCGGCGGCAATCAACTTCATAGTTGTAAGCTTTGTAGCTATTTATTGTACCGATGCCCTGGGGATCCCGAGGAATGCACTGCATACTTATATTATGCAATGAAAACTCTAAGTGAAATTGCAGATATAATCGGTGAGAGCAGTATTGCAGCTAAGTACAGGGAAGCAGGTAAAACAGCTCAAGAGGCCTATATCAGTCTGTTTATGAGAGAGGACAGCCTGCGTACAAACAGACAGGCAAAACTGGTTCGACCAATTGCGCTTGGGCTTTTAGATGATACACCGGATCTCCGAAAAAAAGCGCAGGATTCCCTGGAAAAAGCGGTGGGAGCATTTGATTACAGAGTCGGTACCGGCTTTTTATCAACCCCATTTTTGCTTAAGGCTCTTTCAGATGCAGGAAAACCGCATGTGGCGTACAAAGTTCTTTTAAATGAAAAAAAGCCCGGCTGGCTCTACGAAGTTTTGCAGGATTCAACGACAGTCTGGGAATATTGGGAAGGTAAAGATGAAAACGGAAAAGGCAGCTTTAATCATTACTCACCGGGAGCAGTCTGTGAATGGTTGTTTAATACTACATGTGGAATAATACCGGCAGGAGACCGGTTCTTTGAAATCTCACCAATTCCCGGAGATATGTTTACGGAGGCAAAGGCCGTTTATAAGAGTCTCTATGGAGAGGTCCGGTCCGCATGGAAGAAAGAGAATGGTAAACTCATCTATACGATTTCCATCCCGAGTAATTGCGCAGCCGTGATTAACATTCAAGGACAGGCATCGACAAAAGTAAAAGCGGGGCTGTACAGATACATACTTGATAAATAGCCGCCGCACACTCGTGACTTTAGTCGTGAGTTAGGCAGATTGCCATGACGTCACTGTTTATGGCGTCAGTCTGTTATAATGTTATAATAGCGGAAGAGATTAAGGCAGGAGAAGCGTTAAGTCAAGAACAGAACTGCCATACTTGATCGTGAAGAGTTCAGATGCCCATAAAATACATCGAACAGGGACACGATCATCTGGGCTTCAAGTCCGGGCAGGCAGCGGTGCTCAATCGCTATTCTGTCTGCCCTTTAGCATTACAACCAGTATCGTTTTAGTTCATCGTAGAAGTTTTCGCGAGTACCGACCATTATAACTACTACGGTCTCGGTTTCGCCTGATTCCTCATTTACACGTTCCTCAACAGTGTATGCAAGCTCATAGTTGATTTTATTGTAGTAGATATCATATCCAAGGACACCTTCAAGATCGCCGTGCTTCGGTTCGCCAATGGAAGGATCCTTTCATATTTCCTTGATGGCCTCATCGTATAATTTCTTGAGTGGTTTATCCTTGAGCTTTTTTAGATACTTTGCAGCGGGAGGGAGGATAATAAGATCTGCCATCACTTCTTTCCTCCGAAAACATCCTCATAGGAATAGTATTCGCCAATCCCGTTAGCTGCATCTTTTGCAGTTTTGAGCATTTTTTCTACAGCAGGACGGACTTTTGATTGTCTTGATTTGAATTCAGATAACAGATCCTGACCACTGTACCCTTCAGCGATAAGATCTGCTAAAATCTGTTCGGCAAATTCGCCGCCATTTTCGGATTTGGCAGGTTCAATAATTAGCATACCATCTCCGAGAGTGCATACCGCTTCGCGATCAAATCCCAGTTCAGTAAAGAACTTTTGGGGAATAGTAAACTGGCGCTTGGATGTTATAGTCACTTTCTTTTGCTCGGGAGCTATTGCTACAGCTGGCATAATTAACACCTCCTTTGTTCGCAAGGATTCCTTGTTTCCTTGTTATTATACAAATTATAGGTGAGAAAGTCAAGATAGCAAGTGAAGCTGTTATAGCAAGTGAAGCTGTTTTAGCTTTGAACCCTGCGTTGGTAGTGCTTGAAGTGTCTATTTTTGCTTCCCGCGCTTTCTACCCTTTGTCATATTCCTCAGCTCTGCCTTATAGCGTCCCGACCGCTCAAAAATGGACTTAAGCATATCCTTCTCTTCAGAGGTCAGCTTATCTAACGGCATACGGATCTCTTTTGAGAAGTAATACAGGAGCAGATCCATAAGATTCTTTTTGGTTCCCACGGGCTCGTTAGTTATCGAAGCCACATCATCCACGATGGAGTTAAACCGGGAGGCGATCATATCGTCCGGAGCGGCATCGGGATCCTTCTTGTGTGCCTCACGGAGATTTTTGGCAATCGCATCCAGATCACAGTGCAGGAGATTGAAGAAATAGGCATCATCTTCGATGTGAGCAACATCAAGCATCTGAAGATTTTTGATATCCTCGGAAGAGGTGTCACCTGCAGCATTATCACCGGACAGATCACCGTTTATGATAGAGTCCCGAATTGCATCCACGATAGCGTTCAGGCTCTGTATCTGAATGCCGGCTTTGCCGTCAACATATATTTCCAAATCGGCAAGGAACTTCATAAAGGCAGGGTGGGTTGTCAGCTCACAAAGGAGCCGGTTGTTGATATCACCGCTTTTAAGGAGTCTGATCATATCATCATTTATGGAGAGTTCTCGGAGATCAGAGCCGCCTTCCTGTTCGTTTTCCGTAAAACCCAACAGGTAATCTGTTGATACGTGATAGAACTTTGCCAGGGCAATGATGGACGAGTGCGGGATATCCTTTAGCTCGTCATTTTCATATGTGCTGAGGGCAGTTGTGGATATGCCGGTTGCATTGCTAACCTGCTCCAGTTTTAAGTTCCCATTATTGTAGCGGAGATCACGAAGTTTCTCCTGTAGGCTTTTCTTCATCTGCATATAAAAATCCATCCGTCCTGTCCGTTAGTCTGTCACAGCTCATCTCTGGGCTGTCAGTTTATATATCGGCATCATTATTTCAAGCATTAGACCACCTTTGAAAGCAGCTTCATAGGTGGCTTTTTTATGCCTTCATGAGTGGCATAAATACACAATCATTATATCGCAAAACACCCTTTTCCGCATTGGCGGAAAAATGAGCTGTCAGAGTTTTTTTTCAGATATGCGGATATACCGCACAGGGCTAATTTTTGAGCCATAATAAGCGCAATCCCGGGACAAAACCGGAGTGCAGTGCACGGCACTTCGGGGAAAGGAGAAGAACATGGAACACGATTATATTACGACTAAAAAAGAACTGCCGGAGGGAGTCTATTATCCCAAGTTTTTACAGGATGAAATATTCCTGTCGGCATCGGCAAAGCAACAGTATATTTACCTGCTTGAAAAGACATTGAAGGAAGAAAGATCAGATGAGCTTGGCAGGCTGTATACGGAGATATCAATCGAGGATCAGGCGTTTCATTTGAGCAAGAGTATCGCAACGATCAAGCGTGGTCTTTTGGATATGGAAATGATGAATCTGATCGAGCGAAAAAGGCAGGGAGTCGGCAAGGTAAACCGCATCTATGTACTGGTCTGACGGGGATGGTAGCAGAATGATACCGCTTACGGATGAACCATAGGAGCAGATCGTTACAGCGCAGCAAAGAACTGTGTGAGCCGGAAACGGCAATCATGATTCATAAGGCACGAAAGGCTGTGAGAGATATGGCTGCCAGGGGCATATCATCATCGGGTCCGGGCATGAGAACAGGCATGACAATGGAGGGAAAAACCGACCGGAGCCGGGACTCTGAGGTCTCGAAGAGCGCACTTCTATACATCCCCTTCGGGATGTATGCGTGCGACCTGCCGGTGGCTGGCTTATCCGTCATCCGAATGACGTCTGCGCCTGCGTAGCCTGCGGCTACGGTAAAGGGGTAAATCCCCTTTCGCTGCTTCACAGCTATCCCCGGAAAACCACGTCACACCTATGTGTTTAGGCGCATTTAATATCACGGCTCATCCATGCGCTGTCGGTATATACATACCACGGCGCAATAGTGAGCCATCAGCAAAGCAGCCTGTTATGAAATCTTTATTTTCATACGGCTGTAAAAACAGTAACTGTTCATCAGTTTACAAGCATAGGAGGCTTAGAAAAATATGGGCAGAACAAAGGAAGAATTACAGGAAGAAATACAGAAGAAAAAGCATGAGGAGGAGCAGCTTAAGCATCGGGAGCAGAGGGCGAAAAATCGCGCGGAATATCTTACGGATAAAAAGCGCAGGGATCGAACTCATCGGCTGATCACAAGAGGAGCTGCTTTGGAGAGTATCATCCCCGAAGCAAAAGATATGAGCGAGCGGCCGTTTTATCTGGCAGTGGAAAACTTCTTTTCGGATGAAGACAGGCGTCAGAAATTCTGTGAAGAACTGACAAGGCAGACGCAGACAGCTGAGATCACAAATCGTGGAATTACGGAGCGTGCATCTTCCACGAAGAAAGCAGGTGAATGATGGCACTTTATCATTTTCATGTAGAGCAGATCGGGCGATCCAAAGGCTACTCTGCCGTAGCGGCTACGGCATACCGTTCCGGTGAAAAACTCTACTGCGATTATTATGGCGAGACACACGATTATACGAAAAAGGGCGGCATACTTTATACGGAGATCATGATGCCGGAATACTGTCCGGAACGTTTTAAGGACAGGGCTGCTCTTTGGAATGAAGTGGAGAAAGTAGAAAAACACCCGAAAGCGCAGTTATGCTACAGCTTCGATATGGCGCTCCAAAATGAGCTTACATACGAAGAAAATCTTGAGCTTGCGAGGCGTTTCGTGTTGGAGGAAATGGTAGCAAGAGGCATGATCTGCGATATTGCGATCCATGCTCCGGGAAAGACTAAGGATGATATCCCCAATCCGCACATTCATGTGCTTGCTGCCATCCGCCCGTATCTTAAGGAAGGCAGATGGGGAGAAAAGCAGCACAGGGAGTATGCACTTGATGAAAACGGGGAACGCATAAGGGATGAAAAAGGGAGGTATGTTTTTAATGCGATCCCGACCACGGACTGGGGCAGACCTGAAACGCTGGATCATTGGCGGGAACGCTGGGCAGAGATGATAAATGCCAGATTTGAAGAGAAAGGCTTATCCTGCCGTGTCGATCACAGGTCATATAAGGATCAGGGGCTTGACCTTATCCCGCAGGTACATGAAGGCTCAGCGGTGCGCCGCATGGAGGCAAGGGGTATCGTTACCGAAAAAGGCGAGTTTAACCGCTTTGTAAGTGCAACGAACCGCATGATAAAAGAGATCGTCCGTAAGCTGAAAGACCTTGCGGAATGGTTCAGAAATATCAAGCCGGAACTGAACAGACTGGAAGAGCCTACACTGAGCCGTCTTCTGATGGAATACTTCGATTATCGTAATGAAGTGGCGGTGACCACATATACCCGCGGTGTGCAGAAGGCGAAGGAATCCAACTTCAAGCTGCTTACGAAGGTGTATGCCTATCTTGAGGAAAACGGGATACGCACACTGGCTGATCTTGAGCAGAGGATAAATGACCTGAACCATTCAGCGGAATTTGCACAGAGAAATATAAACAGCCTGTCATCTTCGGTTAAGCAATACGATGATGAGATCAGGTATGCGGGATATTTGCGGGATACAAGGAGCATTTATGAGCAGTCACAGAAGATCTTTTTTCCGGGAGCCAAGAAGAAATTTCAGAAGGAGCATGATGCGGAACTGAAAAAGTATCATGCAGCAGCAAGTTATTTTGCCGGAAAAAACCTTACCGCAGAACCGGAAGAATTTATCGGCGGCTGGGAAAAGAGCCTTAAGGAAGACAGTGAAAAGCTGACAGCTGCAAGAGATGATCTGAAAGTATATCAGAAGGATCTGAAACAGCTTAAGGAGATCAGGCGTGCAATAGACTTTGCCCTTGCAAAGCGTAACGGAGAGGATGTTCCACTGCCGCCACTGAAGATCTACGATACTGATCCTGCGATGAAGCAGATGCAAGCAGCCAAGGTTTCGTTTAGCGGTGAGCTTTCCAGAGCGAAGGCAAAGCAGAAGGAGCATGAGGAAGCACGCCATGCAGAAAACATACAGCAAGACGAACAGTCAAAAACAAAGAATAAATGGAGAGGAGTAGACAGATGAAGGATAATAGGAAAAACATATCAGAAATGAAGGATACGCAGTATATCGTGTTAAGGGAATTTTGCGGCTCCCGAAGTATGGAGGATGCGTTCGGGGAAGTCGTGGAAAAGCAGGTGGGCGATGGCTATGAGAAGTGGCGCACCGGGCGATCTCCCGGTGGAGGAGAATGTGATACTGCCGTTGCAAGTGCAGACATAAAATCAGACATAAAATCTGCATAAATATCACGAAACACACTTGAACACCGGACAGGGACGTGATACTATACTTACATCGTGTCCCTGTTCGTGCAAAGGAGATAAGAGCATGAACAGGAAAAACAAACAAGTTCAAAAGGTAACTGCCCTGTATTGCCGTCTGTCTATTGAGGACGGGCGCGATAACGAGAGCATGAGCATACAGAACCAGAAGCTGATGCTCAAGGATTACGCCGATAAGCACGGGTTTTATCCCTGCGAGTATTACGTTGATGACGGCTATACCGGAAGAAATTCCAACCGCCCGGACTTTCAGCGGATGCTCTCCGACATCGAAAACGGAAAGATCGGCACGGTCATAACGAAAGATCTTTCCCGCCTTGCGAGGAATTATCTGGAATCCGGCAGTTATATCGAAGTATTCTTCCCGAAATACAATGTAAGATACATAGCGGTCACTGACGGAGTGGATTCCCTGACACGCCAGCAGATGGATATCACGCCGTTTAAGAACATCTTAAACGATATGTACAGCCGTGATATATCAAAGAAGGTGCTGGCAGGCATAATGACACGTTCCAGACAGGGCAAGTTCTGCGGAGGGACACCGCCATACGGTCTGATGCGTGATCCTGCGGATAAGGGACATCTGATCATCAATGAGGATGAAGCTCCGGTCATCAGACATATCTATGAAATGGCACTTAACGGTGACGGCTGTATGCGTATTGCCAAGAAGCTTCTGGAGGAAAAGGTTCCAATCACAAGGGTCAAGGCAAATACCGAGTGTGATGCCAACTACTACGCATGGGGCGGATCACGTATCAGTTCGATACTACGCAATCCGTTTTACAAGGGTGCCCATGTGGTATGTAAGACCCATCAGAAAGCAATCCGCTCCAATACCTATAACATCATACCCCGTGAGGAACGCGAGGTGATCGAGGACTGCCATGAAGCCATCATCAGTAAAGAGGAATGGGATTGTGTGCAGGAGCTGATCGACCGCAGACCGCCCATCATGCAGGGCAATACCTGCCCGTACTATAACATCTTCCACGGACTGGTGTACTGTGCCACCTGCGGAAAGTCAATGCAGGTGCGCTATGAAAAGTACGGCAGGACGGATAAGAACCGTAGTACCAAAAAGAAGCGTGAGCCGATAGATAAAGCCTATTATATCTGTCAGACCTATAACAGACTGGGTAAAGATACCTGTACCAGCCATAAGATCGAAGCAAGGGCACTTCATGATATCGTGCTGAAAGATATACGGGAGCTTGCGGCAGAGGCCATGAAGGATGCGGATGCCTTTTATAACCGCCTTGCGAAGCGCATGGAAAAGCAGTACCGGACAGATTATACAGAGCTTAAAAAGGAGTATGCAAGGCTTCAGAGCCGTAATACGGAGATCGACGGTATCATAGGGAGTCTGTATGCGGATAAATCAAAGGGTATTCTTTCCGAAAAGCGTTTTGTAAAGCTTATGGGAGATCTTGAAGCGGAGCAGGCGGACAATGAAGCGAGGATGCAGGAGTTATCAAAGCTCCTTAGCAGTAATGATGCGCAGGAGAGCGATATTCGCCTGTTTATCGACGAGATCCGCAGCTGCGGTGCGATACGTGATATAGACGAAGCGATACTGAATCGCCTGATCAGCCGGATTATGATCGGGGAATCAAAAAAGATAGGCGGGAAGAAGGTTCAGGAGATCAGGATCGCTTATAACTTTGTCGGAGAAATAGCTGGATAAATACATAAAAACAGGCTTTGGGAATAAAGATTACCGGAACGCCAGACAGGGAGAGTTAAGGAACACTCTCCCCATGGTCTTTTTAGGACATATTTTGGTCGATTTAGGAATTGAGACGAAAGAAAGCTCATATTTGAGCCGATAATATATTGATAGGGGCGTGTGCCATATGAATATATTTATATGTGACGATGATCCGAATGATATGAATAGACTGAAAGAATTGCTAAGCCAATATGATGATAGAAAGAGCCTTGGTATAGAAGGAGGTAATTCGAGTTATCCATGGATATAGAAGAACAGTACGACAAGATTTACCGCTTCTGCTATTACAAGGTACACAGCAAGGAGACTGCCGAGAAAGCACTTAGGTTGTTGCGAGCCGAAGGCGAAGCAAGAACCTTAGTAGCGGGTAGTCAGCATTTTCAAGGGTTCTGGAGTTTCCGGGGCTCTTTTTTTTATACTTTTTTCCAACTTTTCCCGTTTTGTTCGAGTTTTCACAGAAAAGGTTATGCGATTAACCCATTGAGTTTATAGGTGTTTCTATTTATACTGTTTTTAGGCACTTAAAGGATTGAGTTTATGGAGTGAGGGATGAAATGTGGGATGAAAACAGGGTAAGGATAGTAGATGTTGCGGATCAGCTTGGGGTAAGCACGGCCACCGTTTCTAATGTGCTTCACGGAAAGACGAAGAAAATATCTGACGGTACCGTAAAAAGGGTGCAGGAGAAACTGGTTGAAATGGGTTATATACCCAATATGGCGGCGACGCTGCTGGCTCAGAATGATTCACGGATAGTTGGGGTTGTGGTAAACGATCACCCGAAATACGAGGGCCGTGTCATTGAGGATCCTTTTATATGCAGCGCCTTAAATGCCCTGACTTATGAGATTGATTCGGCAGGCTATTTTATGATGGTAAAGCAAACAAAGAATATAGCTGATGTTACAAAATATGCATCTATGTGGAACATGGACGGACTGATTCTCATTGGATTTTGCGCAGATGAATACCAGTCCCTGCGGGATAAGATACGCATTCCCTTTGTGGTGTATGACGGCTTCTTTGAAAACGACAGGAATATCTGCAACCTGATTTTGGACGATTTTGACGGCGGCAGACAGGTGGGGGCATTTCTGCGTGGCGAAAACAAAAAGAAGGTGCTCTGCATATCGGATAATAAGCTTTTGCCGGACTATGACAGGTATAGGGGGCTTTGCAAGGGGCTTGGGAGAGACGCCGGGTTCATGAAGATTCCCATGGAAAAGAGAAGGCGCCTTGCCTTCTACCGGGACTATATGGCGGATTTCCGGGGCATGGATGCGGTCTTTTGCGTTTCTGATTACTACGCGATAGAGCTGATGAATTTTCTCATTGGTAACGGAATGCAGGTACCGGATGACATCTGGGTCATCGGATTTGACGATATTGCATTATGCAGGAGCGTGACGCCCACTCTTTCTTCGGTCAGGCAGGATGTGAACCTGCGGGCGGAAAAGGCGGTCAGATACATTGGTAAAATGAGGGAGGACAGGGCCTATTCGAAAACAGAAAAGATACCGGTAACATTTATTCCGCGAATGAGCTGTGGAAGGGAGGATGAGGATGACCATGAAGAAAAAATTCCTGGAAACTAAAAAGGTAAAGAAGAGTGAAACAACTGGCGAGCGCTTCCTCATTTTTGATGTATGAAAGCAAAGGTGATTCCAATGAATAATTACAATTTGACAATAAAAGCTGCCTATCTGGGATACATTGTACAGGCTATTGTTAATAATTTTGCGCCGTTGCTTTTTGTCAGGATGCAATCGGAGTTTGGGATTCCTTTGGGGAAGATCACTGTCCTCATCACGCTTAATTTTTGTATTCAGCTGTTGATTGATATGTTCTCGACTCCCATAATTTCGAAGATCGGGTACAGGGTATCCATGATACTGTCGAATGCATTTGTCATTGCAGGTTTTCTGTCACTTGCTTTTCTGCCAGGGAAAAGGATGGACGCATTTGGGGGACTCATTATCTGTGTCTGTATCTATGCCATTGGCGGAGGACTCCAAGAGGTGCTTGTCAGTCCGATTGTTGAGGCATGCCCCACAGATCATAAGGAAACCCAGATGAGCCTGCTTCATTCGATGTATTGCTGGGGACATATGGCAGTCGTCCTTTTGTCAACGATATTTTTTGCTTTTGCCGGCATATCGAATTGGAGGCTTCTTGCCGTACTGTGGTGCATTGTTCCGGCCATCGATCTGATTCTTTTTACACAGGTTCCAATCGCAAAGCTGGAAACAAATACGGAGAAACGCGTTGGCTTTAAGGAACTTGCCACGCAAGGGATATTCTGGCTTATGTTCCTTATGATGCTTTGCGCAGGAGCGTCAGAACAGGCGGTGAGCCAATGGGCGTCGGCATTTGCGGAGAGGGGTCTGGGTGTTACCAAAATCGTGGGAGATATATTGGGACCGATGCTGTTCGCCTTGTGCATGGCAGTATCAAGAACCTTTTATGGTTTGAAGGGACGAGGGATTAAGCTAAGCACCTTTATGAGCATATCTGCAGGGCTATGTATTGCGGCTTACATGATCATCGTATTTGTACCGAGCCCTGTTATAGCGTTTATAGGCTGCGGTTTGGCAGGCTTCTCTGTTGGTATCTACTGGCCGGGTACCTTTAGCACAGCATCTGCACTGGTAAAGGGAAGAGGGACACTTTTGTTTGCGCTTTTAGCACTTGCGGGGGACTTGGGCTGTTCCAGTGGTCCAACTCTTGCAGGAGCAGTTGCCAGCTTTGCGGGTGACAATATAAGAACTGGCATAGGAGTGGCATGTATATTTCCATTTTTTATGGGAGTAGCCCTTATGATTTTACGAAGAAGAAGCATGTCATCATAGATTTTTCCGTCTTATTACAAGGGGTCTGGTTCCTTGTAACCGTTAAGGAGGTATTTGTACAATGAAAAAAACATATATATTAGAGGGCCTGTCTATCGGTCTTTTGTTGGGAACAGCGCTTTGCTGTGCATTTCAGTTCGAAATTCCCATTGGCGGCTGTGTTGGCTCCTTGATTGGGTGTGCCGTAGGAACGGTCTTGAAGAAAAGAAGGGAGGACGATTATGAAGAAACCAAATCCCCAGGAATCCAGGCAGACAAAGAGGTTTATAAGAACTAATATACGGAAGAGCTTTTCGTGGCAAATGTTTGAGGAATATCTTGAGAGGCTTGCAGCTGCGATTCCGATAACCATGATATTGAAGTGAGGCATTATTTATGAAAGATGTATCTTTTTTTAGGAGCGTGATACGAATAGCAATCCCTGTGGCATTGCAATCCATGCTTCAATCATCCTTTTCCATCATCGATCAGGTTATGGTTGGGCAGCTTGGCAGTATCGGGATTGCTGCGGTTGGGATCGCAGGGAAGTTCGCATTTATGTATTCTGTGGTGATCGGTGCGGTTACGGCTATCGCAGGGATCATGATCTCCCAATATATAGGCCAAAAGGATCAAAAAGCCGCTGACCGGAGCTTATGTGTCAATCTGCTGGTGGCGGGCGGAATCGGACTTTTGTTTACCATGCTCAGCTTGCTGTTCCCTGAACAAATCATGCAGCTTTATTCCGATGATGCTGACGCAGTTCGGTACGCCGCATCTTATCTTCGTATCATTGCTGGTACATATCTCCCAATCGGTGTGGCGTCCACGCTTTCGGTCATGTTGCGCTGCAACGACCGGGCGAAAGCACCGCTGTATGCCGCTATTATATCCACGCTTACGAACACCGGACTGAACTATATTCTGATTTTCGGGAAGCTGGGCGCTCCGGCGCTCGGCGTCCAAGGGGCAGCCATCGCAAGCGTTGCCAGCCAATGGGTAAACGTATTGATCGTTATACTGTTCTTCCGGGGGCTGCTTTCAGAACGCAGCGAGCGTTTCATTCCGTCCGTAAAATTAAACGGAACGGATAGGCGGCAATATCTCGTTATGCTGCTGCCCGTCATGGTTAACGAGTTCCTTTGGGGGCTTGGGCAAAACGTTTTTACCATCATTTACAGTCATATCGGCACCCAGGAGGTGGCGGCTGTCGCGGTGATCTCCCCGGTTGAATCCCTGCTGATCGGCGCGCTCAGCGGATTCGCGCAAGCGGCGGGTATTCTGATCGGCAAGCGATTGGGCGAGGAGAAATACGACAAGGCATACGGCGAATCCAAGCAGTTAATGTGGTACGGCTTTGTCGGTTCATCTGCCCTCTCGCTCCTGTTGCTCCTGTTGAAAGGGCACTATGTCCATATATACAATGTTGAGGACTATGTACTGCAAACCGCAGAGTGGCTGCTTGTGGCTTTTGCGGCACTCGCACCCTTCAAGGTACAGAATATGATCCTCGGCGGAGGTATCATCCGAAGCGGCGGGAAAACGAAATATATTATGTGGATCGATTTGCTGGGAACCTGGGCTCTTGGAGTGCCGTTGGGGTTTCTCGCCGGAAGATGGATTGGACTTCCCGTAGCCTGTGTGTACTTTGTGATTGGGCTGGAGGAGATCGTCCGATGGGGGATATCCGTATGGTTGTTTAGGAGCAGAAAATGGATGGTAAAGATTGATTGAAAATGGAAGGGCAAGGTGATTTGATCATGAAGAAGATGATACCCATTCTCGCACACTTGATTGTATGGGCGACTCTCATCCTGATATTCTGGGTGACGCCACTTTATGATGATGCGATGGGATATTCCATGCTTGCATTGTATGTGGTGATGCCTGTATTTACCATAATCACATCGTTTATGATCGGACTAAACGAGGAGTGGGGCGGAAGAAATGGGCAATCTGTGGTTTGTATGGGGCATTATTTACGCTTCCCCCATACTTTACATTCAGTCTTGCGAATATGCTTGCCGAAAGCAGATTGAATGCTCCGGAGCCAATTCTGCTTATGATTGGATTTGTATTTTCGATTGTGGCTATGGGAATTGCTGCATTAACACAAGGATATATCAGAAGGAGAAAAAACATCCTCTTTACTGTTGATTGCGGCCGGGTTCGTCCTATTGGCCCCACTGGTATTTGTCAATCATATCCTCGCCTTTGGGGAAGAGGTGGGTTGGAGGGGCTATTTACTGCCTCTGCTGTGCAGGAAATTCGGCGTTACAAGGGGGATCATCTTGGATGGCGTTTTATGGGGCGCTGTTCATGCTCCGCTTGTTGCGTTTGGCGTGAATTACGCAGGGGACTACCCCGGCGTACCCTGGTCATGGATGCTGATGATTGTATTCGCAACCTCTGTCGGTGTTTTCCTTTCCTGGTTGACGATCAAAACAAAAAGAATCATTCCCGCCTGTATCTCCCACAGAGTAATCAATGCCCTGCGCGAAGCACCGCTTTTTATCTGCGTATCAAACTACAGCGCCTTGTTAGTTCCAAAACCGTCAGGGGTCATTGGAATGTCTGGCTTTTTGGTCATTGGAATTGTACTAATGCTTTCAATAAAGAGCAGTGATAAGTTCATTTGGCAGGAGTGGAACGGTTGAAGAGTATGAATGTTGCCTATGTAATTGTAAAAATCGTTATGTGGATTATGATTGTCCTCTTTGCAGGAGACTTTGTGATGCAGACGATCTCATACTCGTTTTACAAAGGGGACCGAAAGCTGGAACAGATAACATTTCAGCCCGAAAAAATACAGGTTGCCGATGACCTGATCGGATATGGATACGCCCTTGAACAGGAATCCGATCATGTAATCCTCTGCTTCGGAGGCTCCATGTATGTAGCATACAATACGGTGGGGATGTATGGAGGCTATTACGATTGTCCGTTCCTCTCGGTGGATTACTATGGGACGCAGGAAAGCCCCGGCAGGATGAATCTGCAAACGATGCAGAAGTCCGCAGAGGCGCTGTATGACTATGCGGCGACGCAGTATCCGGGCAAGGAGATAATCGTGATGGGTCACAGCTACGGCTGCGGAATGGCAGCTTATTTGGCCAGCGTCCGTGATTGCGGTCGATTGATCCTGCTCTCCGGGTATAGGACGAGTGCGGATATGTATAATCGCATTCTCCCGTTCTATTGGGGACCACTTCAGGTCTTTATAAAAAATAACATCCGGGTGGATCGGTACGCCATGAAGACAACCTGCCCTGTGACCGTAATTGGATCCGACGCGGATACAACGCTCCCTGCGGAGCTGCAAAAGAAACTGGCGGGATGCTACGCCGATGCGGAACTTAAGATCTTTTCAGGTATCCGGCATGAGGATTATCTGACGTCCGCAGAGGTTATACAATTTGTAAAGCGCAGCATAACAGAAACTCAAGACATAGCACTCGACACAAAATAGAGGAAAAAGGAGCTTTTATGGAACATATTTTTTCTCACCCGCTGATCTTATGTTTTATAAAAATCGCATATACTGCAAGTATTTAATATTATCCGCATCAGAGTATCGTTCACCAAATAACTTGTAATTTGCCCTGTTTTCGTAAAATTCTTTAAGTTCAGGGCGTTCTTCAGCATCAAGATATATGACACCGCCGCCGATACGATGCTGGATGTCTTTTAAAATATCCATAGCAAATTCCATGAGTAGGGTGCCGGTTATGCGCTTCCCACCATCAACACCGTAATTCTTGCCAAATTGAGCAAGTAAGAATGCTGATGTGGAATATGTATCAGAATCATCTTCATAACGGGCGTGGTTACTTAGCTTGCGGCGGCTTGTATTGCTCAGATTTTCGCCTTTAATGTCAATCGCTTTGTGAGTAAGAGTAAAATATCCTACGATTTGAGAATCAAGATTATCAAATACTATATATGATATAGACAATTTCTTTTTTGCAAAGTCTATCGCCTTGCTTCGTGCAAAGGTTTCTATTTCCGTATTTAGAGGACAAGAAAAAGCGGAGAGCGCCTCTTTAATGTTGTCCTCTCCGCTATCCTCTATAATATCAAGAATATTAATAACAGTATAACTCATTTTATGGTCTCCCGGTTTCTTTTGTTTGTTTCCATTATCCTTCTTATGACAGAGGGATCAGTTTCAACAACATGACGCTCAGGGCTGATTCTTACCCAAGGTTCTTTTTTAGATGCCTCAAGAGCAGCAACAAAAGCCTCGGCTTTTTCCGGGGTATCTATCTTAACATTATGAAAAATGCTTGATGTAGCCATGTCAGCACCTCCTTCAGTATCTTTATCGACAAATCTGCCCACCTACTCAACCATATTATATGCAAAAAATCGGAGAATTTCAACCAAAATCTGAACTCATCACTTGACAATGTTGCAGAGAATTGATGTCACAGGATGAGATCGCAGTCATGGACGGAGGGAAATGTATCATGCAGCTTAGAGGCGTGAGACCTTTTTTCTCAGACAAGTTCGATATTACCAAGCATAAGAGATACAAGGAACTGTCCGATTTTGACGAGAAGAACCTGTTTGATGTCGAAGCGTTTTTATCGACGAAGCTTAAGATGAAAAAGAGCCAGATCAT
>JAFUVF010000056.1 GCA_017483735.1 Lachnospiraceae bacterium | reverse complement strand
TATGATGTGCAGGCAACAAGGGCTGAGGCAAGGGCATTAGGTGTTGAAGAAGGCAGGAAAGAAGGCAGAAAAGAAGGTAGAAAAGAAGGAATATATTCATCCATAGAAAAGATGGCGGAATATTTCTTCCGTGAGGGCAAGGCAGATACCCTGGAGAAGGCAAAGGAGCTTGCGGAGAGTATATTGAAGTAGTTCTTAAATGCGCTTAAGAAGGCAAATACCGCACTAGCGGAAAAGGATAAAGAGATAGAAGAATTAAAAAGTCAGCTTGAAGTCAGGTCTTAAAGCATTTGTTGACACAGATACACCGCCGGATTTATAATGTAGTGTATGCAAAAACTGCTGGACTTTTACGGAGGAAGATATGAAAGAGGTAAACGGAAGCATCTGGCACTCGATAAGTACACAGAGGATTACACCGACGGATTTTGTATGTGTAATAGAGATATCGAAGGGCAGCAAGAATAAATACGAGCTTGACAAGGACACGGGATTTTTGATATTGGACAGAATCCTGTATACTTCCACGCATTACCCCGCAAATTACGGATTTATTCCACGTACCTACGGGGATGACGGAGACCCCTTGGATGTATTTTTATTATGCTCCGAGCCAATCCAACCCCTTACACTTGTAAGGGCATACCCAATCGGTGTCATAAAGATGTTAGACGGCGGAAAGGGAGATGAGAAGATTATCGCAGTTCCATTTAACGATCCCAATTACAATGAATATCAGGATATTGCGGAGCTTCCGAAGCACGTCATAGATGAGATGGAGCATTTCTTTACCATATACAAGACTCTTGAAAACAAGACCACCGTTATAGACGGTCAGGGAGGAAGAGAGGAAGCCATAGAGGTAATCAAGCATTGTCTTGATAATTATATCGATACCTTTATAAAGGCATGGTAACAGAGGTGGGAAAAGCATTGGATTTTACGCGTTCAGAAAATACGGAAGGGCTTGTTCCGGGTAAGGCTATAGAGAAGCTCGAAGCCGCACTTTTAAATAGGAGCATCAAAATTCACGGATATATGCTTTTGTCCGGCAAAAATATTGTCGCAGAGAAGTATTTCCCGCCATATAAGGGTGGGGAGCTTCATCGCTCTTATTCCGTCACAAAGAGCTTTGTGGCGCTCGCTGTAGGGTGTCTTATTAAAAATAAGCTCGTCAAATTATCGGATCACATTGTCGATTATTATAAGGATTATCTGCCGGATTCCGTACATCCCTGGCTTCTTGAAACCACAATTGAGGATATGCTTAGGATGTGTACCTGCTATTCAAAGACCACATACAAGGATTATGACGACGAGAACTGGACGAGAACCTTCTTTAACAAAGCTCCGGATCATATTCCCGGAACCGTCTTTGCCTACGACACCTCCGCAGCCCATGTGCTGGGAGATTTGACGGAGAGGCTTACAGGGATGAGCTTCCTTGATTATTTAAGGAAGGAAGCCTTTGACAGAATCGGCTTTTCAAAGGACGCATATACAATAATCGAGGATTCCGGTATGAGTCAGGGCGGAAGCGGAACTATGTGTACCCTTGAGGATATGGCAAAGGCGGCATATCTGTGCAGCCACGGCGGAGTATACGAGGGAGAGGAGCTTATTCCGCAGGAATTTATCGCTCTTGCCACAGCAAAGCTCACACCCACGGCGATGCAGAATACAGAGGATGAGCAGGCGGGATACGGTTATTTCATCTGGATGCCCAGAATCAAAAGGAATGAAGGCGTATATGACGAAACGGGAAAAATGATAAATGATACGGAGGGCTTCGTATTTTACGGCATGGGTGGTCAGCTTGCGGTAGCCTTTCCGGATAAGGATTTCATATATCTTACCATTGCGGATACGATAGGAAATCCTGCGGGGCTTCAGATATTGTATGATGCCTTCTACAATAATATTTATCCCTATGTAAAGGGAATGCCGGATATTCCACTTAAATACGAAAAGCCTGACCTCTCTGCCCACAGAGGCTTTTGCTATGAGCTTAAAACCCGTGAAAGCTATGAGTTTTATGAGAATATAAATAATATAAGGAAGATTTCCTTTGAGCCTGACAGGGATAGCCTTAAGCTTTATTATATTCCCAATAAGGCTGATGTATTCGGCGTATTCGGTACAGACCCTTATGACAATAGGCTGAAAGCGGCGGATTATGATAAAGAAAGCCCTATAGAGCTTGAATTCATATATGACGGTAAGGAGCATTTGTTCCCGGGAACGGGCTACTCATATATCTGCAGCTTAAAGAGAGAGCTTACCCACTATATAGTCTATGTGGATATATTCGGGGAGGAGCTTGGCACGACGAAGCTTGATATCGCATGGAAGGATGATGAGCGCCTATCCGTAAATATAAAGAGTACGAATCTGCCCTTTACGAGGCAGCTAAACGGATATTTATCCGCAAGGAAGATATAAATTTGGAGGAAATATGGCTGAAAAGATAAGAACAAGATACGCTCCCAGTCCCACCGGAAAAATGCATGTGGGAAATCTGCGCTCTGCACTCTATGAGTTTCTCATAGCAAAGCACGATGGCGGAGTTTTTATGCTCCGAATAGAGGATACGGATCAGGAGAGATTTGTAGAGGGAGCGACGGATATTATATACAGGACGCTTGAAGCTACGGGACTTAAGCATGATGAGGGTCCGGATAAGGATGGCGGCTATGGTCCCTATGTGCAGAGTGAGAGAATGAAGACCGGCATATATATGAAGTATGCAAAGGAGCTTGTAGAAAAGGGAGAGGCGTATTACTGCTTCTGCGACAAGGAAAGGCTTGCCACGTTAAAGACAGAGATTGTGGAGGGTAAGGAAATCTCAATCTATGACAAGCACTGCCTGTCTCTTACAAAGGAGGATGTGGAGAAAAATCTTGCCGAAGGCAAGCCCTACGTAATAAGGCAGAATATACCTAACGAGGGCACCACAACCTTCCATGATGAGCTGTATGGGGATATTACCGTTGAAAATGCGGAGCTTGACGATATGATACTCATTAAGTCGGACGGCTTTCCCACATATAATTTCGCAAATGTCGTGGATGACCACACAATGAATATAACCCATGTGGTAAGAGGAAATGAATACCTTTCATCATCTCCCAAGTACGTGAGACTCTACAATGCCTTCGGCTGGGAGGTGCCGGTATATATTCACCTGCCGCTCATTACCGATGAGAACCACAAAAAGCTTTCAAAGCGTTCAGGACATTCCTCCTTTGAGGATTTGCTTGAGCAGGGCTTTGTCACGGAGGCTATAGTCAATTATGTGGCGCTTCTTGGATGGTCGCCGGAGGATAACAACGAGATTTTTTCTCTTGATGAGCTCATAGAAAAATTCGATTATCACAGGATTAGCAAATCTCCTGCTGTATTTGATATCGTGAAATTAAAGTGGATGAACGGCGAATACATAAAGGCAATGGATTTTGATAAATTCTATGAGACAGCGCTTCCATACCTAAAGAAAGCGTTAAAAAAGGATTATGACCTTAAAAAGATTGCAAAAATGGTGCAGACGAGGATTGAGGTATTCCCGGATATTGCGGGGCTTGTCGATTTCCTTGACGAGCTGCCGGATTATGACATAGAAATGTTTACTCATAAGAAGATGAAGACGAATGCGGAAACCTCGCTTGCGGTACTAAATGAGGTTCTTCCGATACTCGAAGCGCAGGAGAATTATTCAAATGATGCGCTGTATGCTGTGCTTTTAAAATATGTAGAGGATAAAGGATACAAAAACGGTTATGTGATGTGGCCCATTCGCACCGCAGTTTCGGGAAAGCAGATGACTCCCGGCGGCGCCACCGAGATAATGGAGCTTCTCGGAAAGGATGAGTCCCTTAAAAGGATAAGGAAGGGAATAGAAAAGCTTTCCGGCTGATGGATATATCTGAATTTGAGGACTTAAATCCGGAACAGCTTGAGGCTGTGACGGACTGCTCCCGGGATAATCTGCTGATAATAGCGGGGCCCGGGAGCGGAAAAACCCACGTAATATGTAGCCGTATCCGATATCTTATCAAGCACTTAAATGTTCCGCCAGAAAAAATCCTTGTAGTGACCTTTACAAGGGACGCCGCTACGGCGATGCAAAAACGCTTCCAAGCTTCCGATGCCTCACAGAGTCAAGTGGAATTCGGAACCTTCCATTCAATCTTTTATCAGATTTTAAAACAATCCAACGCAAAATTTTGCGAAAGGCTTGCAACCGAAAAAACAAAAAGAAGCATTTTGAGATGCCTTTTATCGGACAAAGGGCTTATTTCCAATGGGAAAATCATCACGAATGAAGAATTGTCGGGCATAGTATCCGCAATAAGCTATTACAAGAATACGGGAAATACCGAAGGAGCCGTAAAAAAGCTTGACGAAGCCTACGCAGAGTGCTTTGAGGATATTTTTTACGGATTTGAAAAAAGAAGAAAGGAGGAGAGGCTTATGGATTTTGACGATATGGTAAAGGATTGCGGCGAAATGCTTAAAGGCAATCCAAAAATCGGAAAATATTGGTCGGAGAGGTTTTCGTACATACTTCTTGATGAGCTGCAGGACATAAATCCCGCACAGTATGATGTGATCAAGCTTTTAAAGGGGGACGGGACTCTGCTTTTCGGAGTGGGGGATGATGACCAGAGCATATACGGCTTCAGGGGCGCTGCTCCGGAATGCCTGATGGATTTTCAGAGAGATTTTAATGCTAGGCTTATTAAGCTTAATATAAATTACCGGAGCAACGAGGAGATTGTGGAGAAATCCTTAAGTGTAATAGATGAAAACAAAAACAGATATAAGAAGGCGCTCAGGGCAAATGCGGTAAGTTTGCGAGGGGATAATGGCGAGAATATAAAAAATGTTGAAATAAAAGGCTTTGTAGGCAGGGAGGAGGAATATTCATATATTGCAGAAAAAATAAAGGAGAGGACGGAAGGAAAAATTGCTGTATTGTTCCGCACAAACACCTTTATGGCAGGACTTGCGGATATTCTGGATAAGGAGAAGATTAAATATACTATGAAGGAGAAGAGGAGTAATATCTATGAGCATTTCATTATAAGGGACATATTCTCCTATTTGAGGCTTGCATACGGGCATGTTGAAAGGGATAAATATGCTGAGAACCTGTACGATATTATAAACCGTCCTTTAAGATACATAAACCGTGAGGCAGTGTACAAGGCGGCTTCCATAGATGATATCAAGGCTTATTATATGCGTCAGCCTGCCGGAAGTGTGCCGCATATTTCAGAGCGCATAGGAGAGTTAAATAAATTTAAAAAGGATGTCCGCTATATGGGAGGTTTATCCCTGTTCCTTGCGGTAAAATATGTGTTTAAGAGCATAGGCTACGAAAAATATCTCTATTCGAGAGCGGATTTTAGAGAAAGGGCGCAGGAATTTTCGGAAAAGATGGAGTGGATATATGATGAGGCAAAAAAGTACGAGAGCTTTGAGGAATGGCTATATGCGAAGGAGGACTATGAGAGGAGGCTTTCGGAGAATGATGAGGCGGACAAAGGAGATACAGAGGAGGATGAGGCTTCAAGGGTATCTCTTATGACGGTTCATGCCTCAAAGGGGCTGGAATTCGATACGGTGTTTATCGCAGACTGCAACGAGGGGAGCTTCCCCCACGGAAGGATGCAGGATACGGATGTCATAGAGGAGGAACGGCGTATATTCTATGTCGGGATGACAAGAGCAAAATCCCGTCTGGAGCTTCTATACCAGACGGGAACAAAATCTCGCCCCAGAATGCGGTCAAGATTTCTGAACGGACTGGAAGGATGAAACTATGCAAGGAACACTAAAGCGATATTATGAGCTGTCAAAACGAATAAGAAGAGTGATTATTATTGCAAAATCCGGAAAATTATTGACTTATCAAAATAAATAATATAATATAATTTTTACAAGGCGTAGACCTGTATTGGATATGTGCGGGGGCTGCGCCATTTTTGTAAGCTGTGAACAGAGCAGATTATGAAAGGAGATATGGGAAATGAGCGATATTGATGAATTATTAGAAGAAAACCTTAAAGATCCAGAGTTTGCACAAGCATGGGAAGAGACTGAAATCGAGTATCAGATTAAGAGTATGCTTATTGCTGCAAGGCTTGAAAATAATTTAACACAGAAGCAGCTTTCCGAAAGATCCGGTATACGTCAATCTAACATAAGTCGTATTGAAAAGGGAGCCTGTATACCAACGATTCCGACACTTTGTGAGATCGCAAAAAGTTATGGTAAGAAAATCAAAATTGAGATGGTTTAAAGAAGCTTTTCAAGATCAATTTGATGTCTCTTTGGATGTTGAAGAGAATATAGTCTCGCTCTGTAGTAATTGTCATAATGAAATTCATTACGGAAGGGATGCAGATAATGAGAAACAAATGGAGGGCTGAAAATGGAATATAAGGTAAACAATCTGTTATATGCTTCCGGTTCGGATATGCTGGGCACGCTTCGATGCGTCATTACGCTGAATGAGCCGGTAAACAAGCAGGTCCTTGAAAATGCACTAAAAAAAGCTGCTGTGAGATTTCCGTACTTTTCAGTAAAACTTGTTAAGCGCGATGAAGAATACAGGATGGTAACGAACGATCTGCCATTCGTGATTTCTCCAAACGGACAGACTGTAACACTAGGAACGGAAGAGAGCAATTACCATCTGTTTGCTTTTGCCATTGACGGCTGTCGTTTATACGTGGATACTTCTCATTTCATTACTGACGGGTATGGGAAAACTCCTTTCATGCTGGCAATTTTGTATTTCTATCTTGTTGAACTGCATCCTGATGAGACATTTGATCCACAGATGATTGAATATTTCGAGAACGCTGCATCGGACGCAGAGGAAGATGATGCCCCGTATCCGGATGAACTGCTGCCCGAAGAATCGGTGGGCAATAATGAGAGACCGGAAAAAGTGTTCATGCTCCAAGATCAGATAAATGGATATGAATATATGGATCAGTGGACGTCCTTCGTATATCTGATCAAACAGAAAGATCTGATGGCATATGTCTCAGGTCTGGACGGCAGCCCGGTAACCTTCATCGCATCTATGCTGTATTGGACGATTACCGAATGCCATCCTGAAAATCGTCTGCCAATTGTATGTGGCGTGCAGCATCAGTTTAGAAATGCATTGGGAAAGCCGTTCAGCCATTTGTGTCATGTCAATATTGCTCCAATCATCTTTCACTATGATTTTGATGCAATTGAAGTTGAAAAGTTAAATACCATGGCTCGTGGGCAACTCATGATCGTGTCGGATGATTCAAATGATGTGCTGACTATCAATGAGCATATTCGGAATGATAGAATGATCCGAAACATGGATCTGTCCCAAAAACAGGAATACATGCAAAAAGCAATCCGGAAAGGGATCGGGACAAATACATTTGAGATAAGTTATACGGGACGTGTGCCATGGGGTGGAATGGATAAATATGTAAAGAATCTCATTCCGTATCTTGATCTGACATTAAGCGGAGGAATTTCAATCGAGATTTTTTCAGTAGGAGATTCTTTCGGTGTCAATATCATGCAGCGGAATGGAGATACGAAATACGTAGATCGTTTTTCCTGTCTGCTTGACGAAATGGAAGTACACTACACTGCCGAAGCTCCTGAGCATTTTAAGCTGTGTGGAATTAAGCTTCCGGATTGAGCTGGGAAAGTAAGGAAAGAAGGCTTATTTAATATTTTTGACGATATGGCAGAGCATTTAGAGAATGCATTTGTATTTGCCGCAGATGAATTGGATAACTTGGGATTTGAACAGGCCATAGCATTGAAAAATAAGATATTAAAATCCGGAGGATATAAAAACATATCATAAATAAGGATTTGCCGGAGGATACGGATTCATCATTCTTTATCTGTAAGTTGCTATTCCACAAACAGCTCTTCAGATAAACGCAAAATGTTCAGGGCGGAGGGAGTTTTCCCTTCGCCCTGTAAATCACTCCTCCACAATCTCGTCAAACTCGACATTATCAAGATATTCGTCGAATTTGTCCGCAACAGCCTCATATTCATCATCATCCTCAATATATCTAAGCTCCGGCTCCTCGTTGGGGTCGTCCGGATTCTCGGAATAGCCGTAGAACCAGACCTCGCCGTCGTCGTTCGTGCCGTCCTCCTTTAAGGGGAGAAGCGCAATGTAATCCTGTCCGTTTACCTCAATAATGGTCACAACGGCGCAGACAACATTTGTGCCGTCCTCCAGCTCCAATTCCACCTTCATTTCCTCGTCATCATTTTCAAGCTCTCTCTTTTCGTTTTCAGCCATACAAAATCCTCCATATACAATAAATTTCCACATTTTCATTATACAACCTTGTGATTTTTCTTGCAATGGTGTAAAATTATTGTATGTATTTTTTGGGACAAGGATAGTGAAAAGAGGTTTTATGGCAGAATTTGTAAGGCAATTCAAAGCCTATCCTTTAGGGGCTAATTTGGAAGCGGATGGAAGTATCAGATTTTCCTTTGCATCAAAGGAAACTGATTGTGGTGTCATAATTTATGACAGGACTTCCGGAAAGCGTATAAATAAGCTTTCCTTCAAAAAGACAGAGCGTATAGGAAATGTGTACTGCAAATATGTCGAGGGCTATGATACTGCGGACATTGCATATCATTTCTATGAAAAGGACAGAATAGTCGCCGATACAAGGGCAAGGCTTTTTGTCGGCAAGCATATATACGGCAGGGAAAGGGGTACTCACAGCTTAAGAGCCGGCTTCATTACTACGGATTTTGACTGGCAGGGCGACGAGAGACCGCATATTCCCTATGATGAGTCCATAATATATCTTCTCCATGTGAGGGGCTTTACAAAGCATTCCTCCTCGGGAGTCGCCCACAAGGGCACATATGCCGGCATTGTTGAGAAGATAGATTATTTAAAAAAGATAGGCGTTACCACCATAGAATTACAGCCAACCTACGATTTTGCAGAGCTTCCGGACAATGAGGAGAGGCGTCGGGCTTTTCCGGGGAGCCATGCGGTTTCGGACGAGGATCTTGACAAATATTATCCGAAGCGCCTGAATTACTGGGGATACAAAACAGGCTACTACTATGCGCCCAAGGCTTCGTATGCCGTAAACGGCGATGCCACCGTGGAGTTTAAGGAGATGGTGCGTGCGCTCCACTCCGCAGGGATAGAGGTTGTGATGCAGTTCTATTTCCCTGACAGCGTGGAGAGGAACGAAATCCCTGAGATTTTGCAGTTTTGGGTTATAAACTACCATATAGACGGCTTTCATCTTATGGGAAACAATATTCCCACCTCATATATCGCCAGATACAGCATTCTCTCGGACACAAAGCTTTGGTATTACGGCTTTGACATTGAAAGCGTATATGAGGCTAACGAGGTTCCCAAATGCAGGAATCTTGCGGAGTACAATGATGAATATATGTACAGTATGCGCAGGTACTTAAAGGGCGACGAGGGAATGCTAAATACCGTCATTTCCCTTATGAAAGCCAATCCTGCAAAGCTTGGTCGAATTAACTATTTCTCTAATTATTTCGGCTTTACTCTGGCTGATATGGTTTCTTACGAGAGAAAGCACAATGAGGCAAACGGCGAGAACAACAGGGACGGAAACGACAATAACTGCACATGGAACTGCGGCGCAGAGGGCACGACGAAAAAAGGCAAGGTCAGGGAGCTACGCAAGAAGCAGATAAAGAATGCCATGAGCCTGCTTCTCTTAAGTCAGGGTACTCCCTTGATATTTATGGGGGATGAGTTCGGCAATTCCGAGGGAGGAAACAATAATCCCTACTGTCAGGACAACCTTACCACATGGCTTGACTGGAGATTGCTTGACAAGAATCAGGAATATTTTGAGTTTTGGAAAAAACTCGTAAAGATAAGAAGGTCCTACTCCGTGATCCATTCGAACAAAAACAGCGGTGTTTATTCCGGAGCGGGGAAGGATTACCCCGGCATTTCTGTGCACGGACAGAATGCATGGAGGCCGCAGCTTGAAAGCTACAACAGACATCTGGGCGTTATGCTCTGCGGCAGGGAGAATAACAAAAAGGAAGATGGAAACGGCGAGTATTTATACCTTGCAATGAATACCTATTGGGAAAAGAGAAACTTGGCGCTTCCCAGACTTCCCAAGGGAATGAAGTGGGAGAGGGTCTTTACCACAGCAAATGAGGAAAAGGAAGACAAGCCATTGAGATTATCTCCTGCAGAGGATGAGGATGCTCTGGAATTTTCCATAACGGAGAGGAGTGTTGAGCTTTTCAGGGGAGTCTTCGACAAAAAGACTTCGGGAAGCAGAGTGAAAAAGACCGGTAAGCGATAATGGGAAATGCGTGGAAGCATTTTAAGACAATTACACATCACAGATTATTGGTTGCAAAGGGGTGCTTTAAGGTAGGGCTCTACAGACAGGGACTTTTGCACGATATGTCAAAATATTCTCCTTCGGAATTTATTGTGGGAGTCAAGTATTATCAGGGGAACAGGAGCCCTAACAACGCCGAGAGGGAGGATATAGGCTATTCCTCCGCATGGCTTCATCATAAGGGCAGAAATAAGCACCATTATGAATATTGGGTTGATTACAGCCGTGACATTCCCGGAGGAATGGTTGCGGTTCCTATGCCGGATAAATATATAGCAGAGATGGTAATGGACAGGATTGCCGCAAGCAAGGTATATAAGGGCGCAGAATACAAGGACAGCAATCCTTTGGAGTATTACCTTCAGGGAAAGGAAACGAATCTCATTAATCCTGATACATCAAGGAAGCTGCATTATATTTTAAAGCTTCTCGCCGAAAAGGGAGAGGATGAGATGTATAAGTTTATAAGGAATGATTTCCTAAAGGGAAAATACGAGGATAAAATAAAGCAGGAGGATATTTAAATTGGCTACCGCAAAGAAAGCAACCGCAAAAACGGAGACAGAGGAGAAAAAGCCCGCAGAGAAGAAGTCTGCCGAGAAAAAGCCAGCATCCAAACCTAAATATGTGGCGTACATATCGACCTATACTCAGGGAGACAGCCACGGCATAAAGATATATGACGTGGATATGGAAAAGGGAAGATTCACGGAGAAGGACAAGGTGGAAATATCCAATTCCTCCTATATTGCCATATCCCACAACGGGAAATACCTGTATTCAATCACTGATTTCGGTGTTGAATCGTATAAGATACTTAAAGACGGAAGCCTCAATCTCATAAATTTTGCTCCCATAAACGGTATGAGAGGCTGCTATATCTCCACGGACTTCACGGATAAATATCTTTTTGTCGCAGGGTATCATGACGGAAAGCTTACGGTTCTCGGCTTAAATGACGACGGCTCCATAGGGGATATAAAGGATGAGGTTTACCACAAGAGCCTGGGCTCCGTGGCGGACAGGGTTTCACGTCCCCATATCAATTGTGCCAGAATGACACATGACAACAGATACCTCCTTGTGGCAGATCAGGGTATGGATCACGTAAATGTGTATGAACTTGACATAAACACCGGCAAGGTAAAGCTTGCGGATATAATCCGTTCCGACCTTGATTCCGCACCGAGACATATCAAGGTATCGGGGGACGGAAGATACATCTATATCGTACATGAGAATAAATGCACCATAGATCAGTACGAGTATTCCATAAAGGATAATGTGCCGTATTTTGACAAGATAGAAACCTATACCGAGGTCAAGATGGAAAAGGGAAGCAACAATACCGCAAGTGCCCTCTCTTTTTCTTCGGATTACAATTATCTTTTGAGCACTGTGGCAGGGGATAACTGTATTGTAATCTACAAGGTCAATAAGGCTGACGGAACTCTGGAAAAGAAGCTTGAGCTTCCGGTATCGGGAGATTATCCCAAGGATGCGGACATTTTCCCGGGGAACGAATTTGCGGTATCATTGAACCATGAGTCCAACACAATGACCTTCTTTAAACTGGACTTGGAGGCCGGGACAATGATAATGAACGGTCCGGAAATAAGGGTTGACCAGCCAAACTGCATCAAATTTCACAGACTCGGGTCTGCAAGGTAATTATATTTTTCTATAAAAGTCCATAACCCTGTCGGCTCTTGCGGACATATTGAGAAGCAGGGCATCCAAAAGGGTCATGGCGGTCATACATTCCACAACCACTACAGCACGGGGCACGATCACAGGGTCGTGCCTTCCTTTTATGCTTATTTCGATATTCTCATTATCCTTATTTACCGTATGCTGAGTTTTGGAGACGGAGGGTGTGGGCTTTATGTGTGCACGCAGTATGATTTTTGAGCCGTCGCTTATCCCTCCGAGTATTCCTCCGGAATGATTGGTTGCCTTTGTTTTTACACCGTTTTCTGCAACAAATTCATCATTGTTTTCGCTTCCCTTACAGGAGGAGACCATTATCCCGTCGCCTATTTCCACAGCCTTTACTGCGCCTATGGACATAACAGCCTTTGAAAGATTTCCGTCAAGCTTTTCAAACACCGGGTCGCCAAGCCCGGCAGGTACATTCTCCGCAACACATTCTATTATACCGCCAAGGGAATCCTCGCTTTTTCTGGCTTTTTCTATGAGCCTAAGAGCTTTTTCGTCGGAGGAGATATCAGGCATTGCTGTCTTTGTTTGAAGTCTCAAATCAATATCGGAGGTGGCGCAGTCAGCAAAGACATCCCCGATGCTTTTTGTGTATGCATAGACCCTTATCCCCATATTATCAAGGAGCTTCATAGCCACAGCGCCGCCTATGACTCTGCCTATGGTCTCCCTTCCGGAAGAGCGTCCGCCCCCTCTGTAATCCCTGAAGCCATACTTTTCGTCAAAGGTAAAATCGGCGTGACCGGGGCGGTAGTATGAGGCAATCTCCAAGTAATCATGGGATCTTTGGTCGGTGTTTTCAACCATTACCATTATGGGAGCGCCTGTGGTTTTTCCTTCAAATACACCGGAATAAATTTTGCAGGTGTCGGATTCCTTACGTTGTGTTGTAATCTCGCTTGTTCCGGGCTTTCTTCTGTCCAGGAATTTTTGAATATCAGCTTCGTCAAGACTAAGACCTGCGGGACAGCCGTCTATAATGCAGCCTAAAGCCTTTCCGTGGGATTCACCGAAGGTGGTAATTCTGTATATATTTCCAAATGATGAGCCAGCCATAAAAAAAACCTCCTGATTGTTTTAGAAAATTATATATAATCCTTCTTCTTCTTGCAAGAAAAATTGTGGAAAACGTGGGATTGATAAAAGAAATCAACTGTGTTATGATTTCATTACTATGAAAAGGACGGCAGAGGAAAGGGTACGATTCGCTCTCCTGCGTTTCGGAAAAAAGAACGTTTTTTGCAGGATTATAGTGATGCCTGTGCTTTTTGTGTGCATGTTTTTCTTTCATCTTGCGGATTATATGGCGAGGAATGTAAAGCGGCTTTCCATGACGGCGATATCCCTCGTCTTTTTTGCGGTATATTCAAGCTTTTCCTTCCCTATGTTCATATCCAATGCAGGCTTTAATGCAGGGGATATAAGCATTGATGCAGATTCCGGGGAGCTGGAGCTTTCAGAGAATCTTGTGGAGGATGGGGAGAGTGAGGAGGCTGATGAACTGTCCAAATTCGGACATGATGTGGTGGAGGATGATAATACCGCCGATATAGATGCGCTGCTTGCGGACGTTGAAAATACGGAAGGCAATGCGACGGATGAACCGGATGCAGGGATAAGTGAGAATACAACTGACAAAGAGGAGCTATATGATTATTCCGATTATGATTTTTCAAGGGATGACTGGAGGCTTATCCTCATAAACAAGCAGCATTCAATCCCGGAGAACTATGAGTTTCCCATTGACAATATCACTAATGATATGCAGTGTGATGCAAGGCTTAAGGATGATCTTCTCGATATGTTCAAGGCGGCAAACGCAGAGGGCGTAAGCCTTGAAATCCGCTCTCCCTACAGAACTCATATGCATCAGCAGGAAAACTTTGACAAGAGAATGGAGACTTATATTAGAAAGGGCTATTCCTATGTGGAGGCTTTCCAGCGTACAAGCCGTGCAATAACCGTTCCCGGACATTCGGAGCATGAGGTGGGGCTTGCTTTTGATATTACCTGCACGGGATATTACAATCTGGACGAGGCGTTTTTCAAAACCGCAGCCGGAACATGGCTTTATGAAAATTCCTACAAATACGGTTTTATTTTGAGATATCCGAAGGATAAGGAATATATAACGGGAATCGAATTCGAGCCGTGGCACTACAGATATGTGGGAGTCGAGGCGGCTACATATATGACGCTTAACGATATGTGTATGGAAGAATTCTGGGGTGAAAGGTTTTAAATATGTATAAGCTTTTAAAGACAGAGGGAAGAGCAAAGAGGGCGGAATTTACAACAGTACACGGCGTCGTACAGACGCCTGTTTTTATGAATGTTGGAACCGTAGGGGCGATAAAGGGAGCAGTATCCACTGAGGATCTGGAGAATATCGGAACTCAGATAGAGCTGTCAAACACATACCATCTCCATGTGCGCCCCGGGGATGAGGTAATCAAAAAGCTTGGAGGACTCCATAAATTTATGAGCTGGAACAAGCCCATACTCACGGATTCCGGAGGCTTTCAGGTTTTCTCTCTGGCAAAGCTCCGCTCCATAAAGGAGGAGGGAGTTTTCTTTAATTCCCATATAGACGGGAGAAGGATATTTATGGGTCCGGAGGAGAGCATGCAAATCCAGTCCAATCTTGCCTCCACCATAGCAATGGCATTTGATGAGTGCGCTCCCTCAAAGGCGGACAGAAAATACGTCGAAAATTCCGTGGCACGCACCACAAGATGGCTTGAACGCTGCAATGCAGAGCTCAAAAGATTAAATTCATTGGAGGATACAATAAATAAGGAGCAGCTTCTTTTCGGAATAAATCAGGGAGCTGTGTACGAGGATATCCGTATAGAACATGCGAAGAGGATTTCCGAGCTTGACCTTCCGGGATACGCCTTGGGAGGGCTTGCTGTGGGAGAGACCCATGAGGAGATGTATCATATTTTGGAGGAGACAGTGCCATATCTTCCAAAGGACAAACCCACATATCTTATGGGAGTCGGAACCCCGGCAAATATTCTGGAGAGCGTGGATAGAGGAATAGATTTCTTTGACTGTGTGTATCCTTCCAGAAACGGAAGACATGGGCATGTGTATACCAATCACGGGAAGCTCAATCTGTTCAACGCAAAATACGAGCTGGACGATAAGCCCATAGATGAAGCCTGCGGCTGTCCGGCCTGCAGAAGATATTCAAGAGCTTATATAAGGCATCTTTTGAAAGCTAAGGAAATGCTGGGGATGCGTCTGTGCGTGACCCACAATCTGTATTTCTACAATAACCTTATGACAGAGATACGAATGGCGCTTGATGAAGGGCGTTTTGCGGAGTATAAGAAACATAAGCTTGAGGATATGGGGGCGGATATTCCGTAATTCATAATTTTTTGTAAAGTGCTTGAAGTTGTATGATTTTTTGTGTATGATAAAGAAAGTTTTTTGTTGAAATAAAAGCTAAAAATGCTTTTGCTTCAAGAAGGAGGATAAAAATGTCAATATTACTTACAACCGCTTCGGATGCGGCTGCAGCAGGAAATTCATTCGGAAATATCATGATCATTGTCATATATGCGGTGCTTATTCTGGCTCTGTATATGTTTATGTTCAGACCACAGCAGAAGGAGAAGAAGCGCATGGCTTCAATGCTTGCCGACCTTAAGGCAGGGGATTATGTGCTTACCACATCCGGCTTCTATGGCTCTGTGATTGATATTCAGGAGGATATGGTAATCGTTGAGTTCGGAAACAACAAAAACTGCCGTATTCCCATGGATAAGTCCGCAATAAGCAGGGTGGAGAGCGCAACAGAGAGCTGATCAAAATTTGCAGAAGAGGTAAAAGCTATGGAGTTAAATATTACCTGCATACCCGGGGACGGCATAGGTCCTGAGATTGTGGCTCAGGCAAAGAAGGTGCTTTCAAGGGTATGTGAAAAGAACGGGCATACAGTTAAATATACGGATATCCTTATGGGCGGCGCATCCATTGATGTGCATGGTGTACCCCTTACGGATGAGGCGATTGCTGTGGCAAAATCAGCCGACGCAGTGCTTATGGGTTCCATAGGAGGAGATACCACCACATCCCCCTGGTATAAGCTTCCTCCCGAGAAGCGTCCGGAGGCAGGACTTCTCGGCATAAGAAAGGCTCTTAATCTTTTTGCAAATTTACGCCCCGCATATCTTTATGACGAGCTTTCTGCGGCGTGCCCCCTAAAGGAGGAAATCTGCGGCAAGGGCTTTGATATGCTCATAATGCGTGAGCTTACAGGAGGTCTGTATTTCGGAGAGAGAAAGACCTATGAGGAGAATGGCTTAAGAACCGCTGTGGATACCCTCATATACAACGAGAATGAGATTAGGCGTATTGCAGTCAAGGCCTTCGATATCGCCAGAAAGAGAAGAAACAAGGTCACAAGCGTTGACAAGGCAAACGTGCTTGATTCTTCCAGACTTTGGAGAAAGGTGGTCTGTGAGGTCGCAGAGGATTATCCCGATGTTACTTTGGAGCATATGCTAGTGGACAACTGCGCAATGCAGCTTGTAAAGAATCCGGGGCAGTTCGATGTAATTCTCACGGAGAATATGTTCGGAGATATACTTTCCGACGAGGCAAGCATGGTAACTGGCTCCATAGGAATGCTGTCCTCTGCAAGCTTAAACGATACTAAGTTCGGTCTCTATGAGCCAAGTCACGGCTCGGCGCCGGATATTGCGGGAAAGGATATTGCAAACCCTATAGCGACAATTCTTTCTGCGGCAATGATGCTCCGCTACACTTTTGATCTCGATAAGGAGGCGGAGACAATAGAAAAAGCCGTAAAGCAGGTATTAAAGGACGGCTATCGCACAGGAGATATCTGCTCCGAGGGATGTGAGAATGTCGGATGCAGCAGGATGGGAGATTTAATCTGCGAGAGGATTTGATAAAGGAGAAGGATTATGAGAAGTGACAGCGTAAAAACAGGTACACAGCAGGCACCGCACAGGAGCCTCTTTAACGCTCTCGGCATGACCGAGGAGGAGAGGAAGCGTCCTCTCATAGGTATAGTAAATTCATATAATGAGATAGTGCCCGGACATATGAATCTTGACAAGATTACCGAGGCGGTAAAATTAGGAGTTGCAATGGCGGGCGGAACCCCCGTGGTATTCCCTGCGATTGCGGTATGCGACGGCATTGCCATGGGACATATTGGAATGAAATACTCTCTTGTGACGCGGGATTTGATTGCGGATTCCACGGAATGTATGGCAATGGCGCACGGCTTCGACGGACTTGTGTGCATACCCAACTGTGACAAGAACGTGCCGGGACTTTTAATGGCTGCGGCGAGAGTGAATATCCCAACCATATTTGTATCCGGAGGCCCTATGCTTGCAGGGCATGTAAAGGGGAAGAAGAGAAGCCTTTCGTCCATGTTTGAGGCGGTGGGGTCTGTTGCTGCCGGCACTATGGATATGGATGAGCTTTGCGATTTTGAGGAGCATGTATGCCCTACCTGCGGCTCGTGCTCGGGAATGTATACCGCCAACTCAATGAACTGCCTTACGGAAGCCATAGGAATGGGCTTAAAGGGCAACGGAACAATCCCTGCGGTATATTCTGAGAGGATACGCCTTGCAAAGCATGCAGGCATGAAGATAATGGAGCTTGTAGAGAAGAATATCCGTCCCAGGGACATAATGACGGAAAAATCCTTCAAAAACGCTCTTATCGTGGATATGGCGCTTGGGTGCTCCACAAATTCCATGCTTCATCTTCCGGCTATCGCAAAGGAAGCGGGAGTGGAGCTTAATCTCGATATGGCAAACGACTTATCAGCCATAACCCCGAATCTTTGCCATCTTGCGCCGGCAGGTCCCACATATATGGAGGACTTGAATGAGGCGGGCGGTGTATATGCCGTGATGAATGAGCTTACGAAGAAGAATCTTCTCGAGCTTGACTGTATGACGGTAAACGGAACGACCATAGGCGAAAATATAAAGAATTGTGTAAATAAGAATCCGGAGGTAATCCGCCCCGTGGAGAATCCCTATTCGGAGACAGGCGGTATCGCAATACTCAGAGGAAATCTTGCACCGGATTCCGGCGTTGTAAAGAGAAGCGCCGTTGCGCCCGAGATGCTGGTGCACGAGGGGCCTGCAAGGGTGTTTGACTGCGAGGAGGATGCGATAAATGCAATAAAGGGCGGACAGATTGTCGCAGGGGATGTGGTTGTAATACGCTATGAGGGACCTAAGGGAGGCCCCGGAATGAGAGAGATGTTAAATCCCACATCCGCCATTGCAGGAATGGGGCTTGGAAGCTCTGTTGCGCTCATTACTGACGGAAGATTTTCCGGAGCATCAAGAGGCGCATCCATAGGTCATGTGTCCCCGGAGGCTGCTGTGGGAGGTCCCATCGCATTAGTCAGAGAGGGCGATATAATCCGTATAAATATTCCTGAGAACAAGCTTGATATGCTTGTATCGGAGGAGGAGCTTCAGGAGAGAAGAAAGCATCTCGTATTGAAGGATAAGGAGCCGCTTACAGGGTATCTTGCCCGCTACAGGGAGCTTGTTACCAGCGGAAACAGGGGCGCTGTTTTGGAGGTTCCGAAGAACTAAAAGGGAGAACAGACAATGAAATTAAACGGTTCTGAAATAGTAATAGAATGTCTTAAGGAGCAGGGAGTAGATACCGTATTCGGCTATCCCGGCGGCGCAATATTGAATATATATGATGCGCTCTATAAGCATGAAAAGGAAATCAGACACATTCTCACAAGCCATGAGCAGGGCGCAGCGCATGCGGCTGACGGATATGCACGCTCAACGGGGAAGGTGGGAGTTTGCATGGCAACCTCCGGCCCCGGCGCTACAAATCTTGTGACGGGCATTGCGACGGCATATATGGACTCCGTGCCAATGGTTGCAATAACGGCAAATGTAACGCTTCCGCTTCTTGGCAAGGACTCCTTCCAGGAGGTGGATATCGCAGGAATTACCATGCCAATTACAAAGCACGGATATATCGTTAAAAATGTGGAGGAGCTTGCGCCCACATTGAGACGTGCTTTTGAGATTGCGGTTTCGGGACGCCCGGGTCCCGTGCTTGTGGACATCACAAAGGATGTGACCGCAGCGGAGTGTGAGTTTACACCTCTCAAAAAGGAGGCAAAGAACTCCAAAAAGACAAAGACGCAGTCCGAGGATAAATATCCAAGAAACTATACGGATGAAGCGCTTAAAACGGTTGCGGATATTATAAATTCCTCAAAGAAGCCCTTTATATATCTCGGAGGCGGCGCAATCATATCGGGGGCATACGACGAGGTTAAGGAGTTAGCTGAAAAGATAGATTCCCCCGTGTGTGATACCCTTATGGGAAAGGGAGGCTTTGACGGAAAAGCAAAGCGCTATACAGGAATGATAGGAATGCACGGCACAAAGACCTCCAATTTCGGAGTGTCGGAGTGTGACTGCTTAATTGCGCTCGGAGCAAGATTTTCCGACAGAGTAATTGGAAACGCAAAGAAATTTGCGACCAATGCAAGGATAGTTCATCTCGACATAGATGCTGCGGAGATAAACAAAAACATCAGAGTGGATGCGGCGCTTGTGGGAGATTTGAAGGCTACCTTAAATGAGCTTCTGCCCCTTCTTAAAAAGACCTCACATAAGGACTGGATGAGTAAGATTGTGGATATGAAGGCTAAATATCCTATGAACTATGATGATTCCAAGCTTTCCTGTCCCTATGTCATAGAGAAGTTAGATGAGGTCACAAAGGGAAAGGCGATAATTACCACGGATGTGGGACAGCACCAGATGTGGGCGGCGCAGTATTACAGATATACCAAGCCAAGAACCTTCCTCTCATCAGGAGGCTTGGGCACCATGGGATACGGGCTCGGAGCCTGTATCGGAGCGCAGGTCGGCAATCCGGATGATATTTGTGTAAATATCGCAGGCGATGGGTGCTTTAGGATGAATATGAACGAGCTTGCCACCGCAAGCCGCTACAATATACCAATAATTCAGGTTGTTATAAACAATCATGTGCTGGGAATGGTGCGCCAGTGGCAGACCCTGTTCTACGGAAAGCGCTATTCGCAGACTGTATTAAATGATTCCGTGGACTTTTGCAAGGTGGCGGAGGGCTTGGGCTGCGCTGCCATAAGGGTAAGCAAAAAGGAGGAGGTAGTGCCTGCACTTAAGAAGGCAATATCCTTAAAGCGTCCTGTTTTAATAGAGTGCATCATCCCCGAGGATGACAAGGTATTCCCCATGGTTCCCGCAGGAGCGCCCATCAGCGAGGCCTTCGACGCAACTGACATGAAGGAATAGACTAAAGGCTTTTATGAACGAAGCGGACTCTAAGGGTAAAATAAATATTTATGCAATACTAGGGGCAGCGGTGCTTTTTTGCATCGCCGCCTATTTTGCTTTAGGCATATATTATAAGCAGAGCTTTCTTCTTAATACCTGGATTAACGGAGTGTACTGCACGGGGAGGACTCCGGAGGATGTTAGTGAAGAGCTTTCAAGGAATGCCGACGCCCCTGTCATAAATATTGTTGATATAAAGGGAGAAAGCATATCCTTCAATCTTTCAGATTATGATTATTCGGCGGATTATCTTACTGCGGTAAAGCGGTATATCACAGGGCAGAAGCCTTTTTTGTGGCTGTTAAGCGTTTCTTCAAAAACGGAGCACAAGCTTACTCCGCTTTCGGAATATGACAGAGATAAGCTTTTATCCGACTTTGAGAATAGTGATATTGTAAAAAATGCACTTGAATACAAGGGCAAATGCATATTGGAGCGGGATGAAAATGAGGGCTATTACATAATAGACGGTTATTCAAATATTCTGGATGTGGACAAGGCAAAGCAGATTATAGCGGATGCTGTATTTGCGGGGGAAACCGAGATTGATCTCTCCCAAAAGGATTGCTATTACAGCCTTCCGGAGGGCTCTGAGGCGGCAGGAATAAAGGAGCTTTTCAAAAAGGTGGATGCAGTTCAGTCATCGGATATCAGGATAGATATGGGTGTGGAAAAGTTTTCACTCTCAAAGGGGGAAATCGCAGAAATGCTCCGACATGCAGGGGATATGCCCTTTATAAATGCAGACGGGAATTTTGAGGCGGATGCTGATGCTGTGAGGAAATATACGGATCATATATGTGAGCTTTACAATACCTACGGAATAGATAGAAAATTTTTGTCTTCAAAGGGAGATTATGTCACTGTGCCTGCGGGAACCTACGGAACCGAGATAGACGGGGACGAGCTCTTTGCATGGCTTTTTGATAATCTTCTGGACGAGAAGGGAAGGACCTTGGGGATAAGCTATACACCCATATATAAGCATGAAGGCTATGTCAGGGGGATTGATGACACAGGAGGAACCTATATTGAGGTTGATATGTCCAATCAGCATTTATACTATTATGAAGAGGGCAGGCTCATCCTTGATACCGACATTGTGACGGGGGGATATCCCAACGGAAGCGATACTCCGGCGGGCTGCTTTTATGCATATGACAAGCAGACGGACAGGGTGTTGGTGGGACCGGGCTACAGAACTCCCGTTAAATTCTGGATAAGAGTAAAGGATTCCATAGGGATACATGATGCAGACTGGAGAGAGGAATTTGGAGGAGAAATCTATAAAACGGACGGTTCCCATGGCTGTGTAAACGTGCCTGTGGACATTATGAGCAAATTATATGACTTGACAAAAGAGGGAACTCCGATAATAATGTATTACAGATGATTTTCTACGAAAGGAGACTAAATCTATGAAGGCATCAAGATTATTTAAAAAGGGAATCGCAACTGTTCTGGCTGCGGGAATAATGGTTTTCGCAATGTCTGTAACGGCATTTGCAGCATATCCCGGAAAGTATGGTGACTGGTGCGGACTCGGCAATGTTGATTTTGTCAACAACATCTATTATGACGGACAGGGAACATCCGCAAGGGTTGATGATGAGTTCAGAATTTCTTCCAATGCGGATCTTGCAGGCTGTGTTTATGCTCCCATCGCATATATTACAACTACAGCAGCGCTCCGCAGGGCTTCGGGACTTCCGGAGAGCAGGTATGTGTTACCTAAGGTGGATATTGGAACAGGCGAAGCCGCAAAGGCATCCATCGACGCCATCGCTGCTTCCATGGGCTGTGAGGTTAAATCTTATTTTTCCGTTACAGGTGAAATATATGAGGGAAATGGCGCACCCATCGGCGAGTATATATACACGCTGAGCGCTCCTGTATCCTTTGTGTATGAGATTCCCACGGATATCGGGATAGACAGAAGAAACAGCGACGTTGCTCTTATCAGGGTAAACAAGAACAGCTGTGAGGTGCTCTATGACAAGGATAGCAGCGCATATTCCGTTACTGTTTCTGCCGGAGAGCTTTCCAGTGCATACGGTGTAATAGCCGCACCCAAGGGAACCTTCTCCAAGAATAAATAAGCAGGTAAAATAATTTAATATTGACTAAAGCCCTTTGAAAACTTATTATATATAAGTGAATGCAAAGGGCTTTTTTATTTGAATGAGAAAGCAAAGATAGTAGAGGAGGATGGAAAAATGTCCAGAGTTTATAACTTTTCGGCGGGTCCCGCAGTGCTTCCCGAGGAGGTATTAAAGGAAGCGGCGGAGGAGATGCTTGATTACAAGGGAAGCGGTATGTCCGTTATGGAGATGAGCCACCGCTCAAAGGTCTATGACAATATCATTAAGGAAGCGGAAAAGGATTTGAGGGAGCTTATGAATATCCCTGACAATTACAAGGTGCTCTTTTTGCAGGGCGGCGCTTCGTTACAGTTTGCGATGATTCCGATGAACCTTATGAAGAACAAGAAGGCTGCGTACATCGTGACCGGTCAGTGGGCAAAGAAGGCATATCAGGAGGCGAAAATCTACGGCGAAGCCATAGAGGTTGCCAGCAGCGCAGACAAGACCTTCTCATATATACCCGATTGTTCAGACCTTCCGATTCCTGAGGATGCGGACTATGTATATATCTGTGAGAATAATACAATCTACGGGACCAAATTCTGGGAGCTTCCCAACACCAAGGGACATACTCTGGTTGCGGATGTTTCATCCTGCTTTCTCTCAGAGCCGGTTGATGTTACAAAATATGGCGTGATTTACGGCGGAGTGCAGAAGAATGTAGGGCCTGCAGGCGTTGTAATCGTTATAATCAGGGAGGATTTGATAACGGAGGATACCCTTCCCGGAACTCCTACCATGATGAAGTACAAGATTCATGCGGATGCTGAGTCCCTTTACAATACTCCTCCCGCATACGGAATCTATATCTGCGGAAAGGTGTTCAAGTGGTTAAAGAAGCAGGGCGGACTTTCAGCAATCAAGGAGCACAACGAGAAGAAGGCTAAGATTCTCTATGATTTCCTTGATGAGAGCAAGCTTTTCAAGGGAACCGTAAGAAAGGAAGACCGTTCGCTTATGAATGTTCCTTTTGTGACAGGGAACGAGGAGCTTGATGCAAAGTTTGTAAAGGAAGCAAAGGAAGCAGGCTTTGAGAACCTTAAGGGTCACAGAAGCGTAGGCGGAATGAGAGCCTCCATATACAATGCAATGCCTATCGAGGGCGTAGAAAAGCTCGTTGAGTTTATGAAGAAGTTTGAAAAGGAGAATTCATAAGATGGCTACAAAGATTCATTGCTTAAACCCGATATCAAAGCTTGGGCTTGATAACCTTACGGACAAATATGAGATTACAGAGAATGTAAACGAGGCGGAGGGAATACTTGTAAGAAGCGCAGTTATGCACGATATGGAGCTTCCCGAGAGCCTGCTCTGCGTTGCAAGAGCCGGAGCCGGCACCAACAATATTCCTCTCGATAAATGCGCAGAGAAGGGTATCGTGGTATTCAACACCCCCGGCGCCAACGCAAACGGCGTAAAGGAGATCGTAATCGCCGGCATGCTGCTTGCGGCAAGGGATATAAACGGCGGAATAGAGTGGGTCAAGGAAAACGCCTCCGACGAAAATATTGCAAAGACCGCAGAAAAGCAGAAGAAAGCCTATGCCGGAACGGAGCTTAACGGAAAGAAGTTAGGTGTTATTGGTCTTGGCGCAATAGGCGTAAAGGTGGCAAACCTTGCAAGGCATTTCGGCATGGAGGTATACGGATACGACCCCTATCTTTCCGTAACTGCTGCATGGAACTTAAATAAAGAGGTTAAGCATGTTGAAAACGTAGATGATATATATGCAGTATGCGACTATATCACGATTCACGTGCCCCTTCTTGATTCCACAAAGGGTATGATAAGTAAGGACGCTATCTCCAAAATGAAGGATGGGGTTATAATACTCAACTTTGCAAGGGATTTGCTTGCTGATGAAAAGGCAGTGCTTGAGGGAATAAATGCAGGAAAAGTTGCAAAATACGTTTCTGATTTCCCCAATCCCACCACGGCAGGACAGAAAAATTGCATAGTTATACCTCATCTTGGCGCCAGCACCGAGGAGAGTGAGGACAACTGTGCGGTCATGGCGGTGGAAGAGCTGATGGAGTATTTGGAGAACGGAAATATCAGAAACTCCGTAAATTATCCCGCCTGCGACATGGGCGTATGCCAGAAGGCAGGAAGAATCGCAATATTCCACAAGAATATCGCCAATATGATAACCCAGTTTACCGCAGAATTCGGCAATGCAGGCATAAATATCTCCGATATGACCAATAAGTCCAGAGGGGATGTGGCATATACCATGCTCGATGTCGAAAAAGCTCCCACAAAGGAGATTGTGGAAGCTCTTGCAAAAATCGACGGTGTATTCAGGGTAAGAGTTGTAAAATAATCTAATTATACAAAAGCGGCATATCCTCGCCTTCGCCGTCATTGATGTTTTTGAGCTCGTCCCTCAGCTTTTTGTCGGACTTGGCGGTGGCTTCGGATTGCAAATCCATGTAGAGAATGAACATATCTTCAAGGGATATGTTCTTTTCTTTTGCAATTTCCTCAAAAATCGGGCGCAGACGGTCTAACTGCACCGAGACGGGGACCTTCTGGGGGTCATCAATATCGGACATTTCCTCCTCTGCGAATTTATTTATTCGGTTTAACAAAATTCTGTTTTCTTCGGTCATTTCTTTTCCTTTCCGTTTTGCATTTGTGCAATCTTTAAAGCGTCAATTCTTGATATATACCGCAAAATTTGGTATTATATTAGAAAATATTATAGCATAGGAGCAAAATTATGGCAAATATCAGACCCTTTGCGGCGTACAGACCAAAGGCTGAGCTTTCGGACAAAATAGCCGCACTTCCCTATGATGTCTACAACCGCAGCGAAGCCAAGGAGGTTGTTTCCCAAAACAAATATTCATTTTTAAATATTGACAGGGCGGAGACGCAGTTTCCGGATTCTGTGGATAACTATGCTCCGGAGGTATACGACAGAGCAAAAAGCATGATAATGGATGAGATAGAAAAGGGCTGGTTTATCCATGAAGAAAAACCGGTATATTATCTCTATGAGCTGATTTTCGAGGGCAGAAGCCAGACGGGAATTGTCGGGTGCGCATCCATAGATGACTATCAGAGCAATATTATCAAAAAGCATGAAAATACCCGTGCGGACAAGGAAAAGGACCGAATAAACCATGTGGATATCACAGGCTTCCAGACGGGTCCCATATTCCTTGCATACAGAAGGAATGCCGCATTGCGTGCCGTGATAGACAGGGTAAAGGCCCTTTCTCCTGTATACGATTTTACCTGCGATGATAATGTTACCCACAGGGTCTGGGTAATCTCTGATGATGCCGATATCTTAAAAATATCGGAAGCCTTTGATAAGCTTGACGCAATATACATTGCGGACGGACATCACCGCTGTGCCTCTGCGGTAAAGGTGGGGCTTAAGAGAAGGGAGGAGAATCCGGGATACACCGGGGAGGAGGAGTTTAATTATTTCCTCTCTGTGCTGTTTTCGGATGATGAGCTGAAAATCCTTGATTACAACAGAGTAGTTAAGGATTTGAACGGTATGGATAAGGAGGGCTTTTTAAAAGCGCTTTCAGAGAATTTTGATGTTGCAAGGGTCGGGAGTGATGCCGTAAAACCCGCAAGGAAGTCAACCTTCGGAATGTATCTTGAAAATGAATGGTATGAGCTTTCGGCGCATAATGACATAATATCCGACGATGCCGTGGAAGGACTGGATGTGTCGATAATGCAGAAATATATTCTCTCGGACATACTGGGAATAACTGACCCAAAGACGGACAAGCGCATTGATTTTGTGGGAGGAATAAGGGGCTTGAAGGAGCTTGAGGGAAGGTGTCACACCGATATGAAGCTCGCTTTTTCGATGTATCCCACTTCCATAGAGGAGCTTTTTAACGTGGCGGATGCAGGGAGGCTTATGCCGCCCAAGTCCACATGGTTTGAACCGAAGCTTAGAAGCGGATTGTTTTTGCACAGAATTGGAGGTAATGTAGTATGAATAACAGATTATACAAGCTTATGAATTGGGCGGAGATAGAGGAGATTACGTATTCGGAATCATCAGACCCGCATTTAATATTAGGTCCCCACAAGGAGGGCTCCAAGACCCTTTTGCAGGCGTTCTTCCCCGGAGCGGAGGAGGTTACGGTACAGTGGGATTTTGATGCGGCAAAAAAGGATTTCAAGGAAAAGCCAATGGAGCTTGCGGATGAGGACGGTTTTTTTGCGGTGCTCATATCCTTAAGGGAGATGCCGCCATACCGCTTCGAGGTAAAATATCCCGACAAGAGGGTAATAGTCTGTGGCGACCCCTACAGGCATAAGCCTGTGATCACGGCAAAGGATATAGAGAAATTCACAAACGGTATTGCCTACAGTATCTATGATAAGCTAGGTGCACATCCCATGACCCTTGACGGAGATAGGGGAACATATTTTGCTGTCTGGGCGCCTGCTGCACTGAGAGTGTCTGTCGTGGGAGATTTCAATGCTTGGAACAACTCGGCGCACCAGATGAGAAGACTTCCCGCCTCAGGAATCTTTGAGCTCTTTATTCCTGATGTTGAGGCCGGGGCAAAATACAGCTTTGATATAAAGCTTAAGAGCGGTGCAAGCTATAAAAAGGCTGATCCCTTTGCATTTTCTACTGAGATTTCCGAGGGAGAGGCCGTATCGATAGTTACCGATACGGAGAATTTCAAATGGACTGACCAGACCTATATTGCCGGCAGAAGAAAGCTTGATTACACCGAGGCACCTGTGTCCATATGCGAGATAAATCTATCAAGATTCAAGGCTTCAAAAGGGAGCCAGAAAAACTCCGATTACAAGAGCCTCGCCACAGAGGTGGCAAAATATGTAAAGGAGCTTAACTGCACCCACATAGAGCTTATGCCGATTGCGGAGTATAAGGATGATAACGGCGATGGATACGATACCTTGAGCTTTTTTGCTCCCACAAAAAGGTATGGTGCGCCTGCTGAATTTGCAGGCTTTGTAAACGAGCTTCACAAAGCGGGAATAGGCGTAATATTAGACTTTAATCCTTCTGGCTTTGAGGACTCTCCGGAGGGCTTAAGAAGCTTTGACGGGACTGCACTCTTTGAGCATGAGGATTACAGAAGAGGGTGGAGTGGTTATCTCAATATGCACCTGTACAATTACGGGCGTCCGGAGGTTTCGGATTTCCTTATTTCCGCAGGATTTTTCTGGATTGACAAGTACCATATAGACGGGCTTAAATTCAGCAATGTATCCGCAATGCTCTATAACAATTATAGAAAGAACGACGGAGACTGGCTCCCGAATATGTACGGCGGAGTGGAAAATCTTGAGGCTATCGAATATATAAAGCATTTTAATTCCGTGCTCAAAAAGCGCTTCCCCGGAGTGATGACCATTGCCGAGGAGGAGGCTGCATATCCCAGAGTGACGGCACCCCTGGACGAGGACGGGCTTGGCTTTAATTACAAGCTGAACAACGGCTTTATCGATGACTATATGAATTACATAGGCTTTGACCCCATATTCAGAAGCGGACACCACGGGGAGCTGGTGCTCAGTATGGTATACAATTATGCGGAGCATTTTGTGATTCCGTTCTCACATAAGGTACTTTCGGATGAGGAAAAGACCCTGCTCCACAGGATGCCCGGCACGGAGGAGGAGAAGCTTTCGAATCTGCGGCTGACTCTGTCATATCTTTTTACCCATCCCGGAAAGAAGCTTATCTATGCGGGGGAGGAGCTTAAGGAGGATGAGAAGCTTCGCCGTCTTACGGCTGATTTAAACGGGCTCTATAAGTCGGAGAGGGCGCTGTATCTCTATGACGATTCTCCCGACGGATTTGAGTGGATTAATAATTTCTCTGCAAACGAGAACTATATTAGCTTTGTGAGAAAGACCTGGAATCCCGAAGATATGCTGGTGGTAGTGGCTAATTTCTCCGGTATACCACAGACTATCACAACGGGAGTTCCTTTTGAGGGAAAGTACAAGGAGATATTTAATTCCGATGCTGAGCAGTACGGCGGAAGCAATGTGATAAACACGAGGGTCAAAAAGGCGGATGACGTAAAGTGGGATGACAGGACACAGTCCATAAGCGTAAAGCTTGCAGCATTGTCCCTCTCGATACTTAAATTCACACCTTATACCGAGGAGGAGCTCGAAAAGGTAATCGTTGAGAGAATAAAGAGAAACACACCTATTATGAAGGCAAAGACCAGACAGAAGGCGTCTGCGCTGAAGGGCGAGCTGGTGGTGGAGAAGGTTTCCAGAAAGACCGCCGAGAAAAAGGAGAAGCTCTCCGAGGGGAAGATAGAGAAGAATGCCGGAAAGAGTAAGACCAAATCAGGCGGCAGATCGTCAGGAAAGGTAAAGAACACCACGAAGGTTGCGGACAGGGCAAGAAAGCGCAAGGTTCCCACAGAGGAGTAAAAGGTCATGGAAACAGGAAATGAAGCGATATATTATGCCGATGTTAAGGAGGCTATAGGACCGGTAAAGGAGTTTTTGAATAAACTCCCCAATATGGCGTTTAATCTGGGCTTAAGAGTATTCTTTGCCCTCATAGTATTCTTCGTGGGAACAAGACTTATACGGCTTGTGATAAAGCTTGTCGATAAGTCCATGCATAAGGCGAAGGCGGAGACAGGAGTCGTGCAGTTCGTTGACTCCCTTTTGAGGGCTTCATTGTATGTGCTCCTGATACTCTTTATCGGCATCGGCTTTGGTGTGGATGCGACAAGCGTTGCGGCATTGCTGGGAACTGCAGGCGTAACAATCGGTCTAGCATTGCAGGGAAGTCTGTCTAATCTTGCCGGCGGCGTAATGATACTCATATTAAAGCCCTTTGTCATAGGGGATTATATCACAGAGAGCGCAACGGGCAAGGAGGGTACGGTAACGGGGATAAATATTTTCTACACAAAGCTCCTTACCTTTGACGGCAGAACCGTGATACTTCCGAACGGCTCCCTTGCAAATACAAGTATTGTGAATGTCACGGCGGAGGGGATAAGAAGGGCGGATATCAGCGTATCCGTGGCATACACCGCCGATATCAAAGCCGCTAGAGAGGTATTGTACAAGCTTATATGCGAGGATGAAAAGACCCTCGATTACAAGGACAGGACAATATTTGTAGATTCCCTCGGGGAGAGCGGTATCGATCTCATAGTCAGATGCTGGTTTAAAAATGAGGACTATTGGGACGGAATATCCAGATTAAGGGAGAATATCAAAAATACCCTCGATAATGCGGGTATAGAGATTCCTTACAATAAGCTGGATGTGTATGTGAAGAAGGATTAAATTAACGGTTGCATTTTAGAGCTTTTCCGTATATAATAGCTTTTGTTGCAAAGGCAAATGTCCTATGCATAAGCTGAAATAGCTCAGTTGGTAGAGCACTTCACTCGTAATGAAGGGGTCGAGGGTTCAAGTCCCTTTTTCAGCTTTTCTTTTTTTCTGCATTTTCCACATTTTCCGCACTCTTGACATCATAAGCAAAAAATACTAAACTGTAGTATTAAGTGGAACTATGTAAAACAGCAAAATGAATCAATAATTGTGCAAAAGAGGAGAATGAGAAAATGTCTGTACCGTACAATCATCATGAAGTAGAGGATAAATGGCAGAAGGTCTGGGACGACAACAAAGCCTTCAAAACCTCAAATGATTATAGTAAGCCGAAATATTATGCGCTCGTGGAGTTCCCGTATCCTTCGGGGCAGGGACTTCATGTGGGACATCCCCGTCCATATACTGCACTTGATATAGTAGCCAGAAAGCGCCGCATGCAGGGCTATAATGTGCTTTATCCCATGGGGTGGGATGCCTTTGGTCTGCCTACGGAGAATTATGCCATTGCAAACCATATTCATCCTAAGATTGTCACAAAGAACAATGTTGAGCGCTTCAAGGGACAGTTGAAATCCCTTGGCTATTCCTTTGACTGGGACAGGGAAGTAAATACCACAGACCCTAACTATTATCACTGGACTCAGTGGATATTCCTTAAGCTTTTCAATGCAGGGCTTGCCTACAAGACGGAGATGCCCATAAACTGGTGTACCTCCTGCAAGGTGGGGCTTGCAAACGAGGAGGTAGTAAACGGAAAGTGCGAACGCTGCGGCTCCGAGGTCATCAGAAAGGCGCAGAGCCAGTGGATGCTTAAGATTACGGAATATGCGGACAAGCTCATCGAGGGGCTTGATACCGTGGATTATATAGAGAGGGTAAAGGTCTCGCAGAAGAACTGGATAGGCAAGAGCACCGGAGCGGAGGTCGATTTCTCCCTTACCGGAAAGGAGGACAAGCTCCGCATCTATACCACACGCCCCGATACACTCTTTGGCGCAACATATATGGTAATGAGCCCGGAGCATCCTTATATTGACAAATACAAGGATGAGATTTCAAACTATGACGAGCTTATTGCCTACAGGGAGCAGGCTGCGAAGAAGTCTGATTTTGAGAGGACGGAGCTTGCAAAGGACAAGACAGGTGTTGAGATAAAGGGGCTTACCGCCACAAATCCAGTAAACGGCAAGGAAATCCCCGTATGGATATCGGATTATGTGCTTATGAGCTACGGAACCGGAGCAATTATGGCGGTGCCTGCTCATGATGAGAGAGACTGGGATTTTGCAAAGAAGTTCAACCTCCCCATAATAGAGGTTGTGGCAGGAAGCGATGTGCCTGTTACTGAAAAGGTATATACCGATGTGGCTGAGGGAAAGCTCGTAAATTCAGAATTTTTGAACGGTCTTTCCGTGGCGGATGCCAAGGCTAAGATAACGGAATTCCTCACTGAAAAGGGGATTGGTCACGCAAAGACAAACTTCAAATTAAGAGACTGGGTTTTTTCACGCCAGAGATATTGGGGAGAGCCGATTCCCATCATACATTGCGACAAGTGCGGGTATGTGCCGCTTTCAGAGGATGAGCTTCCCTTGGAGCTTCCCGAGGTGGAAAGCTATATGCCTACAGATACGGGAGAATCCCCCCTTGCGGCAATGACTGACTGGGTAAATGTCAAGTGTCCGAAGTGCGGAGGAGACGCAAAGAGGGAGACGGATACAATGCCGCAGTGGGCAGGCTCGTCATGGTATTTCCTGCGCTATACTGACCCCGACAATAATAATGAGCTTGCAAGCAAGGAAGCGCTCAAATACTGGATGCCGGTAGACTGGTACAACGGAGGAATGGAGCATACCACGCTTCACCTTCTCTATTCAAGATTTTGGCACCGTTTCCTCTATGACGAGGGAGTTGTGCCCTGTCCGGAGCCCTATGCGAAGCGCACAAGCCATGGAATGATTCTTGGCTCAAACGGCGAGAAGATGAGTAAATCGAGGGGTAATGTCGTAAATCCCGACGATATCGTGAGAGATTACGGCGCAGACACTCTCCGTACATACGAGATGTTCATAGGTGCCTTCGACCTTTCCGCATCATGGAGCGATGAGGGAGTGAGAGGCTGCCGCAGATTCCTTGAGAGAGTATGGAAGCTACAGGATATCCTTAAGGACGGGGATGAGTATTCCAAAGATCTGGAGACTAAGCTTCATCAGACAATCAAGAAGGTTGATTCGGATTATGAAAGCTTAAAGTACAATACCGCAATAGCGGCGCTCATGACCCTTTTAAACGAATTCTACAAAAAGGGCGAGATAAACAGGGCTGAATTTAAGACCTTCCTTATCCTCCTAAATCCGGTTGCCCCGCACATCACGGAGGAGCTCTACAGTCTCGCAGGGTATGAGGGCTATGTTTATCAGGCAAAGTGGCCCGAATTTGACGAGGCAAAATGTGTCGAGAGCACGGTGGAGATAGCAGTGCAGGTATCGGGAAAGGTACGAGCGACGATAAATATCGCAAAGGATGAGGACAAGGCTTCTGTCATCGCAAGGGCAAAGGAAGCGCTTGGCGACAAGCTTCCGGCAAATATCATAAAAGAGATATACGTGCCCGGAAAGATTGTAAATATTGTAGGAAAGTAATATGGCTCCCAAAAGAAAAAAAGTCATTACGGATGATAAAGCAAAGCGCACCGCAGGAGCAGGAAGCGCATCAAGAGCTGCGGGTAATGTACGAAACGGCGCAAACGTAAGGAGCGGAGCAGCTTCAAGAAGCGCATCCGAAAGACATACCGGCGGCGCAGGCGAAAAGGACAATGCTAATGACAAAAAGACCGTTCTTTCTGACGAAAGTATGGAAATATACGTGCGCAGAGAGCTTAAAAAGAGAGAGCGCATCAGAAAGGGAATAATCATTGCCTGCGCTCTGTTTGCTCTAGGCTCCCTTGGCTATGTGTTCGTGTATGCTTATGAGACGAAGCGCACCACCGCCACATATGAGCAGTGGAACAATTTAAAGGATTATGCGCCGGCAAACCTGCCGACTGCAACGCCTGTGGTAATACACTATACGGACGGGACAGAGCGGACTGCGCCGCCTGTGCTTGAGGAATACAGCGCCATGCTCAATAAAAACAGCAGGCTTATAGGGTGGCTGTCCATCCCGGATACGAAGATAGATTTTCCTGTAATGCAGACTACGGACAATCAATATTATCTGACACATAATCTGGAGCAGAAGGAGGATAGGAACGGCTCCATATTTATGGATAAGGATTGTGACGTACTAAAGCCCAGCACCAATTTCATATTATATGGGCATCATATGAAGAGCGGGGCTATGTTCGGAACCTTGGACAAATATGAGAGCGAGGAGTATTACAAGTCACATCCTGTCATAAATTTTGATACAATTTATGAGCATGGCTCCTATCAGGTAATGTATGCATTCCGCTCCGCAATAAGGAATGAAGCGGATGTCAGTTTTAAATATTATCAGTTTATCGACGCTTTGAGCGATGTGGAATTTGATTCGAATATGGCGGAAATGGCAAAGGTTGCCCTATATGACACTGGTGTCACTGCAAGCTACGGAGACCATCTGCTTACCCTTTCCACCTGCGATTATCAGGAAACCAACGGCAGGTTCGTGGTGGTGGCAAAGAGGATTAAGTAGCGTAAATTTTTTGGATAAAAATACTAAACGTATCGGGATGAAATGCCGATAAATGGATTAGGGTGTATTATGCCCGGGGATAATATGAATAGGGAAGATGTCGTAAAAAAACTAGAGGAGATATGTAAGGAGTATTCGGATATTCTGGGTACGGTTATTTTGTTTGGGTCATATTCAAGGGGGGAAGCGACAGAACGGTCTGATATTGACTTGTATATTGAACCGAGGGATAAAAGCGTAACAACTAAAAAAATGTATAAAAATAAAAGGTATTACGAATTTAAGTGTACATTGTATGACACCTTTCCGTGTGAATTCGACCTTTTGGTGTATGGCGGGAAGAGAGATTTGGCTTTGGTTAAAAAAAGCAGATTGTGGGGGCAGATAGAAAAGGACGGAGTTACTCTGTTATGACTAAGGAGCAGCGTGAAAGCAAGAATATTATATACGCAGACCTAAAAATTGTAGGCGAATACTATGACAGTGCTGATAAGAATATGCGAAGTGTTGCCGCCTATCACATGCAGCAGGCTGTTGAAAAGACAATAAAGCTTAAGGCTGAGATTAATGGATTGGATTTATGGGGACACGATATAAAGATACTTATAGAAAAATGCAAAAGAAATGGTGTCGACATAGAAGTTCCTTCAAAAATATGGGATGAGGCGGACAATATAACACAGTGGGAAGTTGAAGGCAGGTATTACCCGATAAGGGCTGTGCGTAAAGACAGTATAAAAGAAATATATGATTCCACCATAGAATGGCTTGAAAGTGGGAATACAATAAAATAATAAATGTAATATAGTGCAAGGTATATATATTGCGGAGGAGTGAAAAATGGCAAAGACTGCAGCTACTGCAAAACCCAAAAAATCAAAGAGGAGAATGAAAAAACAGGTAAGGAAAACATTAGGTGCTCTTTTCCTTGCGTCCGCCATAGGCGTTGCAGCGATACCGACAGGCTCCATACAGGGTGGTCAGGCGGAAGAGGCGCCTGTAGGAGCAACCCACGGCTCAAGGATTAATCCGGATTCAACATGGGGATCAAATGTATATAACAGTGATTTTTCCGTAACAGTTGACAGTGCTTATAATAGCACCACAAATTCGGGGTATATTCCTGTTATTACAAATAGCGACAAGATATATGTAAATGAAGAAATGAATCTTCAGTTCGCATATGTTACTGACAAAAATAACAATTCTGTAGCTGTGCTTTTGGGTTATAGTTCATTGAATCTTCCGGGAGGTGTTGTGTCAGTTCCTTCAACTGTATATGCGTTTACTCAATATACAATCAATGAAGGTCCTTTTGGTGGATTTGGCTCAGCTGGAAGAAATGGGAATTTCCTGTATTATGAAACAGATAGCCCCACGACTATAGAGGTTGTTGTTCCTGCAACTGTTGGGGTTGATTCAGATGGTAACCCAACATACTCATATGACTTTACGGATACAGTTACAAACAATCCATGGTTTAATGCGGATAATCCAAGACTCACATCTACTTTGGATTTAGATTCGAACCATGAGGCACATGATCATAGCAGATTTAATAATGGCACTGATACAAAATATACACATTATTATATTGATATGACTGAGGATGAGGAGACGCATGCAAGGACTTATACATATGGTGTTCATGATTATTCTATGCAGCCATGTTATGTTTCAACTATTGATTTATGGAGAAATGTTGATTTGTTCTATACTCCAATAAATGAGCAGACACTTAAAACTACATCCGAAGAATTGAAAGCTATAGGGGATTTTACTCCGGTAAATTCCGAGCATGAAAGGATTACAAATTGTGCAGTTGCTTATTTAGGCAATCAATATCTTCAAAAGGAAACAAAAACGGCAAATTTGCCAGATGGCTCAACGTCAAGATACGATGTATGGTCTGTTGTTGAAGAAAGCGCAGGCGTTCCGGCAACTACGATGAATCATCCCGACCATGGAATTTTTGCAGGAAATAGTAATATTAGAGCACTTACAATTAGTAATACTCTTGTTGGAATAGGAGATTATGCATTTTATGGCTGCAATGGTCTTGGGGGAATTGATTTAAGTGCAAGTAACGGTCTCGAAGTAATCGGCAATAGTGCCTTTGAAAACTGCGGGCAGATGACTTCTGTAAAAATTGATGTTTTCTCTAATTTGAAGGAGATTGGAGAAAGGGCATTCTATAATTGCGGAAATTTGCAAGGTTTTACAGTTCCAATAGGAACTGTAAAAATTGGAAATCAATGCTTTGAAAACTGCACCGCTGCTACGGAAATTGATCTTGGAAGTACTACAGGATACGGTACAGCCTATGAGATAACTGTATCAACAGCGAAGGATGATGCAGGAAATGACATAAACGTCATCACGACAAACCCTATAACAACGAGTAGTAACAGAACCACAAATTCCCTTCAAATGGTTGGAATAGATGCGTTTAAGAATTGTTCTTCTCTTTCAAGCATAATAATACCAACTAGTATGCAAAGGGCAATGCTTCTATCGTCTTTTGAGGGATGTAGTGCGCTTAAATATATAACTACAAGAAATGAGATTTTTGATCTTGTTTATAAAAGTGGCAGTAGTGCGGCAGGAGGAAGTGGATTAAGCAAGGACGATTATTATACATATGATGATTTCAAAGCAACTGTTCCTGATGAATTTTATTTTGAGGGAAAAAGTACAGCCCTTGTACATGAAAGAAGTAAAAGCGATTGCTTTGCATTCAGTTACTTAGATGATAATTATAAAAAAACGAATCTCTATGAAAAGACGGTTCAAGAGACCGGAACTGATGATGAAGGAAAAGCTACATATACAGCGGCACCAAATGGTGATGACTTTTCGGATGGAACGCTGACAGGAGCAGATTTGGGAAGCAATGTTAATAGTCTCACAATCCCGGGGCATGTGGGACCGGTTACGGTAGCTCATATTGGTGGTACAACATTTCAAAATAATACTAATATTAAGAAAGTTAATATACCGGCGCAAATAGTTGATATTGCATCTGGGGCATTTCAGGGGTGCAATAAGATTAATACTGTAATTTTTGAATCAGGTAGTACACAAATTGGAGCTGGAGCATTTAGGACACAGCAAGGGAATGTTGATGTTAACGGAGATAGGCTCCCTAATACACAGCTATATTTCTCTGCACCAATTACAACAGAGAATGAGATATCTTACCCATTTGAATATGCTATGAGCGAAGGCGGAGCATACTCTGACAGCAACTATCCAGTAGCCTATATAAAGTTTTATAGTGGATGGCCTTCTAATTTAACCGTAGAATATAATTATAATGATGATTTGGGGAGGAGAGTAGCCGAACTTACGGATTTTCCAACTTATGCTGATTTGGATAATTATGTAAAGGACTATTATGCTGATAATGGTGCAAGAGGATATTTGACAGATTATTTGGCATCGCTTACCGAATCAAGCGCAACTACGGCAGATTTGTTAAGTGAAATCTATCAGGCAGCGCCAGATACATCTACAGGAAATACTTTCCTGGCAAGTCTTTCAAGCAATCAGCAGGCTCTTGTTCGCGCAATAAGAGATGTGGATGTACCATATGGAATAAAGAGTATTAAAGATGGACTTTTATATGAAAAAGAGCAAAATGAAAAGACAAATAATTCACGTCCCGGATATACTCTGACCCTACATGGTGTTTCCATTATAAATGCAGACAGTCATGAGGATATTGAAGATGATGCCACTATCCCAGGAACGTCGACGAAGAAGGTAGAAGCATATAAGGGTAGTGATTTTCAGGGGCTAAGTAATCTCAAAGGAGTAACTCTTTCCGGAGATGCAGATGTTCCTGCATACGCATTTATGGATAATTCAGCACTTTCTTCTATAACAATGGATGGAAATGCTGAAAGTATAGGAGATTATGCTTTTGCAAATTGCACTAATCTAGGTAATGAGGCTGCGGATGACACATCGGTATATATTGGGAGTTCTGTTACTTCTATGGGAATATGTCCGTTTAAAGGGGATGAAAAACTTGCAAATGTAGCCTTAAATGATAATAATCATTTTACCTGCGATAATTCGATTATTTATGAAACAACTGACGGAAATAAAACTTCGATTGTTGAATGTCTTCAGGGAAAACAATCGACGGCGGTGCTTGCCACAGAGGTTCCAGCAACAGTTACGTCAATAAAACCGTATGCATTTGAAGATACAGATGTTATATCAGTAGATCTCTCAAATAGTGGTATTTCAAAGATAACGGAAAATACATTCGGGGAAACTTCAAATCTCACAACTTTGTATTTAGGTTCAAGAACCAACACAATAGAGGGAGACTCATTTAAAAATAGTGGGATTCAACAGTTATATATTCCTAAAAAGGATGTTACTATGCGTCCGGGAGCATTAGATAATAGGGCTAATGATGATGCAAATACAAAGACTTTGAGTGTATATACTCCACAGTATCTTGTTGCCCCAATATATGATGATGATGGAAATATAACTAATGCAGCTGATGTTGAGGAATCAAACGGATATATTTATGTGCAGAACAATTATGTTGCTGAAAATCTCCGTTGGGAAACTTATCCTGAATCAAATAATTTTACCGTGACATTTAAGATATGGGACGAGACTCTCGGGCATGAGTATGTCCCAGATAATACTTACGTGCTTACATTTACCAAGCTTGCATCGGATGCCTCGTACCCGAAACTTACAAGTGAGGATACACCAAATCCTTATGGAGCATTAGATGCATCAAGCTTTGTTAAAAATGGAGAGAATACTACTTTCCAGTATTGGTATGAGACAGGAAGCCTTTTCATAAAGCTTAGAGGAGATTCGGCATATCAACCTACGATATCTTACTCTGATCTTATAGGATCTATAGAGGTTTCACATGATATGGAGTTTACAGCGGTATATGCAACTCCAGATGCGACAAGTTATGTTGCTAGGTTTTATGATTCTGATCCTGCAACAGGCGAACAAAAGGGATTGATTAGCGGATATGAGAATGTTGCGGTAATTACAACCACAGATTCTGAAACAGGAGTTACAACAGGAAAGGTTCAGTATATTCCAACTCTTTCAAATCCTGATGGATATACCTGGGTGGGTTGGACAGTACTTAATCCTTCGGGATTTGAAGTAACTGATGAGACACCGACAACTATTACATTTACAGCTAAATATACACAAAATATTGCAAATACCCATACCGTAACCTTCTGGGGATATGATGCGGAAACCAATACTCCTAACGTAAAGATTGCGGGTACCTATACCGTTGAGGACGGAGGAAGCGTACCCCAGGCAACAGCGCTTGCGTATGCGGCTAATGTTCCGAAGCCCGACACTACATTCAAGGAGTGGAATAAATCCTACAGCAATATTTTCAGCGATACACATATTTATGCTGTATACAATGACGGCTCCGGCGGAGGCACAAGCAGCGACAATAGCGGGAGCAGCAGCGGAGGTTCCGGTACCACCAGCGGAAACAATTCCGGAAGCGGCGACAGCGGAAACAGTAGTGGAAGCGGAAGCAGCAGTGGAAACGGGAGCAGCAGTGGAAGCGGAAGCAGCGGAACAACTACGAGCGGTAACAATAGCAGCAGCGGATCAACCACAAAGGCGACCTATTATACTCTTACGGTTGTAAATGGCTCCGGCTCGGGAAGCTATATTCCTGGCTCACAGGTTATTGTTGTGGCAAATGACCCTGCCAGCGGGAAGGTGTTCTCCAGCTGGACTATAAGCCCTGAGAATACTTCCATAGCCAGCAAGGCGGTTTCCGCTACTGTGGTTACGATGCCATCCAGCAATGTAACCGTTACAGCCAATTACAAGGCCGGCTCCAATTCAGGAAACACGAGCAGCAGCAACAATACCACCAGAACTCCCGGATCCACCACCACCAACAGGAAGGGCGGCACCACGGTGGTTATCGACAAGAACGGACTTTCAAATACGGGCGTGGTTTCCGCTACGGTAAACGGTTCTTCGGACAACTTTACGATAAAGGTATCCGAGTCCTCGTCCGCAGCAGAGGCCGCTGTCAGAGCGTTGACCTCCGCATATGGAGATATCTCCGCTATAAGGTACTTCCCTATGGATATCAGTCTCTATGATTCCACGGGACAGACTAAGATAACGGATACCTCGGGACTGTCCATTACACTTACCCTGCCTATACCGGACTCACTTGTACAGTATGGTGGTAACAACAAGGTGGCAAGCACCTCGAATAATTACCTTGAAAATCTGGGTGCGAGGTTTACCACTATATCCGGTGTACCCTGTATCACATTTACCTGCGAGCACTTCTCGCCCTATGTGATTTATGTGGATACCAACAACCTGAATGCCTCCAGCATGATTGACGACACACCGAAGACCGCTGACGGCATACATCCCAAGTGGTTCCTATCCGCAGGACTTGCGGCAATGTCGGTTGTATTGTTCTTAAAGAAGGACAGAAAGCAGAAGGTTAAAGTCAAAAAATAAGAGGATTACAAATGAAGAAAAGGAAGAGCAAAATATTTGGGGTATTTCTGATAATACTTGCCCTTATAATAATGCAGCTTCCGAGATCGGAGGCATTTGCGGCGACTAATGCCTCCGATTTTAAAATTGACGGCGGCAAGCTGGTAAGCTTTCTCGGAACGGCAGCTAATGTATCCATTCCCACTTCGGTGGAGGTTATTGGGCGTGGAGCCTTTGAGAACAATCACTATGTCGAAAAGGTAACCATATCCTCATCGGTCAAGAAGATAGAGGCATATGCCTTTTGGGGAGCGGATAATCTCTCCACGGTTACACTTGGCAAAAATCTAAAGACTGTGGATGATTATGCCTTTGCCAACTGTAAGGGACTGACTTCCATGACTATCCCTACAAATATCACAAGTATTGGAATCTATTCCTTTGAGGATTGTGTAAACCTGACGGATATATATATTCCCAATTCGGTCACGGATATTCACGATACGGCCTTTGACGGCTGTTATAATCTGACGATCCATGCGGATGCGGGCTCATATGCCGACAAATACGCAAAGCGTTTTTATGAGAGACAGAAGGAGAATCCGGAATATCAGGATACCGGGGAGCAGTATCCCACCGTCATTGAAATACCCTCCACAGACACAGGGGATACCGGGAATACAGGCGATACCGGAATGACCGTTACTATACCGGAGCCGGAGCAGACAGCGACGCCGGGCTTTAACTATACGATTCCCGGGGACGGCGTATATAACGGCAGCGAGACCGCAATAGTGCCGGATAACCCTTCAAATGGGGATTATCTCGTGCAGGATGAGTTTGGCAGGAGCAGGGTTGTGGGGAACCACGCAGTTGTTTTTATAGATAATACCAAGCCCACGGTATATAGCGGCGCAGGGGCTAGTGTAAACGATATTGAGATCGGAGATACCGAGATCACGGAAATACCGTCATTAAATAACGGAAGCGGGGATTTCGTGTCCAAGTATTCAAAATATACGATAGTGGATGATTCAGTGATAGCTGATCTTGCATATTACAGAAATGACGAGCTTGAAACCTATGAGGTGCCTGACGGAATATATGAGATAGGCGAGTTTGCCTTCGCAAGAAGCAGTCTTACCGGAATAATAATGCCGGATACGATCCGTTCCATAGATTATGGCGCATTTTATCATTGCGACAATCTTGGAAGCGTGTATCTTCCGGCGGAAATAGAGTCCATTGCGCCTAAGGCTTTTGATCACACGCTTTGGGTGGATACATTTTTGCAAAGCGGAGTGCAGGATGAACCTTCGTTTCTTATAAGCAACGGGTCGCTGATCGCATATAAGGGCAGTTCGTCTTCTGTCACTATTCCCGACGGGGTACGGCTTATCGCCGGAGAGGTATTTAAGGATCATACAGAAATCACAAGTGTGAGCTTTCCGGATACCGTGGAGATAGTCGGGGAGGGTGCCTTTGAAGGGTGTCTGAACCTTTCGGATATCGCATTGAGCGGCAGACTTTCTGTGCTTAAGGACAGGGCCTTCAGAGATACTGGGATTGACTCGGTAACACTGCCCTCGAGCCTTACGGAGTATGGCATACTTGTGTTTGATGATGATGCGGATGTAAATATGGGAAGCGCAAGCCCCGCAAGAACCCATGAATTGTCGGCGGAGAGGCTTTCCAATGCGGAGTATAGAGGGATAGACTCTGCAAGCGCCGGTACGCCCGGTGTGAATGTTGTGGGTATCGACGACGTCAGGGCGCAGCTTGAAGGTGCAAACAGACCCTATACCCTTAATATATCCCAGTCTATGTCGGATAATGATATAAGTGAGGCATTCACAAGGGCGCTGAATGAGAATGTTCCGGCGGATGCGAAATATTATCTTGCAAGCCTTACGGATTCCTCCGGAATAAATATTTCCAAGCTTGGGAAACAGTATCTTCATATAGAGATACCGGTTCCCGATGAGTGGCAGAGTACACATTTGAGCGCTGTTACCGTGGACAGGAACGGGCAGCTTGAGGAGGTATTGTGCGAGAGAGTGAGAGCGGACGGAAACGAATATATCCGCATCAATACCTCACACCTGTCTCCATTTGCCATATTCCCGGACGGAGAGCCCTTCTCGGAGGCGGATATAATAGAGGAGGAGACCTTCTTTGAATCCTCAGCGGCTCCTGCGATGAGCATAACGGCGTTTACAACGCTTGAAACTCCCAATGGCATACCGTATGCATGGATATTGGCGGGGGCGTTTGCAGGCATAGGACTGGTGTTTTTATTGAAAAAGAGCAGAGAATAGGTTATAATGGTGGTAGAAAGGAGGATATGCTTATGAATATGCAAGAAGTATCCAGATTGATATTAGGTTTGCGGGAATTAGGCTTATCCGGTGATGAAATTAACGATTTTTTACTATATATAGAATCCGGAGATGAGAATTATAAGCCCAAAGAAATGATAAAAAGAGAGCAAGATTGTCAAGACAAATGCAACAACACTTGAATTTTCCAAGGCGGACATAATTGAGGAGGAAATCGAAAAGGGAAAGGAGGATAATATATGACTGGCAGAGCGTTTGTAAATTTAATAGAAAAATTAGAGAGTGAAGGTTTTAGCGCTGAGAAAATTATAGAAATTATTAAATACATTGAGAGGCATGAACCGGAAAAAGATTGAATGCTGATGCTTTTAGTTTTGAAAAGCCCTTGCAAGAGGGCTTTTTCTATGCTATAATATCTCTCGTTGTGACTATAAAACACGTACAAAGCTGTTGCGGACGGTGTCAATAGGGGCTTTCCCTTGATTATCCGCAAATCCCCTGACGCAGGGAGCGCTTGTGCGGAAGCTTAAACCGAAACGGAGGAAAATCAAATGAGCGTTATTTCTATGAAACAGTTACTCGAAGCAGGTGTACATTTCGGACACCAGACAAGACGTTGGAACCCCAAGATGGCTCCCTACATCTTTACCGAGAGAAACGGAATCCACATTATCGACCTGCAGAAGTCCGTTGTCAAGGTAGATGAGGCATACAGGGCAGTATCTGAGATTGCCGCACAGGGCGGTACAATTCTTTTTGTAGGCACGAAGAAGCAGGCTCAGGATGCGGTAAAGACAGAGGCGGAGCGCTGCGGAATGTTCTATGTCAACGAGAGATGGCTAGGCGGTATGCTTACCAACTTCAAGACTATTCGTTCCCGTATAGACAGACTTCACGCTATCGAGAAGATGGCAGAGGACGGCACCTTTGATGTGCTTCCCAAGAAGGAGGTCATAGGACTTAAGAAGGAGCTTGAAAAGCTCGAGAAGAACCTCGGCGGTATCAAGAATATGACAAGGATTCCCGACGCAATCTTCGTAGTAGACCCCAAGAAGGAGAGAATCTGCGTGCAGGAGGCAAGAGCACTCGGAATCACTCTTATCGGAATCGGCGATACCAATTGCGACCCCGAGGAGCTTGACTATATCATTCCCGGAAATGATGATGCTATACGTGCGGTAAAGCTTATTGTATCCAAGATGGCAGACGCAGTGATCGAGGCTAATCAGGGAGAGGAAGCGCTTGCAGCGGATGAAGAGATGCTTGAAAACGAAGGCTCCGACATCGAAGAGATAGCAGAGCAGCAATAATTGACACAGGCTTAGGATTGGAAAAGGAGAAATAAAATGGCAGAGATAAGTGCAGCTATGGTAAAGGAACTGCGTGAGCAGACCGGCGCCGGCATGATGGATTGTAAGAAAGCATTGAATGAGACTAACGGAGATATGGAGGCGGCAGTAGAGTTCCTGAGAAAGAGCGGCGCCGCAAAGGCAGTAAAGAAGGAGTCCAGAATCGCAGCAGAGGGAATCTGCGCCGTGGCTTCCGACGGCGACAATAAGGCGGCTGTCGTTGAGGTCAATTCCGAGACCGACTTCGTCGCAAAGAACGAGGTATTTCAGGAGTTCGTTGCAAGCGTTGCAAAGCAGGCATTGAATACAAGCGCCGCAGATATCGACAGCTTCCTTGCAGAGAAGTATATCGAGGATTCCTCAAAGACCGTAAAGGAGGCTCTCGTTGACAAGATTGCAGTTATCGGAGAGAAGCTTTCCATCAGACGTTTCGAGAAGGTTGAGGCTTCCAACGGATGTGTCGTTACATACGTACATGGCGGCGGAAGAATCGGTGTGCTCGTAGAGGCTGAGGCTTCCAATGTAAATGATGCGGTAAAGGAGGCTCTTCACAATATCGCATTGCAGATTGCGGCTCTTGCACCCAAGTATGTGCAGAGTGCTGACATCTCCGAGGATTACAAGAATCATGAGAGAGAGATTATAAAGGCGCAGATAGAGGCAGACCCCAAGATGGCAGGAAAGCCCGAGAAGGTTATTTCCGGCGCTATCGAGGGAAGGCTCAACAAGGAGCTCAAGGAGGTTTGCCTTTTAGAGCAGGTATATGTGAAGGCTGAGGACGGAAAGCAGAATGTTGCGGCTTATCTTGCCTCTGTAGGCAAGGAGAACGGCGGGGACATCAAGGTCAAGAGGTTTGTACGCTTTGAGACCGGCGAAGGACTCGAGAAGAAGAACGAGGATTTCGCAGCAGAGGTAGCCGCCCAGCTTGCGTGACGGACAAGCGGAATAAAGACACAAAAAAATGCCCTGTGCAAATTTATTTGCTACAGGGTATATTTTTGCTGATTTATAGTGCGCCCTTATTTTCTTCTTGCAATCTAGTTTACAATACTATATAATGTAGTCTATGAGCAAGATGCATATTGAACTGATAAACCAAATATTGAACGAACTGGATGAACTTAAGATTCTTGATGCCACGAAGCTTCCGGATATGAGCCTCTATATGGATCAGGTAACCACCCTTATGAACGAGAGGCTTTCCGCAGAGGGCTTTGGAAGCGAGAGTGAACGTGTCATCACAAAGACGATGATAAATAATTACGTCAAGAACGACCTTCTTCCGGAGCCTGAGAAAAAGCGTTACAACAAGGAGCATCTGATAATACTTACATTGATATATTATCTTAAGAGCTTCCTTACAATGGATGAGATTAAAAATCTCCTGACCCCTCTTAATGCGAAATATTTCGAGAATAAAAGGGAAGGATTTGACCTTGAACGCATATATTCCGAGATATTGAAGGTAGAGGAAAATGTCCACGACAGGGTAAAATCGGATGTAAAGGAAAAGTATGAGACGGCGAGATACGCATTCAGAAGCGGTAATGCGGAGGATGCGGAGTTTTTGAGGGATTTTGCCTTTATCTGCGAGCTTTCATATGATGTCTATATCAAGAAGCAGATAATAAAGCGGTTTTTGGACGGAATGAAGCCCGGAGATACCGAAAACAGCGCCAAGGACATGGCAAAGGACAAGACAAAGACAAAATCCAAAAAGGTCAAAAATACCTTGCCAAAATAGCGCTTCGATATTAAAATTATAGTTGTGGGTAGAGGCACGTGAGTAACTCACGTGTCTCTTTGTATAACGAAAAACCGGAGGAAAAAACAATGGCAGAAAAAGATCCTAATTGCGGATATTGTGTAGGAGGGGAGCCTCTCGCAAAGTTTGGTATCAAGATTTGTGATTTGAAGGTTTCACAGCTCATACTGTTCAAGGAGCAGACAAAGCCCGGACGCTGCATTGTGGCGTACAAGGATCATGTGAGCGAGATGGTGGATATTTCCGAGGAAGAGATGCACCTTTTTATGGATGACGTGGTACATGCCGCAAGGGCGATACATAAGGCGTTTAAGCCCGACAAGGTAAATTACGGAGCTTACGGCGACACAGGCTGTCATCTGCATATGCACCTTTGCCCCAAGTACAAGGACGGGGACGAGTGGGGCGGTATATTCCAGATGAACCCCCAGAAGACCTTCCTTACCGATGCGGAGTATGAGGAAATGATTAAAAAGATTAAGGAGGCATTATAAATGGGCTTAATACAGGCGGCGGTAAATGCTGTTACCGGACAGATTTCAGATCAGTACAAGGAGTTTTTCTATTGCGATTCGCTCTCTAACGACGTGCTTATCGCAAAGGGAATCAAGCGCAACGAAAACGGCAACAACAACGGCAGGGACAATATTATATCCAACGGCTCGGCCTTGGTCGTAAACGAAGGACAGTGTATGATCATAGTCGACAACGGAGAGGTTGTAGAGCTCTGCGCTACGGCGGGTCCCTTCATATATGACAAGTCGACGGAGCCCTCCATATTCTACGGAAACTTGAGCGAGAACATCAAGCAGACCTTCCTCACTATGTGGAACAGGGTGGGCTTTGCGGGAAATACCGGAAAGGATCAGAGAATCTACTATGTCAACACAAAGCTCATAATAGATAATCTCTTCGGCGCACCAAACCCGATTCCCTTCAGGGTTGTCGATACGAATATCGGTCTCGATATAGATACCTCCATCAAGGTCAGCGGCAGGTACACCTTCCAGGTGACGGATCCCTTGCACCTCTTTAAGCATATCAGCGGCAACGTGCCTGATACCTTCAAGAAGGACGCAATATTGTCGCAGCTTAAGAGCGACCTTGTGCAGGCAATCTACGGAACAATCGGGGATATCTCCGCAATGGGAATCAGATACTCCGAGCTTCCGAGGCATTCCGACGAGATTGTGAATGTATTAAACCAGACCCTTGAGAGCCAGTGGGGAGAGACCTACGGTATCACGCTCAAAAAGATTGACCTAAATCCCATCGTCCTCTCCGAGGAAGATCAGGCGATGATAAAGGAGCTTCAGAAGAAGGCTACCTACTCCAACGCAAGAGTTGCCGCAGGAAACTTGAATATGGCACAGGCGGATGCCCTTGTTGGAGCAGCCACAAACGAAGCTACCGGCCCTATGTTTGCCTTTGCAGGCATGAATATGGCGAATATGGTCGGCGGAAATATGAATGCAAACGCAGTACCGCAGGGAGCGGGCATCGGCGCTAATTTGAACCCCAATTCCGCAGTAGGTGCGGTAGTTGGAGGGATAGCCGGAAATACTGCGGTAAACAACGGCACTCCCGGCTGGACATGTCCTTCCTGCGGACATAGTGACAACAGAGGAAAATTCTGTAACGAATGCGGCAAGCCCAAGCCCTCCGATGCAGGCTGGACATGTGAGTGCGGCACGGTAAATCAGGGTAAGTTCTGCGGAAACTGCGGCAAGCCCAAGCCTGCCGGAGCGCCCATCTATAAGTGCGACAAATGCGGCTTTGAACCCGAAGACCCCGCTCATCCGCCCAAGTTCTGCCCGAACTGCGGAGACCCCTTTGACGACAACGACAGAGTGCAGTAAGTAAATGCTTAATTTTACCATTGCAGGAATCATAACAATTTTAATCCTGATACTCGTGATAATAGGCGTAGTGTTCTACGCCTATTTACGGGTCAAAAATACCGTGAAGGACTATTCCGACAAGCTCTTTGGCACCAGAGATTTAAAGGTGGTGGGCGAGGGGCTTAAAGGTGCTATACAGTCCACAAATATGGAGTATGACAATACTCCGAAATCCGTAGGCGGCGCCACGGGGATTTATCTGCCCCAGATTATGAAGGATTTTCCGGAGTTTGATTTTGACGAGGCAAAGCACAGGGCAGAAAATGTGCTGATTTCTTATTTGGAGGCGATAGATGAGCTTAAGCCCTCCATACTTTCGGAAGGACTTCCGGAGCTTAGAGAGAAGCTTACACAGCTTACGGAGGGGCTTAAAAGGGATAATATCCGCCAGTATTTCAAGGGCGTTCAGGTACATAAAACGGAAATCAGCAGGTACTATAAGGAAAAGGGCAGATGCATCGTTGTATTTGAAAGCGCCCTGCAGTTCATACATTACATTACAAAGGACGGGGAGCTTATAAGGGGAAGCAGGACTGCGATTAAGCAGACCAGATTCAACGTGGAATACATATATGTGCAGGACAGGGATTTTGTGGAGAAGAATCAGGGCACGGGCACGGCGCTGAACTGCCCTAATTGCGGAGGTCCCTTGCCGTCGCTGGGCGCAAAAATATGCCCCTACTGCGATTCTCCCGTTGTGGCATTCAACATAAAGACGTGGAATTTTTCGGATGTAAAGGAAGTATAGGGGATAATGGATATTTTTGAGACACTTAACGATATGCAGAGAGAGGCGGTAATGTGCACTGAGGGACCGCTTCTTATTCTTGCGGGAGCGGGCTCAGGCAAGACAAAGACCCTCACAAACCGTATCGCATATCTTATAGAGGAATGTGAGGTAAATCCGTGGAATATTCTTGCGATTACCTTTACAAACAAGGCTGCGGGGGAGATGCGAGAGAGAGTCGACAGGATGATAGAATTCGGCTCCGAGCAGATATGGGTCACAACCTTTCACACCACCTGTATGAGGATTCTCCGCCGTCATATAGATAAGCTTGGATATGACAATAATTACACGATTTACGATACCGACGACCAGAAGAGCGTCGTCAAAAATATCTGTAAGCGCCTTAATATAGACACAAAGATTTACAAGGAGGCAAAGCTTTTAAAGGCAATATCCTCCGCAAAGGACGAGCTCATAAGCCCCCCGGAATACCAGCTTACCTCCGCAGGGGATTATCACAGACAGATTTACGCAAATGTCTACAGGGAATATCAGGATACCCTGAAAAGAAGCAATGCGCTTGATTTTGACGATATAATCGTGCTTACGGTGGAGCTTTTCAGGGAATTCCCGGAGGTGCTTTCAAGCTATCAGGAGCGCTTCCGCTATATTATGGTGGACGAGTACCAGGATACGAATACCGCCCAATTCGAGCTCATAAGGCTGCTTGCGGACAAGTACAAAAATCTGTGCGTTGTCGGGGATGATGACCAGAGCATATACAAATTCCGCGGCGCAAATATCAGAAATATCCTCGATTTCGAGAGGGTTTACCCCAATGCCACAGTAATTAAGCTCGAACAGAATTACCGTTCGACACAATGCATACTGGATGCGGCAAATTCCGTAATACACAATAATCAGGGCAGGAAGGACAAGAGCCTTTGGACGGATAAGGGAGAGGGCGAGCGAATCGGCTTCAGGCAGTTCGACAATGCGTACGAGGAGGCAGAGTATATTGCGGACGATATCGCAGACAGGATAAAGCACGGAAGCAATTACTCGGATTTTGCTGTATTATACAGAACCAACGCCCAGGCGAGACTTTTGGAGGAGCAGATGGTAATAGGGGGCGTGCCCTACAATGTCGTCGGCGGCACAAACTTCTATTCCAGAATGGAGATAAAGGACATCCTTGCATATCTTAAGACCATAGACAACGGCAGGGATGAGGTGGCGCTGAGACGAATTATAAACGTACCCAAAAGGGGCATCGGCGCATCCAGTATAGATAAGCTTGCAGCCTACGCAAATGCACAGGATATAACACTTTTTGAGGCTATGGAGCAGGCGGAAAGCGTAGGCGGGATAAGCCGTTCACTAAAAAATATTCTAAGCTTTGTGCAGGAGATAAATGTATACAGAAGCTCCCTTCCGACCTACGGCATAAGCAAGCTTATAAAGGTAATAATCGAACGCACGAAATATGAGGATTATTTGAGGGATTACGATATCGACAGCGCAGATGACAGAATCGAGAATGTGGACGAGCTCATAACAAAGGCCGTGGGCTATGAGGAAAGCCATGATAACCCCTCACTTTCGGAATTTCTTGAAGAGATTGCCCTTGTTGCGGATATCGACAATGTGGAGGACGGGGACAACAGAGTGCTCTTAATGACCCTGCATTCCGCAAAGGGACTGGAATTTCCCAATGTTTATCTCTCCGGTATGGAGGACGGACTTTTCCCAAGCTATATGTCCATTGTGGATGACGACAAGGATTCGTTGGAGGAGGAGAGACGGCTTGCATATGTGGGAATCACAAGGGCTATGGAGCATTTGACCCTTACCTGCGCAAAGGCTCGTATGATAAGGGGAGAAACCCAGTACAACGCCGTGAGCCGCTTTGTCAGGGAAATCCCATCGGAGCTTTTGGACAATACGACGCCGGATTTGAGAAAAACCTCTGACCAGAGGAAAATGGAGGAATTTTTGAGAAACGGTCTGGGACTTAAGACCGAGCTCAAAATGGAGAATTACGGAAGCAGCATAAAAAGCGGTGCCACCAGAGCCAACAATTACAATATGGGAGCTCAGAAAAGACCCGCACTCCACGAATATCAGTCCGTACAGAGTACAGCCGGCAAAAAGCCCGATTATAATGAGGGAGACAGGGTATCCCATATGCGCTTCGGCGATGGAGTGGTGCTTTCAATATCTAAGGAGCCCAGAGATTACAAGGTCACGGTGGAGTTTGACAATGTGGGAACGAAGGTAATGTATGCGGGTTTTGCCAAATTAAAAAAATTGTAGTAAAAAAAAGCACTTTATGATATTCTATTAGATAGAGTATGATTATAATTCAATCGGAGGATATATAAATGGGTAAGCTTGATAATCTTAGCATTGATGATCTGAAGGAGCTTGTGGATGTTGCAAAGCTCGCAAAAGTAAAGAAGCTTGTGGATGAGAAGCTTCTTAAGAAGGAGATTGAAGAGGCTGTGGAGGAGGAGAAAAAGGCAAAAATCCTCGTATGGGTGCTTGCAATAATCGGCGTTATTGCAGTAGCCGCAGGCATAACCTACGCAGTATACAGATATCTTCGTCCTGATTATCTCGATGGCTTTGATGATGACTTTGAGGATGATTTTGATGATGTGGACGAGGATGATTTCTTCGTAGACGAAGCATCGGATAAATAGGACAGTCTGATTAAATGAAAAAAGGCGATATTGTCACAGGAGTATGCAGCCGTGTCGATTTCCCAAACAGAGGGATAGTTGAGACGGATGAAGGTATTGTGACCGTAAAAAATGTTATTCCCGGACAATATATCAGGCTTATGATAAATAAAAAGAGGAACGGACACGCAGAGGGCAGGCTTCTTGAAGTGATAAAGAAGGCTCCTTTAGAGGAAGCGGTGTCATGTTCCTTTTTTGGTGTCTGCGGGGGCTGTAATTATCTGTCCCTCCCCTATGAGGAGCAGCTTAAGCTTAAGGAGGAACAGATATGGAGACTTCTTCAAAATGCTGTCCCGGAGGGAAATGAGGAGTTTTCCTTTGAGGGAATTAAGGGAAGTCCAAGACCACTGCAATATCGTAACAAAATGGAGCTTACCTTCGGAGATTCCGTAAAGGACGGTCCGCTTACACTAGGGCTTCATAAGAGAGGAAGCTTTCACGATATCCTCCCCGTGTCGGAATGTATGATAATGGACGGGGATTTCAGGCGTATTGCCGATTATACAGTTGAATTTTACAGAGATAAAAATATCCCGTATTTTCGCAGAATGAGCCATGAGGGAATTTTGAGGCATCTGCTTCTCAGAAAGGCATTTAAAACAGGCGAGCTGTTGATAGGGCTCGTAACAACATCCGAGAACGGAATAGACGGGAAGGCAGAGGATGCCAATTTATGCATTGACGAGTATAAGGACGGACTTATAAAGCTTTTAGAGAACGGAGAGCTTACCGGGACTATCGCAGGAATCCTCCATATTATAAATAATTCGCTGTCAGACATTGTACAAAGTGATGATACAAGGATACTCTATGGAAGGGATTATTTCCACGAGGAGCTTTTGGGGCTCAAGTTCAGGATTTCCACATTTTCCTTCTTCCAGACAAACTCATTTTCCGCAGAGGTTCTGTACGGCACTGTGCGTGAATTTGCGGAGGGTGCGCTTAAAAATGCCCCAGTAATCTATGATTTGTACTCCGGCACGGGCACGATATCCCAGATACTTGCAAAATCCGCCAAAAAGGTAATCGGAGTTGAACTCATTGAGGAGGCTGTGGCCGCAGCCAGGGAGAATGCAAGGCTTAACGGCATTGATAATGTTGAGTTCATTGCAGGGGATGTGCTTAAGGTGCTTGAGAATATCGAGGAAAAGCCGGATCTCATAGTGCTCGACCCTCCGAGGGACGGCATACATCCTAAAGCGCTGCCGAAAATTCTTGATTACGGCGCAGAAAACATAATCTATATTTCCTGCAAGCCCTCATCACTTGCAAGAGACATTCCTTTGATATATGAAAGAGGTTACTGCATAAAGCGTGCGGTCTGTGTAGATCAGTTTCCGCAGACGGTAAATTGTGAGACTGTATGCCTCTTGAGCAACCGAAAACCTGACTCATATGTACATCTGAATCTGAAGATGGAAGATTACTACAGAATCAAGGATGCAGAGAAAGAGCAGGAAAAGAAATAACCATCATAATATAATACGGAACCGACAGTAAGAGCTACTGATGCGAAACAAGCATTGGTGGCTCTTTGCTTTTTCTCCGGAGTGGGAAAGGCGGTGATGTATATGAGGGTGATGTGATTAACGAACAGCATTGCAAGAATATCAATCAGAGTAAATCACAGGAGGAAATTAAGATGGCAAAGAAAAGAAGTATTAAGGTCTATGGACAGAGCGGGTATAAGTATCGTGAGACACCGACCATCATGTTGAAAGGTCAGTGGTTGAAGGAAGCAGGATTTGAGATCGGAGACTATATCTCCGTCACCTGCGAAGATGGCAAACTCATCATCGCACAGGACATTGAGAGGGCTGCTGTGAAGGCAGCAGAAGCAGAATATATGGAACGTGAGATGAAAGCTTTACAGAAACGCTACGAGGATGAGAAGGTCAAAATACGGGCTCAGATGGTAGCGGAGCCGGGAGCGAGGTGGTGAATATGTTTACTGCGGAAGAGCTTCAGGCAATCGACGCAAGGTACTTTGCGATAATAGTGGCGGATCCTTATGACGTGACGATACAGTCCAGAAATACAGGACACTACTGGTATTTGCACAGCACCGAATATCCCGATGATGGCTGCTGCATCATCTTTCATAAACACCGGTATCAGCATCCATATCACCAGCATGGAAGGGCACGGACGCTGCGGCAGGCGGTCAAGTCTATCAAGAATCATGATATCTATCAGATCAAAGTAAGAGGTCATAACTGAAATAGGGGAGCACATTACCGATGACGGCAGTGTGCTCCCTGTCTTTTTGTCAGGAGATTCAGCTTAGATGATATTCTCCATGAATTCGAGCGTAAGCTCCTGAATCTTCTTCACCCAGTCAATAACCGTGGACTTAGGTACACCAAGTTCCTTGGCTATTTCACGGCGTGAGAGACCATCTGTGAGCAGTTTTACAACCGGTGCATATTCCGGGCGGATTGCTCCGACATAAGCCATCAGTTCCTGAAGGAGTTCAAGGTAACGATCGGCGCTACCATAACCTTCAGGTGCTACCGGTTCATAGGCTTCTTCGACGCCATCTTCATTTGTCCAAGCTAGATCACTGAAGGTCAGAGTGCCGAAGCCCTTTTTATCAAGAGAGTGATAGAGTGGACATTCAGAGCACTTATTACATTCAGGACAACGGATGGCGTGTCCTTTTCCATCGCTGATCTGGCAGCGCTTGTCGCGATCCTCAGCTTTGAATTCTTTTGAGAATGAACTGAGATACGCATCATATTGTTCTTTGGTACCCGGCACCAGAATGACGGTACACATGCGGTTACCGATTCGCCACTGACGGAGATCCTTCAGAGAATATCCAAAGTCCAGGGCAGCTTCGATGGTTGTTACCATCGGGATTAAAACTTGATTGTTGTCTTTGATCGTCATGAGATTTCCTCCTGTTTGACGCGGAGGAAACCGCATGGCGATATTTGATTGTCCTTAACAGTCTGCCATTCATAGGAAACCTCCTATTTTTCGTGAATGGTCAGCTGTCACATTTGGGCTGAACCTGTTATAAAGCTGCCGCCTGAAGGGAGATGTGACTCCTCCTTGGCCAAGGGAAGCATCCCTTCAGACAGAGCAGTTTTATGTCGTGCTCAGGACATTTGCTCAATCTACTGACATCTGATACAGTTCCCCAAACACTTCCGAATAGTCAGAGGGGTTCAGGTCTTCTGAACAACTGGCACCATACTTTTTGAAAACAAACTCAACTGCTTCAGCGCCGTATTTCTTTTCTGCTTCTGTGGCTGCGTTCTCAATGTTTATGAGCCAGTCATCTTTACTGAGTTGACACATATTGGCTACCTTTTTACCTTTCTATGCGTCAGCCGTCCTATGAGCTTCGGCATGGATTGATAAAGAAGGCTTGGCGACTTTCGGACACAGTTTGATCGGGACTGTTCATCACCTGATTGCTGCCTTCACCCATAAATTACGACATTTTTTCATGAGTTCCCATGACAAGGGACTTGGCATTGACTTGGCATACTTGGCAATTTCAAAGAGTGGGTTTTGACATGGAAAAATGGGGAAGAACGGGTATATAAACCATATTCAGATGCGTACATGGGGGATTATGAACACAAGAAATTTATTAATAGTGAATTGAAATGCTGTTGAAGGGAAATAGAATTGGAGAAAAGTGATTTCAACTTGCGAAAAGTAGATTTTTATGGTATGCTATTTAAGATGGAGAAAGTGTACATGGATTTAAGCTCTGGATTAGCGGAGGAAACCAAATGAAATTTAGCTATAGCAAACTATGGAAGATATTAATCGATAAGAAGATGATGAAGAAAGATCTGATGGCAAAAGCAACCATCACGTCTTCTACTATGGCTAAGATGGGAAAGGATCAGCCGGTCAGCATGGAAGTTCTTGGCAGAATATGTGATGCCCTGGACTGCAACATCGGTGACATAGTGGACTACATCAAAGAATAATGCGGAGATTTGAAAATATCATGGGAAGGAGGAATCAGTGTGAAACGAATTTGCTTCGGCACGTTTATTAAACTACTGCTGTTATGCAAAGATCCGTTGCAGGATGTAAAGCAGTACAAATTTGGTCAAACACTCATTTCCTCCGTCAATGAACCATATGGTCAGTACGTGGATGAAACGACAATTTCAAATTATGCCAGATGCGAGAGATCCCTTGCTTCTGAGATAACAACCTCCACTGCATCTGCTAACAGAGACTATGTGGTGGACTACTTTGAGAAACATATTGTTCCACAGCTGGATTTAGAGACCCTGAAGAAGGGAATCTGTGCCCTTAAGGATGTAATCCGCAATGACGATATCGAGGATCCACTTTTTAAGGATCCGGATGTCACGAGAGAACAGTGGCTCCGCAAGCTTGTATTTGTTCCTTCGGAAGTGCTGGCGGATCTGTTTTTGATTGCAGGGAAAGTAGAAAACCATTACGGGAAAGAATCGGTTGCATATATCGACAGAGCCTATATAGATTCTTTTGCCTCAGATGCTTCGAGTATTACCTTCAACGCAAGAGTGATTGCTCCTGATGTAATTCTGACAAAGACTCTTCAGGAGAAGTATTTCTGCAAGGCTTTTATGCCGGTGATAGACGGGAACTTACAAATAAAAGGAAATAATCATATAAAAGCCTTCAGATACCGCATAGAATCAAATAGATTCGACTACATGTGGTTGAGAAAGCTTTTGAATGCAAATATAGGACGGTACGTTTTTAATAGGGCTGAGATTGAGAAGTATCTAAAGGATGATGTTGAGAGCCTTGGAATTGAGGCGGCTCAGTATGTAAGAGCACACGCCACTGGTAATGAACTGGGTGAGATGCTGATTTATGCTTTCCTTGAGGAAGTGCTTAAGGCTCCCAAGCTCATGAGTGCTATTGAGTTGAGTGTAGAACATCGTTGCTCCGGAATTCATTTTTTAACGATTCCGGGAGCAAATACAACATATGAACTGGTTTACGGGGCATCGGATCTTCAAGGAAATCTTGAATGCGCCGTAGATAAGGCATTTGAAGTGATTGAAAAACTGAGATCGAATCGCTTGTCGGGTATGGAGTTGGTAAATAGCGCTGAGTTCAATAAGTCTATTGATATAACGACCGCGCATCTAATCAGAAAGATTGTGATACCTGAAGATGGGGGTGATTCTGGGGCCGGGACTGCTTACGGTGTTTTCCTTGGGTATACCCTTGATCTGAATCCGGAGGATTACAGCCGTGACGAATATACGGAAGCGGTTGTCAAGAGAATCGAACAGGATATAGATAAGGCACTTGTGCGTGTTCATGAAAGGATTACAGATTTGAAGATGGGTTCTGACTCATTTTATTTATACGTTCTTCCGTTTAACGATGCTGATGGCGATAAGGGATCTATCATAAATGAGCTTATAGGGGGTACTGTTTGATGGAAATGACAACAATCGGTGCCGCTATCTATAAGGACATCGAACAAAATGAATATCTCAATAAGCTGTACGATAATCTGCTTTACAACTATGGATTGCAGCTTTTTGACATAAAAGATGTAGAGGCAAGAGAACTGCATGTCCGGGATTTGCTGAGATTTGCCGACATTCTGTCAAAGTCAGTCGATGGTGAAAAGGCTGAGCAGCACAAGCTAATGGCACAGGAGATCGTGGCGCTGCTTCATGCACTCGATCCTCAGGATGAACGGATACGGTATTACCTTGGATCTGTCCTGACTAATGTTACAAATTTCAGAGGAGTGAACATAAAGGCTGCGGATTATAGAAGCAGTGAGCTTTATGAGAGACTGTTCACTCAGTTCAGTCAGGACTATCTGCGTATACCTGCGGCTCCAGACAAGTATTTCTTCAAGGCACAGAAGGAAATATATGATAAGTTCTCTGCAAAGTTCTTAAGTTATTCCGCGCCGACATCGCTGGGCAAGTCCTATGTGATGAGGATGTACATCAAGGAGAAGATAGAAAAATACGGGGATGGAAATTTTACAATAGTGGTGCCCACAAAGGCCTTGATCAACGAAGTGACTGCCAACATAACAGAAGACCTTGGAAATATCTTGTATGAAAAGAATTACAGAATAGTAACCTCGGCCGGTGCAGTCGCACTTGAAGAAGAACATAATTTCATATTCGTTATGACACCGGAGCGGTTGCTTTATCTTCTGATCCTTTTACCGGACATGCCGATGGAATACTTATTCGTTGATGAAGCACATAAAATATCGCAGAGGGATGACAGGAGCGCTTACTACTACAAGATTGTGGATATGCTGGCGAAAAGAGACCATGCGCCTCATATCATCTTTGCGTCTCCCAATATTCCCAATCCGGACATCTATCTGCAGCTTGTGACGGAAAAAGGAGAAGGAGAGAGCTTTATTCTTGCGACAAAGTTTTCTCCGGTCAATCAGGAGAAGTTTTTGATTGACTGCAAAGGGCATGATCTCTATTCCTATAACGAGAGTACACAGAAGCTTACAAAGCTTTCCTCCTTTGATCCGAACAAGGAGTTGCTTGATTTTGTTCGAGAAATCGGAGATGGAAAGCGGAACATTATATATTCAAACAATAAGGACAGGGTAATAGAATATGCTTTGGCATATGCAGAGCCACTAAAGCCTCTGCCAGATGTGGAATTGCAGCAGTTGGCAGAAGATATTCGGAATGAAGTCCACAGCTACTATTATCTGGCGGATATTATCTCTAAGGGTGTTGCTTATCATATGGGATATCTGCCGGCTACTATCAGGGTCAGAATTGAACTGCTTTATAAAAAAGGCTCAATCAAGACATTGTTTTGTACCAGTACATTGCTTGAAGGCGTAAATCTTCCAGCGGATAATCTATTTATTACAAGCCATAAGAATGGTGGCGATATGGGGCCGGTGGATTTCCGTAACCTGATGGGGCGTGTAGGAAGAATTGAGTTTAATTTATACGGGAATGTGTTCCTTGTAGCCATCAAATGGCGCACAAACAAGGAAAAGTTTTTATCATTGCTGAAAGAGGAAATTGAACCTCAGAAACTGTCACTTGTAACAGCGCTGAGTGATGAACAAAAGAAGAAGATTGTTAAGACGCTGGAAAGCGGTACTACGGAACTTCTGAAAGAGCCGGATCAGTCTCCAAGTGAATATTCGCTTGTGCGCAAATTCAGCAATATTCTTTTGAAGGATATTGTTAATGAGCGTCAGAGCAGGGTAAGAAAAGAATTTGCTGAATACCTAAAGCCTGAAATAGAGCAAAAGATCATTGAGAGATTCCATGATGCAGAGAATCCGATGGATGAGGATATAACCTTGTCAGTTGATCAGACGGAGACATTACAGGACAGGATAAGAGCCGGGCTTCATTATCCGACTATCCATATTGGAGGAAAGGCAAATTATACTGAGCTGTATAACTTTTTGGTTGAGCTATGCGAGATATTCAAGTGGGAAACATATGAGATGGATACGCTTGGGTTTAGAAATAAAGACAGCGGAGAGCTAACTCGGTTAAAACACTATGCTTTTGTACTAAACCAGTGGGTATCTGGCATGCCGATTGAAAGAATGGTTGCGGATCAGATTATACAGAATGAAGAGACTAATAGACTTCATATGATAGATTCTAACAGAAAACCAGCCCTTGTAAAGTATAAAGGCCATTATGTGGAATTTGAAAATACGCCGGAACATGTTAATGCGCTGATAGGGAATATGTTGGAAGACATCGAGGATATTATTCTCTTTCGGATATCGAACTATTTCCTGCGGTTTTCTAAAGAATATAGAACGGTACATCCGGATGATGCTTTCATGGACTGGTATGAATTTGTTGAGTATGGATCCACAGATCCAACTGCAATATGGATTCAGCGAAATGGTTTCACAAGAGAAGCTGCTACTTACATGACTGCAAAGGGGAGAGACTTCATCATTCATACTGAGGATGGGAAGCTTAGGATTAAGGCAGAACTGCTTGAAACGGAGAACCAAAGTGTGAAGCGTGAGGCGATACAAGTAAGATATAACAGCCCAGAAATATTTGTATATCAACAATAACAAGTCCGTTTTTTTGGACAGTATAAAGAATAGAATGAAAATGAAGGAGTGTAAGCTCCGCTGAGACAAATGATTGGAGGAAATAAAACATGACAGATGCAGGACTGAAACAGCTGAAGGATAACCTGTGGCATTCGGCAGATGTGCTTCGAGCCGGAGCTCATCTTGCTGCAAATAAATATGGTCAGCCGATACTCGGACTGATCTTCCTTCGCTATGCGGATATTCTGTTTAAGCAGCACAAGGATGAGATAGAGGCGGAGTATAACAAATTTAAGGGCGGACGTATGGAGAAATCCATCAAAGAGATCGCTATAGAGAAGTGTGGATTCTTCCTGCCGGAATGTGCATATTATGATTATATCAATGACGCTCCGGATGATGCTAACAAGGCAACCATCGTAAAGAAGGCTATGGAAGCAATAGAGGATGAGAATCCGAAGATGTTCGGCGTTCTTCCGAAGGAAGTGTACGCGCAACTGGTACCAGAAGAAGAGCCAGAGTTGTTATCTAACATTGTCAGGATATTCAAGGATATCCCTGAAAACTGCACGGTGGATATATTCGGTGAAATCTATGAATACTTTCTTGGAAACTTTGCATTGGCAGAGGGTAAGGACGGTGGAACATTCTATACGCCGGCAACGGTCGTGCGTTACATGGTGGAAGTTCTTAATCCAGAACCGGGTGATAAGAAGTTCCTGGATCCTGCGTGTGGTTCAGGCGGTATGTTTGTTCAGGCGGCACGTTATATGCACAGTCATAATGCCAGTGAAGCGGAGCAGATGAAGTTCCGTTGTTATGGTGTGGAGAAAGAACCGGACACTGTAAAGCTGGCGAAGATGAATCTGCTTTTGAATAATGTTCGTGGTGAGATTACAGAGGCAAATACATTTTATGCCGATCCATACAATGCCTTTGGAGCATTTGATTATGTCATGGCCAATCCGCCCTTTAATGTTGACGAGGTAAATTATAGCCGAGTTGCCGATGATGTAAGATTTAATACATATGGTGTGCCAAGAAACAAAACAAAATCAAAAAAGAAAGAATCTGATAAGAAAGAGACCGTACCAAATGCTAATTATTTGTGGATTGGACACTTTGCAACATCACTTAATGAGAATGGACGAGCAGCATTGGTAATGGCAAATTCGGCATCTGATGCTGGTGGATCAGAATATGAGATACGGAAAAAGATGATAGAGGAAGGCATTATCAGCCAGATGGTCTTGTTACCGTCAAATATGTTTTCGTCTGTGACGCTTCCGGCAACGCTATGGTTTTTTGATAAGACAAAAGGACGAGGAAATCATAAAGGCGAAATACTATTTGTAGATGCTAGAAATGTGTTTACGCAGGTTGATAGAGCACATAGAAAGTTCAGTGATGAACAGATTAAAAATCTTGGAGTAATAACAAAACTCTATAAAGGCGATACTGATTCGTTCAAAGAATTGATAGAAGAGTATAGAGGTTTGATGGAAGCTGCACCGCTTGCTTCAGAAGATCTGGAAATCAAAACAAAGAGTTATTGGCAGGATCAGATAGATTGGCTATCAGAAAGGTTCCCTGAAGGTAAATACCGTGATGTGGTCGGCTTATGTAAAGTGGCCGTGATGGACGGAGAAGATGGGATAATTGATCAGGATTATTCATTAAATGCGGGGCGCTATGTTGGCGTTGTAATTGAAGATGATGGAATGACATCAGAGGAGTTTACGGATTCCCTGAAAAATCTTTCTGAAGAGTTTAGCGCATTGAATTCCAACGCTGATGATTTGGAAAAACTCATATCGGAGAATATTCAAAAACTACTTGGAGGTCAGTGATGCGGGAAAAATTAAAAGAACACTGTTTAGTAATATCAGGATACGCTTTTAAGTCTTCTGATCTACAAGAAGAGGGAGAAATTCCTGTTGTTAAGATTGGAAATATCAGCAACGGAAAAAATATTGTTATCGATGATGATACTCAATATGTAGATAGCGAGTTCCTTTCATTGGATAGCAAGTATCACATTCGAAAGGGGGATATACTTATATCCCTTACGGGGAGCCATATGAACCAACCCAACTCTATGGTGGGAAGGTCATGCCGTTCGTATAATGATTCCGAATATCTCTTAAATCAAAGGGCAGGAAAGGTTATTTGTTACGAAGGGACGGATCCTGATTATATTTACTACCTGCTTACAACGAAAGCAATAAAAGAAAGCATTGTAAATAGAGCTTATGGTGCTGCGAATCAGGTAAATGTTAGCCCATCAGACGTTATGGGGATTAAATGGGATTTCCATGAATTTAAGGAACAGAAGAAGATTGGGCATATATTATCAGCATACGACCAGTTGATAGATGTTAATACTAAGCGTATTTCTGCGCTTGAGAAAATGGCAGAACAGTTCTATATTGGATGGTTCATTCTTTATAAGTATCCAGGGAGTGAAAACGCTAAGTTTATTGAGCAGAATCCGAAGAGTTGGATACTTAAGCGATCAAAGAAAATGTATATTCCTGATAATTGGCATTATGGCGAATTAAAGGAATTAGGGGAATTTATTCGAGGCAAGAATATAACGGCGGCTGAAATGATTGAAGGAGAAATACCTGTTATTTCAGCAGGATTACAACCTTCAGGCTATCATAATAAAGCTAATGTTTATGGAGATTCGCTAACAATAAGCGCATCTGGCGCAAATGCAGGCTATTTAAAGTATCATTTGTTGGATATTTGGGCTGCTGATTGCTCATATTACCAGAACGCAGAAAACCTGTGGTTTGTATATAGCTCGTTGCGTTTTTTGCAGCCAGTCATTAGTAATTTGCAATGCGGTGCAGCACAACCTCATGTGTATCCAAAACACATAAATAGATTGCAGATACTTATTCCTGACGATGATACGATTAGCGCATATTGCGAATTGGTTAAGCCGATTTTCGATGAAATTAGGATACTGCAATATAAAAATGAGATGCTTATAAAGCAGAGAGATATGATTCTCCCGCGTCTTATGGGAAGAAGATTGAAAGTATAATTGGAGGTGCGTCAATATGCGTAATTTCATATCAGAAGATGATATTGAACAGGCCATCCTCTCAGAGTTAAAAGAGGAACCATACAAATATGACATAATCATCTGCGACGCTGATCCCAGCAAGAGAGATGATTTGAATGATGGAACCGGGCGGGCTTCAAAGAAGGAGTGCGTCCTTCCGTCTGTGCTTGAAAAGTCTCTGAAAAAGATTAATCCGAAAATTGCTCCGGAGCATATTGACCGCATCGTTAAGACTCTTCGACAGGATTTCACCGGAACTGATATCGTCGCGACGAATTACAAGCTGTATCAGCAGATTCGTAACAATATCAAGATTACAGTTCGTAGGAATGGTAAGGAAGATTTTGATTTCGTTAAGCTGGTAGATTTTGAACATCCGGAGAACAACACTTTTACAGCAGTGTCTCAGATGTGGATCCAGGGTAAGGTGTATTATCGAAGACCAGATATCTTGATATTCATCAATGGCTTGCCAATGGTCTTTATCGAACTGAAAAACAGTATTGTTAAGGTTGAGGAAGCCTACAACAAGAACCTAAAGGATTATCTGAAGGACATTCCGAATCTGTTTGCATTCAATCAGATTTGCGTGCTTTCCAATGGCCTTGAAACAAGGCTGGGTGCTTTCAATGCTACCTATGATTTCTTCTTTGAGTGGCTGAAGGTACATTCTGAGAAGGAGAAGCTGAATCGTAAGATGATCGGCTCAGCAGAGACCGTTGATGATAGTTCTGTTCGTTATTTTGTAGAAGGACTTCTGGACAAAGAGCGACTCATCGATTATATCGAGAATTTCATACTCTTTGAGAACCAGTCCATTAAGATTATTGCGAAGAACCATCAGTATCTTGGTGTAAACAACCTGATGGAATCAGTGAAGAACCGTAAGGAGCTGAATGGAAAGCTGGGCGTATTCTGGCATACTCAGGGCTCCGGAAAATCATATTCTATGGTTATGTTTGCACGTAAGGTGAAGAGAAAGATTACCGGCAACTTTACGTTCTTGATCATAACAGACCGTGACGATCTCGATACTCAGATTCATAAGAACTTTGTCCGTACCGAGGTAATTGGTGTCAAGGAAGAATGTCAGCCTAAGAATGGGGCTCAGCTTCGTGAATTCCTTACGACCAATAAGGCTTTTATATTCACACTGATTCACAAGTTCCGTTATGACAAAGGAAAGAAGTATCCGGTTTTATCTACAAGGGATGACATAATTGTCCTGGTTGATGAAGCCCATAGAACACAGTACAAAGACCTTGCAGAGAATATGAGAACGGCTCTGCCAAATGCAAACTATATCGCGTTTACAGGAACACCGCTGCTGGGATCTAAGAGACTGACCAATCAATGGTTCGGTGATTATGTATCTGAGTATAATTTTGCTCAGTCTGTAGAAGACGGATCAACTGTGCCACTGTTCTATTCACGACGCGTTCCGGAGGTCGGACTTAAGAATGATTTCCTGGACGATGATGTTGTGGATATTATCGAGGACGAGAATCTTAATGAAGATGAAACCAGATTGCTGGAGAATTCTGCTTCACGAATTCTTGAAGTTATCAAGCGTGATGATCGTCTGGATAAGATAGCTCAGGATATTGCCCATCATTTTCCAAGAAGAGGATTCTTGGGTAAGGGTATGGTAGTCTCTGTTGATAAATATACCGCAGTAAAGATGTATGACAAGGTTCAGCATTACTGGGGTATAGAGAAACAGAAAATTATGCAGGAGCGTAATCAGGCTCAGACAAAAGAAAAACGTGATGAGCTGACCAAGATCCTGAATTATATGAATACAGTTGAAATGGCGGTTATCATTTCCGAGGAAGCTGATGAAAATGATAAGTTCAGCAAACAGGGACTGGATATAACTAAACACCGTCAGAAGATGAACGAAATCACTCCGGAAGGGTATGACATCGAGGATCGTTTTAAGGATCCAAACGACAAGCTGCAACTGGTGTTTGTCTGTGCGATGTGGCTGACCGGGTTCGATGTAAAGAGCCTTTCTACTTTGTATCTGGATAAGCCAATGAAGGGGCACACCCTTATGCAGGCCATCGCACGTGCTAACCGTGTATTTCCGGGTAAGTCGTGTGGTATCATCGTTGACTATGTGAATGTCTTTAAGTATATGCAGAAGGCTCTTACAGAATATGCGACCGGTGATGATGGAACAGAGTTCCCGGCTAAAGATATTGATAAGCTGATCGGATATATCGATGGAACTATAACAGAGGCAAATGATTTCTTGGTATCCCTTGGATGCGGAATCGATGTTGTTATTGAGAAGCAGTCTACATTTGACCGTCTGGAAGTATTCCGAGCGTATTATAACAAGATTGTCGAGAAGGATGATGACAAGGAAAGATTCAAGGTCATTCTCAATACTCTCATCAATCTGTATGACGCATCGAAGCCGGAGATATTTGAGAAGGACTGGCATAATGACAGGTTCCCGGCATTGTTATATCTGTATGGACTGTTTCATAGCACGATTGATGATGAAAAGATTCGTCGGGCAAAACTGAGATTATCACAGGTCCTGGACGGAAGTGTATCCACAGATGATTCTTTTGCTGATCATGTTGCTGAGGATCCGGCACAGTATGTTATTCACGGAACCAAGGTGATTGATCTCTCGAAGGTTGATGTGGAAGAGCTTCGTAAGGAGATCAAAGTTGCCCAGTATAAGGCAATCGAGATTGATGACCTGAAGGATTATATTGAACAGGTTCTGCAGCAGATGCTGAATAAAAATATTACAAGAACCAAGTTCTCACAGAGATATAAGAACATCATTGACCGCTATAATGCCGGTGGTTCTGAAAATGAAGATTATTATGAGCAGTTGATCAAGCTCATCGAAGAATTAAAGAAAGAAAATGAGCGTGCTGATATGGAAGGCCTAACTGAAGAAGAACTTGAAATCTTCGATCTTTTGGTTGCCGGAAAGAAGTTATCGCAGGCTGATGAGCAGAAGGTAAAGCTATCTGCAAAACATCTCTTCAAGAAGCTGAGTGATAATCGTAAAGATTTGCTGGTTGTGGATTGGTATAAGGATGAGCAACCGAAGGCTAAGGTTAAATCGGCGATCGAGGTTTCTCTGAATGAGGATCTGCCGGAGAGCTATGATGTGGATTCGTTCCGATCAAAGATTGATCTTTTGATGAATCATTTCATCGATATGGCTGTTCAGGGATATGGCTGGATTGCGGCAGCAGCATAATAGGAGGTACGGCATGGTGTACGGTAAAGCAATAGAGCTATTCTTGGTGAACGGAACAGCTGAAAGTCTTATAACAGCTGAACTGTCTAACTGGAATGGGAAAGCGATAAAGATACCCAGGACAGAAGTTAATTCATGTGATCGTGATGACATCAAAGGAGTAGGTGTGTATTTCCTGATTTGTCAGGAAGACGATGGAACAGATTCTGTTTATATAGGTGAAGCCGAGAATGTATTAGACCGACTTACTCAACATTTGCGTGATTATCAGTCAGGCAAAGAGAAGTATTACTGGAATACGGCTGTAATTTTTGTTGGAAGGGATCTAAACAAGGCGCTGATTCGATATCTGGAGAACCGGTTCGTAGAAATAGCAAAGGAATGTGGGAGATACGCAATCCTTACGAAGAATACTTATAAGAATACGGTTTTAAAAGAAGCCCAGATCGCGAGCATGGAGGAATTCATTGATAATGTAAAAATACTCATCAATACGCTTGGTTATAAGGTTTTGGTACCGGTTCCTAAAGCAGATGAGGATACAGTGTATCTGTATTGCAAGAGCTCAAGCGCCTCCGCTAAGGGATTTGTTAGTGCAGGTGGATTTACTGTGCTTCAAGGATCGGTTGTTTCAGATCATACAGCACCCTCCTTGGAAACAAGGGGAAAATCGTATTTTAACTTGCGTAATACATTGATCAAAGATGAAGTGATTGTAGATGGGAAATTTACGAGAGATTATGAGTTTAATGCACCATCCGCAGCATCTGCGGTAATTCTGGGGCACACTTCGAATGGCAATGTTGACTGGAAGACAGATGACGGTACGAAATTAAAGGATTTATAGAAAGAAGGCTGTAAATATGCCATTAGGCTGGATAGATTTTTCTAAGGATGAACGGAATAAAGTGCTCAACGTTATTCATCTGTTAGATGAGCCGGGAGCGGTGGATGAACTGGGGATAGGTGCAGTTCGTGATGCTTTTGCTGACTATTTTTTTCCCGGTACATCTACTGTCCAGACAAGGGCAAAATATTTTCTTATTGTTCCTTATGTCCTTATGGAAGCTGGCAGCGGAAAGTATGGTTCCGACCTAAACAGTATTCTCCGAAAGATCGACAATGAAGAACGTAACTGTAGAGATATTCTGATAAAAACCAGCAACGACGGTGTTATTGGTAGCCTTGTTCCAAAATCATGGGTGCTCAGAACACCGTCCAACATCTACTGGAACGGAATAAAAAGGATGGGTATCTTCAAGGAGGACTTATCTGTTAAAGAATATGTCCATCAGAGCATCATTCAGAGAAGTCTGAAACAGGCTAAGGCCTACGGAAACAGAGATAAAGATGCCGAAGAAAATGAAAAAGACGATCTGGACGCAGGCGATATCACGTCAATTCAGTTTTGGTGTCTTGGAGATACATATAAAAGCGACTGGAGAGATCATCTTACTATAGAACTGTTGCCTGAAGAGGCAGCATTTTTAAAATCTCAGATTATAACATCGCAGCGTAACAGCCTGTTTGCGTTCATCTTGAAGAACAATATTGATTTGGAAAAATACGGATCTTTTGGCGCTCTTTCAGAGGATATTCGAGATGCTGTCGATGATGAGCTGCGGTACATGATGGGACTTGCAAATGATTTCAATAACCTTGTCTCGATCATTACCACCCGATATAACCTGATTGTATTTGACGGAGAGAATGAGAGAGCTATTAGTAATTGGGACCTTTATGCTAAGGATCTGAAACGCCGAAGCGAAGTTGATCTGAAAGCAATATTTAATAGATTGGCAATCAGGAATCTGAAGTTGAGATCATTTTTGTTAAGAGCACAGGAAGCAGTCAGAGAAGGGAATATTGATGGTTTAGATGACCTTATCAGGAACCGTGAAATCGCCTTAAAGGGGACAAAGAGAGCTAAGACTAATAGAGTAGGAGAATTCAAAGGTCAGAGCTGGATTGGAATAGACAGGCTTGATTACAGATATACGCCGACCAAGAGAATCATCAGAGATATTATGAATGCGGAGGTGGTGCGAAATGTTTAAGCCTACTTCGGCAAAAGACAGAATAAACTACGGCGAAGTGCTTATGCCGCCGGTCGGTTATAAACTTGAACATGCAATTGGAACTACATATTCACTGGATTTGGAAACGTTGACCGCGGTATCAATAGCGTTGGGCTTGATAGAGGATACCGATAGTGAGCTGATCAATAATCCGATTAGCATGCTTAGTGCGCTCCAAAAGATATCAGACAGGATTGTGGTTTTTTGTGAGGCGGGACAGATCAAACTTCCGTCAAAGCCGAATGCCCTTTGTCTTACACTGGAAAAGATGGTTGTTCCTGTATCTGTTCCGTTTGATAAGAAGATAAATCGATATCCGGCATTTCATCCAAAGACATGGCTGCTTGAATATAGCAATGAAGACGGTGAAAGACAGTATAGATTTGTTGTTATGAGCAGGAATATGACCTTTGATCACAGCTGGGATGTAGCATGTGCTCTGGACGGCGATACCACTTCTTCGGGTGAAGTTAGTGCGGAACCTATCGCGGAGTTTTTAAAATTTCTCCGTAAGCAGCTTAATAAGGAACTGATCAATTATTCCAGACAGTACAGTGATCTTTCGTATATGATCAAGACTATTTCGCAGGTGGGTTTCCATGTTGAAAATGGTTTCTCGGAATGCGTTATCATGCCGATGGGAATAGGATCAGCAAGTTATGATATGGCATCCAATTGGCTTTTTACGGAGAATTTTCATGAGCTTGTTGTGATGTCACCGTTCCTAACGGGCAGTGTCATAGAAGGCTTTAATGATCCCGGAAAGACCTTGACCGGTACCACGAGAACACTGATTACAAGAAGATCTGAACTTCCAAAGATTACGAATGGCAAGGCATCGAATTTTGATGTCTATGTTATGAAAGACGATATTATCGATGGCGAGAGCTCAATCTCTGACGGAGAGGATGAACAATCTGAGCAGGAATCCGGTAAACAGGACATCCATGCCAAAATATATGTAAGACGGAAATACAGCACTACGGATTTGTTCCTTGGATCCATGAATGCTTCTTATGCGGCCATCAATTCTAACATTGAAATGATGATCCGTCTGCGAACAAAAAACAGTGTTCTGAATGGAGAAAAGTTCCTCAATGATATCATGGGCGAAGATCGAGAGGGGAAAAAGAATCCGTTTGAATTAGTATCACTGGATGAGATTGCCGAATCTGATGATACATCTTTGCAGGACAGTGTGGAACAGAAGATAAAGACAATCTGTCGAATAAAAATGGCGGCTACCGTCATGAGTAATGATGGCAGGTATGACGTGCACATTACAGCAGACATCGATCACAAGATAGACGGGGTGATCATCAGACCGCTCAGAAGTAACAAGGAAAGCGAATTGTTACCTGAGATAGAGTTTAATTCTTTGGATATGCTCCAGCTGTCAGAGTTCTATGTTGTTGCCGCCACAATTGACGATTGCACGCTTGAACGTGTAATTATGATTCCTACATCCGGCATACCGGAGGGAAGAGATGCAGAGATAATTAAGAATGTTATAAAGACAAGAAATCAGTTTATCGAATACGTTGCATTTATTCTGGGCGATGATTACGTTCAATCCTTCCTGGAAAATAAAAAGGCAGCAGGCGGATATGGCGAATGGGATCAGAATAGTGCTATGCCGGCTGTCTATGAAAAGATGCTAAAGACATCCGTTTCTGATCCGGACAGGCTGGGAGAGATCCAATATATCACGAAAGCGATTGAGGAAGAAGAAATCATACCTCCGGAATTCAGAGAAATGTACGGCGTATTTTGCGATACTCTTGGGATAAAGCAGGTGTAATAAATGGACTTGGAGAAGAATCTTCGAACAATTGAAGAGAAGACCATGGCTCAGCTGAAAGACTTTCAATGTGCGACAGTTGAAAGAATCGATGAGCTTTTTCGTCATGGGCAGAACCGGGTCCTTGTTGCGGACGAAGTTGGTCTCGGTAAGACTCTGATTGCAAGAGGGGCTATAGCTAAGACTGCTTTGATACAGTATGAGAATAATGACGATATCTTCAAGATCGTTTATATATGCTCTAATCAGGTCATTGCAAATCAGAACATTCAAAAGCTGGACGTTTTCAACATAAGACCTGACGGGAACAGCGGCGATGCGCGGCTCTCCATGCAACATCTGAAAATTGCAGAGCAGGAATACTCTTCGAAGAAGAACAAGTCATATGCCCAGTTGATCCCTTTGACACCGAGCACCTCTTTTAGCATGACAAATGGTGGTGGGACAAAAGAAGAACGTGCCCTGATGTATGCCATCTTAATGAGAATACCGGCTCTGGAAGACTACTTGCCAGAGATCAATTCTTTTATTTCTCAGGGAGTGAACTGGTGGGATTGGTATGTTAATTACTATGATGAGAAAGTCGGTTTTTTAGAGGATGAGGGAACTGAGTATCCGGGCAATGTAATTGAAAAAATCATAAATTTTGATTCCAAGAATAATATTTTTGATCTGTTGATTCGGCATGTCGAAGAGATACGAGCCGGAGAAGGAGTAACAGATTCCGATAACTATGTGCTCCAAAAGCTTAGAAGAATGTTTGCGGAAGTCAGTGTGAGCATGTTGCAGCCGGATCTTGTTATCATGGATGAATTCCAGAGGTTTAAGAGTCTTATAGATTCTGAGGCTCAGGAAACAGAGAACGGTGTGATAGCAAAGAAGTTCTTTGAGACAGAGGGGCTTAATAAAGTGCTCCCCTTGTCAAGGACATTTTTGATTTAGTTAGGGTTAAAACTGTACAAAGTGTGTTATACTCTCCCTGCTCGGACGGAGGATAGGGCAACGCTGAGGAGCGACC
>JAFUVF010000055.1 GCA_017483735.1 Lachnospiraceae bacterium | reverse complement strand
TTAAGGACGTGATCGTCCCGATCTATGATAAGGTCAATCTGAGCGCCGCCCAGCTCATCATCCTGACCGATCCATGCAGAATGAGTTGTGTGAACACCATATATATCCAAGGCTTTTTTTATCTGATCCACATGCCTGAAACATATATTTTCGAATGTAAGTCCTCGCCAGGCGTTGAGAGACGGAGAGTTTTGGTTGTTTGCCCAGTAATGGTAGTCTGTTTTATGAGGCCGGGCTATGAAGTGAAGGTAAAACAGGCAGAACGGATCCGTGAGCCTGTAGTATGCTTTGCTTTTCCCAAAGGGTACGTATTTGCTGATAAAATCACTCTCGGCAAGGCTGCGTAAGCAGTCCGTCAGGGTTCCTCCGGACGTAAAATCCAAGGCAGAAGCAATTTCCGCACGAGTATATCCTTCCCTTTTGGATGCCAAAAAAGTAATGATTGCCTTCATGGTTTCGGGATTGCTGAAAATGGATGTGAACAGGCGGGAATACTCGTCCCTGAGAGGCGCATTATTTGCAAACAGCAATTTGTCTATATTCTGAGCCATGCTCAGGCCCGGCTCAAAATAATCCAGATAGTATGGAATGCCGCCGAGGATCATATAGCTTTGAACTATGTCGTATCGGGATATATGAACCTGATTCTCCTTAAGGAACTGCTCGCATTCCGCCAGATTAAATGGAGTCAGCTTCATCTGGCAGGTCAGACGGTTATATAATCCACCATGATTGTTGATCAGATTATCCAGGATCCAGGAGCTTGCACTTCCACAGACAATGAACATCAGGTTGTTGCGATGGCATCCCCAGTTATTCCAAAAGCTTTCCAGAGCAGATTTAAAATGTGATCTGGGTGTATCCAGCCAGGGAAGTTCGTCGAGGAACACTATCTGCCGTGATCCGTCATCAATCTTTTCGAGCCACATCTCCAGCATAAAGAAGGCTTCCATCCAAGTTTTCGGACAATGATCAACATCTGCGTGATAGCGCTGAAGTGTTAAGTAAAACTGATCCAGTTGCCTGGACATCTCACCGGATTTCTGATCATCTATTGGCGAAAGGCCGGCATGACGGAATGTTATCTTGTTTTCGAAAGTATTATCGATCAGGAAGGTTTTGCCTACACGCCTTCTTCCGTATATCGCAATAAACTCAGGTTTATTTCTTTGATACCTGCGTAACAGCTCTTTTTGTTCCTGCTGGCGACCTACCATTTTGAACACCCCCAAGGCTTATTCAGCCAAAACGAATACAAAAAAAGGTTTTTGGCTAATTTGATTATAACATCAGAGATCCTGATAAATCAATAATGTATAAAAAACATGCCGAAACTAGAAGGCGATGGGTTCACTGAAATAATTCAAATCAGCCACAGCAAGTCAAAATATGGATTTTTGGCCGTATAAAAAGGGAGTACGGTTATCCATCAAATCCACCGCCAAAGGCTATTGCGCGGCAGATAGCGCTGTGGTATTATGCTTGCGCTGATCAAATATATCGCTGATGAAGACAAGCTCGATAAGATCCTTGACAATCAGCAGGTCATCAAGATGCGTCGTCAGAAACGGGAATGTATATGTGCTTTGAAGAGTCTAAAGACACAAACAGCAATTAACGGATAGCTCAGAGGTTAAGCGCGTGACTTCAGGTCACGAGTCGCGGGGCCGAATCCCGCTCCAATTGTGTCTTGTTATGACTAAAGAATATGAAGATACATACAGCAATCCATTAGGGACGCGGAGGTTGGTTACCGTGGTATAGCCCAGGCATAGCGGGGTAAGAGCCCGCGTCGCGTTAAAAACTGTATCTTGTTGGCTTGTGGGAGGCCACGATCTTGCAAGCTTTTATCTTATAGGAGGATTTGTTTGAATTGAAACGATACGTCCGGTATGTGACGAAGAAAAGAAGCAGGTGATTACTATGATCAATATAGAGGGAAAGATAAATACAGCGATCTGCTACGCAAATGTAGTTGAGGACGAGGCGATAGAGCAGATACGCAGAATGTGTGATTATGAGTTTACCGCAGGCTCTAAGATCAAGATAATGCCCGATGTACACGCCGGGAAGGGATGTACTATCGGTACTACCATGACCGTGGTTGATAAGGCTGTACCTAATGTGGTCGGCGTTGATATCGGATGCGGTATGTATACCGTGGATCTCGGTAAGGAGGATATAGATCTGGCCAGGGTAGATGAGGCTGCTCACTACATACCTTCGGGTATGAATGTATGGGAGGGCAGACAGGAGAGATTTGATCTGACAGGACTTAGATGCTACAGAGATCTTAAGGATACCAAGCGCCTTGAGAGATCGCTCGGCACCCTGGGAGGCGGCAATCATTTCATAGAAATAGACAGGTCTGCAGACGGAACCAACTATCTGGTGATCCACTCCGGAAGCCGCAATCTCGGCAAACAGGTTGCGGAGCTGTATCAGCAGCTGGCCATAGACCTTCACAAAGGGATCGGAGAGTATTTAGAGGCAAGGGATGAGATAATCCGTACTTATAAGGAGCAGGGCAGAAGAACCGAGATACAGGCAGCTCTTAAGCAACTTAAGTGGGATAAGGAGAATCTTGCGCCTGATATGCCTGAGGATTTGTGCTTTCTTAGCGGCAAGTATCTGGATGATTACCTTCATGATGTGGAGATATGCCAGGCATTTGCCCGCAGAAGCCGTGAGAAAATGGCGGAGATACTGGTAGACAGGGTAGGACTCAATGCCGGCGAGGCTTTCCATACCATACATAACTATATTGATACGGATGAGATGATCTTAAGAAAGGGCGCTATTGCGGCTCACGATGGAGAGAAAGTCCTGATTCCCATTAACATGAGGGACGGTTCCATCCTGGCGACAGGTAAGGGTAATCCTGACTGGAACTATTCTGCTCCGCATGGTGCAGGCAGGGTGATGTCCCGTACGAAGGCCAGAGATACACTCTCTATGGATGAGTATAAGAAAACCATGAAGGGAATCTACACCACATCTGTTGATGAGAAGACTTTGGATGAGGCGCCTATGGCATACAAGTCGCTTGAGGATATCATTGATGTGGTGAGCGAGGCTGTTGATATCATAGAGGTACTGAAGCCAATCTACAATTTCAAGGCTTCTGATTAACAAAATACTATATATACAGGCACTTTAAGAAGGTGCCGGGGTGTGACGAAGGGTTTTATGGTAGAACCCTTTGTCGCACTCCGGCATCTTCTTTTTGGTGTGACCGATTTTTCGGGAGAGGAGGCATTTCCTTGTATTAGACAGACTCTTGTGTAATAGATATGATGGATTGGTAATGGAAACTCTGTATGCTCCTAAAAATGGTATGCTTTTCTTTATGCATTCAGACCCGATTACATATGCGGAAACAGGAGTAATAAAGATGATATGAGGCAATAGGGATTCTATAAGCACGGCGTGTAAAATTTTATAAGGGAAGATTTTTATATAACTTGTTTGTACATGTAATACATACAAGTTTCTAGTATGTACCCTTTTCTTTTATTGCCTCTTTGAGGCGGAAATTGTTGTCAAAAATATTTTCATCTAACCCACTGATATCCAGCAAACTTGCAATACACCATTCAGGGTCCTGAGTATGAAATGTATAATAAACATCATTCATTTGTTTATATGCAAATAAATCCATGACAAATCTTGTTGAGACTTCTCTGGTATATGAAATATACCTGTATATATATCCCATCCAGAACAACGCGCTTTTAGAATATTTTGTTTTACCATAATCTGTATCGCCAAATTGCTCAATAATACTCGAAATACCTTCATTTACATCCAATGACAAGAGTGCAGGATTGTTGCTATCTAAAGTATTCAGCAAATTTGAATGTATAAATCTTCTAATAAAAATCCCGGTAGAACATTTTAAATCATAAGATTTTTCAAACAATTTTCCTTGATATTCTGCAAGTAGAAGCCCATTATGGTCAAATTTTCTCATTGAAAATCTCCTCTATATACAGTCCTGTTTTAAATTCTCTTTTTGCGAGCTTTAATTTTGTGTCAATCTCAAATCCACGCTCAATGAGCAATTTTTTGCATTCATCTCTTTCAGGTATGCATAAGTAATATTTTTCAATCGGAATCAATTTGCTTAAAGCTTTATCCGTTTTAAAAATATACTGAAAGCCAAGTTTTGATGCTGACAATGAGTGAAGAGCAACATCAGCATTTATTTCACCCTCGGTGAACTGAGCCATTACATAAAACATTTTATTATCTGCAATAGGGGCAATGATTACATCAGCATTATTTATCTTTTCTAGGATATTTTGTATTTGCTTATCATTAGAGAAAGTTCCAAGTGTACCACGATGATAACAAATAGCAAGCATCCATTCCATGGAACAGTCAAATCTGCAAATTTTCAAATTATCGAGGGAGTATCTGAAAGAATATACAGAAGATTTGCCGTTTTCACAGACAAATGACAAAGCCTGATTATAGGTTTCTCCTAAATAGAATCCATTCCCAAAATCACAATTGTTTCTGGAGCCATTAACAGTGATTGTAGACAGACCATTTTTTGATCCATGAAAAAGCACATCTTGATATTTTTCTTTTATCAATTCTTCTTTTACTGAATTTATTCTGTAATTACTATTGTATACATATGAATAAAACTTCTCATAAACGTTATCAGTAGTCATACCATTCTTAGAAATTTCATCAAGTGTCACTCTGGAAATTCCGGTCTTTTTTGATAATTCAAGTTTTGTCGTTTTCTCTGACTCGATGATAAACTCGATGTCTTCTTTGATTTTGTATTCACAATCAACGTTAATCATGTCAAGCTCCTTTAGATAGAAAATCTATTATTATTATAGCTCAACAAACATATATGTTCAATCTGTACAAATAAGTTTTGCAATACTTGCGTGCATAACTTAAATTATATACGTAGGTGATTTCTCTCTCATACGTGTATGATTGTGCATAGTAATCATTTATTTTATATCGCCCATTTATTCTGTCACATATCCAAATTTAACACGCCGTGAGCAAGAAATCCCCCACCTCTGTAGGTGGTGGGATGAATTGCGAAAAACAACCTGAAAAATAATTGACAAGCACAGATCTTTGTAGTTAAATATCAATCAGTTAGACAAACTTGTTGAACACCTAAACCGGTGATGAGGAGTGAGTAACTTGTGCATCATCCTATAAGAGAGAGTTGCAGACGGTGTGATTGCAGCATAGGACGCATAAGCGAATGGACCTCAGAGGGCGAACAGAAACGGGGCATCCGGAGTATGGGAGACGGAGCAGACTCTCCGTGATCAAGGGTCGGCATATGATAGTATGCGCAGAGTGGGTGAGATATATCACCAAGCGGGGTGGCACCGCAGGAAATTAAATTGATTCCCTGTCCCGGCATTACAGATTTTGTAATGCCGGGATTTTTTTGTATCGCAGAGCCGCCGAAAGGAAGTATAGCGAGGTACATCATGATTCTTGACGACATAGTAAGAGATAAAAGAATAAGGCTTAAAGAACACAAAGCCCGCATATCCGAAACCGATATGCGAAGTAAGGCTGAGGAGATCATAAAAAACGGTGCGCAGACACATACAGGAGACGCTTACATACATACTGATAACAACGGCAATACTGAAAATAATAAAACCTCCGATCTGTTCTATAAAAACATGTCAAAGCCCGGAATATCAATAATAGGCGAGTTTAAGATGGCTTCACCAAGCCTTGGCGATATTAATCCGAAACTGGATCTGGTCTCGAGAATAGATGAATACAGTGCTTCGGCTGATGCGCAGATGAAAGACTTCTATCAGCTCTCAAGAGAGCTCGGTCTTGGGGTACTTACAGAGACGCATGATGAATACGAGATAGAGCGTGCGCTTAAGACAGACTCACGAATCATAGGGATAAATAACAGGAATCTTAAGGATTTTACCATATCGATAGAGAATACGGGAAGGCTTAAGAAATACATACCGGACGACAGGCTCTGCATAGCGGAAAGCGGGATAATGAATGATGATGATGTGGCGTACCTTAAAGAGGTGGGCGTAGACGGTTTCCTGATCGGACGCGCCTTCATGGAAGCTCCGAATCCCGGGGAATTATCTTCACGGTGGAAGGGCATCTAAAGTTATAGTAAACGAATTAATTAATTGCACTTTGGCGGGCCATAACTGCCATAAATTCCAGCATTATGGCTCGCCATACGGCAATTACTAAATTCGTTGACTATAAATCACCACGTTCGTACTATCTCTGAATATATGAAACATCAGGAAAGATATATGAAACATCAGTAAAGATACACGAAGCATCAGGAAAAGTGAGTTGAAAAATGAGCAGGGCATCAAATAAAACACCTGAAATAAAGATCTGTGGAATTACAGATATCAGAGAAACTGAATATTTGAACGAATACAGAGTAGATTATGCAGGCTTCGTGTTCTACCCGGCAAGCAAAAGAAACATCACGATCCATCAGGCTAAGCAGATCGCGAATGAGCTTGATCCTGAGATAAAGAAGGTTGCAGTCCTTGTTTCACCGGATGCAGGGCAGATAGAAGCGATACAGGAAGCAGGATTCGCGGATATCCTACAGATACATAAGGATATAGATATAAGAGCCTTAAGGGCAGCGGATCTTCCGGTCTGGCGGGCGGTGAACATATCGACCATGCAGAACATAGAAGAAGCGGCATACGTAACAGATATGGATGCGGTCCGGCTGACAACCGGGATAACAGATACGGACGCGGACCTGATTAAAGATAAGATAACAGCGATAGTGGCAGATGCGCCCGATTTCGGAAGCGGTAAGACATTTGACTGGTCAGACGGGAAGATAAACATAAAATCACACTTGAAATTCATCCTCGCAGGCGGCTTAAATGCGTCAAATGTTACTGAAGGGATCAGGATATTTCATCCGGACACAGTGGATGTGAGTTCGGGAGTCGAAGGCGACCACGGCAAGTCAAAAGATAAGATAGCGGAATTTGTAAAAGCGGTAAGAAGTTTTGAACACCAGGAGGGACAATGATGAACAGCAAAGCATATTACGGTGAATACGGCGGACAGTTCGTATCGGAATCATTGATGAACACGTTAAATGAGATTGATGAGGCTTTTGAGGAAGCTATACGAGATCCTGAGTTCATGAAGGAATATCACTACTACCTTAAGCAGTATGTAGGACGTGAAACGCCTCTGTATCTGGCGGAGCGCCTAAGCGGGAAATACGGCACTAAGATATACCTTAAGCGTGAGGACTTAAACCATACAGGCGCGCATAAGATCAACAACGTTATCGGACAGATCCTGCTTGCGAAACGTATGGGCAAAAAGAAGATCATAGCCGAGACCGGCGCAGGACAGCACGGCGTTGCTACAGCTACAGGTGCTGCGCTTTTTGATATGGAATGCACGGTATACATGGGCAAAGAAGATGTTAAGCGTCAGGCTCTTAATGTTATGAGAATGGAGATGTTGGGAGCCACGGTCGTATCCGTGGAATCTGGGAGCAATACCCTTAAGGATGCTACCAATGAAGCGATCAGAACCTGGGCCAAAACGGCTGAAGACACATTTTACATAATCGGCTCTGCCATAGGCCCTTACCCGTATCCCAAGATGGTCAGGGAATTCCAGGCCGTCATCAGCAGGGAGGCTAAGAAGCAGCATATGGAAGCGGAAGGACGCCTGCCTGATGTAGTTATGGCTTGTGTTGGAGGCGGATCCAATTCCATAGGAATGTTTGCAGATTTCATAGATGAACCTGAAGTAGAACTCATCGGAGTCGAGGCTGCGGGAAAAGGAATAGATACTGATGAACATGCAGCATCCATGGCAAAAGGACGCCCCGGCGTGCTTCACGGAACAAGGTCGTACCTGCTTCAGGATGATGACGGCAACATCCAGCTTGCTCATTCCATATCAGCAGGACTTGATTACCCGGGAGTCGGGCCGGAACACGCTTATCTGCACGATACAGGCAGAGCAAAATACGTCCCCATCACCGATGAAGAGGCGATGGATGCGCTTATGGAGCTTACACAGATGGAAGGTATAATACCTGCCATCGAAAGCGCGCACGCCGTAGCTTACGCTTTCAAGAAAGCAAAGGAAATGACCAAAGACCAGTCGATGATCATCTGCCTGTCAGGCCGAGGGGATAAAGACGTAAATACGATCTCTGATTATCTTGCAGGTAAGGGATATCTGAATTAAGGACGGGAGGAACAAAATGTCAGCAAACAGAATAGAGAAAAGATTATCCGAACTAAAAGAGAGAAACGAAAAAACATTTATCACATATATTACGGCAGGCCTTCCTTCAATGGAGAAAACGGCTGATATCATAAAAGCCCAGAAAAGCACGGACATCATAGAACTTGGAATACCTTTCTCGGATCCGATAGCGGACGGTCCCGTGATACAGCAGGCATCATACGAAGCGATACTCGCAGGGGCATCGCTTAACAAGACCTTCGAGCTGATGAAGAGATTAAGATCCGAAGGCGTTGAGAAACCCATCGTATTCATGCTTTACTACAACACCATTGCCAACTGCGGCATAGAAAGATTTGTAAACAGGTGCAGGGAGTGCGGCGTAGACGGGCTTATAGTTCCGGATCTGCCTCTTGAAGAGCAGGACAGCATGAAGCAGGCACTTGGCGGTGATGATGCGACCATACTTATCGAACTGGTATCACCCGTATCAAAGGACAGGATTCCCGGAATTCTTGAAGGAGCAAGAGGATTCGTATATTGCGTATCGGCCATGGGCGTGACCGGAGGAGCGGGAGAATTCCACCGCGAAGTTACGGATTACTTAAAATACGTTAAAAGTGTATCAAAGATTCCCGTAATGATGGGATTCGGCATAAGAGAAGCATCCGATATAGAGCCGATGAAAAATATCATCGACGGCTGCATAGTAGGATCTCATTTTATCAATGTGATGAGAGATGCGGATTTTGATCCAAAGGCAGCAAAGGAATATACGGACAGATTCAAGGAGGAATTAAAGCAGTGAAACAGATATAAGGACAGATCCGACAGGATACCGGACAGTATATACTCCGACAGCAATAAAACGATGCATCATGTGTAAGTGAGTATGGATCAGTAGGAAATACAGTTGATACGGAGGAAAATAAAATGATCAAAGAAGCAATCGAGAAGATAGTATTAAAAGAGGATTTAACTTATGAAGAGGCGTACATCGTCATGAACGAGATAATGAGCGGAGAGACCTCACCGACACAAAATGCGGCGTTTCTGGCTGCGCTGTCCACCAAGAGCGCCAAAGCCGAAACCATCGACGAGATAAGAGGATGCGCCGCAGCAATGAGAGAACACGCGATACCGGTTGATACCGGCGACATGGAGACGCTTGAGATAGTCGGAACCGGCGGCGACAGGGCAGGAAGCTATAATATATCCACCACCACCGCTTTTGTTGTCGCAGCTGCAGGCGTTAAGGTTGCCAAGCACGGTAACCGCGCAGCGTCATCTTCTTCAGGAACAGCCGACTGTCTGGAAGCACTGGGAGCAAATATCAGTTTAGAGCCCGAACAGGCTGTAAAACTTTTAAAGGACACCGGCTTTTGCTTCTTTTTCGCCCAGAAATATCATACTTCCATGAAATATGTTGGAGCGATCAGAAAGGAACTGGGTTTCAGAACCGTGTTCAATATATTGGGACCTCTGACAAATCCGGCTAAACCGAAGAGGATCCTGCTGGGCGTATATGATGAGTATCTTGTAGAGCCTCTTGCGCAGGTATTAAGCGGACTTGGAGTCGAGCGCGGTATGGTCGTATATGGAAAAGAAAAGCTCGATGAGATCACTTCTGTCGGTCCCACGGCGGTGTGTGAGTTCAAGGATGGATGGTACAAGACATATGAGATCACTCCCGGACAGTTCGGATTTGATATGTGTACCAAAGAAGATCTTAAGGGATCCACTCCCGAAGCGAACGCTGATATTACAAGAAATATATTAAACGGAACAGATAAGGGACCTAAGAGGAACACGGTTCTTATGAACGCCGGAGCTGCTCTTTATATCATGGACAAAGCTGCATCGATCGAAGAAGGCGTGAAGATGGCACAGGAACTGATCGACAGCGGTAAAGCTCTTAAAGCAATGGAAAAATTCATAAGCGCATCGAACAAACTGTGAATGGATCTTCGTACATAACGGCCGTTATTAATAATAAAATATACAGGATTACAGGAGAATACGTATGAAACTGACTCCAACCATAGATGAACTAAAAGAATACAGTGAAAGATATAATTACTGTCCGGTCAAAGCCGAGATACTTTCGGATATCAGGACTCCGATAGAGGCGCTTCGCATCTTAAAGGCTGCAAGCTCGCACGTGTTTATGTTAGAGAGCGTTGAAGATCAGGTCAGATGGGGACGATATACATTTCTGGGCTTTGCCCCCAAACTGTGCGTAACATGCTTAAACGGCGAACTGAAGGTATCGGATGATGAAGGCAGAGTCATCCACAGTGAGACCACTGCTCATCCGGCGGAGTATATCAGAAGCATACTGAACAGGTACCGCTGCGCAAGACCTGAGGGATTTCCCACATTTACCGGAGGTCTGGTCGGATATTTCGCATATGACTACATCAAGTACAGTGAACCAAGGCTAAAACTGGACGCAGAAGATGAAGAGAACTTCAAGGATGTGGATCTGATGCTTTTCGACAAGGTCATATGCTTTGATAACTTAAGACAGAAGATCGTGGTAACAGCTCAGGTCAATCTTGAAGATATTGAGAATTCTTATGCAGAAGCGGCCGGATCGGTCGAAGAGATAATAGATATTCTAAGGAATGGCAAATGCGCAGATATCGAGCCGGGAGTGATAAAGTCCGAGTACAGAAGCCTCTTTGATAAGGAACAGTTCTGTGATATGGTACGCCGTGCCAAAAAGTATATATATGAAGGCGATGTTTTTCAGGTGGTGCTGTCTAACCGCATAGACGCTGACTTTGAGGGAAGCCTGTTTAATACCTACAGACTGCTTCGTACCATCAATCCTTCGCCGTATATGTTTTATTTCTCCGGAGATGATATGGAGGTAGCCGGAGCATCTCCGGAGACATTGGTCAAATGCGAGCAGGGCGTGCTTCATACATTTCCGCTTGCGGGGACCAGACCGCGCGGCGCTGATGAGGCTGAGGATGCTGCTCTCGAAGCGGAGCTTTTGTCCGACGAAAAAGAAAGAGCCGAGCATAACATGCTGGTCGATCTGGGTCGAAACGATATCGGCAGGATAAGCAGGATAGGTTCGGTTGAAGTGGAAAAGTATATGTCCGTGGAGAAGTATTCCCACGTGATGCATATAGGATCTACAGTCAGGGGCGAGTTAAGGGATGATCTGGATTCGCTTTATGCGGTCGATTCGATCCTGCCGGCGGGAACGCTGTCCGGCGCGCCCAAGATAAGAGCCTGCGAGATCATAAACGAGCTTGAGAACAATAAGAGGGGCATATACGGCGGCGCTATCGGATATATAGATTTTACCGGTAATCTGGACACATGCATAGCTATAAGGATCGCCTATAAGAAAAACGGCAAAGTCTTCGTAAGAAGCGGCTCAGGAATAGTTGCCGACTCGGATCCTGCTACCGAATATCAGGAAAGCATCAATAAGGCAAAAGCAGTCATGGCCGCCATATCCGAACAGCAGCTTATCGGCTCGGAAGGTGAACCGGACGGTGGTATCGGTATGTCAGCTTCGACGGACTTAAAGAAAGGAAGGTGACGGATCATGACGCTTCTTATTGACAATTATGACAGCTTCTCATACAATCTGTATCAACTGATCGGATCAGTGGATCCCGATATACAGGTTATAAGAAACGATGCGATCCCGGCGGATAAGATAAAAGACTTAGATCCCGATCGTATAGTCATATCCCCCGGACCCGGTAAACCTTCTGACGCCGGCATATGTGAAGAGGTTATTGATATGTATAAAGGCGTATATCCCATATTGGGGGTTTGCCTCGGACATCAGGCTATATGTGAGGTATTCGGTGCAACGGTGACCTATGCCAAGAAGCTTATGCACGGCAAATCATCGGTTGTGGATGTTGATACCGCTTCACGCCTTTTTAAGGGAATGAATCTTCAGATCGCGGTTGCCAGATATCATTCGCTAGCCGCTAAGGAAGAGACGATGCCTGAATGCCTTAAGGTTACGGCCCGCACTGACGATGGCGAGATCATGGCGGTGGAGCATAGGGATCATCCGGTATACGGAGTGCAGTTCCATCCGGAATCCATACTTACGCCTAACGGGATCGTTATCATGAAGAATTTTATGAACTGTTGATACCCTGTCCTAATTCCCCGGAGCGATCCGAATATAATGTGATGTGATCCGGCAATGGAGGAAAACATATGTGGTTAATAATTGCTTTATTCTCAAATATCCCCCTTCTACTGATAGGTTGGATACTCATGTCCATTGGGTACTTCCTGGTACTCAAAAAGGCAGGTTTAAAGAAATGGACTGCTGTGGTGCCATTTCTTGCAGAGCGGG
>JAFUVF010000054.1 GCA_017483735.1 Lachnospiraceae bacterium | reverse complement strand
TTAACATACTCGTTCATTCCTCCTCTGATTGGGTATAATCTCTGTCTCATTTCGGGAACGGTTATTCTCATAATCGCTCTGCCTGCACCTATCGCTGTACTTGTTTTCATGGCATTTCCTCCTTGCTAATAGTTTTTGACCATAACAAAAAGGACACTCTCAAAAGATTTCTCTTTTAGAAAGTGTCCTTAATTCTGCAAAATATTTGATTGACTACCCAAGGAGTAAATGCATTATCATGTACTGTTCTGCATCTACAATTGGAACTATTGTGGCACTTTTGTGGTACCTAAGTTCCTTTTACCACTTGAAACCCTTGATTTTACTGGGGTTTACTTGCCTGTTGACTTCAAGGTCGGGAAGAATATCACATCCCTTATCGCCGGCGAATCTGTCAGAAGCATTACCAGCCTGTCTATTCCGTACCCGATGCCTCCGGTGGGAGCCATACCTATCTCCAACGCATTGAGGAAATCCTCGTCGGTGTGCTCTGCTTCCTCGTCCCCTGCTGCCGCATTGGCATCCTGCGCCCTGAAGCGCTCCCTCTGGTCTATGGGGTCATTGAGCTCGGAATATGCATTGCACATTTCCCATCCGTTTATGAAGAGCTCAAAGCGCTCAACATGTCCATCATATCCCGGCTTTTTCTTTGTAAGCGGTGATATCTCTATAGGATGATCCGTCACAAAGGTGGGCTGTACCAGCTCCTTTTCGCAATATTCCTCAAAGAACAGATTGAGGATATCTCCCTTTTTAAATCTTTCCTCATACTCCAGATTATGTTCCTTTGCGAGCTTCTTGGCGGCAGCGTCGTCGGGCACCTGCGCAGAATCGTCAAAGTCGATTCCCGCATATTTTTTTACGGCTTCCGCCATAGTAATGCGCTCGAAGGGCTTTCCGAAATCAAGCTCCACCTCGCCGTATGTAAACCTTGTGGTTCCGAGAACCGTCTCTGCCAGATATCTGAACATACTCTCCGTAAGCTCCATCATACCGTTATAATCCGTATATGCCTGATAGAGCTCCATAAGGGTAAACTCAGGATTATGCCTTGTATCCACGCCCTCATTCCTGAAGACTCTTCCTATCTCGTATACTCTTTCAAGACCTCCTACGATAAGTCTCTTAAGATATAGCTCCAGAGAAATGCGGAGCTTCAAATCCTCATCCAGCGCATTGAAATGGGTCATAAAGGGTCTTGCCGCAGCGCCTCCGGCATTTGCCACAAGCATCGGCGTCTCCACCTCCATAAACCCTCTTCCGTCGAGGAATTTTCTTATCTCGCTTATTATCCTTGAACGCTTTATGAAGGTTTCCTTTACATCCTGATTCATTATAAGGTCAGTATATCTCTGACGGTATCTCAAATCGGTATTGGTAAGTCCGTGATACTTTTCCGGCAGAGGCTGGAGATTTTTGGAGAGCAGTATTGTTTCCGTAGCATGCACGGATATCTCTCCCTTCTGTGTGCGGAACATATATCCCTTGACGCCGATTATATCGCCGGCATCATATTTCTTAAACGCCGCATATGGCTCCTCTCCCAGAGCATCTCTGGATACATATACCTGTATATCTCCCTTCAAATCCTGCACATTGCAGAAAGATGCCTTACCCATTACACGCTTCAGCATAATACGTCCGGCGATGCTTACGTTTATCGGGCTTGCGTCCATTATTGCACGCTTGTCGTCATACTCTGCATCCTCTTTTCCTGCAAGGAGCTCCTTCTCCAGCTTCTCATATGCTTCCTTCGCATCCTTTGAATGATGGGTCTGGTCGTATTTGGTTATGACAAATGGATCCTTCCCGGCCTCCTGCAAGGCTGCAAGCTTCTCTCTTCTTACCTTCAAAAGCTGGTTTAAATCCTGCTCCTTATTCTGGTTCTCCGGCATTTTGTGCTTCTCCTTCTGCGAATTATCTTTTTATGAATTGCTTCTCTGTATCTCCAATACCTTATAGGATATGGTTCCGGCGGGGGTCTCCACATCCACGGTATCTCCTATCTTGCTTCCGATGAGCGCCTTCCCGACAGGGCTTTCGTTGGATATTTTTCCCTCGAGAGAATTGGCTTCAGTAGATCCGACTATTTTGTATTGAAGCTCCTCGGATACTTCAAGATCCAAAAGGGTTACCTTGCATCCGATATTAATCTTGTCTAAATCTACCTCATCCTCTACGACAACCTCAGCATTTTTGAGGATTTTTTCAAGCTCTTCAATCCTTGCCTCGATATCTCTCTGTTCATCCTTTGCGGCATCATACTCAGCATTCTCGGAGAGGTCCCCCTGCTCTCTCGCTTCCTTGATTTTCTGTGCCACCTCTTTACGCTTTACTACCTTCAGCTCATGAAGCTCATCCTCATACTTTCTCAAGCCTTCATAAGTAAGTATATTCTTCTTTTCTTCCATCTTGCAAAAATCCTCCTTTTTTGCTTATATATTTATGAAATATCAGTCAAAAGCCCTGTTTAAGCTAGAGTATTATATGATATTTTGCCATAGGTGTCAAGAATCCGCAAATATCTCCTCCACCGCTTTCTTTAGCTCTTCAAAGCTTTCCATGGTGTTTATCCGTCTTCTGAAAGCTGCGGAATTTGGCATTCCCGCAGTATACCACCCTAAGTGCTTACGCATTTCCCTGACTGCTGTATATTCTCCCTTGTGCGTAAGCAAAAGCCCTGCATGTCTTATGATTACTTCCTTCCTCTCATTGTGCGAAGGCCTTCTATAGGCTTCATTCCCGCTTAAATATGCGGAAACCTCCTCAAATATCCATGGATTTCCCCTTGCGGCTCTCCCTATCATTACACCGTCGCATCCGGTTTCCGAAAGCAGCTTCTCAGCGCTTATCCCGTCCGTGACATCCCCGTTCCCGATAACGGGTATGCTTACACTTTCTTTTATTTTTTTTATGATATCCCAATCAGCCTTTCCCTCATAAAATTGTTCTCTGGTGCGCCCATGTACTATGACTGCCGATATGCCGCATTCCTCCGCAATATGAGCAATCCTTGCTGCGTTTACATGCTCCGCATCAAAGCCCTTTCTTATCTTTACTGTCACAGGCTTATCTATGCTTCTTGCAAGGCTTTCAAATATCCTTCCTGCCTTTATTTCATCCTTCATAAGTGCGGAGCCCTCTCCGTTTCCCACCACCTTCGGCACGGGACAGCCCATATTGAAATCCAGTATCTTAAAGGGTCTTTCCTCTATTCGCTTTGCCATATCTCCGAGAATCCTTTCATCGGAGCCAAAAAGCTGCAGCGACACATCCCCCTCCCTTTCGTCTATCTCCATCAACTCTTCCGTATTCTTATTGTTATAGAGTATCGCCTTTGCGCTTACCATCTCCATACATACAAGTCCTGCGCCGCATTCAGCGCACAAAAGTCGAAATGGCAGGTCTGTCACGCCTGCCATGGGAGCGAGAATAATATTGTTTTTGAGAACTACATTACCTATTTTTAACGGCTTTATTTTTGTCATATATTATCCTCAGCCCCTCAAGGGTCAGATTCGCATCATATATATCTATGCTGTCCGTGGCATCGGCAATGAGCCTTCCGAGCCCTCCTGTAGCCACAACCTTCATTTTCTTTATGCCGCTTTCGCTCTTTACCCTGTCTATAATGTATTCTGTGGCACCCACCTGCCCATACATTAGTCCCGCCTGCATGCTTGATACAGTTTCCTGCGCAAGTATGCTTTTGGGAAGCTTTATCTCGATATTAGGAAGCTTTGCGGTCTGCTTCCAAAGCGCCTCTGCGCTTATCCTTATTCCGGGAGCGGTTATGCCTGCGGCAAACTCCCCCTTTTCGTTTACAAGGTCATAGGTGGTCGCTGTGCCGAAGTCGATTATAAGCACGGGACCTCCGTACTTTTCATAGCCTGCCACTGCATCCACAATCCTGTCTGCGCCTATACTCTTGGGTTCCTCGGTTATTATCTTCATTCCGCTCTTTATTCCGGGACCGACAATTACAGGGGCAGCTCCAAAATATTTTTTCAATGATGATACAAGCGCATGCATCACATCCGGCACGACACTGGATATGATGGAGCCCTCAATATTTTCCTTTTTAATCCCATGCTCCGATAAGATTTCTCTTATAAGAATACCGTACTCATCCGAGGTTCTTGGAGTTTTTGTGGTAAGCCTGAAGGTTGTGCATAATTTTTCCCCATCATACGCCCCAACGGTTATATTCGTATTTCCCACATCCGCCGCAAGTATCATTCTATCCCATCTATCCTTTCCCCGAGTATGACAACTCTGTAATACAGGCTTAAGGATTCAAAAAGCTCCTGCCTGTTCCTGCGTATCTCAGCCACCAAAAGCCCGCTGGAGACCTCGTCATAATATATGTCGTCCTCCTCCGCATCCGTCTCCATCACGATCTCGCCGTCCTCCTCAAAGGCAATGGTAAATACTCCGCCCACTTCCTCGGTAAACAGCACGCATATTATGTGCAGGTCATCCTTTATGGAATCCGGTATCGACTTAAACTGCTCATTAAAATAATATTTTCTTTCATATGCGTTTGCGCCGCATAGTACTGTTTTTTCCATTCAAGTGTACCCGTATATCCCTCTGACAGAGACCTCTCCCGCATATACATTTATAAGGGTTTTATCCTCTTTTTCCACTATCAGCTCTCCCCTGTCCGTTATGCCCCTTGCAATACCCTCATATTCTTCCCTGGGGTCAAGGACTCTTACCTTGTTATCCTTGTTTACGAGAAGCCTTTCATATGCGCTCTTTATAAGGGAAAAATCCTTTGTTTGCATAAAGAGCTCATAATTTTTTTCAAATTTCTCCATTATGGCAGCAAGAAGCCTCCCTCTGTTTATCCTGACATCAAAAGCCCCGTCAAGGCTTATGGCTCTGTCCCTTATCTCCTCCGCAAATTCCTGCTCTCTCACATTTATCCCGACGCCGATGACAACATAGTGTACGTAGTCCTGTTCTGCGGATAGCTCCGTCAATATTCCCACCAGCTTTTTGCCCTGGGTTACCACATCATTCGGCCATTTTATAAATATATCTTCCTTTTTGCCGGAAAGCTCCTCCTGCATTCCCTCCGCCACGGAAAGCCCCATAACGAGGGTAAGCATTGAAACTCTGTCGGGTTCTATATTGGGACGCAATATTATGGTATAGTAGATATTGGTGCCGGAGGGAGATACCCACGCTCTTCCTCTGCGCCCTCTGCCTGCGGTCTGCATATCGGCTACAACAAGACTTCCCTCACAGGCCCCCTCCTCTGCAAGCTTTTTTGCAGCGGTATTGGTGGAATCAATGCTCTTGTAGAACAGTACAGGTTTGCCGGCCCATTTGGTCTTTATGCGGCTTTCAAGGTCAACCTTGCTTAAATCCTCCGCATCCTCCTCAATGAGCCTGTAGCCCTTGTTCTGCACGGATTCTATCTCGTATCCTTCTTTTTTCAGCTGCCCTATCGCCTTCCATACGGCAGTTCTGGAGACTCCGAAATGTCCGCACATTTCCTGCCCCGAAACAAAAGCGCCCCGTTCTCTCAGGAGCGCTAATATTTTTGCTTTCATATAAGCCTCTTACCTCTATAAGGTTGCCGCCATTACGGCTTTTATCGTATGCATCCGATTCTCGGACTCATCAAATACGACAGAGCGTGAGGATTCAAATACCTCATCCGTAACCTCCATCTCCGAGAGACCGAATCTTTCCTTTATCTGCCTGCCTATGGTGGTGTTGAGGTCGTGGAACGCCGGCAGACAATGCATAAAGATTGCCGTGTCCTTTGCATTCTCAAATGCGGCAGAGTTTACCTGATAGGGCGAAAGCTCCTTTATCCTCTCCTCCCATACCTCGTCCGGCTCCCCCATAGATACCCAGACATCCGTATAGATGACATCCGCATCCCTTGTGCCTTCCTTCACGTCTGTGGTAAGGGTTATGCTTCCGCCGTTTTCTGCGGCAATCTCCCTGCATTTTTTCACAAGCTCCTCCTCCGGGAAATATTTTTCCGAAGTACATGCGACAAAATGCATTCCCAACTTTGCGCTGACCACCATGAGCGAATTGCCCATATTGTATCTGGCATCTCCCATATATGTGAGCCTGATACCCTTTATGTGTCCAAGCTTTTCCTTAATTGTAAGGACATCCGCAAGCATCTGCGTAGGGTGGAATTCGTTCGTAAGTCCGTTCCACACGGGAACCTTGGAGTACTTTGCCAATTCCTCCACAATCTCCTGCCCATAGCCTCTGTATTCTATGCCGTCATACATTGATGAAAGCACTCTGGCGGTATCGGCAATGGATTCCTTCTTTCCAATCTGCGATCCCGAAGGGTCGAGATATGTCGTTCCCATTCCCAGATCATGAGCCGCCACCTCAAAGGAGCATCTTGTTCTGGTGCTGGTCTTTTCAAAGATCAGCGCCACATTCTTGCCCTTATGGAGGTCATGCACTATGCCCCTTTTCTTTTTGTCCTTAAGCTCTGCCGCCAGATCTACCAGATATTCTATCTCCTCCGGCGTATAATCGAGCAGCTTCAAAAAATCTCTTCCCTTTAAATTCATATCTACCCCGTCTTTATTTATTTCGCAGTATGCTTCAACGCTTCCCCTATGGCTGCAATACCTGAAAGCTCGGAGGGAAGGAGTATGGTTGTCGCCTGTCCGTCCGCCACCTTTTCAAATGCTTCAAGGCTCTTTATTCTAAGAACTGCCTCGTCCGCTGACGCTTCCTTAATCATTCTTATACCGTCGGCATTTGCCTGCTGCAATTTAAGTATTGCTGCAGCCTCGCCCTCTGCCTCTTTAATGGTCTTTTCCTTCTGCGCCTCGGCGCGGAGAATTGCAGCCTGTTTGTCCGCCTCTGCCCTTAAGATTGCGGATTCCTTTTCTCCCTCAGCCTCAAGAATTTTCGCCTTCTTATCTCCCTCGGCTCTCGTAACGGCCTCACGTCTCTCACGCTCCGCCTTCATCTGCTTCTCCATAGCATTCTGAATCTCCGGCGGGGGCATAATGTTCTTAAGCTCCACACGATTGACCTTGATACCCCATGGGTCTGTCGCTATATCCAGCGTGGAGCGCATCTTTGTGTTTATTATCTCTCTTGATGTAAGGGTCTGATCAAGCTCCAGATCGCCTATAATATTTCTTAATGTGGTGGCTGTCAGATTCTCAATTGCCATCATAGGATTCTCGACACCGTAGGTATAGAGCTTCGGGTCAGTAATCTGATAAAATACCACCGTATCAATACGCACGGAGACATTATCCTTGGTTATAACGGGCTGTGGCGGGAAGTCCGCTACCTGCTCCTTTAGGTTTACCCTTCTTGCTATCTTGTCGATAAAGGGCGCCTTGATATGGAATCCCACGCTCCAGGTTCCCTGATATGCTCCCAGTCTTTCCACGACGAACGCCATGGACTGTGGCACTATCTTGAAGCAGGTTATGATAATTAGTATCACAATTACCAAAAGTATCAATAAAATTGCCGGCATTTCTTTTTCCTCCTGTTATTTAAAAGTTTTCATTATTTGGGTCAAGCAGCGCTTCTGCTATGTCACCGATGGGCATTGGTGCTGTCTCCGCCATCTTCGGATCCACCTCCACGATAAGCTTGACACCGCTTACTGCAATTATATTTACAATTGTCCCTGCAGCTATAAGCTTTCTCTCCTCACTGCTTCTGGCGCTCCATTCCTGACCTCCCACAGAGACCTGGCCTATTCCCTGCAGGTTGTTTATCTCGCTTATAACCACGGCACGTCTGCCTATCAGGCTCTCAACATTGGTCTTTACCCTCTGTTTGTTAAAGTATTTTACCGCAATGGGTCTCGTGAATATAAGCAATATCAAGGATACAACAAGGAAAAGAATTATCTGTACAAAGACCGGCGCTCCCAATGCTGCGGCAATGACCGCAACCAAGGCTCCGCCTGAAAACCAGATGGTGGTAAGTCCAAGTGTCAGCACCTCTATGATTATGGTAACTATAAGTATTGCCAGCCATATCATCATTGCTTCAGTCATCATGCACCTCCGCTTGCATTAGTAGAATACGTGGTTCCCTATTATTATTCCTTCTCTGCTTCCGTTATTACGTCTAAAGTGTGTCGCAGCACCTACATTAGATACTCCCGACAGCGCCTCTTTAGCCGCCTCTATGCAGGATTGCTTGATCTTTCCCGACTCATATACGGAATTTACCTTTCCGTTTAATGCCGGCGTGAACTGCCCCGACGCATATATCACTCCATGAATGGAATCGGGATATGCACCGCTCCTCACACGGTTCATGACCACAGCTCCCACGGCAACCTGTCCCTCATATGGCTGGTTGCCCGCTTCACATTGTATGAGCGCCGCCAAAAGAAGAGTCTGATCCGCATTGGCGGTGTATGCCCCGTAGTTGACATGGCGCTTTGCTTCTCTTTCAGCAGCCTCTCTCGCTTTTATCTCTTCAAGGGTTTCCCCTGCGTCTATCCTGAAATCAAACACAAGATACTGGGCATTTATATAGCCGTCCTCGCCCTCATAGTCAATTAACGCCCATTCCTCATTGGAATTATCCACCACATCCACGATCTCTCCTCTGGGAAGAAGTCCCCATATTCCCGCAGACGGATCCGCTTCCTTTCTGACTCTAAGGGTATCAGCATTCACTGTGGCTACAAGCCTTCCCACATCATTGGCAAGCTCCACTGCATCCTCATCAAAGAGAAGATATTCATCCGAAGCCCACCCTTCAAGATTTCCCGACTTTAATTTGGTCCAGCCATCCTTCCTCTCAACGATGGTTCCACCGCAATCCTTATACAGCTTTCCGACCTTGTCGGAATCCTCGTTGGGCTCCTTTCGCACGTTCAATGCGGACTTGACGTTGGCCATCACGAGATTCGAAGTCTTTTTAGGCTCCGTAGCTGCTTTTGCTTCCTTATCATTATCATCTTTAGTCTGTCGGCTGTCGGTTAAAATGACCGGACTTAATATATCCGTGACTCCGCCCTTTGCCTCCAGCATGGAGTTCGGTGCTCCATAGCTTATTGTACCGTTTACTCCGAATACGATAACAAAGGTAAATGCCGCTATGGAAACCTTCCGCATTGTTGTGCTTCGTTTCATTACTATGTTCTTGCTGTATTCCTTAAATTTGTTACATTTTTATTAAAAGTGTTACAAATTTCATAATATCAAAACGGACACAATTTGTCAAATTTGTGCGGTTAAATCTAAGCTTTCGCTTTTCTTCTCTGTCTGTAGGCTTCATACATCAATATGCCTGCTGCCATGGAAGCATTCAGTGACTCAACACTTCCCTCCATCGGAAGCCTTATATATTCATCCGCAAGCGAAGCCGTCTCCTCCGTAATTCCCCTGCTCTCATTCCCTATAATAAAGCAGCATCCCGATGTATAATTCATCTCATCATAATATGATTTTCCTTTAAGGTGCGCCGCATACAGCTTTATTCCCGCATTCTTTATTTCCTGCAGGCTCCCTCTTATATTTTCCTTATATAAAAACGGAACCCTGTAAATTGCTCCCATGGTTGCACGCACTGCCTTGGGATTATATATATCCACACTGTCATTGCTTACAAGAACTCCCTTTACTCCTGCGGCTTCCGCAGTCCTTATAATAGTTCCCAGATTTCCCGGATCCCCCATATTTTCAAGGGCAATATAGAGTCCATTTTTGTCCGAAAAAATATCGTCACTATGTTCCGGTCTCCTTAAAAGTGTAAGTATTCCCTGAGGCGTCTCTGTATCCGAAATTTTCAAAAATAAATCATCCGCAACAATATCTGCGTCGTTGCGGATGGTATCATCACATTCTCCTGCAAAGCTTTCGCTTATATACACTGCCTGAATGAGCGCCTTCGGAGCCTCCGCATACATCTTTATGCCCTCTGCGATAAAGATATTGTCTCTTCTTCTCTCCTTTGGCTTGTCTCTCCATTTTATGAGCTGCTTTATTGTAGCGTTTGCCCCGCTGGTTATTATCATATTCCTTAAATTATCTTTGATATCTCGTACTGGTATTCGTCGATACTCTTCTCCATATTAAGAGCTTCCTCAATATCAAAATCCGTAAACTCTCCGTGCTGATAGCCTACCACGCGATTGGTTTTTCCCTGAAGCATTATATCAACCGCATACGCCCCCATTATGGATGCATAATATCTGTCCTTTGCCGTAGGACTTCCTCCCCTCTGCATATAACCAAGTATAGTTGCTCTGGTCTCCATTCCTGTGGCAGCCTCTATTCGCCTCGCCATTGAGGTGGAATGTCCTATTCCCTCCGCATTTATTATAAGATGATGCTTCTTTCCCTTTTTCCTTGTGGCGATTATATTGTTTATTATAGCCTGTTCATTATAATCGTATTTCTCCGGTAGAAGAATGTCCTCTGCGCCGTTTGCCACGCCACACCAGAGCGCTATATATCCGGCGTTCCTTCCCATAACCTCTATTATTGAGCATCTCTCATGGCTGGATGAGGTATCCTTTACCTTGTCAATAGCCTCCATTGCAGTATTTACCGCCGTGTCAAAGCCTATCGTATATTCTGTGCAGGCAATGTCCAAATCTATTGTTCCTGGAAGTCCTATGGTATTTATGCCGTTTCTTGAAAGTGCCTGTGCCCCTCTGTAAGAGCCGTCGCCGCCTATTACAACGATTCCGTCAATACCATGCTTTCTGCAGATGTCGGCGCCCTTCTTCTGTCCCTCGGGAGTCTTGAATTCCATGCATCTCGCAGTGCCCAATATGGTACCTCCCTTCTGGATTATATCGGACACATCTCTGGACTGCATATCAAACATATCCTCGTTTAAGAGTCCCTGATATCCTCTGTTTATGCCCTTTACGGAAAGTCCTCTTGCAAGTGCGGTTCTGACTACGGAACGGATTGCGGCATTCATGCCCGGAGCATCCCCTCCGCTGGTAAGTACGCCTATTGTTTTAATTTTGTTAGCCATCTGATGCCTCCCAAAAGACTACTAATCTCTTTGAATACATATTTTAATCTATTATTGCAGTGTTTTCAATATTTTTTTGACACTTTTTTAACATTCCCTTTGCCAATGATCTCGGATAGCTTGTTTAAAAGCTCCTCGTCTCCGCACACCTTTCCGGCCTCAGTCATTACCCTTATGGATTTAGGAGTTTTGATATATGCCACAAGCTCGTCCTCTCCTCTGCTTTTTCTTGCAAGCTCTATAACCTTGTCCTTGTACTCGTTATATTTTTCCTGATCTTCAAACTGAACCCAGACTCCGTCAGGAAGCTTTCCCCGTGCCACATTCTGCGGAGGCTCCTGCCTTGCGACTCTTCTTACGCTGCTGTATCCGCTGTTCAGCGTTCCGCCTCTTTTGAAAAGCTCCGCCGCAGCCTTTCCCTTAGCATCCGAAAAGCTTACAATCTCCTCACAGATAATGTTCGCATTATCCTCATCCTTTATGGATGCCCTGCCCTTTATGAATACCTTGCCATCCTCCGAAAGAAGCTCCTTGTACTGGTCATAGGTTTTGGGGAATACAATGCATTCCACACTTCCCACCATATCCTCCAGCACGATAAACGCCATTATTGCATTATTTTTTGTGTATTTTATATTTTTTGAAGATATCATACCGCCGACTATTACAGGCTCGTTTTCCCTGACGGCAGGAAATCCCGTATCCTCATCTATCACAAATTCTCCCGTGTTATGACTTATGATTTTTTTCCAAAGCTCCGAATAATCCTCTAATGGATGTCCGCTTATATAGATTCCCAAAACCTCCTTTTCGAAGCCAAGCTTCATCTCCTTGTCATATTCCCCCACCTCCGGCATCTTTATTTCAAACTCTTCCTTTACGGAATCATCGACGAGGTCAAACAGAGACATCTGACCGGAGAGTGAATTTTTCTTATTTGCATTTGCATTGTCCATAAGCCGCAGATACACACTCATCATCTGCTTTCTGGTATTTCCGGTAAAGTCGAAGGCGCCAGCCTTTATCAGGCTCTCAACAACCCTTTTGTTTACATCGGTTCCGCTCATTCTGTTTATGAAATCCTGAAAGCTCTTAAACAATCCGCCCCTTTCTCTTTCCTCCTCTATAGCCTCTATGGCAGGTCTTCCCACTCCCTTTACCGCCGTCAGGGCATATATTATGCCGTCATCCGCCGGTATAAAATCCGTTCCGCCCCTGTTTACATCCGGCGACAGTATCTTTATCCCCATACTTCTGCACAGCATTATGTATAAGGAGGTTTTGCTTCCGTTGTCAATTACGGAGGTCATAAGCGCCGCCATATATTCCTCGGGATAATAATATTTAAGATATGCCGTCTGATAAGCTACCACCGCATAGCACGCCGCATGTGACTTGTTAAAGCCGTAGTTGGCAAAGTCAATCATCATATCAAATACCTCGGCGGCAGTCTTTTCGTCTATTCCTCTTTTCACACAGCCCTCTACAACCTTTGGCATCTTGTCCTCGGGCATGTCATTATCTATGGCTTCCTTTATCTCATCCTCATTTCCGTATATAAATATATTCCGTTCATACTCCATTACCGACTGCTTCTTTTTGCTCATGGCTCTGCGGACATTGTCGGAGCGTCCAAGAGTATAGCCCGCAAGCTCCTGCACTATCTGCATTACCTGCTCCTGATAGACTATGCAGCCATAGGTGGGTCCCAATATCGGCTCAAGCTCTTTGCAGACGTATGAAATGTGTTCAGGGTGCTCCTTGCTGTCGATATATTTGGGTATCATGCTCATGGGTCCTGGACGATAAAGCGAGATACCCGCAATGATATCCTCCAGACTCCTTGGCTTTAGCTCCTTCATGAAGTTTTTCATCCCCTGACTTTCAAGCTGGAATATCCCCTCCGTCTTTCCGGTGCCTATATACTCAAAGACCTTCTTGTCGTCATAGTCAAGTGCATCCACGTCAATCTCTATGCCCTTGCGCTCCTTTATGCGCTTGACAGCATCATTTATCACAGTCAGATTCCTAAGTCCCAAAAAGTCCATTTTGAAAAGTCCCAGTGACTCTAATGTTCCCCATTCAAACTGCGCAACAATGGAGCCGTCCGCACCACGGGACAAAGGCACGTATTCATCCGCTGCCTCTGGACATATTACCACCCCTGCGGCATGCATTCCGCTGTTTCTGGGAAGCCCTTCAAGCTGCTTACACATATTGATGAGCTTGGTTACTGTCTCATCATTCTCATACAGCTTTTTTAATTCCGGATTCTCCTTAAGGGCACCGTCTATTGTTATATTGAGCTCATTCGGCACCATCTTTGCAAGGGAATCGCACATGCCGTAGGAAAGATCCATCACTCTCCCCACATCCCTTATTACACCCTTTGCCGCAAGAGTCTGGAAGGTCACTATCTGCACAACAGAGTCACTCCCATATTTACCCACCACATAATCGATTACATCCTGTCTGTGCAGCGGGTCAAAATCCACGTCTATATCAGGCATGGATACTCTCTCGGGATTTAAGAATCTCTCGAAAAGAAGATTGTATTTTATCGGGTCAATATTCGTTATCTTCATACAATAGGACACCATGCTCCCTGCAGCGCTTCCTCTGCCAGGTCCCACAGGAATTCCGTGTTCCTTTGCATAATTTATATAGTCCCAGACTATGAGGAAATAGTCCACATACCCCATTCTCTTTATGACTGCAAGCTCATGCTCTAATCTCTCCCTGTATGTCAATCCCGTATCGCCTGCCGCTGCATTTTCGTCGCCGTATCTTTCGTGAAGTCCGTCCAGACACAGCTTATTTAAATATTCCCATGAGGTATAGCCCTCCGGCACGACATATCTTGGAAGTTTTGTAGCTCCGAATTCTATCTCCACATTGCATCTGTCGGCGATAAGCTGTGTATTCTCTATTGCTTCAAGCGCATAGGGGAAAATCATCCGCATCTCCTCCTCGCTCTTTACATAGAATTGTCCGCCCTCGTATCGCAGGCGGTTTTCATCGGACAGCCTTTTTCCTGTCTGCAGGCACAGCAATATATCGTGTGCCTCCGCATCCTCCGCATCCGTATAATGACAATCGTTTGTGACAACCAGCGGGATATCAAGCTCCCTGCTCATCTTCAAAAGCTCTGCATTTACCTTTTTCTGACTGTCATAGCCGTGATCCTGCATTTCAAGGAAGTAATTGTCCTTCCCGAATATCTCCCTGTATTCCTCTGCGCATTTTCTAGCTTCCGCATATGCATCCTTTGTTATATCCCTTGCAATCTCTCCTGCGAGGCATGCGGAGGTGCAGATTATCCCCTCATGGTATTTGCGGAGAGTCTCCTTGTCCACTCTGGGTTTATAATAAAATCCTTCCGTAAAGCCCGTTGTAACTATTTTTATCAGATTTGAGTATCCTGTATTATTCTCCGCAAGAAGAATCAGATGATGATATCTCTCATCTCCTCCGGTTATTTCCCTGTCAAAGCGTGAGCCCGGCGCTACATATACCTCGCACCCTATTATGGGCTTGATGCCCTGAGCCTTGCACTCCTTATAGAATTCGATTACGCCGTACATTACCCCATGGTCGGTTATGGCTGCGGAATCCATCCCCAGCCTCTTTACCTTGGATACGTAATTTTTTATCTTGTTACACCCGTCCAAAAGCGAATATTCCGTATGGGTGTGTAAATGTACAAAGGACATAGCTTCTCCCGCCTTCAATATCTCTGATAAACTACAGCGTTCTCATATTCTCCGAGCTTTTTGTAATGCTTGTCAGCACACAGCGAAGCAATGGCTCCGTCCGAGGTCGTAAGGATATATCTGCTTTTGAGGTCATCAAAATTATAATACATATATCCTGTCTGTACGCAGCTAATCCCCATACCTGCCGGCAGAGGATACATGACCGAATAATCCGCTTCAGAGTCCCATGCAATGTTGTTTTCAAAGTCCGGAATTTTTGAATAATTAAGTTCAAGCTTTTCCGAAAAAATATCCTGCCAATACGACAGCTTTTTTTCAGCTTCCACCGTCCTTACCGGAAGATCATATTCGTAATGGTCAACTTTTCCAAACACAAACACATACAAAAGAACCGCAAGCATTATTGCGCATTTTATGTAGTATTTGTCCTCCGCCATTGCGATAAGCAATATCCCCACAATAATAAATACCAAAAGATGCTTTGTCCCATCGGTCAAATCGTACATTACGGAAAAGGACATCATAACAAATGATACTGTCATTATAACATAAATCGGAAGATATTGCTTATTAAATCCGGGTTTAACGCAGCATATGATAAGCAGCGCCAATATTGTAAAATTAACCAGAAGATAACCCCCCTGCGCCATTCCATCTATCGCAAACTGTTTTATGTATTTATATTCATCTGTCACTCCATCCGTTACCATACGCACAACTACGGGAAACCAATCCCCGAATCCACCCCTTCCCTGCAGCATTTCCGTCAAAAAGAATTCTCCGAAATATGCCGCCTGTAAATATTTACTGAAAAGAGCATACCCTGCCATTGACGCAGCCCCCGACAAGCATACAGGAACACCTGCTCTGCATCCGAATACTTTAAAGGAATAAAAGGCAGGCAGGGCTAACAGCAGAATCATATATGGTCTAATTAGTACCAAAAAAAACGCAATCACGGTCATCCAAACAAGCTTTGCCTTGGATGGCTTATCCGCAAAATTTATTGCTATTGCATACTCAATTATAACAAGAGCCTGACAGGCCGTTTCAGGCATTATCGAAAGCATATATCTTGCGTATATTGTACATGTACAGTAAAACACAAGCATTATAGCAGCCTTTTTAATATCAGGCTTTACAAGCAGTGCAAACAAAAGCAAAGCTATGGACATCATTATGATATTATACACTACCGGCGCCGCAAGACTCCAACCGAAAAGCATACCAAAAAAAGCCCACGGAAGATAAGTGGCAGGACTCCAATCGCTGAATGAAAGGAGTATTGCTCGATTTTCATTGTACCCGAAATAACCTCTGGGATAGGCGTATTTAACTATTGTCTCTACCTGCTTATAATAGAATAATTCATCATTCCATTTTGAATTAGGGAAAAAGATATTCCCAAGTCCATTCCCGTGAATATGCGCATAAACAAAGCAGGTAAAGAATGGGACAAATAAAAATATAAGCGGTATGATTATATTCTTTCTATCTTTCATAAAACACCGTAGTCCTATTCTCCGCAAGCTTTTCGTACCCGACTCCGGACATAAGCCCTTCTATTTCTCCGGTCTTCGGCATCATTATAAATCTGCTTTTTATTTCCGTAGCATTCTCCTTTAAATAAGAATACTCAACACAGCTGATACCGGTTCCTGCCGGAAGCGAATATAATATTGTCCAGTCGCCGTATGTGCTCTTTCCGTCCACAACATCCGAAAACGTCCATATTATCGTATTGCTGTATCCAGGCACATCTCCTTCATCAAAAGTAATATTTTCGGCAAACGTTTTCTCCCAATATGCCAGCTTTTCAACAGCTTCCTCTGTTCTGAATGGCACCTTTTGTTCATAGGGTTCATTCATTTTGTAGATGAAAACATATGCAAGCACCGCCCCCAAAACAGCAAGCCTCCTGAAAAAGAAATCATCAAAAAAGGAAAACACGAAGATACCTGCCGTAATAAAAATCAAAAGATGCCTTGAGCCCTCTTTAAATCTGTACATCAATATGAATGCCGCAAACATTGCAATATATGAAAGTGCAAGATGAATCCGTACAGGAAGTCTTTTTTTTATCGAAGCCGCCTCTGTCTCTTTTCCCAAACGCAAATATCCCTTCATCATAAGGATTTCATATATACATTCAAAAGTGAAAAGCAAGGACATAAAGGTATAGACTATCAAGTAGCCACCCTGAGATATCCCTTCGTTAAAAAATCTCTTTATCCAAATTACATATTCTCCGGCCTTGCCGTGTATTGTGGAGAAGAAATTTGAAATTCCATAGCCTATTCCTCCCTCCCGGAATGCGCTGAGCCATTCGGTTGAAAAGAGCGGTATTATATACTCCGCCTGTAGCTCTCTGTTTATAAATGCATATGTCAAAACCGTTATAAGACCTGCAATACCAGATATAATTATCCCCCTTTTCCTGTTTCTCTTTACCGCAAAGTACATCGGAAGCAGCATAAAGAGAAAAAGATACGGGCGCATTAAAGTCGCATATGCGGATATAAGAAACATAAGTACAAGCTTTGTCCTTGATTCCTGCTCCTGATAGCTCATCCCCAATATACATACAGCAGAAGCGAAGCAATGGCAGATTATCTCTGGAACAATTGACAGCATATATCTGGCGCATATGGTATAGAGCAGAAACAGGAGCATTACTCTCCCGAACTGTTTAAAGTCAGGCCTAAGCAGACATACATACATTATGAGCAATATGCTCAGCGCCAGTATATTGAATATCACAGGGGACATCAGACTCCAGCCGAATATAAGCCCCCATAGCGCCCACGGCATATACAGTGCAGGGCTCCATGCCGCAAAGGACAGAAGCCTTGCATGACTCTCGTTAAATCCAAAATATCCCTTCGGGAAGCCGTTATTTATAATGGCCTCCACCTGCTTATAATAGAACACCTCATCATTCCATTCGGAATTTGGAAAATAGATTTCCGAAAGGCTCCCCCCCTGATTCCATGCGTATACCGCACATATGAAAACCGGAAGAAAGCCTGCTATTATAAGCTTTATAACCAAGGAAACCGTTATGTTTTTTTTAACAAACGCAGCCAACTCAGTTTTCATATCTGCTTGCCACCGGTGTTTATCCGCTCCTTAATCACATACTGCGGCGAGTTATTTATGCTTATGTATATCCGCCCTATATACTCTCCTATAAGCCCCAGCATAAGCATGATCATTCCGCCAAAAAACACTATAAATGACATTGTTGCAGCATATCCCATGGGTGCCATGGGATTCACAAATTTACGCACAATGGTATATATTCCAAACAAAAATCCCAAAAATGCTGACACAAAACCAAGTGATGTGGCAATTCTTAGAGGCTTTACGGAAAAAGCGGTAAAGCCATTCATCCACAGATTCAAAAGCTTTTTCATATTATATCCAGATTCCCCGACTTCCCTGTCCCTGTGCTCCACCATAACATTTGTGACATTCTTCGTGGCGCGCAGCACCAACCCCATGACATAGGGATAGGAATTTTCATATCTGAGCATATCGTCAACTATATATCTTCTTGCGGCAAAATAGCTGGAGGCATAGAGAGTTTTGGGCTTATCCAGCATCTTACAGAGCATCAGGTCATTTACAAAGCTCCCGAAATTCCTGTAAAGTGAATGTTTTTTGTGTCCGTATGCCGCATAGACCACATCAAATCCCTCATCAAGCTTGTTTATCAGCTTGTCCACCTCATTCGCCGGAGTCTGACCGTCATCATCCAGACATACCACTATATCTCCCTCCGTCTCCCTAAGAGCCGCCATAAGTGCGGCATGCTGCCCGAAATTGCTCGCAAAATTTATTCCCTTGATGTTTTCATTTTCCAAACACAGCCTTTTGATAACTCCAAAGGTATCATCCGGCGAGCAGTCGTTTACAAGGACAATTTCATATTTATACTCTGACATTTCCGTCATTTTTGTTTTTATCTCTGCCACAACTCCGGCGATGGTTTTCTCCGAGCGGTAACAGGGTATGCAAAAGCTTATCTTACTCATCCTTATCCTCCAGAGGATTTATTACAGCCATCCAAATTACATCCTCATATTTTCCGTCCACAAAGACGTCCTCCTTGAGCAAACCTTCTTTTACAAAGCCTGCCTTCAGATAACTGTTGAGTGCTCTTTCGTTGCTCGAAAGAAGTCTTAAATACACTCTGTGCAGGGACAGCTCCTTAAACGCAATCTCCAGTATCAATCTTGTAGCGGCAGTTCCTATTCCCTTGCCCCTTGCGTCCTTTTCTCCGATAAAGATTCCGAACTCTCCCTTTTTGTGGTGCCTGTCTATATTCTGAATGTATACGGAGCCTAATGGCTTATCATTATTTATATCACAGATTATAGTCTGATAGACAAGTCCCTTTTCCACCTTATTGTGAAGCCATGAAAGATGCGTGTCTTTGGTAATCTCATCCCTTATTATAAAATGAGTGCGAATATCCGGCGAATTTCTCCATTTCAAAACGGAGTCTGTATCGGCTTCATTTATTTCCCTCAGGTATATTCCCGCTTCTTCATCAACATATCTCATAATTTACGCCCTCTCGGATATTCTTCCTTTATTCTTCTTTTTGAGCGTTATCGCCGCTATGATTGGGAATGTCCCCATCAGCGGATATACGTATCTTAGCGACACCACCGGTCCCAAAAGAAGTGTCATCATATATAGCAGTATTAACGCAATAATTGCAAGCTTTCCATAGTCACGCCGTATGAGTATCACTCCCGCAAGGAAAAGATATGCCCAGATAAATACTCCCGGCACAAACAGATATTTGAATATACCATATCCAAGGTATGTGTTATTATCCGCCCACTCCTCCAGAGTGATATACATCTTCTGCCATTTAGTGTTCTTGTAAAGCCCTCTTGCGGAGAGCTCGCTCTCCAGCCAATATGTCTGCACATATCCCTTGTTGTGAATCCCTTCAAAGTCAAAGATATGAGCGTGAGTTATGTCATTTGGATAGAGATATCCGGCATCCAGAGCAAGGAAAGCGTTTACGAAATCTCCTGTATATTCCTCAAAGAGCCCCGTGTAGCTCTTTATAAAGTCCGCCGTTCTGTATCTTGCAACGTAAGTATTGGTATGGCTCTTTACAGGGTCCGCAAAATCCGCATCATATCTTCCGTATGCTCCGTCCAGAAGAAAATCATTTATGAGAGCCTTATCCTTCTCTCTCATTGTACCGTCATCTTCAGGATATATTCCCACACCTCCATGGTACAGCATAGTTCTTGCAAACTGCTGTATCGGCATAGAAAGGCTCTCTCTTCTGTCTCCCTGCTCTGCATTTGTCATCCTGAACAGTATGCTCAATGTTATCCCGCCAGCTATAAAGACCACAAGGCTAATCAGCGCAATCCGTCTCCACAGTATGGCTCTTTTTTTGTTAGTAAGAAAAATCACGGCCAGAACTATCAGATATCCGGCAAATGCATATATGAAATTATTTCGAAAAAGCATTCCCAGATATAGAAATATCCCGTAACCTGCATCGGTTGACTTTAGTGCGTATTTATTGTCATCCTCATAAAGAATATATATAAGATTTGTTACCGCAATCAGAAAAAAAGCGGTAAAAAATGTGTCCTTTGTCATGCTGACTGCCATATACCAGTTAAAGGGGTAGAACATTGCAAACAATAATGATATCACTATTACTGCCGGTGCAACATTCATTCTCCGCATCATCCCTATCGCATAGGAAAACGCCAGCGCAAGTATTATCATCTGTACCAGTGTGTATATCGCCACACCGGTATTTGCGCTCCCAAAATACTTTATGCCGGCATTTGTAAAAAGTCTTAGTACCAGAGTGTGTGCTATCGGATGATGGTCTATCATATATCCGTCAAATATCATTCCGAACTGAACAGGAGAATCATACGCAAGGATTCCCGGATAGTAAGCAAGAAACGGAATATACCATGCCATAAGTATGAGGATGAGGCTGCTGGCATGCATAATCCTGTATGACAATTTTCCATTAAATCCTTTATTGAAAACAAAAAAAAGCTTGGCAATCTTATTAAGGATAATACTTATCCATTTAAAGAAGGGACGCGAAGCCTTCTGCTCCTTATTCTTGTATATGCGATACAAAACTAAGCTGGTAATCCCACCTATAAGTGCGCCAATAATAACTGCCGGGATAAGCTTTCCCATAAAATATACGTATGTCCATTCTATATTTCCGTTTTCATAAATATCTTTGGATATTTTGCAGACGAAAACAAAAACGCTTCCCAAAAGTATAAAATATAGATACCCCAAGGGCTTTAACAGCAATTTGCTATCCTTGTTCACGTTTCTCTCCAAAATCAAACATCAGCCTCATCAAAATGCTGGCTTCTGATCCTCATAAGTCTGTATTCAAAGTCACGCTTATCCTTAGATGCCATAACCTCCAGAATCATTCCCGCAAAAAATGACTGTATCCCTGCAAGAAAAAGAAATCCGCTCACAATAAGCGTGGGGAATCTCGGCACAAGACCCGTCTTAAAATAATCCGACAGTATAGGTGCCATAAGTATCAGTGACACCAGCCAGAGAATGGCGCAGAGTATTCCGAAAAACTGTAACGGCTTGTAATTTTTGTACAGCTGGAACATTTTGCGTATAACCCTTAAGCCGTCGGAATACGTATTCAGCTTGGAAACGCTCCCCTGAGGTCTGTCCCTGTAATCCACAACAACATTCTCAACCTGCATATTGTAGTTTACGGCGTGTATTGTCATTTCCGTTTCGATCTCAAAGCCCTCCGAAAAAACAGGAAAGGTCTTTACGAATTCGTAGGAAAAGGCTCTGTAGCCAGTCATAATATCCTTTATGTCCGCAGAGAAAAGCTTATTTATCCCAAAGCGCATAAGTGAATTTCCAAAATTATGAAAAGGGCGCTTATTCTCGCTGAAATATGTAGAGGAAAGCCTGTCCCCCACCACCATATCTGCATTGTGTTCAAGTATAAGCCTCGTCATTTCTCCTGCACAATCCAGAGGATATGTATCATCCCCGTCTATCATAAGATAACAGTCAGCATCAATCTCCCTGAACATCCTGCGCATGACATTGCCCTTGCCCTGCTTATATTCCGCTCTAACTGTCGCCCCTGCCTTCTTTGCCAGCTCTGCAGTCCCGTCGGAGGAATTGTTGTCATATACATATATCGTAGCATCTGGCATAGCTTTTCTGGCATCATTTATCACTTTTTCTATTGTCTGAGCCTCATTGTAACAGGGGATCAGCACGGCGATCTTGTCCATTGCTTTTTCCTTTCAAATATAATCTATATTATTTTAGCATAAACAGACATCATCTACCACTATTTTTATTAAGAACTTTATGGTATAATATGTTTCATTAACATGAAAAATTTTGTCTGCAAAATTGCATATCAGACATTGCGCATTCTTATGTCTGTTTTTTCCGTAATCCTTGTATTTACTGGAATATTTGCGGTCTCCTACTGTATTGATATGACAACTCAGGAAGTCCTTTTTGCCCCTGTTTACAGGCTGTATGGCAGCTATATTACCGGCATATCCGTAGGGATACTTCTGTTTCTGCTTGTCATGCTGATCATTATACGATTTGCCGGTACTCATTATCGTGCCGTCAAATCCGCCGTACTTGTACTTTCTTCGGGCTGGCTCATACTATGCGGCATTGCGCTCATCATTTTCGGAAAAACAGTTCCCGCCGCAGACGCTTTGAGCGTATACGGGATTTCGGAAGCTTTATCCCGGGGTAATGTGAGCGTCATAGACCCTGTAAACAGTTATATTTCCTATTATCCGCAGCAGGCGGGGCTCGTGCTTTTCTTTGAACTGATCTTTAGGCTGTGGAATGCTCTGCATATTCCGTATCCTGCCTACCATATCATAAAGGCTCTTTACACAGTGCTTGCGGTTCTTACCATGCTTATTCAGTTTAAATGCGCCGAGCTTGTGCTGCCAGAATCCTCAAAGGAGCTTTCACTTTTCTGCCCAATCTTTACCGCCCTGAATCTGCCCTTCATTATGTACACATCCTTTGTCTACGGAGAGATACCTTCTTTGTTTTTTATCTCCCTTGGACTATTTTTTATAATAAAATTTTTGGATTCTGCGCCGGACGCATCGGACGGAAACCAAGGGAAAACTCTTTACTTTGCCTGCTCTGTCATCTCTGTGGCTTTCGCTGTTTTTGTCAGGAAAAATTCTCTGATACCTGTTATCGCAATATTGCTGGCGCTCATACTTACCGGCATGCACAGGGCGTCTGTCCGGGCTTTCATCCTGTCTGCGGTTATTCTCATTTGCTCCCTTTCCATTTTACCGGCGTCGGTAAAGTTTCTTGAGCTCCGTTCCAAAAGCAGTATCAGCTCCGGTGTCACGGCACTATCATATCTGGCAATGGGAATGCAGGAATCCTCAAGAGCTGAAGGCTGGTATAACGGCTTTAATTTCGAGACCTACAAGGATACCGGGCTTGATACCGATATGACAAACAAAATCAGCAGCGCATATATTTCCGGAAGACTTAAAGAATTTCGCACAGCTCCGGGCTATGCTGCTTTATTCTATATCCATAAATATCTGTCCCAATGGGCTGACGGAACATATGCATCAAGACAGGCCACCCTTGCTGATTACGGCGGAAGGAGTCCCTTTTTCAAGGAACTGTATTCCGATACCCGGCCAAATAGCATAAGCATGGCATATATCATCTTCTGCAAGCTTTTTCAATGCGTTGTATTTATCGGGGTTGCCGTTATATGTATAAAGCTCTTTTTTACAAATAACATTTTTGCGGCGGAGGGAAATGCTTTCATATACAGGTATCCCTTTATTGTCTGCATTCCACTGATTGCCGCCTTCGGAGGCTTTCTGTTCCATATGGTTTGGGAAGCAAACTCGAGATACATTTTTGCATACTGGTGTCTTATTCTGCCATACGGCGCAATAGGATGCGGCAGGCTTATCGGCATTATGCTTGCAGCGTTAAGGAGAAAAAAGGATGAGTAAACTAACCAAACGCATAATATTTATAATGAGTACTCTTTTTGTCATACTGCTGTTTCTTCTGGCATATTTTTACTTATCAAGAGTGCATTTTACCACAGATATCCTTCGCAGGAATGATGTCGAAGCCTTGGAAATACAAGACTATAACTGCATTCTGATGTCTATGACGCCTCCGACAAATATTGACACCTATGTACTAGACGAGCTTATGGGCTATGACACTCTGCAGGCCACCCACCGTTTTGAAAATCTTTTCGATATATCAGACTACCTTACTCTGGCATTTTCTAAAGCGCCTGATACAGCTATGATTTATATTGTGGTCTCGCCATCAGAGCTTGCATCCGATTACGGATATCACGCCTCAATCTACGGAAAGCTCATTGATAAAAAGCTGGGAGAGTTCTGTGGGGCATTTCCCGAAACGGAATTCTATTTTCTTCTGTCCCCGCTTTCCGCAGAGTACCTTCACAGCCTGAATTCCAAAAAGCAGACGGAAATTTTGGCATCCTACAGGGATTTTTATAATGTGCTTGCTGCGTATGAGAATGTAAGGGTCAGCTATTATAATGACACCGAATGGGTTATCTCCAATCCCGCAGGCTTCGAAACAGAAGAAACCCCCACACGAGATCTATATAGACTTATGATGGCTTTGGGCTTTTACGACGGAAAATATCTTCTCAAATATGAAAATTCAGATATGCGTTTTTCTTTGACGGAACAATTAATCAGCAGCTTTTCAGGCTACGAAAAATATCATACCCTTGATAACACTGAGCTCATTTTCTTTGGCGACAGCGTAATTGGAAACTTTTCCGACAGCACCTCCATACCCGAGGTTGCATCGGCTCTTTTGGATGTACCTGCTTACAACATCGGGCTAGGCGGCGCAAGTGCGGGTACCGGAATGTTTGAAAAAATTGCGGATGACTTTATCTCTGGAAATTATGAGGCTTATGATAATACCAAACAGCCCCGGCATGGTATAAAGGATTTTGTTGACAAAGCAGACAGCGAATCCGACAAAATTTTTATAATAACCTTTGCGCTCAATGATTTCTTCTCTGGAACGCCCGTTGAAGCTTATGCTGAAAGTATGCGTAAGGAAATAGAGGTTCTTATGTCCTCCTTTCCCAATAGCCGTGTCATCATCCTTTCCACCACCTTTACCCAGGCCTTTGGTTACGGAAACGAAATCCAGAATGACGGGGGAACACTGAATGACTATGTTACAGCCGCACAGGCTTTATGTGATGATTTTCCTGACGGCAGTGTCATCTGGACAGATTACGGTTTTGACATAAACAGAGAAAATTTCTCCCAATATCTGAGCGACGGAGTTCATCCGAACGAATATGGACGTTTCCTTATAGGAAGGCATATTGCCGAGCTTTTGTCCTCACAGGGACAATAATATCAGACATACAGATTTCCGAAAAGGACATCTGCAAAGTACAGACCTCCGCACAATATATGCAGAAAATATATCGACCACTGAATTATTACAGGAGCGTTTATTTTCCTTTGCAAACCCTGTTTGACCAGGATTATAAGGGAAACACCGTAGCAGAAAAACATAGCATCCATATATCCCCAGAAGAAATTCCCGTCGGCTTCCCTGAAGCCCTTTTCATACAGAAAAAAGGCAGTCAAAAAGGCTATTATATATTGAAACCACACAAATCTGTATATAAACATCCCTTTAAGGGCATCCAAATTAAACAAAAGTACGGCTACCGGAAAACACATTCCCAGAATAACCGCCGCCGGAATATTTCCGCAATTTGCGCTCCATACTCTTCCCGGTGCAAATCCGATGCCTGTCTCCCCGGTATCATCTGCAGAAAAAACAATAAGATATTGATACAGCAGCGCAATCACAGTTGGAAGATAGCACAGGACAAGACAAAAATATCTGTTTATCCCCTTACATCCACTCATTACAAACCTGCCCACACTGATCAGTACCGAGGATACTACAAAGACCAGACTTGGTTTGGTCATGGTAAGCAAAAACAAACTGACTGAAAAGAAAAAATACTCCTTAAGCTTAAAGCCGCCATCTCCAAATTTCTGCATAAGCCTGTAAAAAGCATAGAATGTCAAAATTGCAAAGGGTCTTGCTGCTATTATAGTGGCGTTATGCCACGGATTAGGAGTGCTTACACCGGCATATCTGGCACTTATTCCCGGCAAGCGCATTCCCTCCGGCAGATACAACATTGAAACTATAAGCACGGAAAAGGAGAGAACCGTTATGACAGGTCCTGCAATGCTTTTTCTCTCTCCAAGCGCATCAGCGATTTTTTCATAGAGAATTATGTTCAGTATATACTTTACAACAAGTATCAGAAGCGCATAAAACAGGAGCGTTGCAATGGCTATGCCAAGCTCGGGTCCCAGAAAATGATGCCTGAAAAATATTTTATAGATTACCTTTGCCGTCAGAAAAAATACCGGGTATGGGAAGCTTAATCCAACTGACACTCCCTGAATATACAGTACATATGCATACATATCCGACAGGTATCTGCCGTCAAGACGCACCGACTGTCCATAGAAAAGATGCCAGCACAAAAGCAGCATTATGCTAGCGCAAACCGTAAAGAAAACAATATCAATAATTTTTTCTTTTCCGTTCATTTCAGCCAAGCTATGCACCTCTTAAAAATAGCTTCTTCCCAGGAGATAATCGTAGAGATAGATTACTCCGCATACAACATGAACAAATAATGCCGCCCATTCCGCTACAAGGAACAGACTACTTATCCTCGTTTTCTCTTTTATAATTCCTTTTGATGCGTTTATCAATATAACAAGCGCCCCCACAAAAGCAAAAAACGCTCCGTACATATATCCCCATGCAAAATTAAAGTCCTTTTTCCGGAAGCCTTTTTCGTACAAAAAGAAATTAGTCAAAAAACCTGCAATAAAAATATATATCGCAAGTGCGTAAACATTTTTCAGCTTTTCGTTATACGTTCTTTCATATAGCCTTATAAGTTTCGGTAATGCAAATTCCAAAACAAAAACCAAAACAGGAAACCCGACAATCAAAAGCACCGCCAATGGAATATTTCCACAATACATATTCCACACATCCCCAAGACCTATGCCTATTCCCTTTTCATTTTCCAAAGCATCTACAGCAGGCTTATTTATAAATACCCCCGAATACTGATACAAAAGATCTAAAAAGGTCGGTATAAACATTATTCCAAGCATTATAAACGCTTTTAAATTCTTTCCTTTTATGAGTCGCCAAAGCATTATCATTCCAGCGGCGCCTACATGCAGGATAGTATAGCTTGGCTTTGTCATTGTCGCCAGAAGCAGCGCTGCCGCAAAAACAAAATATGCTTTGTCCGGATGTTCATCCTTTTCATATCGTCCCAAAAGCTCCGCAAATGAAAAAAATGCCACGATTGCAAAGGGTCTTGCCGCAAGATAAGTTGCGTTGTGAAACGGATTCGGCGTAAAAACCCCTACATATTTAAACAAAATTCCGGGAAGATATATGCCTTTGGGCGGGTATAGCATGGATAGCACAAATAATGATATGGTTCCTATACTTATAAGAATCTCCGTTTTTAATTTCACCTCATCCGAATCATTCTCATATACCAGCAGCTTTTCCAGATAAACTCTCACAAGTACTACGGCTGCGCCGTTTAACAGGGCTGTTACCAGAGCCATTCCCGTTCTTGCATCCAGAAGAAACGACAAGATTTTGCTCAAAACAAAAAATACCGGATAGGGATATGAATACTTATCCTGCAAGCCCTCTATATCCAACACATAATAGCCCATATCCGAGGGATAAATATTGTTTTCCACTATGTATTTCCCGTTACCGTCCGGAACTGAGGAAAAAGAATGCGTCTGCCTGTTGAACAAAAAAAAGGTTACTGCCACATATGCAATAAGCAGGATGGCAAACACACATTTTTCAATTATACGCTTCTTCTGAAATTTCATATAATTCCATATCTAATCTGCTATTTTGTATTTCCAAATGGATATCCCATTGATATCCTCGTTAAACTCGCATGTTATTCTTTCATCATATTGCATTTGCAGATATTTCTCTATAATCTTTGCATGCTCCTCTTCCCCTGCGAGGAAAACATTTTCATTTTCAAACAACTCTCTCATCGGATTTTCTATTCCATAGGAAAGCGCTGCCTGTCTGGATGTCGGCGAGTTAGCCTCCCAGCTTCCTAATTGTCCGAAATTCTTAAGATATCCGGAATACGAGCCGTTTATATCCATAATATTGTTTGAGAACAAAACACAGGTCATCCCCAAATCTCCAAAATAAAAGGAATCCTGCCGCCGCCCTATCTCCTCATAGAATTCATGATTACTGGCATTTGATACCAAACTTGAATATCCGTTTCTTTTGTATGTATAAAAATTGCTGGCGATACACAGAATAAAAAGAAGTCCTGCAAGAAAATATTCAAGTGCCGCATTTTCTTTCCTTCCATATTCAGCATTATTGTCAATGCATACCAAAAGCATGCAGATTGCGCCAATCCATGAGCCTATCTCAACCCTCCATGCAATCCTTGATATGCATACCATGTACCAATAACCCATGCACACGGAAGCCGACAGCATAAGAGCCAGGATTCCCTGACCTCTGTTTCCGAATATAAGCACTCCGGCTGTTATAATAAGCCATATTACAGGCAGGAGATATGTGCTTAAACGATTGACAATAATCTGGATCGTATCAAAGATAACCTGCATATCAAGTCGTATGCTTGCGGGCTTTGTGCTGTAAAGAAAATCCCTGACAGCCCGAATCTTTTCGATATTAAACATCTCCGTATCGTAAAAATACCAGTGTGACCACATATAAATATCTGCTTCCGTGACTCCCATCGCCGCATATTCATCGGCATACTCGTCATAATCAAGCTCATAATGGTCTATAATATCCTGACGGAGCTTATTGTATTCCATGTATTCCTTCCAGTCAGAATCCGAATTGTACACTGCCTTATCTGCAGCGAAGATTGCTGTTGCACAGAGGATTACGGAAGCTATCGTGATGCATGCCGCTTTTAATGATATCCTTTTACAAAAAAATATATATCCCATCGCTATCAAAAAGAAAGGAAAAACATAGAGCATACAGTTGAAGCGCATAATAGTTCCAAAGAAAAGCATTATTACCGCAGAAACAAGCTCCGCTTTTCTTCTGTCTAATAGATAACGCAGAATGAGCATAAAGCCAGCCGCACATAACAATAGCGCCGTTTTCGTGTATTGCAATTCTTCAAGAAATTCAATGCCTATTATAAGATTAGTGATTACAGTAGTAAGAATAGCTGCGGAAGCCTTGAACTTGTCTCCTATCACAACCGAAATAAAATATATCCCTGCCACATTTCCCGCAAGCAATATCCACAGATACCAGTTTATACTTTTAAACAAAAAAAACAGAAGCTTTAGAATATAGCCATAGACTATATTCATATATATCAGATGCTCGCTTCCGGATCCGAACGCACCGGATGCAGTCATATTGAGCATGAGATCATCATTGTACTTGAATACAATGTTGCCCCAGAAGATATACAGATATGACATTATGAGACAAATTATCAGCTGTGCTATATGTCTTTTTGCTTTTTCGGAAAATTGCATTATACTCTTCCGGCTGCGGCTTCTCTTCTCGCCAGAGCACGGTCATGCTCCGCCATTATCTTTACAAGCTCTTCATAAGAGGTTTTCTCCGGATTCCATCCGAGCTTCTCCTTAGCCTTTGCCGGATTCCCCAAAAGATTGTCAACATCGGTAGGTCTGAGCCATTCTGCATTGACGCATATGAGCATTTTTCCTGTTTCGGCATCATAACCCTTCTCATCTGCGCCTTTGCCCTCCCAGCGTATCTTTATTCCATTGGCGGCAAAAGCCTTTTCGGTAAAGTCTCTGACTGTATGCTGCTTGCCGGTAGCAATGACATAATCATCGGGAGTATCCTGTTGCAGGATAAGCCACATACATTCGACATAATCCCTTGCATAGCCCCAATCCCTGAGAGAATCCAGATTTCCAAGCTCAAGATGATCCTGTATTCCCTCAGCTATCCGCCCCGCCGCTAGAGTTATCTTTCTCGTGACAAAATTTTCTCCACGTCGTTCGGACTCATGATTAAACAGGATTCCATTTGTGGCAAACATTCCATAAGCCTCACGGTATTCCTTAACTATCCAGAATCCGTACTGCTTTGCAACGGCATAGGGACTGTATGGATGGAACGGAGTGCTTTCGCTTTGCGGAATTTCCTCCACCTTTCCGTACAATTCGGATGTGGATGCCTGATAGATTTTTGTTTTATTTATAAGATTTAATACCCTGACTGCCTCCAGAATTCTCAATACCCCGATTGCATCAATATCTCCCGAATACTCCGGAACATCAAAAGAAACCTGCACATGGCTCTGTGCTGCAAGGTTATATATCTCATCCGGCTGTACAAGATTCAATATGCGGAATATTGATGAAGAATCTGACAGATCTCCGTCATGTAAGGTAATGCTTTTGTTCCTTAAAAGATGATCTATCCTGCCTGTATTAGATATGGAAGCACGCCTTATCATTCCGTGTACTTCATAGCCCTTTTCAAGAAGAAACTCCGCCAGATATGAGCCGTCCTGTCCAGTTACTCCTGTTATCAACGCTTTCTTCATTTATATCTCCTATGCCTGCCTATTCTCTATTTTTTATAGTATGCAACAACCTTTTTTACTGCCCTTATCACATCATCAATATCCTTTTGAGTCATTGACGGATATAGAGGTATGCTCATAACCTCATTATAGAACTGCTCCGCCTCGGGGCATAGACCTCTTTCATAGCCCAGCTTCTCATAATAGGAATGCATATACACCGGCAGATAATGAACCTGTGGACAGGTTTTTTCCGCATAAAGCGCATCAAAAAACTCCCTTCTGTCACAGTTAAGCTTATCAAGATTCAGCCGCAAAATGTATAAATGCCTTGTGGTATCGGACTCCGGTATTTCCCTTTGAATATAAAGCTCCGGCATCTGTGCGAATACATCATTATATATTTTAACAATCTCTTTCCTGCGATTTCTGAACCTTTCAAGCTTATTGAGCTGACTTACAATAAGCGCAGCCTGAAAATCCGTCATTCTGTAGTTAAAGCCCAATTCAATCTGCTCATTATACCAGAGTGCATCCGAGGGGTGTACCATCTCCGATTGATCTCTGGTAATACCATGGGTACGCAATCTCTTTAATTTTTTATATAATTCTTCGCTATTGGTTGTTATGGCTCCGCCCTCGCCACCGGTAACCGTTTTGACCGGATGAAAGCTAAAACAGCTCATATCAGCAAGTCCGCCTACAGGTTGTCCGTTATATCTGGTTCCAAGAGAGTGTGCGGCATCCTCAATAAAAATAAGATTATTTTCTGAGCATATTTCTCTAATCTCATCTATCTCTACTGCCTGACCAGTAAAATCTACTGCAATAACACCTCTTGTCCTGGGCGTTATAAGCTTTCTGATTTCATCAGGGTTGACATTGTAGGTATCATGCCTGATATCAGCAAAAACCGGCTTTGCCCCACAATAAAGAACACAGTTTGCGGATGCAGCAAATGTAATTGCACTTACGATTACTTCGTCCCCAGCCTTAAAGCCTGCAGCCATAGCTGCAAGATGAAGTGCTGCCGTACCGTTACTTACTGCAACAGCATATTTTGCTCCCGTAACCTCGCATAATCTTTTTTCCAATTCTGCAACCTTAGGGCCACAGGTAATATAATCACTTTTAAGCACAGCGCAGACAGCATCGATATCATCCTGTTCGATACATTGTCTGCCATAAAATATTTTATCCTCTCTCACGGGCGTGCCGCCAAAAACAGCCAATTTTTCCATATGAAACCTGTCTTTCAATATAAATCAAAATGCTTTTTTGATTGTAGCATAGCATAGAAGTTTAGTCAATTTTGAATATATGGGAAGAACCCGTTCGCAAGGCGGCCCTCCGCCGAGCGATTACGCGGTTATTTCATTGGTGTTCTTTGACAATTTCGAAGAAATTGTCGCAAAATTAAGAACCCGTTCGCAAGGTGGCTCTCCACCGAGCGATTACGGGTTCTTAATTTTGTGCCCAGAGCCGGAAT
>JAFUVF010000053.1 GCA_017483735.1 Lachnospiraceae bacterium | reverse complement strand
CTGCAGCACCTGCTGTGTTATATTAGTTTTGCCACAAAAAAATATATTTAAGGAGGTAACTACAGCAGTGAACAAAATCCAAAAGTACTGTCATGTCCTCGCCGGTCTCGGTGATGATGTGACCATTGACGCTGTCGATGATGAGTAGTTTAATAATTCGCTTAATAATTCTTATGCTCGTAAAACATCCGCTTGCATATGTTTCACTTTTGTGCTATCATCTCTCTAGGAGGTGATTATATGGCAATAGCAGTAAAAGATACCAATTTCAACATGCGCATAAACAGTCAGAAGAAAAGTGCGTTGGAATCTTTATATTCCAGCCTTGGCATGTCATTGCCCGAAGCAGTTAACATTTTCTTTGAGAACTCGCTTCTCGTAGGAGGGCTTCCCTTTAATGTCAGGCTTCCTCGTTACAATCAGGAAACCGAAGATGCCATTCTTGAGGCAAGGGGCATTATATCCGGTCAAATTCCTTCGCAGTCCTACAACTCAGCCCGAGAACTGTTTGATGAACTTGATGCCGAGGAGGACTAATGCTTACTCTCAAAACAACCACCAAATTCAAGAAGGATTACAAGAGAATGAAGAAACAGGGTAAGGACTTAACCTTGCTTGAATCTGTGATTGACAATCTCCTCAATGAAAAAGTCCTCGATGAGAAGCATCAGGATCATCCTCTGGTTGGAAAATATATTGGCTTCCGGGAATGCCATATCTTGCCGGACTGGTTGTTAATCTATGCGATTGACGATGAACAACTGATACTCACAGCCTCCCGTACAGGAAGCCACAGCGACCTATTCAGTTTATAAGGTTCGTATATTTTTGCAACATTACCAAATCTTATCTGACTTTTGAACTTTGTTCACCACTGCAGCACCTGCTATGATATTCATGTCCTCGCCGGTCTCGGTAATGATGTGACCATCGACGCTGTCGATGAGGAGTTCTCTGACCGTCACGGTAAGAAAATCATCAACATAAGCGTTACCAACAACCAATATGTCCGCATCTGCTCCAAAACCAAAAATCCACCAAAATAAGACCCTTATGGGGTCTGTTGTGTTTTCTAATGCTATTTTGATTGTTCTATGGATTTATAATGCTTGACTCTTTGCTCTATCTAAATAAATGATTTTATTGACTTAACATCATTCTTCTTTATTCAGAATATATTCTTCAATCCTGCACACAAAATTTCGTGCATTATCAATTTGCTGAATTACGCGTTCTTTCGATATTACATAAAAATCATCATAATCACTACTTCCCCTTGCTTCGAATGAATCTCCTAGCATATCTGACATTTCAACATCAAATTTCCCTGATTTAATATATTCTCTTCTAAAATATGCAATTACTGCTGAATGCTTCTTAAACTCTTGCCCATCAAGCGCAAGAAGTCCTCTTACCGAATGAAACATTGCATAATACGATCTGTTTGCGGCACCTTCATAATCTCCATCTGCAAGATTAATCTCCGCAGTACGAATACATCTTTTTGCTTTATCTATGCGATACTTTGCATAATCTTTTCTTGTATGCTCATCCATATATCACAATTCCCTCATTATTTATATTCTGATAAAACGGAACAACGCCTATCCATTCATTAAAGGTTTTGTAATCTTTTATTTTTACAGATACATCAATATCGTGCTCTAGGCTTATACGATTACTGATTTTGTTAATGTCACAGCGCTTTTTGTCAATGTTCTCTTCATTATCATCACATAAAACCATGATATCTAAATCTGATTCCTCGTTTGCATCACCTCGTGCATATGAACCATACATAAATATCTTGTTGATCTTCAGTTCATCAATTCCAAGTAAGCAATCCACCACATTTTGGGCTATGCTATTTATCTCTGCTTCAGATTTAGCCTTCATCTCATTTGCCTCCACAAATAAGGATATCAATATTATCATAGCACAAGGCGCAATTTCAGTCAAATTTAGGTCCGGTCAGATTCTTTCGAAGTCCTACAACTCAACCCGAGAACTGTTTGATGAACTTGATGTCGTGGAGGACTAATGCTTACTCTCAGAACAACCACCAAAATAAGCCCCTTATGGGTCTGTTGTGCTACTACTTCTTTAGGAAGTAACCATAGCTTCGCCGTGGTGGCTTATTCAGCCCCCTGTTGATTTCAATATGTCCACCCGTTCTTCCATGCGCTCACAGCGACACTTCATTCCGAGGCTTCATAATCTTTCCAAACTAATATCAGTCCACAATCTTTGCCAGCCGTTTTAGTTTTTCTTCCAGCGTAAGCTCATTAAATGTCTTATTTTCTATAATCTCAAGTCCTATTTCAACCTCTATAGCCTTACCCAGCAGCGGCACACATACCTTCGCCTGTCTATGGTGGCGATCCAGCTTTTTAATCTCGCCGTTAAACCCTTTAAATGAACCGGAGGTTATCAACACATAATCATCTATGCGGAATCCTTCCGAATGGTGTATGATATGATCTTCGCCTCCCAGGCGCATCAGATAGTCCTGTTCCTCCGGCTTGACAGGGGTAACCACGCCATCCACATCTATCAGCTTATGTCTTCTTTTTCGCAGTCTTATATTGAAATCTTCTGCTTTATCTTCCTCCATATCCACGAAGATGTATCCGGGGAAGAATGGTTTTCTGCCCTTTATCCATTCGCCTTTTATCTTGTATTCTTTCTCGTTTTCTAGGATGAAAACATCCTCATTTGCTTCTGCTATTTCATTTCTGACTTCATTCGAAATTTTATTTTCCTGCCCCTTTAGCGTCTGAATCACAAACCATCTTTTCACGTTCTGCCACCAATGGATTCCAACAACCTTTCGTAAAACTAGGCTTTGACGATAAGGCCTATAGAACTCCTATAACTGCTGCATTTCATATGACATTGACGAAAATTCATACGGCTAATAAGTCGGATAGCAGGTTCAGATTCAGAATTTTATGGAAATAATCATGCTGTCATGATATACTTTAATCAGAATTATTTGCTAAAGATTTTATACATGACTATAGAGAGGAGGTGTGGTTGTTGTGACTGAAAATGAGCCTGCAAAGTCGACTATTGAAGAGCTGCTAGCCAAAATTCAGGAATTGGAAGAAAAACTTAAGGGTAAGGAGAGCAGAGAGTATAAATCCAGATTATTTGGTTTTATCTTCGGCAGAGAGGAACACAAGGCTTGGACTTTAGAGCTCTATAATGCAATCAGCGGTACAAAGCATACTAATCTTGAAGATATAACAATCAATACGATTGAAGACGCTGTTTACCTCGGAATGAAGAATGACCTCTCCTTGTTGGTATCTGATGTTATCAATCTATACAGAACAATGGAGCTATATGAGCAACAATCCTCTCTAAACAGAAATATGCCTGTTCGTGAATTTATGTATGCAGGCAAGCTGTATGATAAATTTATCTATATGGCAAAGCTGAATAGATACGGAAAGAAACTTATACCCTTACCGATTCCTAAATTGGTATGCTTTTATAATGGAGAGGATAAGCAAGAAGACGAAGTGATTTTAAGACTCTCCGATGCGTTTAAGGAAGAAATAAGACGTGGTATCCAGGCTAAAAATACAGCTCTTTCACTTGAACAGGTTGAAGTCGAAGTGGAGCGTTTGTTTAAACAGGCTGACCCTGATATAGAGGCGAAGGTTCGGATGATTAACATTAATTTCGGACATAATGCAGAAATGCTAAGAGCATGTAAGCCCTTGGAGGAGTATTCATGGTTTGTGGCAAAGATTAGAGAATATAATCAGCCGAATGAAATAGGTGGTCGTCCTGGAATTGAACCAGCATTTGACAAAGCGATAGATGAAATGCCGGATGATTTCGTAATCAAGGAGTTTATTGTGGCGAATAGAGCGGAGGTAAAGGATATGTGTTTGACAGAGTATAACGAAGCGGAAGCAATGGAAATGTTTAAACAAGAAGGTCGTGAGGAAGGCAGAGAGGAAGGCAGAGAGGAAGGCAGAGAGGAGGGCGTAGAAAGTGCCACAGTCGCCCATATTAAGGAGATTATGACGAAGCTGAAATACACAATAGAACAGGCTATGGATCTGTTAAGTATTCCATCGGAGCAGCGCCCGATGTACAGAGGTATGATAACTCGTCTGTAAGCAATTAGTATTTACAAAAGGCGCAGAAGGCTATTGCGCATATCTATAGCCTTCTGCTCTTTTTCTATATTCTGGTCATTAGTAAGCTGACGAAAATTCACACGGCTAATAAGTCAGATAGCAGGTTTAGGCTTTCGGCCTTGCGCTGGATATTGATCCTAACATACAGATCCAGGGTAGTGGCTACACTGGCATGACCAAGAATCTCAGATAAGGTCTTCGGGTCCATTCCACGCTCAATGCAGCGACTGGCGAAAGTGCGACGGGTGCTGTGAAAGCCTGCCTGCTTCAAACCACACTTTTTCAAGATGGAATTAAAGCGATATTCCATTGTGCGGGGTTCTACAAACTTTTCCCTGTCTCCGGTAAGAAGATATGTCCCCGGCTTTACAAAGGGCTTTAGAATATTAACAAGCTCCGGATTCAATGGTATGTCCCTGATGGAACCGTCACTCTTTGGCGTATCAATGCGAATTATAGTTTTCCTCTGTTCATTCCCTCCATCATATACCGGCAGACGCTGCAATGTTTCGCAGATATGCAGAATGCCGCTTTCCAGATCGATATTATCGCCCTTAAGGGCACATAGCTCGCCTATGCGGATTCCGGTAAAAAGACTGGTCAGAACACCTGCGCCCGTTTCGTCCATATTTCTCTTAAGCGCTTCGATCAAGATTCGCTCTTCCTTCTCTGAAAACACTCTGGTTCCTGTCTTCTGCTGGCGTATTTTTATGTATTCCGCAGAGTAACGCACCTGACAATCTGCTTTTAGCGCCCAAAGCCTGAGCTGACGCAGAATTGTAAGCACCATTGAGGATGCGCTTGATCCAAGGGGTTCTCTGCCTGAAAAGCCATTAGTCCTGATAAGGACTATGAAATCCTCAATTTCCTTGGTAGATACATCAGAAAGCTCTCTTTCCCCAAATATCGGAAGAATGTAATTATTCAGCTTTTCTTGATACCGGCATTTCGTAGACTCCTTCCAATGACAGGAATTTGAATTGACCCAGTCCCGTGCCACTGTAGCAAATGTGCCTGCTTTCGTCTGATTTAATACTGCCCTGTCCGTGATTTTCCGCATCGCTTCAGCTTTCTTCCGTCTTGCTTCCGTATAGCTGGCGGCATAGACGGATTTATAGATTGCCCTGCCGTTTCCATCCCTCCCGCATATATAGCGTGCCTCCCAGCGCCCATCCTTTCTGTGATAGATATTTTCTCCTTTTCTTGGCATGACTGCACTCCTTTCTTCTCGCTGACGCAATTTCAGACGGCGAATAAGACAGGATTCTGCTCATCTGCTGCGTTTGCTCACGTCAGCCTGCTGGAATTTTTTTAGTTACTATAAAGGAATCGGGCAGTCAGTCCGATAATTAATGTATACTGATGTGTTCTTTTTTGACAAAAACGGTGGATTGTACAAATTGTCAAATATTATACTTGAAAACTATGTGTTTTACGTGTAAAATGAAATTTGGATTGAATGGGCGTGTCCTTATCGTCAAAGCCTAATTTTGCGAAATGTTTTGCACAAAAAAGGAGCAGGATTATTGCGGATTTATTCCACATTTCCTGCTCTTTATTATGAATGTCAGCGGCTTCTGTCAATTACCGTCTACACATGTTCTTATGACAGAAATTTAAACCTCTCTTACAAATCTTAAGAAGGCTTCCTTCCCCTCCGGCGTGCGCTTATAAACTCCCGCATCCAAAAGCACCTCCATAAAGACATTTCCGATTTCCTTTTTAAGGATATCCTCCACATTTTCTGCGGTAATCTTATCATATTTGGGCGTAAATTCCTCCACCCAGTCCTTATGCTTAGCCGTAAGCTCATCTGCGGCAAGGTCGGCTCCGGAAATAATTCCCTGCTTTAACGCTTCAAGCTCATTTACAAGCCTTGCAGGAAGCACGGCAAGTCCCATTACCTCTATAAGCCCGATATTTTCCTTTTTTATATGATGGAGCCTTGCATGCGGATGATAAACCCCCAAGGGGTGCTCCTTTGTAGTAATATTATTCCTCAACACAAGATCAAGCTCATAATCCTCTCCACGCTTCCTTGCAATGGGCGTGATTGTATTGTGAGGCTCGCCGTCTGTCTCTGCATAGATAAAAGCCGCCTCGTCCGTATAACTCCTCCATTTGTTGAGTATTCTGTCCGCAAGCCCGATTATTCTTTCCGTATCCTGTCCCGAAAGCCTTATGACGGACATGGGCCATTTGACTATCCCTACCTTCACATCATCAAAGCCCTCAAAGCGCACAAACTCCTCCACGGGCGCCTTCGCCATCGCAAACTCATAATGTCCTCCCTGAAAATGGTCATGGGAGAGAATTGAGCCTCCCACAATGGGAAGGTCGGCATTGGAGCCCACAAAATAATGCGGGAACTGCTTTACGAAATCAAAGAGCTTGGAAAATGCAGCCCTTTCTATCTTCATTGGAATGTGCTCGGAATTGAACACAATGCAGTGCTCGTTATAATACACATAGGGCGAATATTGAAAGCCCCAATTGCTTCCGTTGATTGTCACGGGAATGACCCTGTGGTTCTGTCTTGCCGGATGATTTATCCTTCCGGCATATCCTACATTCTCCATACAGAGAAGGCACTTCGGATATCCTGCCTGCTTTGCAAGCTTTGCGGCAGCTATAGCCTTCGGATCCTTCTCGGGCTTGGACAGATTTATGGTAATATCAAGCTCTCCGTACTCTGTGGATGCCGTCCATTTCATATCCTTTTTGATGCGATAGCGGCGGATATAATCGGAGTTGCGGCTCAGATCATAATAATATTTTGTAGCGGCAAGGGCGCCGTCATTATCATATATAGCTTTAAATCTGCTTATGACCTCACTCGGTCTGGGCACCAAAAGTCCCATGAGCTTCGTATCAAAGAGGTCACGATACACTATGGAATCCTCGATAAGCCCCTTTGCGTATGCATAATCAAGGAGTCCCTTCAAAACGGGTTCAAGCTCCGGTACGGAGTCCGGCTTTGTCGGAAGCTCTCCTTCATATTCGTCGATTCCAAGCGCCTCTATTATGCGGTTTACGGTATAGATGACATCATCTTCATGAATAAGCTCCGTCGCAAGGGCGTATTCAGTGAGCCTGCGCACATAATCATGTATCATTTCAAATCTCTCCATCTTTTGGATATTTCGTAGTCCGAAAATTTATCTATATTATTTCTCTCGGTCCGTCGCCTGCCTCAACAACATAGAATTCCGGCTCTTTTCCTACCTTCTCCCTGTATGCTGCGGTAAGCTTCTCCTTGAATTCATCAACCGCTTCGTTCTTTACTATGCTTACGCTGCAGCCTCCAAAGCCGCCTCCCGTGATACGTGAGCCGATGCAGCCTGTAACCTTCCATGCGGCATCCACCAACACATCCACCTCCGGGCATGACACCTCGAAATCATCTCTTAAGGATACGTGGGATAAATTGATAAGCCTTCCAAACTCAGCTATATCATTCTTCTTAAGCGCCTCGATAGCCTTGATTGTGCGCCTGTTCTCATATACGGCATGCTTTGTGCGCCTTCTGCATATCTCATCCTTTACTGCGCCTTTATTCTTCTCAAACTCCTCCTCGGAAAGGTCTCCAAGAGTCTTGATATCGACTACGCTCTGCAGCTCCTTAAGCGCCTGCTCGCACTGGCTCCGCCTCTCATTGTATGCGGAATCCACAAGACTGTGCTTAACCTTTGAGTTCGTAACCACAATCTTTTCTCCCTTTAACACAAGGGGCGCATACTCAAAGGAAAGGTCTGCGGTATTCAAAAATATCGCATTATCCTTCTTTCCCATTGCGGATGCAAACTGATCCATTATTCCGCAGTTCATTCCGTTGAAATTATTCTCGGAATACTGCCCGATAAGGGCAAGGTCGGTATTTGTCACATCAAAGCCATAGAAATCTCTTAAAATATAACCTGTCAGCACCTCCAACGCCGCAGAGGACGAGAGCCCGCTCCCTCCGGGAATGGTTCCGTACAAAAGCAAGTCCAGACCTGTATCAGCCTTCATCCCCCTGCCCTCGAAGGCCCACATCACGCCCTTGGGATAATTCGTCCAATGCGCCCTCTCGTCCGGCGTTAATTCATCAAGTGACGACTCTATGATTCCAAGCTCTTCAAAATTCTTTGAATAGAACCTAAGCTTCCTGTCGCTTCTTTTTCTTGCGGCGCCATAGCACCCAAGAGTAAGGGCACAGGGAAATACATGCCCGCCGTTATAATCGGTATGCTCCCCTATGAGATTGACCCTTCCCGGCGCAAAAAATACCCTCACACCGTCATTATCGCCGAAAACCTTGGAAAAATCCTCCAAAAGCTCATTTTTTATCTTACTGTCGGTATCGCCCATATCGCTTCTCCTTAATAGTCATAGATTTAAATGCTCTGTAAAGAGTTTAGCACAATGCCTCTGACCTTTCAATCTCGGGAGGCGACTTTTATAAGCTTCACATCAACGGGGGAAAGCTTCAGCTTCTGTCCCTTGATTACCTTCTCCTGCGAAAGAAGCTCCTCCCCTTCATACGGAAATTCAAGCTCCTTTTCTTCATTTGTATGATTGATAATATAATAAATTCGAATATCGCCCTTATCCCTTGCCGCAATCTCTATGCCGTTCCAGCTATTTACAGGCACCGGAGCCTTGTCAAACACATCCTTTATGCCCGCATAATCGCAGATATCAGCTATAAATTCCGCATAAAACCTCGCTTCGGAGGAGGTTGCCACATAATAGGTACATCCTTTTCCAAGGCAGTTTTTCGTGATTGCAGGCTGACCCTTATAAAAATCGCTCATAAATCCTGCGAGGGCTTCCGCTTCCTCAGGATAGACAATATCGCAGACAATATGCGCCGGATACTCGGTACCCTTGTACTTGAAGGAATTGTGAGACTCCACTATTTTTTCCGGTATACGCACTCCCTCACACTCAAAGCTCTCCATATTTTCATAGAGCTGATCCGTCTCTTCAATGCGTGCCCCGATAAGCTTTTTCAATGTTCCGGGATATCCTCCCCTAAGTATGTGTCCGTTTTCATCCACATAGCCGGATATGAACGTAAATATGAGATTTCCGCCCTTTTCCACATACTCCTCAAAGCGCTTTACTGTATTTTCGCAAACCATATAATAGGTGGGAGCTATCACCAGCTTGTATTTTGACAAATCATCCTCCGAGCCTATTATATCCACGGAAATACTGCTTTCATAGAGAGCTCTGTAATATTTTAGCACCTCATCAAGGTACTTTACCGTATCCGGGATCCCCGGCGTATCCTCTAACGCCCACCAGTTATCCCAGTCAAATATTATTGCGCATTCTGCATGCGCTTTACCCCCCAGAGTATTATCCTTAAGGGCCTTTAGCTCCTCTCCCAGCGCCGAAATTTCCTTAAATATCCTCGTATCATCCCTGCCGGAATGGTCGATTATCGCACCGTGATACATCTCCGCACTGGCGGGCGCCTGCCTCATCTGGAAGAACATAATGGTATCCGCACCGTGCGCCGCTGCCACATAGCTGTAGCGCCTCATCTCTCCGGGACGTTTCAGACTGTTTATGGGAAGCCAGTTTGTGACTGACGGCGACTGCTCCATCAGCATAAATGGCTTTCCTCCCTTTAATCCCCTGATAAGCTCATGGGCGAATGCGTCATAATGGGGCTCGGTAAACCTCTGAGGATAATTGTCCCAGGATGCTATGTCTATCTCCTTCGCCCATTTTCTGTAGTCCAGCCCCTTGAATGCATTCATCATATTTGTAGTGCAAAGAGCATCCGGTATCTCGCTTCTTATCGCATCCCTCTCGTCAATATAATTCTGCAATATGGAATCCGAGTTAAAGCGCATATAGTCCAGAGATATGCCGGGAAGCTGGCTTTTTTTGCTTCCGTATTGATACTCGGTAAGCGCATTGGGCAGCACAATTTCATCCCAATCGTAAAATGTATGACTCCAGAAGGGGGTGTTCCATGCATCATTTAAGGCATCCAAGGTCTTGTATTTATTCTTAAGCCACTCTCTGAAAGCCTTCTCGCAGTTCTCGCAATAGCATGAGCCGCCGTATTCATTGTTTATATGCCATATGACAATATTGTCCTGATTCTTGTAATGCTCCGCAAGCTTTCTTGCAAGGTGCGGAGAAAACTTTCTGTATGTAGGGGAATTTGGACAGGCGTTGTGTCTCTTTCCAAACTTAAGCTTCCTTCCCTCGAAATCCACACGCAGTATATCAGGATATTTCTTCGCCATCCATGCCGGATAGGCAGCCGTAGCTGTACCCATACATATCTTCATTCCGGCGGCGGTAACTTTTTTCACGATACTGTCCAAATCAGAAAAATCATAGACCTTTTCCGCAGGCTGCAGCTTCGCCCACGAAAAGACATTCAATGTCACAATATCCACTCCTGCCTTGGGAAGGAGAACCATATCTTCATCCCTGGTTTCCTCATCCCACTGCTCAGGGTTGTAATCTCCGCCATATAATATTTTGTTTACCCCTTTTTCCTCAAACATCGTTTTCCCTCTTTTACTATATTTTATTTACTTAACTGCGCCTGTGATTCCCTCTGCAAAATTCTTCTGTAATGCAAGAAACAGTATTGCCGTCGGAAGCGTCGTAATAAGCACTGCCAGCATCAGCGCACCGTAATCCGTGAAATATCCGCTGGTAAGATTGCTTATCATCATCGGAAGGGTCTGCGCCTTGGAATCCTGCATTATTACCTTTGGCCATATATAGTTGTTCCACGCATTCATAAAGGTTACCGTAAGCGCTGCCGCAAATGTGGAACGCATTGTGGGTATGAACATACGGAAAAAAATCCCGAATTCGGATAATCCGTCAATACGCGCAGCCTCTATCATATCTATCGGAAAAGACCTTGCGGCTGAACGGAACAGCATGATCAAAAACGGTGTTGACAAGGACGGTAAAATAAAACCAACTGCCGAGTTCAACAATCCCATTCCGGAAAACATTCTGAAAAGCGGTATCATAAGCGCCACAAACGGGATCATCATAGACATCAGGATTACCGCCATAAGTCCGTCCTTTATTTTGTCATGATATACCTCAAAGCCGTATCCGGCAAGTGAGCATATGAGTATGGATATTACCGTCTGCAATACCGAATATTTTACGGAATTCATAAATCCCCGGTATATATCCTGATTTGCGATCAAGTTTTGATAGTTTTCAAAAAGCCTGCTTCCAAAGGTAAGCTTGCCGGCGATAACATCCACACTTCTGTTTGTTGCGGCAATCATCATCCACACCAAAGGAAAAACAGAAATCAGGGATGCAAATATTAAAACAATGTACTGTATTGCAATCTTTGTTTTTTCAGTCACGCTTATCACCTACTTTCATCTGTACAAGGGCAAGGATTGCCACAAGGAAAAGAATTACGAAGGACATTGCCGAGGTGTAGCCGAATTTCGGAACTCCCTGAAACGCCTGATTATATATGTAATGGGACATAGTAATGCTCTGGTTTGAAGGTCCGCCGTTTGTAAGGTTTACCGACTCATCAAAGAGCTGTAATGTTCCGTTTGTGGACATTATTGCAGTAATCAGGATCGTAGGCTTCAGCAGAGGAACCGTTATCTTAAAAAACGTCTGAAGCGGGGAGGCTCCGTCTATTTTGGCTGCCTCATATACCGAATATTCTATATTTTGAAGCCCCGCAAGATAAAAGACCATATTATAGCCTGTCCATCTCCACACAAGCGCTATTATTATGACAATTTTTGCGCTTGTAGGATGCGCCAGAAAATTATATGGCTCAGAAAGAATGTGAAGCTTTGTCGCCACAAGATTTACGAAACCGTCCGCAGCAAAGAGCGAGCGGAATATGATTGAATATGCCACAAGGGAGGTTGCGCACGGCAAAAAAATACATGTTCTCATTATCCCCTTGAAGCGAAGCTTTCTGTTATTCAGCATAGATGCCAGTATAAGCGCCAAAACGAGCATTACCGGCACCTGAATTATCAGATAGAAAAAGCAATTTTTAACGGATTGAATAAAGACCGCATCCTTAAATATTCTCAAATAATTTGTCAGCCCGGCAAAATGGAGATCCGCTCCGTTACCGGTTTTGAATGAAGTGATAAAGGCATTTATCGCAGGGACAAAGCTCATAACCACAATAAGTATTACCGCCGGTGCCAAAAATACCCAGCCGAAAAGATTTCTTTTTTGATTAAGACCGATTTTCTGTTTCATATAACCCTCCGCAAACTTAAAAACCGCTTTTTGAACAAAATGCCCTTTGAACATCGCATTCTCAGGGCATTTTGCTCGTTATATCATATTTTAGTTACCCATATCGAAGTTTACGGTATCCTCTGCCGCTTTAAGCTCAGCATCAATGTCTGCGCCGTTTACAATATTTGTAGCTACATTTGCAAGGGCTGTGTTTGCCTCCGTAAAGTATACGCCTCTTTCAAAGCCGGGAACCTTTGCGCCGAAATCTGCGATCTCTGCGTAGATAGCCTGTCCGTCAAAGAATGCTATGGGCTCGCTGTATACGCTGGAGCCTGCTGCCGGCGTCCAGCAGGAGATTGCTCCCGCACCGGGAAGAATGGTATCATAGAGCTCGTTGCTTCCTGCAAAGGTCTTTGCGAAGAAATCACTTGCCAGTTCAACATTCTTGCAATTTGAAGTAACTACCCATGTGGAACCGCCCTGATTTGAATAGTTGGTAGCGCTGCTTACTCCGGTAAGCTTGGGCATATTTGTAAGTCCCCAAAGTCCTGACTGGTTCTCATCGGCCTGCACCGATGCGATTATCCAGCATCCGTTTATCGTTCCGAGAGTCTTTCCGCTGGTAAAGGTAGCAATGTATGAATCCCAGTCGTTTGCCGTAGCCATAACTCCGGTATCAAAAAGCTCCTTGTAGGTTTCAAGGCTCTTTATAAGGATGTCATTCCCGACAAAATTGGGAGTTCCGTCAGCCTTCCAGATCTCACCGCCGGCGGATTGAACAAGCTGCATAATAAAGTCAGCGCTTCCTGCCTGAGTGGAGAATAAGGAATATCCTGTCTTTGCCTTTACATCCTTACCTATCTCGATAAATCTGTCCCAATCAATATCGGTAAGGTCATCAATAGTATATCCTGCATCCTTCAAAAGATCCTTTCTGTAGCAGGCAACCTCTGTGCCGGCATCAAAGGGTACGCCCAGATTCTTTCCATTCACGGTGGACTCGGCAACCTTTCCTGCGCCAAACGTGGAAAAATCGATGCCGGATGCCGTAAGATCCGTGAACATGTCAGGATAGGTTATTGCATATTTCTGAAAAGCGAAATCCTGCATAAGCAGAATGTCGGGAAGCTGCGACAGGTTGCCTGAGCCTAAAATCGTTCCCAGATTAGTCTGCATATCCTCCCAGGGTGTCTCTACAATTTCAAGCTTAAAATCAGGATTTTCTTTCTGATAAATTTTTTCCGCTTCCCTTATCGAATAGATATTGAAGTTAGGATCCCAAGTCCACACCGTAAGAGTATTGTCACCCGAACCGCCGGCATTTGACGTATCCGCTGTTGCCCCCCCATTTGACGAATCCGCTGCCGCAGAGCCGGAACCGGATGCGTTCCCCGAGTCGGAAGAACCACAACCAGCCAGTACAGTAGCTGCCATTGTTGCCGCAAGAATGATGCTAAGTAGTTTCTTTTTCATTTCTTTCCCTCCATTATGATTTGATAAACCCCGATTTTGCGCTTGTGCAACCGGTTGTCTATCTATGAGTATAGATTACCCGCTGCAAATTGTCAATTTGTATAAATATACAAAAATGTGGGTAAATTTTTGTGCAGATTGCACAAAAGTGTGGAATTTATTTTGTACTTTCTTTAAGTATTACTTCATAATCGCTTAACACTTCATTCTCTACCGATTCTCCGTTAATCAGACGAAGGAGCATATCTGCCGCTCTCTGACCTAAGTGTCTGTCTTCAAAATGAAGTGCCGTTATTGAGGGATTGGCATTCGTAAGGACTCTGCTGTCGTAAAACGAAGCAACCCTCATATCCTTCGGTATGCTTATTCCCTCTTTTCTTGTGCAGGTCAGGAAAAGCTCGCAAATCATATCATCCATGCAGATTGCGCAACCGATTTCTTTTTTCTTGAGTTCCGCCAATATCCTTGCCATTCTGGGCTCAGAATCAACATCAAAATACACAATATCCTCATCCGGCTCTATTCCCGCATTCTTTAGCCCGTCGATATATCCACGATATCTTGTACGTGTAATTATATGGTTTGTATTCCCGCCTAACAGAGCAATCCTCCCAACCTTACGCAATGCCAATATGGAGGTAAGCTCTCTGCACGCCTCATAGTGGTCATTGTCAACAGTTATTGTTCTCTTATCCTCGGTGCTTCCGATAGCTACAAACGGGAAATTCTGAGAGAGAAGATAATCTGCCGGTGCATCGTTTATGAGAGTTCTTGTGAGGATCACACCGTCAACCTTGTGATTCTCCACAATCCTGTCGAGCTCACCGATATCATTTCCCTTGACCATACAGATCAGTATATCCGTATCCTGCTCCGCCGCAGCCTTGCTCATCCCCATAACACAGCTCTGAAAAAAGGGAAGATCAACATAATCATAGTCCGCAGGCCATACTACGGCGATGTTGTAGGTTCTTTTTTCCGCAAGCCCCTTTGCGATCAGACTTGGCTTGAAATTATGCTCCTTAATATAAGCAAGGACTTTGCTTCTGGTACTCTCGCTTATCCTTCCCTTTCCGGATATTGCCCTTGAAACCGTGGTTTTCGAGATATTAAGTTCCTTTGCGACATCATCTATTGTCATATTGTTTCCATTATATGTTTGTAAGGCAATAATTACAAACCCCAGCTTCTCAGCCTATACCAAAAGAAGCGTTCTTAGCCTCTCTCTTTCCTCTGTGCTTATCTTAAGCCCATTTTCTATGAATTCGCCAAAGCCTCCAAAGCGTTTTTCCATAGCTTCATAGAAGGCTTCAATATATTCCTTTCCTGCGCCGAACAGATACATGGCGGATTCGTCCGCAAGCGCACTCTCCGTGTTTGCCCTTTTCTTCACAAATTCCGTGAGGAAGAGAATATTATCCTTAAGATATTCATTCGTCTTAAGGTAATCCGCTATTATATCCTCCCTTGGCACTCCGAGAAGCTCTTCCATTATTGCGGCGCCTATTCCGGCCCTGTCCTTGCCTGCGGTGCAATGCCAGAGCACAGCCTTATCCTGTGTTTCCGCCTTATCCATTATAAGCTTCACAAACTGCCCATACCTTACCAGTGCGGCATCACTTTCCACGAACAGCCTGTACATATCACACATATACGCCTTCGCCTCTGCCGGTTTCAAAAGCAGTCTCTCAAATATATTCTGATCTGCCTTTGCCTCCCTTGTAATGCCTTCGGTAAGACTATCCATGATGGGTATATGATGATATTCAACTCCGGAAGGCACAATATCCGGATGCTCCTCTCTCTCCCCGTCGGTGCGGAAATCAATTATCGTGCCCACAAGCTTTATAAGCTTTTCTTCGTCAGCTTCCGAAAGCTCGGAAAGATTCCCGCAGCGTATGAGCTTGCCCGAAGCTATGACCTTTCCGTCAGAAGTCTTCATACCGCCTATATCCCGGATATTATTCAGCTTGTCGAATTTCAGTAATTTTGGCATTAAATTTTAAACCTGTACCCTACGCCCCAGATTGTCTCGATATACTGCGGCTTTGCGGTATCCTTTTCTATCTTCTCCCGAATCTTCTTTATATGCACTGTGACAGTGGCGATATCTCCTATGGACTCCATATCCCAAATTTCCCTGAAGAGCTCCTCCTTGGTAAACACATGGTTAGGATTCTCGGCAAGGAAGGTAAGCAGGTCAAATTCCTTTGTGGTAAAGCTTTTTTCCTCGCCGTCCACATAGACTCTTCTCGCCGTTTTGTCAATACGTATGCCCCTTATCTCCACAATGTCATTTTGCGGCTTTGCGCTGGAACCCACGAGCCTGTCGTATCTTGCAAGATGCGCCTTTACTCTCGCCACCAGCTCACTGGGAGAGAAGGGCTTTGTCATATAATCGTCTGCGCCTAAACCCAAGCCCCTTATCTTGTCTATATCATCCTTCTTTGCGCTGACCATGAGAATCGGGATGTCCTTCTCCTCACGTATCTGCTTACAGACCTCGAACCCGTCAACTCCCGGCAGCATAAGATCCAACACCACCAGATTGTAGCTTCCGGTAAGCGCAGCCTTCAATCCCTCATCTCCGGAATTGCATATGTCCACCTCAAAATCCGACAGCTCGAGATAATCCTTTTCAAGGTCAGCTATCGCCTCTTCATCCTCGATTATAAGAATTTTACTCATATCACAAGACCTCCTCTTCTATATCCACACCCTGAATATCAGCTTTTGCGGGCTCACGCTCCGCTCCCACCTCAATATATTTTCTTAGCACAAAGTGCATACATGTTCCTTCGCCCTCCTTGGATGTCGCCCAAATATAGCCCCCATGGTCTTCAATTATCTTCTTCACTATGGCAAGTCCTATGCCGCTTCCGCCCAATGCGGAATTTCTTGAAATATCCGTGCGGTAGAATCTTTCAAAAATATGTGCGATATCCTTTGCGGCAATCCCTCTGCCGTTGTCCTCCATCTCCACATGAATGGACTCGCCCTCGTCCAGTATCCTTATGGAAATCTCCCCATGATTTTTGTCCATATATTTCACACTGTTGGAGATAACATTGTTTATGACCTTCTTCATCTGCTCCGGGTCGGCAATGACAGTAGTGTCATGTGAGGTCATATTTGTGTAATTTAATTTAATGTTTCTTGCCTCCAGATCAAGCCCCACCTCTTCAACACAGTCATCGAAATAATCCGCAACATTTATCCTTTGGAAATTGTACGGAATCCGGTTGTTGTCAATTCCGGAATACACCGTAAGCTCGTTTATGAGCTTATCCATGTCATTCGCCTTGTTGTAGATAGTATGGATATACTTGTCCATCTTCTCGGGAGTGTCCGCCACCCCGTCCATTATGCCCTCCACATATCCCTTTATGGAAGTAATCGGGGTCTTCAAATCGTGGGAGATGTTGCTTATAAGCTCCTTGTTCGCAAGCTCCCTTGCCTGCTTCTCCTCATTGTTCTCCTTGAGGCGCATCCTCATCTCTTCGTAATTTCTGTAGAGCTCGCCTATCTCTCCCTCGTCTTCAGTCTCCAGCACATAGTCAAGATCTCCGTCCTTTATGCGGTTCATTGCGATATTGAGCTCATCCACCGGCTTTACGACGCTCCCGCGCATCCAAAGTGTCATTATAAGTCCGGTCAAAAGCGAGATTACCACCATTGACCCAAGCTCCTTGCGAATGACCTGATCCGTCATAAATTCCTGTGCATGCTCCGCCATAGTGGGACCGCCCATCCTGTCGTCGCCCTTGCCGGAAAGCATGGTCTTAATCATAAAGATAGAGCATACGTTCAAAACAAGCGGTATTATAACTATTGCCGCAAATGCGATTATCAGCTTTGTACGAAATTTCATACTATAGAGTATAGCATAATGAAGATAGATAGTCAGAGAAAATTGTAGGAATATTTAATAAAGTTTTTATAAAGCGCAGGAACAGGCACATTGACGTGCCTACTCCTGCACTATCCCTCCGAGAACCTTTATTTCCTGACGATTTAATATATCCAGCTCCTTAAAGATTTCCATACGCAGAGTGGACTGCGCCTTTTCAAGTATCACAGCACCCTTTTTATCATATATTTTTTCGAGATTTTCCGCATCATAGAGAATATTGTCTATTATCTCTATGTTCAGCCCTTCGCCGGAGGCCTCCTCCTTTATCTTCTCCGCAAGCTCCAGAGTCCCGTTCTTTAGGTTGCAGCCTATGAGGACTATGGAATCCGCTCCGGCTCTCTTTGCAGCCATCTTCACGCCTACCGCTGCAAGGCGTATAGCCTCATCAGTCTCAAATCGTCTTTTCCCGATGTTTCTGAGTTTAAACAACAGCCCCCTGCCGGTGCCTGCGGGTATATGTCCGAGATCCGGTATCTTGTACAGATATCCGAGGTCATCATCCTCATCCAGCTTGTTGGACACGATATAGATAAATGCCCACAGACAGGCCATCAGGAATGCCCCCGCAACAATACCTATGAGAATATACTTGGGGCTGACTGATGCCTTTACTGCAGCAGTTTCCGTCGTGCCTGCAGCCTCCGTCTTTTCCTCTCCTGCTTCAACGGCTCCGCTCTCCATTGCCAGCCTTTTATCGTAGTACGCCTTTATATCATCCGTAAAATAGCTTTTCTTATAGCTGGTCACAGTATTTGCCAGACTGATCATAGTGCCTCTCGCACTATTTATGGAATTTGCCACGGCAGCGCTGTAGCCTGTTGTCATTGCCTCCGAGGTAAGGATAAGCTCATGGACACCCGCCTTATCCTGAAGCTCTTTTTCCTTTGCCCTCAAAAAATCCTTGACGGCAGTGGACAGCTTCTTTCCCTGTTCCTCCGATCCTGCATAGATCAATATCTCCAACACGCTGTCGCCCTCGTCGGTCTCTCCGCCCGACGAAGAATTTTTCAGGGAAACCAGCTCTCCTGCCTCGTCTGCAGCGATTCCGCCTGCGTCTGAGATATATTTCCTAAGCTCCGTTCCTCCTATTAGATTCTTGTATACTGCCTTTATATTTTTCGCATCATCAATATTCTCCGCCTTTATGAAAAAACTGATATCCGTGGTGCTTACCTCGTATGGATCAAGGCTTAGGAGCGCAGATTTTTCCATTCTTATGACATATTCCGCATACTCCTTTTCATACTCAAATATACTGTCCGCCATAGCTATCTCGCTGTCAGACAGCTTCTCCTTAAGCGTTTCAAGCTCGACCTCCTTATCCTCTTTGGTCTCCTTAGCCACATTCTCTGCAGCCGCCTGCTGCTGCCTTGCAGCCTTGTCCGCATTATAGTAGCTGTAGCCTCCCGCCAGCACTCCGCATATTATCATGGCGGCAGCTATGCTTATCCAATGATTCAGCACATAAAACAGCAGGCTTTTTAAATTGATCTCTATCTCTTCCATTTCTTATCCTTTCACCATTACCTTATTTTGCATAATTATATGTAGTCACAAGCTTTGACACCTTTTCCCTTATGCCCTCGTTGTCCTCAGCCTTCGCATCCGCCATAAGCTCCTTCAAATGGTCCAAAAAGCTTGTCTCATCCAGTTCTATCGGCTTGCCTATATATATCATTTTGTTGGCGGTCTTTTTAAGCCCCTCCTCGTTCATTAGAAGCTCCTCGTACATCTTCTCTCCGGGACGCAGTCCGGTAAATTTTATCTCTATATCCTCGCCCGGTCTGTAGCCCGAGAGCTTGATGAGATTCTCCGCAAGGTCAGCAATCCTTACAGGCTCTCCCATATCCAGCACGAATATCTCGCCGCCCTTCGCATATGCTCCCGCCTGCAGTATCAGGGATACTGCCTCGGGTATGGTCATAAAATATCTTATGATATTGGGATCCGTTACGGTTACGGGACCGCCCTCCTCTATCTGCTTCTTAAAGAGGGGTATCACAGAGCCGTTGCTCCCGAGGACGTTTCCGAAGCGTACCGCCACAAAATTGGTCTTTGAGCGCTTGTTCAGCGTCTGTATTACCATCTCGCAGAGGCGCTTGCTGGCTCCCATTATGTTCGTGGGATTAACCGCCTTGTCCGTGGATATCAGCACGAATTTCTGAACGCCATATTTATCCGCTGCCAATGCGGTCTTGTAGGTACCCATCACATTATTTTTGATTGCCTCGCAGGGACTGTCCTCCATAAGTGGCACATGCTTATGCGCTGCGGCATGATAGACGATATCGGGTCTGTATTTTTCAAAGATATCATTCATGCGGTTGGTATTTCTGACGGAGGCAATGAGCACCTTGAGGTTGAGCTTTGGATATCTTCTGATAAGCTCCTGCTGTATCTCGTAGGCATTGTTCTCATATATATCCACGATTATGAGCTGCTTCGGGTTGTGAGCCGCAATCTGTCTGCACAGCTCACTTCCTATGGAACCGCCTCCGCCTGTGACCATTATTACCTTGGAGCCTAGGTATTCCAATATCTCCTCCGTATTGATCTCCACAGGTTCCCTGCCAAGCAGATCCTCTATCTCCACCTCTTTAAGCTTTGCTATGGAAACATCTCCGTTGATAAGCTGGTACATACCGGGAAGCGTGCGGAGCTTGCAGCCTGTCTCCTTGCATATCTCCAAAAGCTCCTTTCTGGTCTGTGCGGAGGCCGAGGGGATTGCAAAGATAATCTCATCCACGCCGTATTTGCCCACGGCATCGGAAATCGCTTCCCTGCCACCCACAATGGGTACTCCTCTCAAGAATTTCCCATGGCAGCCGGGATCGTCATCCACGAGGCATACCGCCCTCAGATTCAGATAGGTGCTGTTCTCTATCTCCTTTAATATAACATTTGCGGCTGCGCCGGCACCCACTATCATCACATTCGTAAGCACATTCCTGTCAGCGAAGCTGTGCCTTCTCAAATTCAATATTCTCAGTATCCTGTAGCCGAAGCGTATCGAGGTAATGGCAAGCATCAGAAAGAACCAGTAAAGAAGATAATAGCTTCTCGGCATAGTGTTCCCCGAAGCTATACAGAATATGCACTGTACAGCTGCAGAGGTGCTGCAGGCAAAGACTATCTTTACCAGCTCATTGGAGCTTGCATATCTCCACACGCTGTTGTAGAGATTGAAGACCACAAAGCACAAAAGCGTTTCTATGATAATGAAGGGAAGTATTTTCTCGTAGACATCGAAATATTGTCTGTACGTACTGTTCAGGGTGTCAAGACTGAAGTCGAATCTGGCATACAGCGAAAAAGCGGCGACAAAAACTATAGCCATTATGTCGAGAATGACTAAGGCAATTATTCTGATAAGGCGTATATGTGATATCTGATCTATCTTGCTTTTAAACCTGTCCATAATCCATTGAATTATATCAGCATTGCTATTTCTATGCAAGCCCTTTTACACGTCTGTGAAGCTTCCTTATGCCTGCGGGGGCAATGGCAAAAAGCAGGTGGTACAGCTTGTTTTTCACAGTAAGGTAGGGATTTACGACTGACAAAAAAAGCCGTCTTCTCATCCATCTGACTATATTCCGGTATTCCGCATTGTCCTTTGTCATCATCATAACCGGAATGTGCAGAAGATATTCCAGCCTCTGGAACACGCCGAATCTGAAGGCAACCCCTTTAAGGTGCGGATAGTTTTCCTTTACGATTTCCGCCGCCATATCCGCATTGTCCACACAATCCGCAAACACTCTTGGGAATTCGTTCTTATCCTTCCTTCTCGAATTGCTCTCAGCCTTGTAATACACATGATACAGCTGCTCCGGCAGGCATACCACCCCCTTGGTTCGTGGCAGCATCCGTATAAAAATATGGAAATCCTCGTTGAGACGTCCCTGCGGAAAATATTCCCCGGTCTCCCTGTATACCCTGTCTAAGAGCTCCCTTTTTATTAGCTTCGTACACATTGAGCAGTCGCCTCTGTGCATCAAAATCTCCCTCATAAATTCAGCTGAGGGAAGAAATGCCTTCTCCTCCGGAGGCTTGCAGATATCCGGAAGCCTTGTTCCGTCTGAAGCGATCTCGTCCCTTCCTGCCTGGGATATATCATTGTCCTCTATGGCTTCATAGAGCTTCGCATACATATCCTCGGCTATATAATCGTCGCTGTCCACAAATCCGAGATACAGACCGTGCGCCATGGATATGCCCACATTTCTCGCACGGCTGGAGCCTCCGTTCTCCGTATGGCGCACCACTATCCTCGGCGCCTGTGCGGCGAGTCTGTCTATTATCTCTCCCGAGGAATCCAGAGAGCCGTCATCCACAAGTATTATCTCCAGCTCCCGGTAGGTCTGTGAAAGCACGGAACGCACGCATTTCTCTATGGTATCCTCCGCATTGTATATGGGAATGATGACCGATATAAGGGGACGTTTTTCCATAATATATTACATTCCTTCCCTGATGAGCTTCTGGTACATACGGCCTTCATCCGTTGGGAATTCCCTGTCACAGGGGATCTTTCTTCCGCCGCTTTCTGCTTCCTTGACAGCCTCTATCGTGCCCTCCTCCGATTGAAGGAGCTCATTAATCAGCGCATACAGCTTTTTGGAGGCGCTGTCGGGATTCCATTCATCCGCCATGGTTTCGTATGCCGCACGTCCCATGCGATCTCTTAAGGCTGCATCCTTTAACAGCTTTTCCACAAATGCATAGAACTGATTCTTGTTCCCATCCATATATATCAGCCCATTGTAATTATGCCTGGTAAGATACGGCACCGCCCCGATCATATGATCCGCAACCACCGCACAGCCGGAGTTCATGGCTTCATTGAGCACCGCTCCCCAGCCTTCCTTTCTGTCGGAGGTGTGTATGAATATATCAGAGTTCTCCATATATTCACGAACCTCCCCGGGTGTTTTATACCCCTCAAAGCTGACATATGCGGACAGCTCCTTTTCCGTCACAAGCTCCCTTAAGGCATTTTCCAGCCCGCCGCCTCCGACTATATCCAGATGAAAAGGAATATTTTTCTTTTTTAAATATTCCGCAAGACTTACTGCCATCTCCGGGTGCTTCCAGTCTATAAACCTTCCTGCCCAGAGAATGTGGGGAATCTCTTTATGCTTCCCCTTCATAAGCTCATCAATATCATATTTTTTTACTTCGGGAAAATATCCCCAAACATACATCTTGTCCTTGTATGCCCGGACTATGGAATAGTCGCTTGCGACATACGCCCCTGCGCACAGCAGATATACCGGCTTCGACTTGTGCCTAGTATGGTCGTGATATTTTTTCATAAGCCCTCTGGGGGATACTGCCTTCCACTGCCCCTCCTTGTAGAGTCTCTCTGAATATCTGAGCACCAGCCCGTTTGCAGCTATGCGCTCCTCGATATAGCTCTCATCATCCACTCCTCCGAAGATGACGCAGTCAGCATCCATTATAAGCTTCCTGCATTCATCGGGAGCATCATCAAACAGCCTTACATATTCCGGAAGCTTTGAAACCTCCCAGCCCATGCTAAGCCTCTCCTCATCCATTTTCTCCGTCTGGATAAAGATATAGCTTCCGCCCTCCGCACTGCAGAGTCTGGATAGCCTGTCTCCGAGAGGTATCTGATGATGATTTATGAAATTCGATACAAAGACCAGCTTCATTGTGAATTTGTCTCCACTACAAATGAATATATGTCCATAAGCTTCTCATAATTTCTCGCTCTGTCATGAGTTTTCATCGCATGCTTTCTGGCATTCTTCGAGTATTCCGGAAGCTTCTCCGGATTATCCCACATATTGCAGATCGCCTCCGCAAGATTATTTACCACATAATCAAGATCCACCGAACTGTCATTTTCCTTATAGCCCTTGTAGCTTATCCCGTCCACCTTGTCTGTAAATATTGACGGAACGCCGCCCACATTCGCCGCTATGCAGGGAACCCCCAAGATCATGGCTTCCCCCAGGGAATTAGGCGAATTTTCGTTGGATGAGCAGCATATGAAAAGCCCGGCTCTCAAATATTCTCTCTTCATCTCCTCAGCGGTAAGCATCCCTGTAAACTCCACTCTCCCCGTAAGCCTGTGATCTGCGATAAGCCTGCGGAGATATTTTCCGTAGGTGGACAGCTTTATCCTGTCCTTCACATTGTCATAGCTTGTTATAGTGTTCCCTCCGACCCTGATGCGGATATCGGGATAATGATCCTTCAGCCGTCCTGCGGCTATCAGAAGGTAGTGCAGACCTCTAAGGGGATAATCTCCCTGACTAACAAAGATAGTGTGTGCCTCGGCGTTCTCCGGGTTCCATTCCCCCTCATAAAAGCAGCTTCTAAGGGTCTCATTCAGAGTGTAATATCCTGCCTTCGCATTCCATTGTTTGGCGTAATACCTGTCAAATGCGGTTCTTCCTATGATATTTCCGGCGAGCTTTACCGCAGCCCTCTCCCGGATGCCTCTCATTACATACTTCTTCTGCTGGAGCTTTAGTGTATCCAGCTTTACCACATCTCTGAAGGTAAAGGATTTTGAGAGCCCCACGGGGAGATTCGCCATATATGCATTGGCTATGACGGAGCAGAGCCCCTGCATGCCGATAATCAGTCTTTTCCTGTCCTTTGCACACTTTGCCGCCGCATAGGTGTGTGCGTACTCCGTTCCGAAGCAATGAATCAGGTCAGGATTTACCTCTTCAATAATATTCCGCATTCTTGCCTCAAGCCCCTCGTCAGTGGTCTCGGCATGTATCACATCCTCATAGAAGGTGTGATAGAAAAGAGTCCGCAAATTATGGTCATTTAGCGTCCCTCCCGCCTGCAGCTCCGGCTCCACGGCAACGGTTCCGCTCATGCCCGCAAGCTCCTTTCTCACGGGGAAAGCCACATGCAGCTCTATATTGTTCTCGTTATGCTTCGCCAGAATGGTATCGCAGAGCCCCGAAAGCCAGCCCTCCTTGTTTGATTCCGGCTCATCAAGCTCACTTGCCACTATGGGAAGCATAGTGTTACATATCCACAAAACCTTCATAAAATCACTCTCCTCTTCTAACTGAAATTTCTAGTTAAATATCCAGTTCAAATACGGCAGAAGCCTCACATCCACCGCATACATTCCCTTTAGCATAAAAGCAAAATATATCACATAGACCGCAGCTGTCACGACAAAGCACACAAGCCATATCTTTCTGCTGTTATTTTTTATAAGCATCAAAAGCTCAGGTATCAGAAATATCTGGAACGCCATCATATAGTATGCGATCCTTGTGGACTCCGGAATAAAGCTTCCCGCCAAAAGCGCCACCAACGAAAAGGCATTGAGCCAGAGATATACCCTGGTGCCAAGTTCCAGTCTCCCCAATGCATCTGCAAGCCATGAATGTTCTCCTTTCTGTTTTACGTATTCCGTAAGCAGATATATAAAGAACAATCCGAACACCATAAGCGTTCTCAAAACATTCACATAGGATATCCGTCCCGAATCCTGCCAGGAATTTCTATAGTACGGATATATCTTAAACACCACTTCCCGGATAAAGGCTCTTCCTGACAAAAGTCCTGCTGCCGCAAGGAGCAAAAGCCCTGAATAGGCCTGCCACGGAAGCCTTTTTATGGAAAGAAGTCTCGCTGCAATATATACAGGTATTACCAAAAGCACCGACTTGTGGAACATAGCCGCAACAAATATCCATAATATGAATTTCACATATGCGTCCACATTATATCCGCCGCAGCCCGTAGCATATCCGCCGTCCAGAACATAGCCGAAGGCGAACATCGCAAACGCCAGCGCCAGATAGTAACGCACGGAATTAAGGCTGTTGAAATAATATCCTCCCGCAAGGAGAAGAAAAAGCGACAGCGCATAATCCGTCGAAAGCCTGTGCAGAGAGAGCGTAAACAAAAGCACCGTAACAAATGAAAACAGCGCAAATATCGGCAGATAATTGTCATAGCCGAAAAGCCCCTGCATACCCCGTACTATAAGATTAAATCCAAGCTCTGAGGACACATGCCTCTCCTGTGCTATAAGCCTGAAATTAAATCTGTAGGGCCAGTAATCGTTCCCCACTGCGATACGGCATGCACTGACACCGAAGAGCAGGCAGAATATGGCAAATTCCGCCACCGCACTTCTGGCACTACGTCTTGAGGGATACCCCTTGTGCGGATTTTCAAAGGACGCTCTTTTCTCCAATGCCGGAGAGCCTGCAAACAGTGCGAAGATACAGGTTATGACCGTAAGCATTATGTATACGAGAGCACTACTTTCCAAGTCTTCTCCCCTCTCTCACGCCTTCCGAAAAAAACTTAAATGCCTGCAAAAAGGATATATTCTCCGTGCGCACATTTTTTCCCACGACGAGCCATCTGATTCCAAAGGGCTTTGCGAAAAATCCGTAAAGCACTGCATACAGCACTCCCCTGTCGTGGTAGAATCTTTCGTCTATCCCGGAAAACCAGCTGGATTCCGAGCCGTTTATTTCCCTGCCTATAGTGACCGGCGACGCATAGACCCTGTAACCCCTGTCTATTATCTCCTTTAAAAAGATGCTGTCCTCTCCGTTTAAATATTTCGCTCCGCCTCCGAAAAGCTCGGAAAAGCGTATGCCTGAGCTTCTGAGCACATTTCCTCTCACTGCGAAGCTCACTGCGCCGTAGCGTGCGCAATTATACCACTTGACCCTGTGTCTGTCTGTATTTCTGTATGTAAATCTGTCCGCATCCACCTCTATGTTGAAGGTAATGAAATCCGCATCGGGCAGAGCATTGAATTCCCGTACTATTTTTTCCTCATATCCGGGCTCATACACTATATCCTCATCAGAGAAAACACATATATCCCCCTCCGAATAGTCGATAGCCCGATTCCTGCTCCTCCCTATACCCCTTTCGTCGCAGGAATACTTCCGTATGCGGGCGTTCCCCTGCTGCCTTTCCTCGTATCCGTTATTGCCGCACTGGTCAATGATGACTGCATCCGTCTCCATATGCATGTCACGGATCAGCCTGTCAATGTCCTTATTCATTACGGATACCAGCAATTCCACATTCATATATGATAATACCGTTTGATCAGAATTTCATCCGCACCTGTAAGCTCCACTGCAGCAAGTGAAAGCCCCCTTGCGTCGAGAAGCGTCAAAATTCTTTCAAGCCTTCCTCCGGCGCCTCTTCCGGCCTTCAATGACAAAACAAGCTTCCTTCCCATGATTTTGGAAGCATCAACACCCTCCGACAAAAGCTCCTCCTCCGAAAATATTTCAATATCTTCCTCTCTGGAAAGCTGCTTTAGGTTTTCCTCATATTCGGGCATCGCCCTCGTTCCGATGCATTTTATCCCGTATCTTGCCCTCACAGTCTCGGGCAGCCATATCCCATCAGTGGAAAGCTCATACATAAAAAATATCACAAGGACAAAAAATACAGAGAGCACTGCGCTTAATGCAAACGCCCTCACAGGACGCACATCCGGCTCTATATGGCTTATCCTCCAATCGTCCAGTCTGATTATTTTATTTATCTGCGGATTATCCTCCGCAAAGCCACCCACAAGCGCCTTCTCCACGGATGCAGTAAGGTCTGTCAGGGTAAAGCCCTTTTCATTTCCCCCGTCGGTTACCCTGACTGTAGGGATATGGATATCGGATGCCACAGTGGCGGAAATACATTCCCGCAGATCCTCCGGGGTACCCTTCGGTTCGTCTAACTCTGCATACACTCTGGTCAAAAACTCTGATGATTGAAGATATGTGTTCCAGGTCGTCTCATTGATATAATAATCCCCGGCCTTTGAGGGCTCATCCGTATACTCTGTCTTGAAATCCGCAACTGCCTGGTAGCCCTTATCCTCCGCAAGCGCAATATTTTTGATATAGTATCCGCCTCCGAATGCCAGAGTCAGCGCCAGAATTATCAGAAGCAGCACCGGAATACACCTTGCCGTGCGCAATATCAAAAGTCTTATGTTAGCGGGCTCCTGTCCCATGTATATTCCTTTGGTATCGGACATATCCACCTCATTCATCATTTGCCTTATGCCTTTTCTTTGCATAGTCGGCTTTGAGCGCCGTTATCTGCTCCGCCTCCACTCCCTCAGTGGAATCCGGCCAGAAGAGAATCTTCAATGTCAGAAGCATGAGCTTCAGATCCAGCCATAGTGAATATTGCTCTATATATGTGAGATCCAGCTTCAGCTTGTCATACGGCGATGTATTGTATTTACCGTAGACCTGAGCAAAGCCTGCAAGTCCTGCCTTTACCTTTGTTCTGAACACGAATTCCGGCATAACCTCCACATACTGCTCGATTATCTCCGGTCTCTCGGGACGCGGTCCTATGAAGCTCATCTCGCCCTTCAATATATTGAAAAGCTGCGGAAGCTCGTCTATCCTGCACTTTCTGATAAATTTCCCTATTGGAGTCACTCTGTCGTCATTCTTTGAGGAAAGCCTCGCCACCCCATCCTTCTCCGCATTGGTTTTCATGGAACGGAATTTCAGTATCTTGAAGCGCCGCATATTTCTGGTGCATCTGGTCTGCTTATAGAGCACAGGGCCGCCGTCATAGAGCTTTACAGCAATCGCCGTCATGAGCATTATGGGGGATGTGACTACTATCAGCACCAGTGAGAAAACTATGTCTATGGTGCGCTTTACTATCCTCTCCTCCATGGCGAGACTGTATTCTCTGGTAAGGAGTATGGGTGCATCGAACACATGAAGCTCCTCCGAGCCCAAAAGTATAACGTCGGTAATCTTCGGCATTATATAGGTTCTTATGGAATGTGCGTAGCAAAATTTGAAAATCTTGTTTCTCTCCTCATTGGAGATATCCCACAGAACGACAGCGCTGCATCTGCCGGCATCATAATCCCGTATTATCCTGTCGCAGAGCGCCTTTGTCCCCGCCTTTACGGATACGGAATCATACACCACATATTTGTCCTTCCTGCTGTCGAATTTCGCTATTATCTCCTCTATGGGTCTGTCCCCATGTATGAGAAGAAGCTTCCTCGGTGGGAATATCCGTCTGTAAATATTGTTGACAACAAAGATATATATCATTACCAGCACAAGCTGTTCAAGAGTCATTGTGATGAATACGTCCGGCACGAAAAGCTGGAACGCCATAACTGAGAGCTCGGCGTATATGAGCACGTTGGCCATCAGAGTGGCAAACATCTGTGAAAAGATGATCTCGGAGTTTTTGAGGTAGCCTAACCGCATTCCCCCGTACATGCTGGAGAATGACAGCAGTATTACGCCATATATGGATATCTCCAATATATGTCCCCTGAACCAGATGGTCCGCAGATCCTCAACTATGCTGTAACGGAAATGGAAATACCAGTTGTATCCGAATATTGCGATCTCCAATCCTATGCAGCCCAAAACAAGAGCCAGATTGATCAGCCTCTTGAAGGATTCTATCTTTTGCAGTTTGTTAAAGCTGGTTGAATCGTCCATAACTTATTTATTATATCATAATCAGCTCTTTTTTTCTACACACGCCTTCTCACTGCGTTAAACGCCCAGAAAACGAAATAATATGCACTTTTAGGCACATTGAAGCCCTCGGCTCTCCTGTACAGATTCCATATACGTCTGAGTGCCTCCAGCTTGTTTGAGGAAAGACTTTCGCCCGCTCTCCTGTATTTTACCAGATTCTCATCCAGTCCGTATGCTGTCATGCCACTGCGGAGTATTCTGAACCAGAGGGCTGTATCCTCACTCTTTATTATGGGCATATGTATCTCCTCCCTGCTTATCCCGGAGAGGTCGAACATAACCGTACTGGTAAAAATGGTGGTATTTTTGAGAGCCTGCCTGTATCCTATTTTTTCCGGAACATGCACGACCTTTCCGAGTCCAACGCCGTTCTCGTCCGCAAATTCATAGCCTGTAAAGGAAAAGACCGCCTTCGTCCTCTTCATAAATTCCAGCTGTCTTTCAAGCTTCTCAGGCTCCCATATATCATCCGCATCTATGTAGGCGATGAGTTCTCCCTTAGCCTCATCCACCCCCTGATTTCTGGCCTCGGCGGCACTGGATTTCTGGGTGCGCTTTATAAGGCGTATCCTGCCATCCCCCGTCTCATTGATGTATTCCCTTATTATGTCCGCACTCCTGTCGGCATCTCCGTCGGACACAAGGAGAAGCTCCCAGTTATCATAGGTCTGATTCCTGATGCATTCCATCGTATTCCTGATGAATCGCTCCGCCTTGTATACCGGCACTATTATTGAAATTAAAGGTCTATCTGATATCATATATTCTGTACACTCCCATATCCGTCGCAAGCTCCATTCCTTCTACTCCAAGCACTCCCTGCGCCGCAGCCTCTATCGTCTCCGACATATTTCCCGGAAGGATTACCAGATTGGCGCCTCGCTTTACCGCAGCCGAAAGCGCTTCCGCAGGAGCCTCGTCCGCACTGCTTAATATCCTTATATCCGTTGTGTTTTCAGCTCTTCTCATCCAATCGTAGATGACTGTAAGCTCCTCGTCATACTCGTCAAAGGCATAGGCGCCTGTCGCCGGATCAAACATATCCCTGCCGTAGAGGAGCCCTATTTCTCCTGATACGCTTCTTGCATACCTCATAATCTCCGACGGTGCGTACAAAACTGTATCTCCGTCCGCATGCAAATATTCAAGGATTTCCTCCGTGACTGCATATTCCCGGACTGTCTTTGTAAGCCCTGTCTTGTCGATTGCATTCCCCGATGGCGCCAGATTGCCCAGTATCTCCAAGCCTCCGGCGGATACCGCATTCATGCCGCCGCCTGCCAGAAGCACCATAAACATGGCAAAAACTGCCAGATATGCCGAAAACTGCTTTCTGCTCTCTCTTCCCCATTTGAGCAAAATATCTACAACAAGGGTTCCTCCTGCGGCTATCCCTGCTGTAACAGGCACCTGCGCAAATATCCATTCCGGGCCATAAAACCTCGTCTGATAGAGAAGAAGCAGCACCGCCGTTACCGGCACAACACAGATAAGCTCCGTTATCAGTCCGTATAAAAGAATCTGCAGGGACGGATAATAGGCAGAAGGATTGAGCCTCCCCATCTGCAAAAGCAGGAATACCACAACTGCAACCGTCATAAATATGCCGGGGTATTTGCCGTAGCTTATGAAATTTTTGAAGCCATCATATGCTATGCCAATGAGCTCCGCCATATTTTGCCTTTATCCTTTCAAAAACCCTTCAAATGCATAAAACATCACACACATCAAAAGCACCGCACCGGCTCCGTATAGTGTCCAGACCGTAACTGCCTCCACAAGCACTGGAAGAATGCAATATATCCATTTTTTTCTAAGCAAAAGAGAAAGTGTATACGGCATAAGCACCAGAGCTCTTATGGATACGCCCCTGAAGCCCGCCTGCAACAAAGCAAAGCCGTCGGCACCCGATACATAATCGGACAAAAAGAGCACAATCCCCGCAATAAGCATAAAAATGGCACGGCTCCTCTTTTCCTTAAACAGCGCAGCGGAAAGGGAATAATAAGCACATACTGTCATTACCAGCACAAGCCCCGGCATCATCCTCCAAACCACCACCCCTGCATCCGTCAGAGGGAAAATTTTTGCAAGGAATGCATAGAAAAATGGCAGTCCCAGGATTTTAAGCCTGTTGGGAATGCCGGCGGTATAGGGTGCTCCCGTAAGAGGATTGACCTCATAGAAACGATCCGAGGAAAGAAAGGTGCGTACAGTCTCCAACGTTATATCCTCTGCCAGATATACCGCCGGAGTTACCTGCGTGATAACAAACAACAAAAGAAATACCAGCCCCGCTGCAAATATGACCATATTAACCCTTCTGTCATTTTTGCCGAAGCTGTCCGCAGCAGACGGTAACGAGCTGTTTTTTTTGCGCTCTGTCAAAAATACAAGGGAAGCACACACAAAGACAAGTGCATATATTACTGCGCTTATTATGCACAGCCTCCCAAAGGACAGCTTTAATGCCGCACCAGCGATATTCCCTGCCCCTGCTATCCCCATTATTGCGAAAAATCCGATGCAGAAGCAATCCCCCTGCAACGGCTTGTCAAAACAGGTCAGGCGCATAAACGCATATCCCGCCACATATGAAAACAGACTCAATATCAAAATTATGACAGTACTCAATACGCTAGATCTCTTCCTTTACAATATAAATGGGACGTTTCTTGACCTCCATATAGGTTCTGGCGAGGTACTGTCCCAATATGCCCACACAAAGAAACTGTATGCCGCTGGTCATCAGCATTATGCACACCATGGATGCCCAGCCCGCCACCGGATCTCCAAAGATAAGGCGGCGCACTATCACGAATATCATCATTGCAAATGCCACAATGCAGAAAAGGATTCCAGCAAAGGACGCAATCTGCAGCGGCATGGTTGAAAAGGCGACAATCCCGTCGATGGAGTACAAAACCAGCTTCCAGAAGCTCCATTTTGTCTCGCCTGCCGCCCTCTCCACATTTTCATATTCAATCCATTTTGTGTCGAAGCCTACCCAGCCGAATATACCCTTTGTGAAGCGGTTATATTCCTTCATTGACAATATGGCATCCACCATCTGTCTCTTCATAAGCCTGTAGTCTCTGGCTCCGTCCATCATCTCCGTCTGGGATATCCTGTTCATCATGCGGTAGAAGCGTCTGGCAAAGAAGCTGCGTATCGGCGGCTCCCCTTTTCTGTCCACACGGCGTGTAGCCACCGAATCGTGATCCTGCAGAGCCTCCAGCATTTCCGGCAGAAGCGAGGGTGGATCCTGCAAATCCGCATCCATAAAGACGACATAATCTCCCCCTGCCTTTTCAAGCCCGGCGAACATTGCCGCTTCCTTTCCGAAATTTCTGGAGAAGGATACCAGATGCACACGCTCATCTCTTTCATGCAGCTTCTTAACCTCTGCGGCGGTTTTATCCTTTGAACCGTCGTTAATATATATCAGCTCGAAATCTATATCCTTTGACTTAAGGTACGCTTCATTCTTTATAAATTCCTCGTAAAAAATCGAAACGCTCTCCTCCTCGTTGTAGCATGGCACTATGGCGCTTAACAGGCTCATTTATATCCCCTTTCAGAAACATATATGCTTAATTATACTATTCAAATCCGCACTTATCAATAATTTAGTTTCTTAATAAAAGTAAAGAAATCTAAAGAAACAGGTGCATAACAAGTTGTTTGCCTCCATTTATTGTGTTATAATGAGGTCTATGGATTTTCTGAATGCGCTTTTGGGAAACAGAATACTTATGACCTCGGTGCTGGGGTGGCTCATCGCTCAGGTGCTGAAAACCATAATCCACTATATTGTTTCAGGGGAAATGGTAGCGGAGAGGCTCACGGGGAGCGGCGGTATGCCAAGCTCCCATTCAGCCACGGTCTGTGCTCTCGCACTTTCCGTTGCCTTCAACTGCGGCGTGGACAGCCCGGAATTTGCCATTGCGCTGATAGTTGCGATAATCGTTATGTATGACGCAAGAGGCGTCCGCAGGGAGACGGGGATTCAGGCGGAGCTTCTGAATGATATGCTGAAGGTCTTTGAGGACATGGGACGTGACGACATCTCATCCCATGACAAGATGAAGGAATTCGTGGGACATACTCCATTGCAGGTAATGGTGGGCGCTGTTCTGGGAATTCTGGTTGCAATAGCAATGCAGTTCGTTTACGGTTTTTGATATTATAACTAGAGGAAATGAAAAAGCTCATAAAAAATAAAAAAGCATTGCCTCTTCTTTTGAATGCTCTCATATTGTTCTGTCTGGCTTCCTGCGGAGAAAAAACGGAGGATGTTCCTGCGCAGGAGCTTCCCTCCGCCACAACAGAGGCTTTAACTCCGACTAAAGCCCCCGCCTCTCCCGACAAGGAGGCTGTAACGGATACTCCCCCGGCTGAAAATATGGTGCGTTCACGTCTGACAAATGAATGGGTCGACAAAGATGTTTCAGAGAACCGCCCCATTGCTGTTATGATTCCCAACGAGGCAAACGCCATCCCGCAGTATTCCCTGTCCCACGCCTCAATACTCTACGAAGCGCCGGTGGAGGGCAGTATGACCAGATTGATGGCAATATATGAGGATTGGACGGACATCAAAAAAATCGGAAATGTACGCAGCACGAGGCTCTATTATATGCCCTGGGCATTTGAGTGGGACGCAGTGATCTGCCATGTTCATGGCCCCTTTTTCATTGATGAGACCCTTGCCGATCCCCATACACAGACCATAGATTATCTTTCAGCCACAGGCTCCGAGGCTTTCTACAGGGACGATTCCAAGCGTTCGCCCCACAATGTCTATACCTCCGGGGAGCTGTTGAAGAAAGCCTTTGATGCGGACGGCTATGAGGCAGCCTACAGAAACGAGATATCCTACAGGGATCATTTCATCTTCGCCTCCCCAAGGAATCCAAACACATTGGATGATTACGGCAATTCCCGCACTGCCGCCTACATAGATATGACGAACGCCTATCCTCTGACGCGATGTTATTTCGAATACAATGACAAGGATGGTCTTTATTACAGATATCAGCATCTGTCCGGAGGAGAGGACGGTCCCCATATAGACGGCGAAAACGGAGAGCAGCTCAAATTCGCCAACGTGATCGTTCAGACCTTTGATATAACCGAGGCTTTACCCGGAAGTGAGTATCTGTACATGAATGATATCGACAGCAATCAGAACGGATGGTACTTTACGAAGGGCAAAGGAATCCCCGTAACATGGGAAAAAACCGATGATTACGGGGCTACTAAATTCTATGATCTTGACGGCAACGAAATCGTTTTAAATACAGGTAAAACTATGATATGCGTCATAGATAACAAAACTGACGTTTCATTCTCCTAGTCCGCTCTCAACTGCATTCACAAGTGCGCTTAACGCTTCCTCCTCATCCTCGCCCTCGCATACGAACTCAATTTCATCTCCGCACTTTACGCAGGCACCCAGCACGCTCAAAACGCTCTTTGCATTTGCGGTATTATCCTTGAATGAAAATGTGATTAAGGACTTAAACTGCATCGCTTCCTTGCACAATATCCCTGCAGGTCTCAAGTGGAGACCGGTGGGATTCTTAATCACAACCTTCTTTCTTACCATAGCTTATTCCTTCCAAAACCCAACTGCTGATTTTATAGTATCATATAGTAAATTTCTTTTCAAGCAATATCAGAACAATAAATCCTGAATGAGTGTTGCAAGCTTCTCAGCTTCCTTTTGGATCTCATTCTGATTCTTGCCCTCAATCATAACACGGACTAACGGCTCTGTACCCGAGGGTCTTATCAGCACTCTTCCCTCTCCTGAGAATTTGTCCTCGATATCCTTTATCGCCTTGGCAATCTCCGGATACTCCATATACTTGTCCTTCTTGTGGTTGGCCACCTTTGCGTTTACAAGAGCCTGAGGAAGCACCTCCATTATCCCCGCAAGCTCCGAAAGAGGCTTTCCAGTCTCCCTCATAACCTGCAGCAGATGTAATGCCGACAGCAGACCGTCCCCCGTAGTATTTTCATCCAGAAAAATAATATGTCCGGACTGCTCTCCGCCGAGACTCGCTCCCATCTCCTTCATACGCTCGAGAACATAGCGATCCCCCACCTTTGTGCGCTCCATATTTATTCCATGCTTCTCACACATCAGAGAGAATCCCAGATTGCTCATTACCGTAGCCACAATAGTGTCTTTTTTCAGCTTTCCCCGCTCCTTCATATGATTGCCGACGATAGCCATAATCTGGTCGCCATCCACCATTTTTCCGTTCTCATCCACCGCAAGAAGCCTGTCTGCATCGCCGTCAAAGGCCAGACCTACCGCAGCCTTCTCCGCCACGACTCTCGCCTGCAGCTCCTGCATATGCGTGGAGCCGCAGTTTGCGTTTATGTTGGTTCCATCTGGATTGTTGTGGATTGCCACAACCTCTGCCCCCAATTCCTTCAGGGCTTCCACAGAGGTATAGAAGCTTGCTCCCTCTGCGCAGTCCACCACAATTTTCATTCCGTCAAGCTCCACCCCTGCGGCGTTTATGGAATGATTGATATATTCTTCTCTGGCATCCGTACGTACCTTGATCTTGCCTACTGCAGATCCCACGGGGAATTTCACACCCTCCATATTATTCTTTATGAGAGCTTCTATCTCATCCTCAAGGGCATCCGGAAGCTTGTAGCCGTTGCCATCAAAAAATTTGATACCGTTAAATTCCACCGGATTGTGGGACGCCGATATGACAACCCCTGCATCTACCTTGTATTTCTGGGTCAGGTATGCAACGGCAGGAGTGGGCATAACTCCTACATATATACAGTTCGCACCCACGGAGCAGGCACCCGCCATAAGGGCGTTCGCCAGCATATCCCCGGATATTCTCGTATCACATCCCACCATTATGGTGGGCTTGTGCAGCTTCTCTCTGGAAAGGATAAACGCTCCCGCCTGCCCTAACTGCATTGCAAGCGCCGGAGTAAGCTCCTCATTTGCCACACCTCTCACACCGTCAGTTCCAAACAATCTTCCCATTTTTAGTTTTCCATCCTTTTTATCTGAGTATGCAATATCAAATACCCCGTCATGGATACTCCCTCGGGCAATGCCACATCCACATTCATATAGTAATATCCCGGTCTGAGTTCATCCAGCTCCTGAGTATCCATCCACTTCTTCACATCTACAGTTCCCTTTAATCCCGAAGCGTCCGTTGCATCCAAAAGCTCCTTAAAGCCCTCCACCGTTATCTGATGGTACTCTGCGGAATCCATGATAACCGCTTCCATATTCTCCGGCAGGTTCACAAACGAAATGTTATCGGTTGCAATATCAATATTCCTTCTCTCGATGCTCTCCACACGCACCCTGACATTAACCTCAGAGCTGTCTGTTACCCTCAGACTGTTCGAGATATACTGGCTTATATCAACCGTGCTGACCACATCCCCTGTTGCTCCGGTTATATCTATATTCCCCTCGGGAATCACTATCTCCGTAATTCCGGAAAGTACTGTGGAATGTCCGGCAACCGTTACCGTCTCAGGTTCAGCGATAACCTCCCCTGTCGCCGCATATCCGCTTGCGGGAGTACCGCTGTATTCAGCTCTGACAGGCAGCTCCTTGGTTCCCAGTATCTCAACCGTCGCAGGCACATAATTGGACTGCTTTCTGATATTATCGTCATTTATTATGTCCCCTGACGCATCAAGAAGCTTTATCTCGAAGTTTGCATTGAGGGAGCTGGTGGCATTGTCGACAGTTATATCCACCTGCGCTTCATTCACATTGTCTATGATGGACTCAGGTCCGGATATCTGGATAAGGTTCTGGGACAGACTCACATTCCCAAGCACATAGCCCTCCGCAACCGTGCCGATAATGTTCGAACGCACCCTGACATATTTGCTGATTCCGGTCTCCACGCTGAGTTTGACCACATCCCTGTTACCGCTGACTCCTATGGAGGATGAATCCACATTCTGCACGGAATAGGTAATGGGGATTGTATTTATATCCGTAAGTCTGGACATATCCGCTTCCGCAATGATATCTGTGGCACGAAGCTCCCTAACGATGGATTTGGGAGCACGCACCGTTACCCGGACGATATCGGAGCCCTCGAGGATTTCATACACCTTGCCCTCGCTCTCCAGCACGTCCGTGTTTGTGATCTTTACCTGGATATTGCCGAAGGTGGCTACATCCTGGGGATTCTGTATCTGGACAATGAGAAACCAGAGGATGAACGCAGACAGCACCGACGCTATTTTAAGTCCGCCGTTTTTTGTAAGCCTGTTCAGAAAATTCACGAGCGGTTCCTCCCCTTCCATTTTATTCTGGAGCTTCCCTTCTCCGCATCCGTACTTCCTATGAGAAGACCTACCAGGCATTCTCTGAGCTTTTCTGCATTGAGATTCCTGTTGAGTTCGCCCTCATATGCCACAGTAATCTTGCCGGTTTCCTCGGACACTATCACGGTAACGGAATCCGTTGCCTCCGAAACTCCGAGTCCTGCCCTGTGTCTCGTTCCAAGCTCCTTTGAAATCCCAAGATTGTCTGAAAGCGGCAGATAACAGGTGGCGGAAACCACTCTGTTTCCCCTGACTATCACAGCACCGTCATGAAGCGGCGTATTATGCTCAAAAATATTGATCAGAAGCTGGCTCGTAAGCTTGGCATCCACATCTATTCCGGTCTGTTCATACTGTCTTAAGGTTTCACTCTTCTCGATGACTATTAGTGCACCGGTTCTGGCTCTGCCCATCTCAACGGATGCCGTCACAATCTCATCTATCGTATCGGAGGTTATGTTCTCCCCCGCTATCCTGCCATTGTCAAAGGGAATGATGGATGCCACAATGCTTCGCTTTCCCAGCTCCTCCAATGCCCGTCGCAGCTCAGGCTGCATAACGACTATAAGCGCCGTAACCACAAAACCCAGTGCATTCTGCGCTATCCACAATATTGTATTCATCTCGAGGATATCCGCTATGAGCAGGAAAATCCCGATGACTATAATACCCCTCAAGAGCGCCCAGGCACGGGTATTTTTCATCCACAGAAGAATATAATAAATAAGAACGGCGATGAGTACGATCTCCAGCACATCCCCGAAATCCATTATAGTTCCGTATTTACTTATATTCTCTATGGAATCCTTAACCTGGTCAAGCCAGCTCATATATGTCACTCCATCCCGGTAACATCAATACTCGTCATCCTCGTACGCATCATCATAGTACTCGTCGTCTTCCTCGTATCTGCCTACATATGTTCCTCTGCCCCTGTCGTAATAATCATCCTCATATCTTGTGCGTTTGCGGCTCTTGGCGGTATTGATGCGCTTCACTGTCTTTTCTCCGCCTACCACTGAAAGCTTCGGAACCGCCTTCACATAATAATAGTATTCGTCATCCTCGAACTGCACCTTCTCCGTACGGTTGTAGTCCAGTCCGAATCTGAAGAATTCCACCAGCTTCCCTATCAGTGCTCCTAAGAGGCTGCTGATTATTATGGACAGAAAGGATATATTCGTATCGTACATAAGATCTCCTACGAGGAGAATTATTATATCAACAAGCGCACCTGCAATAATGGCAATGGTCCAGGAATAGTCTATAGCCATCCTTCTTACCAGATACGCCACTATTACCGTTATCGCAAAGGCTGCAATCATAACTATCATCTGCTTGTTGCCCAAAAGCGAATCCACCACGAGTCGAACCTTTGCCGTGGCCTCTGAATCCTCCATTCCGTTTATGGTGGGAGCGCTCTGGGTAATCCCGTGGAGCAGTATATATACCATCACGCCGCAGCCCACACTTACAGCAGATGAAGGCCCTCCCAAAAGTCCGGCGCTGATAGGGACTATACAGGGAAGTCCCAGCGCACAGGTAATGGGTGTGAGTATCACTGCGACGGAATCCTTCGGTGCAAATCTGAAAAACAGAAGGAACATTACGAGATAAACCGCAAAGCCAATGATGGCGGCTTCAAGGGACAGGGCGTAGAGATGCAGAAGGCTTATGAGCGCCGCAAGAAGCACCATTCCCACTGGCGGCAGGAAGGAGCACAGAAGCGCCAGTATCAGCACTACGGCAATATTATTGATCCTCGTCATATAACCAAGCTTCGAATTGAGCATGCCAAAGCAGACCAATCCCAACAGGAACTTGACCACCGGAAGGATAAAAACCTCATAGCTTGCAAATATTCCCTTTATCCTGTCTCTTATCTCGAGAAGTTCTGTCATAAATACCCTTACCCTCTATTCAGTATACATTTTGTCAAGCTTTTTTAAGTTCTGATAATAGAGCTTTAAGCTTTTTCTCGCCTTTATGTATCTGTAGGTGCACACACCGTAGCATATTCCGGCGTATACAACCACAGCGACAATATAATATTTCAGGATATTCTTTGCGAAGGACAGAATGTCCATCTCGTAGATATCCTGCATATATTTCTCAAAATCATAAAACAGAAAAATGGCAAATATCACCGCAAAAGCGATTGTAACACTAATCACGGCCTTAAGGACCTGAATAGCGATATAATCGCTTCTGAAGTATCTGCCGATAGCCATATTCTCCTTTGCCTCATGCTCTTCGTATGAGGCCATCTTCGTCATGAGAATGACTCTGTCTTCGTTTATCATAGTCTTTTAGTTGTCCAGAAATCTCATCTTCGGAGCTTCCTTGTCCCTCTTGAAGGGATTATCCACAGGCTTGGGCTTATTTGCCTCCAATATGCTGTTGAAGCCGTTGATGTTCTTTGCCTTGCACTTCTCGCAGAACCTACCGCTCCTTATGGGTGCGCCGCAGCTTTCACAGTTGAGCATTATAGCGGAATCCTCTGTAACCTCCAGCCTGTCCTCTCTGAGCCACTGCCTGATCTGCTGGGGATCAACATTGCAAGCCTCTGAAATCTGCGCAATGCCTACACCCTTGTGCTCTCTGATATATTCCTTGACCTCCTGGAATTTCTCCTCCAGCTTCTCCCTGCAGTTAGGGCAGATTGGCGGTCCCGAAATATAGTTGAATATATTTCCGCACTTCTTACAATTCCTAACGTTCATGCCATATCCTCCACATTATATTCCTTCGCCACAGGCTAACGCCACAAAATATACCTCCGATACTCCATAAGTCCTGAGTGTATGCGCCGCCTCAGCAATTGTGCTCCCGGTAGTGTATATATCATCCACCAGAATTACTCTTTTTAATTTTACACCATTTTGGGATATATTAAAAGCCTTTTTCAAATTATTTTGACGTTCGGACAGACCCAGCATTTTCAAGGGGGCTGTGTTTTTCACACGGATCAGCAGCTTATCATACACCGGAATATTGCAGACTTTGCCAAGCTCTTCCGCCAATAACCCCGCCTGATTGTAGCCACGTTTTTTCATCCTCTTTTTGTGGAGGGGAATAGGAATGATGCCGTCCGCAGCTGTACCGTCGATGAAATCCTTAAGAAAATACGCCATTTCTCCACCGAAAAACTCCGCATATTCCGCTCTGTTTCCGTATTTGAATCTGTAAATGCTCTTTGCGACGGATGGATATTCATACAGCACCCTGCCCCGCACAAACTCTCTCATGCCAGCCCTTTTACACTCATGGCATCTCTCATGCGCATCCCGGATAGGTCTGCCGCAGCTCATACACCATGGTGCCTTCACAAGCTTAAGCTCCCTCATACAATCTGCGCAGATCTTTTCTCCGCCGCCCACAATCTCATCACACACCGGGCAGTGTCTCGGATATACTGCATCCTTAAGCCTTTCCAATATTTTTTCAAGTAGCTGATTCAAGTATTCTCTCCTTTAAGGAGGTATATCGCTTCGATTCCTCCGTGTTCTTTGCCATGCTGCGCACTGTTTCTCCGCTGCCCAGTATGGTTACAAGTCCCTTTGCCCTGGTAATTCCGGTGTAGAGAAGGTTTCTGTTGAAAAGAAGCCTTGGTCCGGTAAGCAGCGGCATTATCACGGCAGGGTATTCGCTTCCCTGCGATTTGTGTATGGTTATTGCATAGGCAAGCTCCAGCTCCGAGAGCTCCGAAAAGGGATAGGTTACCCTCCTGCCGTCATCAAATTCCACCGTCATAATGGAGGCAGTTTCATTGATGAAATTCACGGTTCCCATATCTCCGTTGAAAACCCCCTCGCCGCTCTCCACAAGGATATTGTTCTTCCCCAAAATTTCCCATGCTAGCTTGTAGTTGTTCTTCGTCTGCATTACCTTATCGCCCTCACGGAAAAGCCTGTCGCCATGCATATGCTCCCTCTTTGCTCCATCAGAAGGATTTATGTATCTCTGCAATATCTCGTTTAAGGTTTCACACCCCAGAGCGCCCTTTCTCATAGGTGTCAGCACCTGTATGTCAAATGGCGTTACCTTCAGATATTTCGGAAGCTTCTCCGTGATAAGCTGTACCATAAACTTATATATGACATTTACGTCATTTCGTTCTATCAGGAAGAAATCCTTTGAGTCCTTATCAAACTGTATTTCCTCTCCGTTATTTATCCTGTGTGCGTTGAGGACAATATCAGAATTTCCGGCCTGACGGAATATCTTTTCCAGCACCGCCATAGGATAAGCGCCGCTCTCCATAATATCCCTGAGAACCTGTCCCGGTCCGACGCTGGGGAGCTGGTGTATATCTCCCGCCATTATAAGCCTGCAGCCCACGGGGATTGCCCTTAACAGTGCCCAGAACACCTGAATGTCCACCATTGACATCTCGTCTATTATGACCACATCCGCCTCCAGAGGATTGTCCTCATTTTTCTCGAAGCGCACATGCCCCTTCTCGTCATCAGAGAGCTCTCCATTCAGCTCAAGCAGCCTGTGTATGGTCTTTGCCTCAAAGCCCGTGGCCTCTGTCATCCTCTTTGCCGCTCTGCCCGTGGGCGCCGCAAGGACTATATCCATTCCCTCACTCTCAAAATATCTGATAATAGTATTTATGGTGGTGGTCTTTCCGGTTCCGGGTCCGCCAGACAATATGAACACGCCGCTCTTTATGGCAGACATTACCGCATTTATCTGAAGTTCCTCCAGCTCCATCCGCTCTTTTGAAAGTATATCCTCTATATGCGCCCGAAGTCTTTTTTCCGTTTCAGGATTTTCCGTCCCCATATTTATGTTGAGCTCGGAAAGCTTTGCCGCAGCTTTTATCTCCGTATGGTAGAAGAAAGGCAGATACGCTTTTTCATCCTTTATAATGATTCTGCCCTCCACGGAAAGATTGTCAAGCTCGGGACGCAGGACATTTTCCTGCAGCTCCAGAAGCCTTACAGCCCTTGATACAAGCTCGTCTACAGGAAGAAACACATGCCCCTCGGAGGTTGAATTCTGCAGCGCATAGAAAATCCCGCAGCGTATACGATAGTCCGCATCAATGCTTATCCCCACCTTCTCTGCAATCTCGTCGGCAGTCTTAAAGCCCACGCCTGTAATGTCCTCCGCAAGCTTATATGGATTTTCCTTTATGATCCTGTACAGAAGCGTACCGTATTCATTAAATATTTTTATTGAAAGAGCTTCTCCGATGCCATATCCCGAAAGGAATATCAGTGCTTCTCTGAGATCCTTTTTTTCCTCCATGGAAACAGCAATCTCATTTGCCTTTTTAGGGCTTATACCCTTTATCTCAGCCAGTCTCTCCGGCTCCTCATCTATGATGCGGAGTGTATCTTCGCCGAAATATCCGACGATACGTGCAGCCAGCGCCTGTCCCACTCCCTTTATGGCGCCGCTCCCGAGATACCGCTCTATCCCCTCTGCATCCTTCGGGATTATGCTATGATAATCCTCTATCTTAAACTGCATTCCATAGAGAGCATGCTCCACATACTCCCCGGAGGCCTCAATAGTCTCCCCCTGGGAAAGACTTTTCAACATGCCGACACAGGTAACCTCCTTACCCTCTGAGATAAGCACAGCCACACTGTATCCGTTTTCTTCATTCCTGAATATAAAATGGTCGATATAACCGGAAATACTTCCCATGATCAGAGATTATAGTTCCTCTTCATCTGCTCATAGAGCATCTGTGCAAGTCCAAGTCCCTGCTGCTCTGTGGAAGTTTTTGCAAGCTCCTGAACAGTCTGATCCTTAAAATAGTCCACCAGCTGGTTATCGGAGGAATTGGACTCATCCTTCATAACAGTCTTCTCCATCCCCTTAAAGACCTGCTCGAGGAAATATGCCTCAAACTCCTTGCACGCACTCAGAAGCTCATCATCCGTCGCATTGGTATAGTCTGTGGAATTGATCTTATTTTTAAGCTTATCCACCGCAGCATTGGTGGCGCTTGCATATTTGTCGGCATATAAATTTGTAATGTTCGAAAAGTCCATATATTATCTCCTTTTAACGCTAGCGGCGTAGGTTGTTGGCCTGCTGCAGCATCTCGTCGGATGCGGTAATTGCCTTTGAATTGAACTCGTAAGCACGCTGCGTAGTTATCATATTGACCATCTCGTCAGCCACATTCACATTGGAGCCCTCAAGGTATCCCTGTATAACAGAGCTCTTCTGCACATTGTTGTTTGTAAACTCATTGATTACCGGTCCGCTGGCATCCGTTACCGCAAAGCGGCTGTTCGCTATTTTTTCCAGGCCATTGGGATTCTGGAACTGCCAAAGTCCTATTTGATAGGCATTGCCGTTTGCCTTTCTTATAGGCTGGGGATTGTTGAGCTCGTCAGGATAACAGAGCGTACCGTCCGCCGTGACTGTCACATTGCTGATGATATAGTTGGAGCTTAGGATCAGCGGCTGTCCGTCCCTGTCCAAAATGGGCTCGCCATCACTGGTGGCAAGCATATTTCCACCGTTGGTCGAAAGCGTAAATTTAAAATTACCGTTCCTTGTATAATATGTTCTTCCGTCAGCCGACCGGAGCGCAAAGAAGCCTTTACCGTCTATGGCAAAATTCGTATCGATCTCTGAGGAAAGAAGCGGTCCCTGCTTAAATACGGATGAAATAGAGGCATTGCGTACGCCTAAACCAACCTGTGCGGAGCTTGGCTTTCTCTCCCCGTTTGCCGAGGTTGTCTTGGTCTGTATAGTCTGATACAGCAGGCTCTTGAACTCGTTTACCTCTGTCTTGTATCCTGTAGTGTTTACATTTGCGAGATTGTTTGCGATCGTGTCAAGATTCGTCTGCTGTGCGATCATTCCCGTCGCCGCTGTCCATAAGCTTCTAACCATAACTTAAACTCCTTTAAATATTTTTAAATCTTTCCCAGCTGCTGTACCGCTATCTCCATGGAGCTGTCCATAGTCTGCACTATCTTCTGGTTGCTCTCATACTGCCTTGTAGTGGTAATCATATTTACCATTTCCTGCACCACGGACACATTGGACATTTCGAGATATCCCTCTATTACCTGAGCATTCGACTGTTTGAATCTTGCGCCCTCGATAGGCTCGAAATATGTTTCTCCGTATCTGTGCAGATAATCATAGTCCTCAAAATCCGTAACCTGAATATTTGCCACTATACGGCCGTTCTGCCAGATAGCTCCATTCTGGTCTATAGTCGAATCCTGAAGCACATCCAGTCTGATACGATTGTTGTTCCTGTCGAGAACATAATCCCCCTCTTCGGTCACAAGAAAGCCGTCCTTATTCAGGGTAAACTGACCCTCTCTGGTATATTTGATGCTGGTCTGTCCCGCCTTGTTGGTAAATTCTATGGCAAAAAAGCCCTCTCCTGACAGCGCCAAATCATATGGATTTTCCGTTATACGAAACGACCCTTGGGAATAATCCACATAATTTTCGCCAATCTTGACGCCCGGAGTATTTATTCCGACGGGTCTGTTCTTCTCGACACCGATGGAGGTGTCCTTTATCTTGACCGCCAGCACATCCGTAAATGCCTGACTGGTGGCACCCTCCTTCTTGAAGCCCACCGTCGTCACATTGGCGAGATTGTTGGTAAGAGTGTCCATTCTGTGCTGTTCGTTTATCATTCCCGTGTATGCGGTATATAAGCCCTTGAACATCTGTTTCTCCTTTTAACTCCAAGTCGCAGAAAAACTGCGCAGCTATCGCAATCCTTTGCGCAGCCTCGCAGTCCTTTGCCCGGCTTTTATTCTGTATCTCTTATATCGGACTATGCAGACAAAAACTTTAGCCTGTTCATAAAAATCTGAAATTATTCGTGATAACCGGCGATAAACTCCACATATCTGCCGGTTCCTATGGCAACAGCGGTCATGGGATCCTCCGCAGTCATTGTATTGATTCCGGTCTTGCTCGCAATCAAATCTTCAAGTCCCTGAAGCAGACTTCCGCCTCCGGTCAGTACAATGCCCCTGTCAGCGATATCCGCAGCAAGCTCAGGAGGCGTCTTCTCAAACACCCCGTGAATCGTATCCACAATCTGCGCTGCGGAATCCCTCAATGCCTCTTCCGTCTCTGCGGATGATACCTTCACGGTCTTAGGGTATCCTGTAACGAGATCCCTTCCGTTCACATCGAGATAATCAACCTCCGGTCTCTTGAAGGCACAGCCTATCTTTATCTTTATGTCCTCGGCGGTTCTCTCTCCGATAAGAAGATTATACTTTTTTCTCATGTATCTTACGATGGCTTCGTCGAAATCATCCCCGGCAATCTTTATAGAATCGCTCACAACTGTTCCGCCGAGAGAGATTACCGCAATATCTGAGGTTCCGCCGCCGATATCCACTATCATATTTCCGCAGGGCTTCGCTATGTCAATGCCTGCACCGATAGCTGCCGCAATGGGTTCCTCAATGATGAGCACCTCCCTTGCGCCTGCCTGATATGTGGCATCCTCCACCGCCTTTTTTTCGACCTCTGTGACTCCGCTGGGAACACAGACCGCAATCCTCGGCTTTCTGAAGGTTCTTCTGCCGAGAGCCTTCTGAATGAAATATTTCATCATTCTCTCGGTCACCTTATAATCCGAGATAACGCCCTGTCTCAAAGGGCGCACTGCAACAACATTTCCGGGAGTACGCCCCAGCATAAGCCTTGCGTCCTCTCCGATAGCCTTTATCTTGTTTGTATCCCTGTCAAACGCCACAACAGAGGGCTCCTTAAGCACGACCCCTCTGCCCTTGATATAGACGAGAATGCTCGCCGTTCCTAAATCTATTCCTATATCAGTACCCTGCATATATAATCATACCCCTTTCCGTAGGTCAGCACATCAATTCTGTCTAGTGTTGCGGTAAATTATTTTAACACAAGTATACGCTACTTTTCAAGGTACTTTTTGACAAATGCTCCTGTATATGATTTTTTTACTTTTACTATCTGTTCGGGAGTTCCCTCCGCAATAACGGTGCCTCCCTTGTCTCCTCCCTCGGGTCCCATATCGATTATATAGTCCGCCGTCTTTATCACATCCAGATTGTGCTCTATGACCACAACGGTATTCCCACCGTCAGCCAGTCTGTGAAGTATATCGACAAGCTTGTGGACATCCGCAAAATGAAGCCCTGTGGTGGGCTCATCAAGGATATAGATGGTCTTTCCCGTGCTCCTTCTCGAAAGCTCTGTCGCAAGCTTGACCCTCTGCGCCTCTCCTCCTGAAAGCTCTGTGGAGGGCTGCCCAAGCTTAAGATAACCAAGCCCCACATCATAGAGTGTCTGTATCTTGTTCCTTATGCTCGGCACATTTTCAAAAAATGTCAGAGCATCCTCTATGGTCATGTCAAGCACGTCAAATATGCTCTTTCCCTTGTACTTGACATCAAGGGTTTCTCTGTTGTAGCGCTTCCCTCCACATACCTCACAGGGCACGTATACATCCGGCAGAAAGTGCATCTCTATCTTAATAATTCCGTCTCCGCTGCAGGCCTCGCACCTGCCGCCCTTTACATTGAAGGAAAATCTTCCTTTCGCATAGCCCTTTGCCTTTGCATCGGGTGTGGCGGCAAAAAGGTCTCGTATCATATCGAAAACTCCGGTATATGTAGCCGGATTGGAGCGGGGCGTGCGCCCAATGGGAGACTGGTCTATATTTATTACCTTGTCAAGCTGCTCCCAGCCCTTTATGGTCTTGTGCTTGCCGGGAATGGTGCGTGCACGGTTGAGCTTTCTTGCAAGCTTTTTGTACAATATCTCGTTGACAAGGGAGCTCTTTCCCGAACCTGACACTCCCGTCACACAAGTCATTATTCCAAGTGGAATCTTTACTTCTATATTTTTAAGATTGTTCTCCTGCGCTCCCTGAACCGTGAGCCAGCCAGTGGGCTTCCTGCGTTTAGCCGGAACGGGAATGCTTAATTTTCCGCTAAGATACTGTCCGGTTATGGAATCCTTCGCCTTCATTATCTCCTTGGCGCTTCCCGTGGCAATGACCTCTCCTCCGTGGATTCCGGCGCCGGGTCCGATGTCTACGATATAATCCGCAGCAAGCATGGTATCCTCATCATGCTCCACCACTATCAATGTGTTTCCCAAATCACGAAGATGCTTAAGGGTTGCAAGAAGCTTATCGTTGTCCCTCTGATGCAGACCTATGGAGGGCTCATCCAGAATATAGCATACCCCCACAAGCCCTGAGCCTATCTGCGTGGCAAGACGGATTCTCTGCGCCTCGCCTCCCGAGAGGGTGGAGGTAGCTCTGGCAAGGGAAAGATAGTCCAGGCCCACATCCACCAGAAATCCCACTCTTGCCCGAATCTCCTTCAATACCTGCTCTCCCACAAAGAGCTGGTATTTGCTCAGATTTACATTCTCTATAAAATCCTTTAAATCACGTATCGACAGGGCGGTTATCTCGTAAATATTTTTGTCCGCCACCGTCACGGCAAGGGACTCCTTTTTGAGCCTCATGCCCTTACATTCGTTGCAGGGCGTAATGCGCATAAAGGTCTCGTACTCCTGCTTTGTGGTGTCGGAGAAGGTCTCTCTGTATCTGCGCTCCACATTCGCCAAAAGCCCCTCAAAGGCAATCGGGTAAACGCCGCTTCCTCTCTGCCCGGTATAATGCACATCCACCTTTACATCTGTGCCATATATGAGGATATCCTTAATCTTGTCCGGATAATCCTCAAAGGGAGTGTCTAGGTCGAATTTGAATTTCTTGCACAGTGCTTCAAGCATGGCATTGGTAAAGCTGCCCTCCTTGTTTGCCGACTGCCAGCCGAGGACGGTAATAGCGCCTTCGTTTATGGACATGGACGGGTCGGGTATCATAAGGTCGACATCAAATTCCATCTTGTAGCCCAGACCAAAGCACACCGGACACGCCCCAAAGGGGTTGTTGAAGGAAAAGCTTCTCGGCTCCACCTCCGCAATGGATATGCCGCAATCGGGGCACGAGAAGCTCTGGGAGAAATTCATCTCCTCGCCCTTAACCACATCCACGATCAAAAGTCCGTTTGAAAGCTCCAAAACATTCTCTATGGAATCCGCAAGACGTCTTTCTATCCCCTCTTTTATGACAAGCCTGTCAACTATTATCTCGATATTGTGCTTTATATTCTTGGGAAGCGAAATCTCCTCCGAAAGGTCATACAAATTTCCGTCTATGCGTACTCTGGCGTAGCCTGACTTTTTTGCCCTTTCAAGCACCTTCTCATGCTGCCCCTTCTTTCCCCTTACTACCGGTGAGAGGAGCTGAATCCTCGTATCCTTCGGGAGCTCCATTATCTTATCCACCATCTGATCCACTGTCTGGCGCTCTATCACTTTGCCGCAGTTAGGGCAATGCGGTATGCCTATTCTTGCATAAAGAAGACGGAAGTAATCATATATTTCCGTAACGGTTCCGACTGTGGAACGTGGATTTCTGTTCGTGGATTTCTGGTCTATGGATATGGCTGGAGAAAGCCCCTCTATGCTCTCCACATTCGGCTTCTCCATCTGCCCCAGAAACTGTCTTGCGTAGGAGGACAAGGACTCCATATATCTGCGCTGTCCCTCCGCATATATGGTATCAAAGGCAAGGGAGGACTTGCCGGAACCCGACACCCCTGTCATAACAATCAGCTTATTGCGAGGTATCTCCAAATCGATACCCTTGAGATTATTTTCTCTCGCTCCCCGTATTCTGATCATCTCCCGCGGGAGCATTTTCTTATTTTCAGACATCCTAATGATCCTTTCTAGTCGAAGTTTTCTCTAAGCTTATTCTTTAGCTCTATCATCTTGTCACGCAGCTCTGCGGCGCTTTCAAAATCAAGCTCCGCCGCCGCCTTGTTCATCTTCTTTTGAATCTTATCGATAAGCTTTGTAAGCTCATCCTTATCCATAGATTCGGGATCCTTCTCAAATTTCATCTCCTCCTTGGCGATGACCTTGGAAATGCTTATGAGATCCCGCACAGCCTTCTTGATGGTCTGCGGAGTGATGCCGTGCTCCTCATTGTATTTCATCTGCACGGCACGGCGCCTTTCGGTTTCGTCGATAGCGGATTTCATCGAATCCGTAATCGTATCCGCATACATTATCACACGTCCCTCCGCATTTCTGGCGGCACGTCCTATGGTCTGTATCAGAGAGGTTTCGCTTCTCAAAAAGCCCTCCTTGTCCGCATCTATTATTGCGACAAGAGCTATCTCCGGAATATCAAGCCCCTCCCTCAAAAGGTTAATGCCCACCAGCACGTCGAACACATCAAGGCGCATATCCCTTATTATCTCGGCACGCTCCAGGGTGTCTATGTCAGAGTGGAGATACTTGACTCTGACACCCACCTCCTTCATATAATCGGTAAGATCCTCCGCCATCCGCTTGGTAAGGGTCGTTACCAGGACCTTGTTCCCTGCCTCGGTGGTTTTTCTTATCTCTCCTATGAGGTCATCTATCTGCCCCTCTATCGGGCGCACCGAAATCTCAGGATCCACCAGCCCTGTAGGGCGTATTATCTGCTCGGTACGCATAAGCTCATGCTCCGCTTCGTATACCGAGGGGGTTGCGGACACAAACATCATCTGGTCTATATGGGATTCGAACTCTTCAAAATTGAGCGGTCTGTTGTCAAGCGCAGAGGGAAGCCGGAAGCCGTAGTCCACCAGGGTCTGCTTTCTGGAGCGGTCTCCGAAAAACATTCCCCTGACCTGCGGTATGGTCATATGGGACTCGTCCACGATTATCAGAAAATCCTCCGTAAAGAAGTCAAGCAACGTCATTGGCGGCTCTCCGGGAAGAGTTCCGTTTAAATGCCTCGAGTAATTCTCTATGCCGGAGCAGAAGCCCGTTTCCCGAAGCATCTCAATATCAAAATTCGTCCTCTCCGAAATGCGCTGCGCCTCTATAAGCTTGTCCTCGCCCTTGAAGTACCTTATGCGTTCCTCGAGCTCCTTCTCTATATTGTCACAGGCTGTCTTCATCTTGTCCGGCGCAACCACATAATGCGAAGCCGGAAAGATTGCGACATGCTCCAGAGTTGCATGAATTTTTCCGTTCAACGGGTCAACCTCAAGAATTCGGTCTATCTCATCCCCGAAAAACTCCACACGAATAATATAGTCGCCTCCCTGTGCGGGATATATATCCAAAACATCCCCGTGAACACGGAAGGTGGCACGTTTAAAGTCCATTTCGTTCCGGTCATACTGCATATCAATCAGCTCCCGGATGACCACATCTCTGTCCTTCTGCATACCGGGACGAAGAGAGCTAACCATCCCCTTGTATTCGTCGGGACTTCCCAGACCATATATGCAGGATACAGATGCCACAACTATGACATCCCGCCTTTCCGAAAGGGATGCCGTGGCGGAGAGCCTCAGCTTGTCTATCTCGTCGTTTATGGCTGAATCCTTTGCGATATAGGTATCCGACTGAGGCACATATGCCTCCGGCTGATAGTAATCATAGTAGGAGACAAAATACTCAACGGCGTTTTCGGGAAAGAATTCTTTCATCTCGCCATATAGCTGACCTGCCAATGTTTTATTATGGCTGATAATCAGGGTAGGCTTATTAAGCGCCTGTATCACATTCGCCATCGTGAAGGTCTTTCCGGAACCCGTAACCCCCAGTAAAGTCTGGAATTGATTGCCTTTTTGGAAGCCCTCTACGAGCTCCCTTATAGCCTGGGGCTGGTCACCTGTCGGTTGGTATTCACTGTGCAATTTGAAAATATGACCGTCATCTGCGTACATATTGTGAGTATATCATCTCTGAGCTTTTTTGTCTATATATTTTAGAACATTTGTTCGTGCGTTTCACTGATTTATAAAGTATGTCTCCTGCAATAAACTGGAAGTTGTCAATTAGTCCATCTTCTTGAGCCTGCGTTCAAGAAGCATCCCTCGCTCTAAAGAGCTCGGTCAACACCGATTTGGACAATCAATCAGACATCTTTGAAAAGATCCTCCTTTATTATTTGATATCTTTTCATCCATCCAGGATGTGGCTGAGCCACAGACCACAAAAACAAGGTTGTCTCTTGTAGATAGCCAGTCATTCCAAAACCATTCAAACGCAGGAAGAAAATTTTGTATTCATAGGCTTTATTATAACAATACGTCAGACAGCCGTCAGTTATTTTGTGTCCAAATCTCGTTCTGAGTTGCATTTTTGGACTTAGAATATCGTATTGCGCCTTATCTGATTATATAAAAAATTAAAATTAACAAACTGTATATTGTGCCCTGCTATTCAAGATATAGTTGCAGACAAAGTATTCCACCGCACTCTCGGGAAAGAATTCTTTCATCTCGCCATATAGCTGACCTGCCAATGTTTTATTATGGCTGATGATAAGGGTGGGCTTAAAGATTTCTGAAATCTTCTGCAATCCTGACCCGTCTTCATGAACGAAAATGAAGAAATAGAACTGCCGCTTTCATTGGTTACTGCTCCCTTCTATCTGCTTACGCATCCTGTCAATGCAGTCTGCAAGGGTTGTCTCCCTTAACTCCTGTTCAGCCTTCTCTTCAACATTACGAAAAATATCCGAAAGTACAGGTTTTATATGCTTACCGACAATGCACTGATCATTCGGATTCTGGTGCAGGTCAAAAACATGCACCTGATCCGTTTCCGATACAGCCAGATAAACATCATATAAAAGAAGCTCCTTTTTATTTACTGCCAGCTGGAATCCGCTGACTCCCCTTTTGCTTTCTATGATTCCATTTCTCTTCAGAAGACCGGTAACCTTTCTGATATAGCTTGCATTTGTACCTACGCTCGCAGCAATCTCTTCCGATGTCATCGGCGTTTCGGCTTCTGATATTAAGATCAGCATATGTATTGCCGAAGAAAACCTCGTATCCATTATCCGATCCTTTCATATGATGCAATGTAATAAACATTCTCCGGTGCTTTGATCTGCGGATCTTCAAATAAAAATCTTCCGGAGACACCGTTTTCTTCCATCACCAGGTCAAAATGACACAGAGCGATGCCGACATCAACTTTCTGGATATCTCCTAAAATACTGTCTTTTATTGACTTCTGCTCATAGAAATATACTTTGTTTCCGTCTACGACAGCACGCCATGGCTGCTTATTCGTGGCGGACGGTGATAACCTCGCCATCTCAAGTGCCTCTGTATATTCGCCTGCAGCCTCTTTCGTAAGTGCCTTATCGAAAGACCCTGCAAAAAACAATTCGTCGAAGGCAATTCTTTCATCGGCTCTCAATCCTTTACGCATCAGGTTTTCGCGTATAGAGCCTTTCTCTGCCGGATATCCGACCGGGCTTGCAACCGGAAGAACTTCATCCTCCTGTACATTCATTGCTTTTTCAAAGGCGCTGCGACTTAATGATGCCGCAAGCATAACTGTTCCGATTCCCAGAGACCGGGCATACAGACATGCTTTTTCAAAGCTGTATCCGAAAGCGATCTCAAAATGTTCTTCCCTCTTCACTTTTGCTGCAAGATAGGTGTGTTCCCCTACGATCACCGGACTGGAGAGCTGATGCTCTTTTGCGTCAAGCAGGCAAAACTCTACCGGGACCTCAAAAGGATTGGTAAGCACATGAATATAGTTTTCAAGATTTTTCCTGTCTTCATCTGAAAGAGTTTTTCCATCGAATGTTCTGACACTCTTTCTTTGTTTTATCATTTTCTTTGCTGAAAAAGTCATTTCTATACCTCCTCTTTGTACTTGTATCTGATACTAATACTTATTATATAGATTTTTGTGCTTTTGTCAAAGGCAAAAATTACAACCTATGGAGTTAAGAAAAACGAACACAGTGGAATAATCGATAATGAAATTACTCTGGGAGACTTGTTTGCATAATTACCCACCCCTTAACTCCAAAAATTCGCCAGTTAAGGGGGCTAAATAATTACGCCAAATTGATTCTCGGCACCGAGAAGTTTCCAATAGCAATCTGCTTGTAGGCATATTGTTGCGGACAAGTGGGTTACCCATATCGTCTAGTTTTGTTTCTGTTCAGCTTTGCCATGGATGCCAATGTCGGTATCTTCATTGGGCAGACCTCCATACAGGACAGGGACTTTGAACAGGTCTTTCCGAAATGCTCTGCATAGATTCTTCTGATTCTCTTATCCTCGGTGCGGTTCCTCGAAGCCACCAGATAACAGTCGTTGGCGAAGGCTGCGCCAAAGAAGGTATTGCCATTCACATAGTTCGGGCAAACCTCCAGACAGAGTCCGCATTTCAGGCATTTCCCAATGGCATATTGGTGTGCGTGCTCTTCATTCTCCGCAGGATTATATTCCCCGATACATACGTTTGCCTGCTTCAAATTCTCATGTATGGAGGTTCTGTCCACCACCAGGTCGTGAATAACCGGAAATTTTCGCAAGGGTCTGATTTCTATGTCCTTTCCCTTAAAATCCCGCACGAAGGTCTCGCAAGCAAGCGCAGGCCGTCCGTTGATCACCATAGCGCATGCGCCGCAGATACCCTGCATACAAGAGCATTCCCAGCCTATGCGGGTGGACCGCTTTCCCTCGGCATTTACGATATCATCATGATAGTTTATATAGTCAAGCGCCCCTGCCACGGAATTATCTGCGGAACCGTCGTACTCAAAGGTCTCCCAATATGGTTTGCTTACAGGCGACTGCTGCCGCAACACATTAACTTTCATAGCTTTGCTCCCTGTCAAACCGCACGTTGTAGCCGCCTCCGTCATAGGCGATGATTGTTGCGGATTGATACGCTTCTTCTGTCTGCGGAAAATCACTCCGATAATGCGCCCCCCGACTCTCCCGCCGAGACAGCGCACAGGTTATAGTCGCCCGTGCGAGTGTCAGAATTGCCGTCAGACTGTAGTTAAAATAGGGCATCACGCTGGAATCGTAGCGGATGCGTTCAGCGATTGAGAGGTAATAATCAATGTCCGCCAGCCCCTGTTCAAGGTTTTCCCCGCTGCGAACAATCCCCAGTCGCTTCTGCATCGTCTCGGCAAGCATATCTCTGATGTACATGACCGGGAATTGGCTCTGCGTGTCCATATTCCGGGCAAGCAGCTTTTTCTCACGCTCCAAATCACCTTCAAAATCAGGATGAAACCTGCACCCGCTCCTTCCTGCTATCTCATCCGCTGCGACATTCCCGCTGTAGATTGCCGCCAATAAAGAGTTGCCGCCTATCCGGTTCGCTCCGTGATACATGGATGCACATTCGCCTACGGCAAAAAGGTTATGGATGTTCGTCTCATGCTTTAGTCCTACTGCCAGACCTCCCATGAAAAAATGCACTGACGGCATAACCGGTATCGGTTCACGGCTCACGTCGATTCCGCCGTACTTTGCGCAGATATCCCGCACCTCCGGCAGACGCTCGTCTATAACCGTCCTGTCCAGAAAAGATATATCAAGATACACCATACCGCCCAGCGCATCTATTTCCCTCGACACGATGTCCCGTGTCATCAGATTGCCGCCCGGACCGTATTTGTCCTCCATAAAGTACACATTCTGACCATCCCGCCTCTGGAACAGCCTTCCGCCCTCGCCGCGCACGGCTTCGGAAATCAGCATACGCTTTTGCGGGGTTTCCATTGTGGTCGGATGGTATTGAATAAACTCCAGATTTTTGAGCTCCGCGCCCTGCATAAACAATTTTCCCGCCGCATAGCCATCACATTGTGTGGAGCCCGTAGTTTTGCCAAAAAGAGCATTCTGCCCGCCTGTGGCAATGACCAAGGCGTCAGCGCAGACTGCCTCCAAGCCTCCGTGCGCTTCATCAAAAAGCATTGCGCCATAGCAGATGCCATCACGAATCAAAGCAGAGTGAAAACAGCACCACAGCCTTCTCTCAATCAACCCTGCCGCCTCAAAGCGCCGCACCTCCATTACCAATGCGGAGACTATCTGCTTGCCTGTAGATGCGCCGCAATAATATGTCCGCTTGTGGCTTTGTCCGCCGAAGGCTCTGCGCAGAGGGCGACCCTTCTCGTCCACTGAAAAGACTGTTCCGATGCTTTCAAGCCAATGCAGGATTTCTCCGCCGTGCTCGCACAGACCCTTTACAGCATTCTTACCGCCTAGCTCACAGCCTCCCTTAAGGGTGTCCTCAATGTGACAGGCAACGGAATCCCCTGCCTCTTCTCCTGAAAGCACTGCGTTGATGCCGCCCGCAGCCATCACGGACTGGGAGCGCTCTGACGGAAACGGAGATACCATTGTCACATGAACGCCGAGCTGTGCACATCGCACCGCACAGACCATGCCTGATATTCCGCTTCCAATAATCAATGCATGCTTCATACCATCCCTCCCGGCAGGAACATGGCAAGCTCCGTCTTAATTACTACAAAGCTCGCAATTATAAAGACTGCTGCACAGATAACATAGATTACTCTGTCAATGCGTTTCTGTCTGTCAAGGGATGTAAGCAGACCCAATGTAATCATCCCTCTTGTTATCGATACTGCGACATGGGTCAGCACTGTGCCGTAGAACAAAAGCTGGCTTAGCAATAACAGAGAAAACCAAAGCCAGCGCCCCGCCTCTGCAGCGGATTTAAGCATATCAAAGGTATTGATGTGCAATATCAGCAAGGGAAGAATCAAGGCGGCAGAGACTCGTTGGAGAATTGTCCTCAGATTCTGCTTCGGATACAAATCAAGGCGCATTCCATCTGCCTGCAAAAATACTGTCAGCATTCCACATATGGCATGCAGACACACCAACACCATTAAGGGAATGGCAGTCAACAGCTTAAAATCGAAAGTCAAATAAGAAAAGACTATATTCACAATATGCAAAAGCATGGCAGCGATTGACAAAAGCCCAAGGGCTGCGTTCATCTTTTTTAGCTTCATAATATTCTCCTAAATTTTACTACGTCTATTTTCTGCTTTCATGCGGTGCCAATACAGCAATATACATATAACCGCTACAAGTGAAATAAGCTCCGCCATTCTAAAATACCATGGCTCGGTATAACGCACAAGCACATGCCCCGAAAAGCCTGCAGGTATCTTTGCTCTGACAACATTGTTCTTACCAAAATAAGTTCCTTCGCTCCACTTTCCCTCATTACTTTGATAATATGCCTTATACTGCTTGTACTGAAGCAGGGGCAGATCAACATATCCTGATACTTCATCTGAGGCAGTCACATCAAAGGAGGCGGTCAGATCTCCCTTTGTATAATTATCAAAGCTATCCACATTCTCAACGGTAGGATACCTATACTCTATGTCCTCCAGCACGGTTCCCTCAACAAGGAATTCCTGATCCGAGATAAAGCCCCGCCCCATTGAGGCCGGATTGTATATTCTGAGCGCATTATGATCCCTCATAAGATAATCCATATAAAACATTCCCGAGGTCACAATACAGACTATCACTATTGATACCATGAACTTATATCTGCGATGGCTCCTCTTCTTTGCAAAGTACATCACGCAGCCTGCAGAGACCGTAAGAAGCGCAGTTCCCCAGCCCCAGAATCTATAGGTATTTTCCAGCATTCCCACCAGTGCCAGAGTGACCGTGTTTAAGTATTGTATCTTGTCCCAGGGGAAAATATCTACACTTACCAAAAGTAAGAGGAGTCCAAAAACTGTGCATATCTTTCCCGCAAGCATTATGCTGTTTTGCCGTTCGCTTTTGTATTTCCCGGCAATCCAGCTTATGACAAATACAAACGCAAAGAGCATAAATATAAGACCTACACCCTCCACATCTATATTAAGCTTGTCCATAAGGCCTTTTTCTCCGGCTCTCCCGACGATATAAAAATGCGCAAACAGCTGAAAAATACTGCGACTGTTGCTCTGTATACTGTTTCTGCCGTAGTACCTGAAATGCAGATTCTGTGTGATGAAATAATCGAGAAAGGGTACAAGAAACCATGCGCTTATCAAAAGAACCGTTCCTGCACTTAAAAGCAGATTTAAAAGGATATTTCTTTTTATGGTGTATTTGAAAAAAACAATACAGAATATAGCTATCAATATTGCGGTAAGCTCCGTAGTCAGCGCATGTGACTGAACTATGACCGACAATGCGATTATAAGCGGCGCACAAAGCCTCAAGGATACACCTGTCTCCTCACTGCAGGTATATATTTGATATAATCCATATATTACCAAAGGCATCATATCAAGCACACTTACCTCACCAATAGCGGAAAGCACCACTAATTTATCCGTGTGATATATTGAAAACACATATAATGCCGAAAGTATTACCCCTATTTCCCGGTCACGAAATATCATGTAAAAGGAATAATATGCAACCGCCACGCATATTATATTCAAAAACACAGAGTATATATTCTGTGTCATAAGAACCGAGAAGCCCAATATCCTTAAAAGTGCAGGAAAGTATAAAAGCACATTCCCATACATTGTCGCTGCTGCGTACCCGTGCCCCATTACCCATTTCGGTTCCAGCCTGACCGGGAAGAACCCTGCATGCAGACCGTCAACTATCCCCTCTATCCGGTTCAAATGATAAGTCATATCTATGCCGGAATACTGATAGCCCGTCATATACATTGTGGATGAAAAAAAACATATCACAATGAGTGAAAACAGCACTGCACTCTGCTCCTTTGTGATAAGTCCCGCTTCAAGTCCATCCTTCCATATTATCAGGAAGGACAGCAGCACAGCCACAAACAAAAGAGCTGTTCCTGTCATGGTAAAAAGCTTTCCCGTATTTTCTATTTTAAAAGAGGTTACAGTAAGCCCATTGCTTCCCTTATTCACATCCACATATAAGTGTCCGGTATATCCGTACAGCCACATCTCGTATTCGGTATAACCGAGTGCGCCATACAAGGGCTCGCCGTTGGTAAAAAACAGTCCGTCGGGATATCCCGGAATATATGCCTTGGAATATCCCGCCTCCGTAAGCTCCGACTCATATTCCACACAAACCTTGTATATTCCCGGGAACAGCCCGATATCTGTGTATGTCTGATATGCCGTATCCTCCACAGTACTTTCCTCAAAGCCTGACACAGGGTACTCATATGTTTTTCTCGACGCAAAGAATCCCACCGCACTTAAGCATATAAGTGCGAGGGATATCATTGCAAGAATTCTTATTTTCTTTTTTGCCAAAGGGCTTAATTCATTGTACAGTTTCAAGCTTATCTCTTTATATCGTAATTCATGTTCATCAGGTTCTTGATGCTCTCAACATCATCGGTAATGTTTGCATCTCCCCTTATGGTGTGCTTGATAACGGAGCTTGCCACGGCGAAATTAACCATATCCATTGGCTTGAAATTATGCATCATGGCATATATGAGACCGGATGCAAACGCATCGCCTCCGCCCACTCTGTCGAGAATATTGAAGGTAAAAAGCTTGCTTTCAAAGGTGTGATTCTCATACCAAAGGAATGCCTTCAGGCTGTTCTCACTTCCGGAATGCGCATATCTTACATGGCGTCCGATGCATTTGATATTGGGATATCTCTCAACGAATACCTTGAATATCTCATCCTGCTGCTCGTAGCTTGGCTGTAAGGGCACTCCGTCCTTTACATCTCCCTTGGAATGGTCGTTCTCATCCTTCCAGAGATGATACGGCTCTATTCCCATAAGTACATCGATATACGGCAGGCATTCCGTACAGAAATCCCTCGCCTCATCCCAGGTCCAGAGCTTGCTTCTGAAATTTCCGTCGAAGCTGACCGTCATGCCCTTTTCCCTCGCCACCTTCAGAACATCCATTATGAGCTTACGGCAGTTAGGCGCAAGAGCAGGCGTGATACCGCTCAAATGCAGCCATGTAAAGCCGTCAAGCAATGCGTCAAGATCCACCTTCGAAAAATCATACTCCGTAATTGCGGAATGCTTTCTGTCATAGGTAACCTTTGAGGGACGTATCCCATATCCCGTTTCAAGATAATAGCTCCCCAGTCTGTGGGTGGGAGTCTCCTCATGACTGGATAATATCATAGGCGTGCAGTGCACGTCATTGGAACGCAGCATCCTTACCGCACTTTTTCCGACGCTGTTGTTTGGCACCACCGAAAAGAAGGTGGAATCCACTCCGAGATTCGCCAACGCCAGCGCAATATTCGCCTCCGAACCGCCATAGCTTGCTTCAAAGCTGGAAGCGGTACGGATTTTTTCATAATTGGGCGGTGTAAGCCTCAGCATTATCTCGCCTATTGTTATAAATTTGTCAGTCCCGTGATTGTCCTTCAATAAAGGATTGTAATGTTCCATAGCATACCCTCCGATAAACCGATGAACTGTCTGCAATATACTTTTATTTTATTAAACTTTGGAATTCTTTTCAACAGATAATTAGGTCAATCATCCATCAAATCCTGAAGCACCTCCACTGCCTTCAATATCTGCACATCCTTTCCCTCCTGCAGAGCCATCTCTCTGTCATACTCTATTTCCACATCCGGCTCAATGCCAAGCTTGTGGATATAGCTTCCGTTGGGCGTGAAATAGCTCTCTGTGGTAAGCTTTACCGCAGAGCCGTCATTAAGCCTGAAAACATTCTGCACTATGCCCTTTCCGAAGGTAGTGGTTCCAACGATCTTTCCCATGCCGTGATCCCTTATGGCTCCGGTCATGACCTCGGCTGCGGAAGCGGTATTGCCGTTTACCAGCACGACAATGGGAACCTCCAGTTCTCTCTTCCCGTCGCAGGTGTACTCCACCCGCTGACCGTTCTTGTCCTCGGTATATAGTATCAGCCCTTTAGGAAGAATCATACGGCATATCTCCAAAACCGAATTCAACGTTCCACCGGGATTGGAGCGAAGATCGATTATAAGTCCCTTCATATTCTCGGCCTTGCAGTCCGCCAGCGCCTCCGCAAACTGATCCACCCCGCTGTCCGCAAACTGACTTATCTGTATATAGCCTATCTCCGGATAGTCCTCCAGCATCCCATGGCTTACGATGCGTTCATCCACAGGGCCTCTGGTAATCTTAATCTCCACGTAGTCAGCTTCCCCATACCTGACCATGGTAAGCACCACATCTGTGTCCTTCTCTCCCCTTACCAAAGCCACTACCTCATCCGTTGATAAACCGTAGGTGGACTGTCCATCCACTTCATAGATAATGTCATTCTCCAGCACTCCCGCCTTTTCCGCAGGCGAGCCCTCCATGACACCTGCAATCTTGGGAAGAGTACTCTGCTCATCAACCGAAATATATGCGCCTATGCCGTAGAAAATCCCCTCGGAATACTGGTTCAATTCTTCCAGCTCCTCAACGCTGTAATATTCGGAATATACATCCCCGACAGCGTCCACTATTCCACGGTACAACCCCTCGTTGAGAGTATCCTCGTCCACCTCGGCCAGCGAATATTCCTCCTCTATCAGTTCTTTTATCGCAGACACCTTGGAAATGACATCGGCATCAAGGCTTCCTGCCCCGGTCACATTTACATCCGCTGCTGATGCCGGATTCTTTATAACCTTTGCCAAAAGGAATCCGAAGCAGACTATCAGCGCAAATACTCCCGACAGAAGCATTCCCGTAAACAGCCCCAAAATATAATGCTTTCCATTTTGTTTTTTTTGATCAATATTAAAGTCCATAGCTTTCCTCTGCTTTTAATGTGACAGATAGTTCCACGGCGATGTATATGCGCCGTCCTTTCTCACGGAGAAATGAAGATGATTTCCCGTGGAGCGCCCTGTAGAGCCTACAGCGGCAATCTTCTGTCCCTTGGCAACCGTATCCCCCTTTTTCACATAGAGTGCGGATGCATGCATATATATAGTGTACAGCTCGTCGCCGTGATCTATCATAACATAATTTCCCATACTTGATGAATAGGTTGCGGCGATAACCTTTCCGTCATATGCCGCAAGTATTCCCGTGCCTGCCGGAGCCGCAAAATCCACGCCATTGTGGAACTGCTGCGTTCCAAGTATGGGGTGTATCCTGTTCCCGTAGTCGTCAGAAACTCTTGTATAGGATTCCAAGGGGAACTTAAAGGTTCCTCCGTCATAGGTGAGAAGCGTGCCGTTGTTTTCAAGAATCTGTCTGCGTTCCTCTGCAATAGCATCCTCCAAGGCCTTTATCTCCGCATTCTGCTGGGCAATGGATGCCTCATACTCCTTTATGGCAGCCGACTTTGTATTTATGTCACTCTGATATGCGGAAATATCCTTGTTCTTCTGATCTATCAGCTCCTCTAAGCTGGCTTCCTCAGCCTTGACATTCTCTCTGGCCGTTTCAAGATTCTCTCTCTCTATCTCCAGCGCTTCCTCCACCAGCTCTATGTATTCCCTTATAGAAATCAGCTCCTGCCATCTCAAATGGTCATAATTTACCACGAGCCCCATATAATCCGCATTGTTCATAAACTCATTAAGGTCTCCGGACTGCACGAAAAGCTCCATAAGCGCTCCACTGCCCTTTTCATACATTCTGCGGATGCGGAAATACATTGCCGACTTTTGGGATTCCTCCTCTCCAAGAGCAAGCTCCAGCTCGTTCTGTGTATCCGCTATCTCCTGCTCCTTCTGCGCTATCTCAGCATTTAATTCATCAATGTTTTCCTGTATTTCTGTCAGATTTGCATCGAGAGTCTGTACATACTCCGTAAGGTCATTCTTTTTCTGTTCCAGATCCTTTTTTAAATTCTTTACATTTGTGAGGCTGCTGTTTAACTTGTCCCTCTCCTTTTTGGCATCGTCAACCTGATTCTCCATATCCTTTATCCGGTTCAGCATATCCTCATTGGATTTGTCTTTGTCATCGGATTTGTCCTCATCCTCCTCCGATGCTCCCTGCGACTTTTCCGTGCTTCCTGAGGTAGCCTCCACCGACAACGAAGATGATGCAAGCTTACCGGTCTGGAAAATGAATGCACATACAAAAGCTGTGCCGACGAACGCCGACACAAGCCTGACTATTAATCCTTTTAATCCCTCATTTTCCTTCATTGACAAAACCGCACAAATACCGCTAAACCCTGAGATGCTTCCCCACTGTTGTAATGCTTCCGAGGAAGCCTATTCCCACGCCTATACCCAATGATACCGGCGTAAGTATCCTGAATATCTCATCAATGCTTACGAGCTTCAAAAAGCTTATGACAGAGGTAAAGCTGCCTGCAAGATTATTCATAATATAGTCATATATCAGATAATTTATGCCAAGCGGAATCGCCGCACCGATAAGTCCGATTATCATACATTCAAGTACAAAGGGCGAACGCACCATAAAGTCTGTGGCACCTATATACTTCATAATCTCGATCTCCTCCTTCCGCATCTGGATACCCACGGAAACAGTATTGCTTATAAGGAATACGCTCACGCCCAAAAGCACTGCGATCATTCCAACGGACATATATGCTATAAGCTGATTGATGCTGGATAAGGTGGTGGCGGTAACCGCAGAATAATTGACCTTTCTGACCTCCGGTATGGATTCGAGCCATGTAACAAGAGCATCCTGCATGGACACATCGCTTAGATAGACGCTGTAATTCTCCATTCCCTCCAAAGGATTCTCCGGAAAGCCCTCCTGATAATCCTCTCCGAAATATGCAGGTCCGAACTCAGCCCACGCCTCGTCCGCGGAGTGGAACTCAACCTTGGACACCTCTATGCGGGCAGCGATATCCTGTCCTATCTTCTCCTCCTCCGCCTCAGATGTACCCTCCTCGAAAAATACAGTGACGGCAACGCCCTCCTCCGCCTTCAGCACAGTATTCTGAATATTTACCACAATGCAGTAAAAGAGTCCCAAAAGGAAAAGACATGCCGCAATGGTGGCCACGGAAACAAGAGAATACCACTTGTTGTGAAAGAGATTGGCAAAGCCCCGGCGTATTGTATATAAGAGTGTATTAATCTTCATCGTCTATATAACTTCCTTCCTCTTCATCGCTGATGATCACGCCCTTGCGCATAGTGACCACACGCTTCTTCATGGCGTTTACAATCTCCTTGCTGTGAGTAACCACGACAACAGTGGTGCCTCTGGCATTGATATCCTCCAAAAGATTCATTATTTCCCAGGAATTTTTCGGATCAAGATTTCCTGTGGGCTCATCCGCAAGCAGGATCGAAGGATTGTTGATCAGCGCCCTTGCAAGGGCAACCCTCTGCTGCTCGCCTCCCGACAGGGATGTGGTCTTTGACTTATATTTTCCCGCAAGCCCCACATCGGAAAGTATCAACGGCACATTCCGTCTGATCTCGCTCATGGGCGTTTCAATGACTCTCTGGGCGAATGCCACATTCTCATATACATTCCTGTCCTTCAAAAGTCTGAAATCCTGAAATACAACCCCAAGGTTTCTCCTGAACTTCGGAATCTGACGGTGCCTGATCCTCGCAAGATTCTGTCCCATCACATATACCGCTCCGCTTGTGGCGGTAAGCTCCCTTAACAAAAGCTTGATCAGAGTGGATTTGCCGGAGCCCGAATCTCCCACGATGAAAACAAACTCTCCCCGGTCTATATGAAGCGTGACTCCGTCCAACGCCGGAGAACCGGAGGTATAGGACTTGGACACGTTGTCCAAAAAGATCACGCCCTCGTCCTCTATGAATTCTTCTCTTTGCCTTGCAATAACATCCTTCCTTGACATAATAAAACCTTTCGTTGCTTTTATCTACAGATCCAATTTTTCCATATATCTCATATACTTGACCACCATAAGCGCAATCTTGAAGGTTATGGCGTCATCAAATACCCTGATATCCAGTCCGGAGCTCTTCTGAAGCTTATCAAGCCTGTAGACCAGCGTATTCCTGTGTATGAAAAGCTGCCTTGATGTCTCCGACACATTCAGGTTGTTCTCAAAAAATTTGTCAATGGTGGTCAGAGTTTCCTCATCAAATTCATCCGGACTCCTTCCCCCGAATATCTCCCGTATGAACATCCGGCACAGAGGCAGAGGGAGCTGATAAATAAGCCTGCCTATGCCCAGCTCGCTGTAGGCAATGATATCTCTGTCATCAAAAAATATCTTTCCCACATCCAGAGCCATCTTGGCCTCCTTGTAGGAACGGCTTACCTCCCTGATATCCGTAACAACCGTACCATAGGAGATACGTGCCGTCTTTGTGCTCTCCCTTTTGAGAAATGCAAAAAGATTACCTGTACGCCTCGTAAGCTCCTTTGCGTGATCCGCCTCGGTAAGCTCGTGAACTATAATGATATTCGTCTCGTCCACAGCGGATACGAAATCCTTGGTCCCTACATTCTGTGTGACAAAGCCGGTCACAAGATCCATGAGCGTGTTGTCATTTCCGTCCTTGAGCTCTATCAGCACAACGCTTCTGGGTACCTCCGCCTTTATGTGGAGCTTTTTGGAGCGGCTGTATATATCCACCAGAAGCATATTGTCCAAAAGCAGATTCTTGATAAAATTATCCTTATCAAAGCGCTCCTTGTATGCGACAAGAAGATTCTGTATCTGGAAAGCAGCAATCTTTCCTATCGTGTATACTTCCTCCCCTGAGCCCGCCGCAACAAGAATATATTCGAGATGCTGCTCGTCATATATCTTGAAGAACTGATATCCCATAGCCTCCTGGGAATCCGCTAACGACGCCGCAAAGGATACAACGGAGTCCGCACAGTCGGACATATCAAAAGTGGACACCATCTCCTTGCCGTCCACATCCATAACCGAGAGCTCCACGCGTGAGATATTCCGTATACCGTCAATAGTGCTCTGCAAAATCTGATTGGAAATCATGTAACCCTCCTCGTGCTGTACCCCAAAGCACTCATACGTAAATGTTACAAAAAAATTACGTAAAAATCAACCTTTTTATGCGTTTTTCTCAAAAAAACAGGGATTATTTTCGGCATATTGCCGAATAATCCCTGTCAGTCTTTGTGAAAATTTGCCAATCCGCAAGACAATGATTTCCTCAGAACCCGTTAAATCCTACACTGCGGCGTTGAAATTATTGCCAACATTCGGATCCAGACTTGCTCTGGGTGCCGCATTAAGCATCTCCACAACTCCCTGTCCTATAGCCTCATTGGTATCCATAGCCTTCGAAAGCATAGCTACTCCCACATCGGACTGGGTCTGTGAAAGCTTAAGACTCGTTGAAAGTCCTGCAATTCCCATAAAATCCATAGCTTACCTCCTGTAAAAAAATGCAACTAATCCGTTAGTTAATCTGATACTAACATATTTTCAAATATTTTTCCACAGCTTTTTTGTGTTTTTCAACATTTTGAAATTTTGAAAATTTCAACCGTTTACAGAAACTCGTAGGACACAAGCGTAAGCCCACAGGCCGGTGCCGTCGGTCCCGCCGCATTCCTGTCAAGTGCCGCAAGCATTTCTTTTACATCCTCCGGCTCTCTTCTTCCCATTCCTATATCCATAAGGGTTCCCGCTATTATACGCACCATATTGTACAGAAAACCGTTGCCCGATACCCGGATGATAATTTCATCCCCGTCCGCAAACACCTCCAGAGTGTATATTGTGCGCACCGTGTCCTTTACCTGCGCTCCGGTCTGGCAGAAGCTTTTGAAGTCATGCGTTCCGATAAGATACCCCGCTCCGGCTCTCATTCTCTCTATATCAAAGGAATTGTGACTGTGATATGTGTACAGCCGTTTCGTTGGATTGACAAATCTCCCTGTACTTATGCGATAATCATATGTCTTTATGCTGTCACATTTTCTGGGATGAAAGCTCTGCTCCACCTCCATTGACTCAACGACGACTATATCCTCCGGCAGATGCTTGTTTACCGCAAAGGAAACCTTTTCTCCGGGGATTCTCGCATTCGTGTCAAATACGGCTATATTCCCTAAAGCATGCACTCCGGCGTCCGTTCTGCTGGCGCCGATTACCTCTATAGGCTCCCCTAAGGTCTCTGACAGCGCCTTATTGAGCACCTCTTCAATTGTATCTGATGTATTGTCCTGCCTCTGCCAACCGTGATAATTAGTGCCGTCGTAGGACACCTTTAAACAAATTCTTTTCATATTTTTCGACTATGCCTGTTATCTCTCCCATTGCAACCGCCAGTACCGCCATCAAAAGGAGCATATACTGAAAAACATATCTGTCATGCGCCTCCCAAAGCATTGTAAACAACACTCCCCCGTATATTCCTATGAGCAATATGTATCGTTTTAGCTCTCCCGCTCTGTTTACAAGAATGATATATATTGCTGCAAGGAAGGATGCAAGCTCGATTATTCCCAGCATTTTTGCGAGATCCCTTCCCTGCTTTTCCTCGTAGAGAATCCTTGCAAAATCTCTGCGCCCCTCTCCTGTACCCTTTGTGACTGCCAAAGCTCCCAATAGAGGTGAATTCCACTGGCTGTTGAGCTTTTGGGAATAAAAGTGAAAGGCAAAGGCCGGATCATCTGCGCATTTCTTTATAAAAGCTCCAATGTCAGCGTACGCCTTTTCCTTTGCCTTATCGGCATCATTATCCGCATCCCAGAAGGTGTAATATATGTATGCATCGAACCATCCCGGACCGTCTGCAAATGTGGTATTAGTCCCCATCGCTACCCAGAGGATCATAGGCATTGCGTCCGCATTGTCCTTGTTATATGCCCTGTGCAAGAGGGATACCGGAACTTCAAACAAAATCACTCCCGCAACCAGACTTATTATGGCGCAAAGCATCCTCCTTCTGTCTCCCGACAAAAGCTTCACTGCCAAAAATATGGCTACTCCGGCAAATATTATTATGGAATTAATCCTCACGGTATACGAAAGGCCTGCAAATATTCCAAAAAGCACAAGTCCGTACTTTTTGCCCCGCTCAGTATATTCGGCGAGCATCCACAAAGAAAGCATTATGAATGCGATTGATGGTATCTCTCCATACACATATGGGACGTATCCATACATCGGGAAAAATATGGCTATCAGGGGAAGCCAGAGCATGGACGTACGATTTCCGTATTCCTTGTCCGAGAAGAAAATTTTAATAAACATATAGCCTGAAAAAACAATAAAAAATACCAGAATTGCATTAAAATACTGCGCCGCTTTATAATTGCCCTTTCCAAAGAAAAAAAAGAGTACTCTCAGCAAAGTCAGATATCCCATCTGGTGTGGATTCTGCGACATATATCCTCCTGCTCCAAAGTTCGAATAATCCCCCTCAGACAGTGCCACCGCCTCCTCTATAAGGATACTCTGATCCGCCTCGGGAAGTACATTTGCGGAAGCTATCCAGACAAAGGAAAAAACGGTGCAGGAAAGAGCCACTATGACCGCAATTATATCCCGCACTCTTTCACTTTTTATATTATCCGTAAGCCTGCAAAAAATATAGGAAAAAAAGAAAACTGCGAGGATTCCCAGAATATTTTTCAAATAATTGTCCTTCATAAAATAGACATATTGGCTTCCGTTAAATCCGGTGCGGTGGAATGCATAAGCAAAAAGAATAAAGAACACCGGAAATGCCAGTACACGGAATATATTAGACGCCATTTTTTCAATTTTTTTATTATTTCCGTCCATTCAGACAGCCTTTCCGATATTGCTCATCAAAATACCCGGAATATCCATTGTAATACGCCCAAGGCAGACAGATGCTGCCAAAAAGGCAAATAATATAATGTAGGCAATATAATCACGTTTTTTGTACTTAAGGGGCTTCATCTTCGTCCTGCCATCCCCGCCCCTGTAGCAGCGTGCTTCCATGGCCATTGCAAGGTCATTTGCCCTCCTGAATGCGGAAATGAACAGCGGCACCAACAGCGGTACCATCGCCCTCGCCTTTTTTATTATATTCCCGCTCTCAAAATCTGCTCCCCTTGCAAGCTGCGCCTTCATTATCTTGTCAGTCTCCTCCAAAAGGATGGGAATAAATCTGAGGGCAATTGACATCATCATTGCGACCTCATGCACGGGAACTCTGAATATTTTCAAAAATCCGAACAGCTTTTCCATCCCGTCAGTCAGATTGTTCGGCGTGGTGGTAAGTGTCATTATGGACGAGCCGATGATTAACATTGACAGGCGCACCGCCATAGTGACTGCCAGCACAAGCCCCTCAATCGTAATTTTTATTCTCCAAAGCCTTAAAATTTCCGTACCGGGCGTAAGGAAAAGGTTGAATATAACAGTCATCAGCAATAAGAAGAGTATGCTCTTCATACCCCTTACCATAAATTTAAAGGGCACTTTAGAGAGCTTTATTACCAAGGCAAGAAAGAGTATCCCCAGGATATAGCCAATCGGATTTTTGTAGAGAAAAAGCGCAATTATAAAAAGCACAGTCCCCATAAGCTTAACTCTCGGGTCAAGCCTGTGGATTACTGAATCCGTCTGATAATATTGTCCCAATGTAATATCACGGATCATTTCTTTAAAACCCTCAAAAGCTCCGTCAATGCCTCTTCCACAGTTGAGGCGGAGGTATCTACAGGTATGCCTGCCTCCCTTACGCTTTGCATAACATACGTTATCTGTGGCGCAGCCAAGCCTATTTCTTCAAGCTCCCTGTAATGTGAAAAGACTGCCTTGGGAGTATCGTCATATACTATGCTTCCCTCATTCATTACCACTAGCCGGTCCACATATTCCGCCACATCCTCCATACTGTGGGATACAAGGATTATCGTTATCCCTGATTCCTTCTGCAGCTTCTTTATAAGCCCCAGTATCTCACTCCTGCCCATGGGATCCAGTCCGGCGGTGGGCTCGTCAAGTATCAGCACCTTCGGATGCATTGAGAGCACTCCCGCTATAGCCACTCTGCGCTTTTGTCCGCCTGAGAGGTCAAAGGGCGACTGCAATATAACCTCATCCGAAAGGCCAACGCTTTTTATGGCATCATAGGCTCTAAGCTCTGCCTCTTTTTTTGACAGCCCGAGATTTTTGGGACCATAGCAGACATCGGACAATACATCCACCTCGAAAAGCTGATGCTCGGGATATTGGAATACAAGCCCAACCTCACTTCTTAAGGACTTCATATCGTAATCCCTGTCATATATATCCCTGCCCTCATAATATATATTGCCCTTAGTGGCACGCATAAGTCCGTTCAAATGCTGCACAAGGGTGGATTTGCCGCTGCCGGTATGTCCGATAATCCCGATAAATTCCCCCTTGTCTATCACAAGGGAAATATCCTTTAAGGCATGGGTTTCCCTGCCGGTTCCTGCGCCATATATGTAATTGACCTTGTCTAGAATTATCTGGTGTGACATAGCGCTTCCGTAAATTCATCAATGGTAAGTATCCCCACAGGCATGGGAATACCGTTTTTGTTAAGCAGGTATGCAAGCTCTGTAACCTGCGGGACATCAAGCCGGAGAGCTTTCAGGGTATCGACCCTCGAAAAAATCTGCCTCGGAGTCCCCTCCATCGCAATATGCCCTTCATCCATTACAAAAACCCTGTCTGCATGGATGATTTCCTCCATATAGTGGGTTATAAGTATTATTGTTATTTTCTCAACATCGTTTAATGCCCTCACGGCACGAATGACATCCTTCCTGCCGTTGGGGTCCAGCATTGCCGTGGGCTCGTCAAGGACAATGCATTTGGGATGCATAGCAAGAACTCCGGCTATGGAGATACGCTGCTTCTGTCCGCCGGAGAGCTTATTGGGGGAAGCCTTTCTGTAGGCGTACATTCCCACAGCCTTAAGGCTCTCCTCGACTCTCTCCCATATCTCCTTCGTAGGCACGCCAAGGTTCTCGGGTCCGAAGCCCACATCCTCCTCTACAACCTGCCCTATTATCTGGTTGTCGGGATTCTGAAAGACCATTCCTGCGCTCTGGCGGATATCCCAGATATTGGCTTCATCCGAGGTGTCCTTCCCGTCAACCCATACCGTTCCCTCCGAGGGTGTAAGTATGGCATTTATATGCTTTGCCAGGGTGGATTTTCCGCTTCCGTTGTGCCCCAGAATGGCAATAAACTCTCCGGGAGTAATGTCAAGGCTAACCCCATCCACAGCAGTGGTAATACCCTCCACATTTCCCTCTTCATCCCGCCTTATGTACTCATATGTGAGATTATCAGTTTTTATCATGCTGGAATCAAAAGCTTTCATACCCGGTTATTGTACTAAATTACGGTGCATTTCGCAATAGGCATTGTTTTATGAGCTCAAAAGAGTTAATATATCAATATGAGCGGAAATCAGAAGCAGATAATTAAAATGGCAGCGGTACTGGCGCTATTGTGCATAGCAGTAGCGATTTTTTCAAGAGTCGCAAAAAACAGCAGGGAAACTCTTTCAGACTATGCCGAGAAGAATCCGGAAATCGCCTATATGCCGCATGAAACGGCGTCATCAAACAATCAAAAGCCTTCCACTTCCGCAGATAAATCCGATTTTGCGAAAGAACCCCTTCCCACAGAAAGTACACTAACGGTGCGTCCTGCAAGCAACCTTACCGGCGCTAATCTCAATTCCTCCATGGACTTTGAAAAAGCGGTTGTCTACTCTGAGGGCTTCTATTATGAGGAGCTTTCCGACAATCTCAAACGATACATAACCGGCGTGTCCTTTCCTTCCGCAGATTCCGTAAATTCCGATGAATTGGTCATAGGCTACGATAATCTCAGATATATGCACATCTGGCATTATAATTTTGGCGGGGAGCCTGCAGAGGGGGAGTTAATCTGCAATGCCCTGATTGCGGATGACCTTGTTGAAATATTTGCAGAGCTTTATAAAAATGAATATCAGATTGAAAAGGTACGACTTATAGATGAGTATGATGGGGACGATACCGCCTCTATGGAGGATAACAACACCTCCTGCTTCAATTACCGTGTTGTAGAGGGAACAACCTCTATCTCAAAGCATGCCTACGGCTTTGCAATAGATATAAATCCCCTGTACAACCCGTATATTACCTACAAAAAGGACGGCTCCGTAAACGTATCCCCCGCAAGCGGAGCGCCCTATGCGGACAGAGGCTCTTCATTTCCATACAAAATCGACGAAAATGACCTGTGCTACAAGCTCTTTAAGGAGCACGGCTTTACATGGGGCGGCGACTGGAACTCCGTAAAGGATTACCAGCATTTTCAGAAGGTGGTGGAGTAGAGACGTGCGCTGTCGGGCGCACATACAAAAAGCCTGCGGCGCAAACCGCAGGCTTTTAATAATAATCATTCTTAGACTAACTCTAAAACAACCTCCATAGCCGCATCGCCCTTTCTGGGTCCAATCTTTACGATACGGGTATATCCGCCGTTACGTCCGGTATACTTGGGTGCAATCTCGTCAAAAAGCTTTGCCACAAGGTCAATCTCCTTGGTGTTTCTCTTTCTGCCGGAATTGTCGGAGGGAACCTCCACAACCGGATAGAGTACGGAGAGCATCTGGCGTCTCGCATGAAGTCTGGAGGGAAGGTCCTTCTTAATCTCCTTCTCCACAGTATCAAACTTTGTAACCTTCTTGCCGTCAACGACTTCCTTTACACGCTTTCCGTCCTTGTCCTTTACGGGAACCTTTGCGGAAACCTTTACGGTCTCGTAGTTGTCCTTTTCCTTTACTGCAAGGGTAATCAGGTGTTCAGCAATCTTTCTCACTTCCTTGGTTCTCGCCTCGGTGGTAACAATCTTTCCGTTGTTGATAAGAGCGGTTACCTGATTCCTTAATAATGCCTTTCTCTGGGAAGAATTCTTCCCCAACTTTCTGTACATTGCCATATCTTCACATTTCCTTTCTCATCCTTACTGCATTGCCACACGCTTCTTCGGACTTACTGCGGCAATTAGATGACTACACATTTATGCTGCTTATTCGCCTTCGCCGGAGCGGAGTGAAAGCCCCAGCTCCTTAAGCTTTGCGAGAACCTCTTCCAATGACTTGCGACCAAGGTTTCTTACCTTCATCATATCATCGGAGGTCTTGTTTGTAAGCTCCTCAACGGTATTGATTCCTGCTCTCTTTAGGCAGTTGTAGGAACGAACGGAAAGCTCCAGCTCATCGATGCTCATTTCAAGCACCTTCTCCTTCTCGTCGTCCTCCTTCTCCACCATTACCTCTGCGGTTTTCGCATTCTCCGAGAGGTCTATGAAGAGGCTCAAATGCTCGGAAAGCACCTTCGCCGCAAGGCTTACAGCCTCGTCAGGCTCCAAAGTACCGTTTGTGAACACATCCATGGTAAGCTTGTCAAAGTCAGTACTCTGACCGACACGAGTGTTCTCAACATTGATATTGACTCTCTCTACAGGTGTATAGATGGAATCAATGGATATAACGCCGATAGGAAGGTCATCATTCTTGTTCTTGTCGGCGCTCACATAGCCTCTTCCTCCGGTAATGGTAAGCTCGATATAGAGCTTTGCGTCCTTGCCGTTAAGGTTTGCGATTACCTGATTGGGATTGAGTATCTCAATATCCGAATCATGCTGGATGTCGGAAGCCTTTACCACGCCTTCTCCCTCGAAATCAATGTATGCAGTCTTGGTCTCATCGATATTTCCGCTATTCTTGATTGCAAGACTCTTGATGTTCATAATTATCTCGGTAACATCCTCCTTGACACCCTTTATGGTAGAGAACTCATGGAGTACACCGTCAATCTTTACCTGACTTACCGCACTTCCGGGAAGTGAGGAAAGCATAATTCTCCTTAAGGAGTTGCCGAGGGTAATTCCATAGCCTCTCTCAAGGGGCTTTACGACAAATCTGCCATACTTCTTGTCTTCCGAGATATCAGTAACCTCAATATTAGGTCTCTCAAAATCAAACACGATAAATACCCTCCTTTTATTTTATTTGGAGTACAACTCGACAATAAGCATCTCGTTTACGGGAGTGTCAATCATCTCTCTGTTGGGAAGATTCTTGATTGTTCCCTTGAAATTCTCAATGTCTACATCCATCCACTCGGGGACTAATCTTCCGCCGGTAACCTCAAGGATATCCTTGTATCTCTGAATAGTATTCTTGGATTCCTTGATTTCGACAACATCACCCGGCTTTACAAGATATGAAGGGATGTTTACCTGCTTTCCGTTTACAAGAACATGCTTGTGACCGACAATCTGTCTTGCCTCTCTGCGGGTTCTTGCAAATGCCATTCTGAATACTACATTGTCAAGTCTGGTTTCAAGCATAACCATCAGGTTTTCACCGGTCATGCCCTTCATTCTGTCAGCCTTTTCATAGTAGTTTCTAAAGGGCTTCTCAAGTACGCCGTAAATGAATTTAGCCTTCTGCTTCTCACGAAGCTGTAAGCCGTACTCACTTACCTTCTTACCCATTTTCTGATTGTTTCTCTTTGATTTCTTGTCATATCCGAGTACTGTGGGCTCTATTCCGAGCGCACGGCATCTCTTCAAGACCGGTACACGATTAACTGCCATTTTGTTTTCCTTTCTTAAAATAAATCAGTTGTTTACGGTGTGGCACACCTTCATCCAACTATAGTTGATTTTTTAGAATTGCCGCCCTTGCAATTCCGAAAAGCCTTAGAGTCCGTTCGCGAGGAGGCTCTCCTCCGAGTGATTACGGAGTCTTAGACTTTTATACTCTTCTGCGCTTAGGCGGTCTGCATCCGTTATGAGGAACGGGTGTAACATCGGTAATGGATATTACGTTAAGTCCTGCAGCTGATAAGGCTCTGATAGCAGCCTCACGTCCTGATCCGGGTCCCTTAACGAAAACATCTACCGACTTTAATCCATGTATAAGAGCAGCCTTTGTTGCTGTCTCTGCTGCCATCTGTGCAGCATATGGAGTAGATTTCCTTGAACCTTTAAAACCAAGACCACCGGCACTTGCCCAGCTTAAAGCATTACCCTCGGCATCGGTAAGAGTAACAATGGTATTGTTAAAGGATGCCTGAATATGTGCCTGTCCGCGTTCAACGTTTTTCTTGACGCGCTTCTTTGTCACTTTCTTTGCAACAGTTTTGTTCGCCATTTTAAACTAACCTACTTTCTAAACAGATTTACTTTTTCTTATTTGCAACAGTACGCTTAGGACCTTTTCTGGTTCTTGCGTTATTCTTGGTATTCTGACCTCTTACGGGCAGACCCTTACGGTGACGGATACCTCTGTAGCACCCAATCTCCTGAAGTCTCTTGATGTTCATGGCAACTTCTCTTCTCAAGTCACCCTCTACCATCACACCAAGCTTATCGATAGCTTCGGTAATCTTCTTTACCTCATCATCGGTTATGTCCCTTACTCTTGTGTCGGGATTAACCTTTGCTGCGGCAAGAATCTTGTCCGCCGTGGAACGACCTATTCCGTAGATATAGGTAAGTCCAATCTCGATTCGCTTGTCTCTGGGTAAATCAACACCTTCGATACGAGCCATTTTGCATTTCCTCCGTTTCTTTACTCGTGAACATACTTATCTGCCGACTCATATTTGTAACGCAAGTATGTTCACTCGTTATACAATTTATGTAACGGCAACCTCTCATATGCCCAAGTATAAATTACTAATTGTCTGGGGCAAACCCTTTGCCCGCCCGGATACATAGAGTATTTCCCGAGTTTCCGAAGACTTGTGGTCTTCGTTTTCAACAGTAATCGCCAATAATGTGGTGATTAACCCTGTCTCTGCTTATGCTTCGGATTCTCGCAGATTACTCTGATGCGTCCTTTTCTCTTGATGATTTTGCACTTTTCGCAAATCGGTTTTACTGATGATCTAACCTTCATCTCAAACCCTCCTTTCAAAAAAGACCGTTTTTTAATATAACACAGCCCCTTGCAAATTGCAAGAGGCTATTTTTTAATTTTTGTTGAATTTATATATTGTGACATCTCCTATGGTCTCAACAACCGTATATCCTACATCTTCTTCATAAACCTCCCCAAGGTACCGTACCAGCAAATCCGCCTCGTCATCATTACCCGCATATAACAAATCATCCCTGTAAGAGAGCTCCGCAATCGGATTCTTGATGCCTTTCTCCTCATATTTTGCAAGCATTGCAGGCATCTTGGAATCCCACCCTCCCACAAGGCAGATCTTGTCGAAGTAATCCTTGTAGGCTCCTGTTATAGTTAAAATATTCATATTTTCATATGAATCTAGCGCATATACCCCTGTCACATATGTATAGTTATCGTTCCTACCATGAATTGTATCAAAAAATTCACTGCTGTTTATGGCATTTATGTCTATTTCTTCAAACGGAATATTATATGTGTACACGAACATTGCAAAAATTCCAATAATAATACTTATTATTCCCGATACTCTTGATGTATCTGTGGATTTCAATTCCATAACGCAAGTGAAAAGGGCTATTATGGCAAGCCATATTCCAAGTTCTACTTTCCACATTACCCTGTTCCAACATACAAAAAAGTAATACATACCTATAAGGTAAGCACTCATTCCCGCCCACAAAATCGTAGCTTCCTTCTTCCCGCAAACCTGTGCATAAAGCAATACAAATATCCATAGAGCAGCTATTACCCGGATGTCCTCCAGACTTCTGTTATAGATATAAAAGCACACCGTACTTAAGACAGACCGGCTTATTCTGATCGAATATCTGCCTGTGGCATACAGCGCATCCCTTAATTTTTTCAGCCTGCCATATTCAAATTTGTCCGTGTCACCTATTATATAATTCTGAAGAAGCGTAATTTCAGCATCTGAAAATCCGTTTTGGTACGCAATTTCCAATTCTTCGGCATCAAAATTCACATGGTCAAAAACATCTCTATACAGATTGATTGCCTTCATTGTGTCCCTTGAGTAAGGGTTGAACTGATATATGACTTCGTCTACTTTTCCGAGCAATATGGGTACAAGAATGATGCCTGCATATATAAACATCTTCTTTGAAACACTCTTATTCTTGTATATGAGATAAAGTACTGAAATTCCCGCAACAGGAAGAACCATAATATATGCATCGGTTCTTATTAGCCCCGCAAGTATAACAAAGACGATTCCCACCGCTAGTCTAAGCCTTCTAAACTCATACAGACAGAGTACAAGCTCGCACAATCCGACTATCGCCAATATTAACGCTGTGTGGGTAAAAGTTACCTCCTCGTAGAAATCTTTGGCAAGTATAAGATTTATTATAAGTGATACCACGGACGCTTTGCAGATATTAAGCCTGCGGGATATGCACATACAGAGCGCATTTACAGATAAGAGATTCAGCCCAAGCATAATGAACAAATACCAGTTTACGGACGGAAGGATTTTAAATAACAGCTTTAAAAACATACCATAAATAGTGTTTATAAAAATCATGTACTCGCCATAATCGCCATATGCTCCTGCCGTCATAAAATTGAATGTAAAATCATCGTTAGCTACATACCATAATCTTCCGGCGAAAACATTTACAAGTAATACTGCCAAGCAGATAATTACCGTTATTGTCTCACGTAATAACCAATCTTTATTCTTTAAAATAAAATCCCTCATTTATATGTCTATTACACCCGTCTTTGAAATTTAATTTCTGTCAAGCTTCGCAAACTCAATGCTCATAAGTATTACCGTAACCAGCATAATGACTAATTCAATCAATGCAATGATTTACCCAGCATTTCATTGCAGAAATTCTTATGGTCTTATCGGCATAGATATTCCCGTTGCATTTTCTCTGAAATAATTACTCATTTTCTCATTTCTAAAACACGATTTTAATTCCGTTCGGTTCCATTATTTTTCTCGCAAGATCTCTGACTGGTAGCAATATCTTTGTATCCATTTCCAAATCAAATTCTGTAAAACCCATGATTCCAATGTTGCCTGATACACCTTGCGAAAGAATATTTGTCATCTCATCCTCTGACATCACTACATGATCCTGAAACATATACTGTACAAGCTTCGGAGTGCTGAATAATATAATCTTTGCTCCCCTATTTGCCGGACTGGTTTTTCTCATGACAGAATCAATTTTACCTGCAGCGCTTTTATCATCAGTCAGCACGCACAGTTTTCCGTCTGCCACTCCGGGCAGGTTAGATAAGATATGGACACAGATTGCTATCAGCTCTTCTCCTAAATTATCCTCATGCGCTTTGTTTCAGTTCCAGTTCCAAGCTTCTGATCAATACTGCCATATATGGCACCTGATAGTATGACATCAATCTTACGATTGTCTCAGATACATCTCCGTCTGATTCTTCTTTGAATATAGAAAACATTCTTCTGAAACTAACCTCAGGCATCAGCAACATACCCGCAAATAGGTTAGCCGCATATTCTTCTTCATGTTCATAATAGTGATCATCCGCAAATTCCACTTTTGAAACAAACTCATCGGATCCATAAAAGACATGGTATATCTCATGAGCTATGGCAAAGTTTACATTTACACGGGGCAAAGATGTGTTCAGAACGACATATCCAAGCCCATCCCCTTTATAGCATAGTGCTCCGATTTCATCGTCGGCAAATGGCAATTCAAAAACAAGATACCCTTTTTTTTGAAAGGATGATCTTACAATTTGTAAAATATTCAGGAGATCACTGTCATATTCAATCCCCGCAAATGAACAGAAACGTTTTACCATAGAATCTATTTCTTCACGATTCTTATCACTATAGGCGATGATTGTCCGTAAACGATCTATCTTCATATCTTATCCCTTGCAATGTTAGTGAATCGACTCTTTGCACTCATGACTTCATCGATATCTGCCATTAGTTCCATTAACTGATTAGCAATCTGTTCCTGCTTTCCGGAGGGTTCTCCGGCATAAAAGGCAATCTTATTGATAGCGGATGTATCAACTTGCGGTATGATCATCGTCTCCGAAAGAAAGAATTCCATATTCTTACCCAGTCCATCGGCGATTTTTTCCATGTCGGTACCACTTTCCTCTTGTGCTCCAGTCAGCAAACGCGACATCTTATTCTTATCTATGCCTGTAATCATGCTAAGATATGTCTGTTTAATTTTCATCTCAGACAAGTATTTATTTACATTGCTAATAAACTTAGTCATGGCATTCGCTCCTTCCTGTCTCAAAAAATGAGATTGTGCTGTTCACATTTATTATTATATTCTTTGCGGTAAATAATGCAAGTATTGTATCTCATATTTTAGGATTTTACAACCATTCTTTCTTGTATTTTTTACTTTGAGGCACAAAAATACATTTCAAAATCTCATATTTTGTCATATGAATTTTCTTGATGTGAGCATCATATTACACCATGATTTCCGGTAAACAAGCTGATTTTAAAACTTTGTGAGAATTAGACAAATTTAGATATCAGATCGTCAAAGTGCCGCTCTTAACTTTTCAGCTATAAACTGTACCTCGGAATCGCTCAAATATGGATGTATCGGCAGGCAGAGGACGGTAGAACACAGGCGTTCAGTATTCGGACAGTCAGCTTCAGCTGAACGGGTTCCACTGAACGCACCCTGTAAATGCATAGGCTTAATATAGTAGATGTTGGTAGGGATGCCGTCTGCTTTTAATTTCTTTTGGATAGCCGAACGGTCAGCACCTTCGGAAAGCTGTACTGTATACTGCGCCCAAGAAGAATACATCCCCTCATTGACTACCGGAATGATAAGACCGTTTACATCCTTGAGAAATTCTGAATAGAGGCTAGCTACATGATTAACCTTCTCCAGCTCCTCATCCTTGAATACCGGGAACTTTCCAAGCAATACCCCGGCTTGCAGAGTATCGAGACGGCTGTTCATCCCAAGTCTGATATTATTATACTTAGCGTTCGGATCATCAAGATTCTGCGTGTCTTTACCATGGACAGCGATAGACCGGCAAAGCAGTGCTATGTTATCATCATTCGTGAATATCGCACCACCATCTCCGTAGCAGCCAAGAGGTTTGGCAGGGAAGAAGGATGTGGTCGCTATATCCCCTAAGCTGCATGCCATATGCTTCTGACCTTGCTCATCGGTGTACGATCCACCGAATCCCTGAGCGGCATCCTCCAAGAGCAAGAGATTATACTTCTCACAGATAGGACGGATGGAGCTTACATCAAACGGCTGGCCAAATAAGTCCACAGCTACAACTGCTTTAGGTGTGAGCTGACCTTCGCTTATTACCTTCTCAACGGAAGAGATAAGTGAGGAAGCTGCGATGTTATAAGTAGCAGGGTCTACATCCACAAACACAGGTGTCGCTCCTATAGCCGCAGGACACTCACCAGAACTAAAGAATGTAAAGTCTGGTACGAATACAGCATCGCCAGTTCCTACACCGTGCGCCATCAGTGCGATGCTTATTGCGTCTGTACCATTGGCACAGGAGATGCAATGCTTAACTCCTACATACGAAGCGAGTGTATTCTCCAGCTCACGTACCTCTGGTCCGCTAATAAAATGAGCAGACTTGATTACGTTAGAAATATTTGCATCTATCGCATCCTTGATGTAATCATACTGTCTCTGTAAATCTCTGAATTGAATGTTTGACATTTTTAGGTTCTCCTTTATAAGTTTATTGTGCAGTTCTTGGCACTCCAAGAAATATTTCTTCTATAAAAAAGTACAAAAAAAGAACGGGGCAAGCACTACGACTGTCCCGTCACAAATATGGCACTTATTCGCTGATCTATACTCCTATCCTTCAACTTACAAGTCATATAAACTATACCAATCATCTTTTCAAACATATCTTCTGCTTCCGACTCCGTGGGCTATCAGGGTATAAGTATCCTACCTTACCGGTTTCAATCATCTCATTTACCACATCCCGCAATGTGTTCGTCAATTTGGCATAGCCAAGAGCCGTAGCCAGCTCATTCATGGACTGATTTCCATCTTTCTCCAATGTCTTAACTATCAGATTCCGAATCTCGGCTTTACTTCTCCTAACCGTTCCTTTTTCTACATCAGCCGAACTGCTTACGGTAGTCTTATCTTTACCTGATAATGAATTCTCCAAAAACACAGGATGAATTGGCATAGTCACGAGAAAGAAGCTTCGGTCTTCATCCGTCGAGAATTCAGGTAGTCCATTACCATTCTCCTGCATTGAGTCTACAATAAGCGGAACACCCGTATTCCGGCCTTCAACGATATTGAGTTCCTTTAAGAAGTCGCCAATCCTTCTATTTCTATACCTTTTTGATATCAAAACCCTACGTTTCAGATCTTCGTCTGTAATTGATCTGTCAGGCCCCGGTATACTTAGAATCTCGAGTTTCTCCGGTGTGATTGTGACCGTTATTGGTTCATGAATCTGATACGATTTATGATATACAGCATTACTGAGTGCCTCTTCAACCGCTTCATAAGGCCAGTTATAAACTCGGACTGCTTCTGCCTGCCCCTGTACCTTTGTCACGTATTCCTTTATTATGTAATTCTTGATATAGGAAAGAGCATCATTCAGCTGCTTGTCAAGGGGGCCTGTGAATATCTTCTCCGTCATTCCGTGACCAGTAGGCTCTGGCTTATCAACAACCTCGATCCTCGCATAAGAGAAATAATTGTCTGGTCTTTCATTGAAGAACATCAGACCGACATTCAATGGCTTACGATATTCTGTAGGGCCGGAAACGATGTGCATATCTGTTCCTACCGCCTCTACAGATCGGTTCAGAGCAGAATCATAAAGGTCGCTGCCTACGCTCTTCAAATAGTCTGCCATAAGTGCCGGTCTCATATCATCAACATTAGCATGATAGTTAATACGGTCATCAAAAGGAATATCCCTCGCCATGGAGATTAGTTCCTGCTCTTCCCGAGCATTTGCTTTTATCGTGCGGGAACCCTTGCGGATATAGTAGGCTTTGTTACTCTTCTCGCCGCCTTTCTCAGTGTATACCTTTTCAGGCGCTTTATATGGCCGCTCTTCACCGCCCGGTATCCATAGGACAATAATGTCTTTCCCGTCTACCACAGCCGGCTCTATTATAGGTATGTAACGTGGCTCAATGAAATTACACTTGTTCAGCAAGTCCAGTTGAATCTCATCAAGTGAATCAGGATCCAGCCCCTTTATCGGAAATACAGGACGCCCATTTTCCTCCTCTATTCCCATAATGATGTAACCGCCACCCATGTTGTCAAAATCATTAGCAAATGCGGAAATTGAATGTATAATCGGTTCGGGATTCCATCCTTCCTTGTATTCGATACGGTTCTGTTCAACCGTTCTCTGATAGATCAAGTCATTGATATTGATGGGCAATGCCATGTCAGATACCTCCTTACAAACTGAGGGCATGAAGTAGATGCCGCTCATGTAAACTGCAACCACGCTAAGGAGGTAGTCTTACTTGCTCTTTAACTTACCCCTTAACTTGCTCTCAATTGTATTACGGAGTAAGTTAGAGAGCAAGTAGAATTTTGAGATTTTTACCCAGAATCCCGTGTATTTTTATATCTTGTTAAAATAAACATCGTTTACCCCAACCACTTCTGTTCCCTCGGGCAGGACATTTTTCTTGTATACTGTAATCATTTATAAGCCCGCCTTTGCAAAGGAATCTTTTAGAACTGAATACTCAAACACAGTTCTGAACTTTTCATCCGCAGATATACGCCTATCATCCAAGCCGCAGATATCATACATAGAATCTCACTTGTCAAAGCAATTACTCACTCTAACCGCATGTTTTTTTCTGCCAATCTTCTACTATCCAGCTTTGACATACTTCTGATTTTTACTCTGTGGCTTATCCGGTATCGTCAAAATGATCATCAAACATCTTAATCTGTATATCAGTACCCTTGATGCTATACCCTCAATCTTAATTGTGCCCCCAGAGATTCAATCCCTTTATTTCAGCCTTGAGTTTGATGGTCTTCTCAACTGCCTGTTGCATATGATATGCGGCCTGTAATCTCATCGCTTTATCTTCATCATTATAATATGACGCTACAATTTTTAAATCAGCAAGTATCAACCCTTTATAAAGCTTTTGATCTTTGGTCATATATTGTTACCCCATCATTAACAATCTGCTTCCAAAGCGGTGTCTTTTTCATGCTTTCAACGTCCCGCTTACCTCCATATGCCAGAAGATCAAATTCTTGCGGAAAATTCTCAAACAGATTATACTGAAACTCTTTATACCGCCTGTTCTTCCAGAGTTTCGATGTGGTCATGTCCATGCTCACGGGCTCGATATATAATAAATCAATATCCGATTGCTCAGATGCCTCTCTTCTCGAAAACGACCCAAAGAGAATTACCAAACCTAATATATCACTATACTCTTCACATATGCTATGAAGCTTATTCTCTATTCCTTCGTAATCCAGCACATTCATCTGTTTAACCTAACACCTCTCTATTGGCAAGACCAAGTATTTGTGTCCTCCACCCTCAGCTATTATGATATTCGTTTCGTTATAAGATGAGAAGTCCGTTTTCTTCCATTTTTCTATGAATTTCTTACTTGTGTTGCTTTTCATAATCCTCATCTTAATCCGGCCTGCTAAGATAATCGCTGTTCAGCTTGCCGTTAGCATCTCTAACGCTCTGAAACCTCTCAAGCCATTCAACAAACCGCTCCTGAGTCACATCTACAAATAAACTAGGAATTACTGACACATCACTTAAACACATCCCAACTTTTTCTAACGCCTTATAAGCCTTATACACAGCAACTTCTCTATCATCCACATCCGCCATATAGCCAAACACAAAGTTCTCCCTCTGTTCTTCGTATGACTTCATCATGTTTTCAGCGAAAACAATTGTGTTTTCCACGTCCTCTGATGAATGTATCTCTTGATAAAATGAATCACTGTACCCTTTTGGCTTGGATAAATGAATCTCAGATAATTGGCTCTGAATATAGCTTTTGAGTTGATTCACTATTATGCTCCTTACTGGCTCTGAAGCGTTAACTCTCCATTTATGATACAATACTGTCTCCCACAATCGGAACATGTGTATATCTTCTCAGCATTAGATTCTGTGTCAGTTGTCCGGGAGCTGCGCAGCACCTGCCCACACTCACAGACCCATCCGATCTGTTTCGCCGGAACGCCAGCCATGAGTGCGTGTGGCGGTACATTGGATGCTACTACAGCTCCGGCAGCTATTGTAGCATGATGCCCGACTTCGTGACCACAAACGATTGTACAATTAGCTCCTAACGTTGCGTCGTGGCGGATGATAGTAGGCAGGTACTTATGATTCTTCGGATATCTAGCTCTCGGTGTCAAGTCATTAGTGAACACACAGGAAGGACCGCAGAATACGTAATCCTCTATGGTTACTCCTTCATAAATGGATACGTTATTCTGTACCTTAACACCGTCGCCTATATGAACATTATTTGATACGTTCACATTCTGACCAAGGGAGCAAGAAGAACCTATTACCGCCCCTGACTGGATATGAGAGAAGTGCCATATTTTAGTATTATTCCCTATCTCGGCATTATCATCAATTACTGTTGTTTCGTGTTTGAAATAGTTGTAATCACTCATTCATATTGATCCTTTCTTCGTATACTTTTGACCTATTAAGATACAAAGTCCTGTCCTGGTTATCAATTCTGTCACAAAGTACATTACTACATATGAAAGAACAAGAATAATTACCGGCCTAATACCCCCCCATGTGGCATTTTCAGGCATGCTATCTACAAATACACAAGAATATCTTATAGCCATTTGATTAAGCACAAGATAACATATCGAGTTCATTCCAATTGAGCAGGAGAGGCTAAATATTCGTGATTCAGATATAGCATTTTCAATCCTTTCAGATGCAATAAGTATAAGCACGCACATAAGCACAGCATTAAAGAAAAATAAAGCCAAATAATCATAATGCGATATACGTATATTAACATGATCGTTGATGAAAATAAGCACTGTTGTTACGCCAATCCCTAATGCAAGGCTCCATGTGGGAGCTATATCTCGCTTCATCTCTTTTGAACATTTTCCCACATGCAAAAAAAGAATCCCGACCATTCCAGGTGCAATCGACCATGGAATGGTTATTTCTACCCAGCTCTCTAATGATGCACCTAAAAGAAAGAATACAACTACGACAAACCACTTCACATTATTATCTGATATCTTATCAATCCAGTAATACACAATATTTGCAAAAAACAGAGCTGTCAAGAACCAAACGCCTGCAATTGGGGTGCCATCATTATTTATCCATACAACGTGTTGCATCGATGACAAACGGATTTCATTAATTTTTCTCAGTGCAAGAAAACTAATAAGGGAAAATACAAAATATGGAACTAATATACTTTTGACCTTTTTCCTAAGAAAATCTCTAAATGGTCTTCCGCCTGAGAAACAAAATCCAGATGCAATAAAGAAAAGTGGCATATGAAACGCATGTATGAATTTATCAAATTCACTTCCAAATCCTACATGGCCCATAATCATTAGAGTGATGCCAATAAATTTATAAAAATCTATGAACTTGTACCTT
>JAFUVF010000076.1 GCA_017483735.1 Lachnospiraceae bacterium | reverse complement strand
TAGCCTCCCGCATCCAACTTGAAAATATCGCCCGTCAAAATTCATACCTTAGATCAAACCCCGGCCTCCCCCTTCTCCATCCGCTCCCACAGCTCCCGTCTGATCTCCTTTTGGCTCCAGAGCCAGCTTACCAGCTTGTCACTTACAGGATGCTCCTTTTTCTCTTCCATTCCATACAGCAGCCACTCATATCCTATATCGAATGCGGCTTCTATCTTCTTTGCCGCCGATATGCTCAACTCCCTGTTGCTTGCTTCCACTTCTGATATCAGGGAGTTGTTCACGCCGGCCATATTGGCAAAAGCCCTCTGGCTCAGGCCCATCTCAGCCCTGATGGCTTTTATCCTCTCCGATGCCCCTCCATCATATTTATGCCGATCTTCTGTAGCACCAACATCCTCAATAACCGGATCAGCATTTGCCTCCTTTGCTTCCATGGCATCTCCAAGAGGCAGATCCCCCGTGAAATATTCAATCTTGACATTGAAGATCCCGCAAAGCTTCTCTATGAACTCTTTTCTGGGAACGCTGCCCCCCTGTTCCAGTCTGGCAATGTGAGTGGGGGAATAGCCTACCTGTCGGCCAAATTCCGCCATGGATATGCCAAGGCGCAGCCTCAGCTCCCTGATCCTTTGTCCCATGGAATCTCCTTAAACGCATCCATATGCAACGCCGCCGAAGCCCTATGCCTCCTGCAATATTTCCCAATCTGACTGTTAAGAAAGACGGTCAGATTGTCGATATGTGTTTTGTAATAACCAATAACGAAACACATATAGCGGGTAGACATACTCAAAAACAATACAGGGGGTGACGACGCATGGATGAACCTGACAGCTGCTTCATACCTGTCGCGATCCTTGCGCGGATAGCAGGACGCACGGAAAACAAGATCCGAAAGACGTATCGCAAAGTCATCCGGGACGGATGCATACCGCTGGCCGAGGTGCCTCTCCTGTTCAGGGAGCTTTACGCAAGTGAATACCTTTTCCGCGGGCGCATGATCGACTTCCCGTTCATTGACGCGGTCAACACCTCGCAACTGCCCGCGGGAAGAAAACCATTCCATGTCTGCCTGTTTGAGGCCCCAGAAGTAAAGGAGCTTCTCAGCGAGATGGAAATGCTGCGCATGGGCGTCCGCCTCTCTGATGCCCATGCATCAGACGGCCTTGCAACTAAAGCGCTTACAGAACTTGCAGGCTCCTATGGCTATTCTTACAGCACATATATGCGAAGGAGGAAGATCTATATGAACAACACATCCCTGTCCCTGGCACTGATGCATGCCTCTGGCAAAGAGGACACCCGTGACCGTTACCGGACCGCCTGTTTCTACTGCCGCGACCTGATCATCTTCCTGCATGAAAAGCCCGGGAAAATATCGTCAGCAAAGATATTCCGGGACATCAACAAAGCAGTTCCCGTCAAGTGCAGCGAATGCCCCTACCACCCCGATGTGAAGGAGGGAGATCACAAAAAGGGGGACTTTATACCGGAGGCCACCTGCCACAGGAACTCCGAACACTGGATCACCCCCAACTGCGAGGACACCGTCTGTACCATCGTCAGCCGCATACCCGAGCAGCAGGACGTGCTGGCATGGGAAGGCGTGCGCTCATGGGCTTCCAAATTCCATTATACGCCGAGCCGCAAAAAGCCCGACGTCGTAAACTACGTCTGGTTCTCGGACCACAAACGCCTGGACATAGTAGTCAGGATCAGGCGGCGACCCGATGGCACATGGGAAACAGGAAGGCCGTGGCTGACGGCAATACTGGACTGTGCGTCAAACGTCCTGGTATCCTACGTCCTCAGCCTCAACCCGAATTCCGACTGCATCGCCGAATGCTTTGCGAGGGCCTGCGCCTTCACCGTGGATACGCCCTATGCCGGCATACCGGACTATTTCTATATCGATAATGGAAAGGACTACCGTTCGAAGAAAATGAAAGGCCTTCCCAATTCGGAAGAAAGCCATCTCTACCTGAACAGGGACTTCGGCGAGTCCGGCATCCTCGAATGGTTCGGCATCAAGGTCATACATGCGCTGCCCTACCGCGGCTGCAGCAAGACGATAGAATCTGTCTGGCGCGCCATTGACATCGAATGGTTCAAACCGCTCCCTGGCTACTGCGGCGAAAACCCTGAAAGCCGCCCATTTACCCTGGAAGCGGATATTGACTCCGGCAGCCTTTACACTTTCCAGCAATTTGCCGACCACTTCGCGGACACCATCTACCCCGGATATAACAACCATGTGATGGGCAGGGAATCGCCGAACGACCTGTACAGGCGGCTTCCGAAGACAAGCTCCTATGTGCCCACATGGCGGACGCTTTCCGTATTAAAGAGCGTGACGGCCCTGCGGGACATAGACCAGAAAGGGATACAGTACCTTGGGAACCGCTACTGGTGCAGCGAACTCGGTCCCCTTGTCGGGACAAAGGATGTCCGCATATTCGCGTTCGACACCCCGTTCAACCGCAACATCTCAGTCGTCAAAGACCACCGATACATCGGCGAGGCCCATATGATCGAACACCTCAACGTGGTCGAGCATGGGCGCCACAAGGTGGTGGAGCATATCGCGGAGCAGGCGCGTCAGTATAAGCATTACTCCAAAAAGATCAAAGACCTGCACAACATAGTGCTCCAGACCGATATTTCGGAGCGCGTCACCGACGTTCCCGCCATCGACAATATCCGTTACGGCCAGACGGTCGATGTATCGCGCGACGGCACGGAAGCGCACAAGGATGAAAGCATCCCCGCCGAGCTCAAGGAACAGGCGGCAAGATATGCCGAAAACCTCTTGAATCCTGACGCCCCGAAAACCCAGCCCGGCGAGATGACCAGGACATTCAGCACCCTCGGCAAAGAGGCTCGCAAACGGATCGGATGAAAGGAAGGCGCCCATGAAAGAATCCATATTGCCCCGCATGCAGACGGAAACCCAGGACACCGTACTCGGCGGGATCATCAAGCACCTCAAGGATAAGAAAATGGTCATAGTCCTGGGCGAGCCCGGCGAGGGCAAGACCATAACGATCCTTGACTTCTGTGTCCAGAACACCTGCCCGTCGTTCTATTTCAGGTGCTCGCCGAACACCACCATGAAGGGGATACTCATATTCATAGCCAAGGCCATCGGCGTCAGGGTGACCAGTGACAACGACCAGATGCAGGAGCTCATACAGAAGAAGCTCAAGGAAAACCCGGACTTCTGCTTCGCGTTTGACGAGGTGGAATACCTGGCCAACGGCAACTGCAAGAAGCTGGACACCATACGCCAGATATTCGACGAGACGGATGCCTCGTTCATCATCTGCGGCACCTATGAACTCAAGGACATGATCTCAGGGGAGAAAAAGGCATCGCGCTACAAAACACACAACCGCTCCCAGCTCTTCCGCCGCCTCCGCAAGGCAGAGTTCGAGATGATCGACGAGAAAGAGATCTATGACTATCTGGAACTCCTGGAAAGGGAATACGCCGTAACCTTTGACCCCGAGGTAAAATCAGCCCTGGTCTCGCAGTGCAGGGATCGGGAAAACGGCGGGCTCGGCAACTTCATAGAGATCATCGAGCTCCTGTTTTCATTCGTCCGCCCCGAATGGGAGTCTATCAGCTACCAGCTCATAAGGAAGAGCGGCCGCGTCCTGCACACCCATACAGAATATGTCCAGTCCTTCACAGGAATCAAGCCGGATCCGTCCGACCCCGTTGAAGCGGCCGAAAATCCTGCCTCCTCCGCCAGCGGCCAAGCCACCATCAATGGCAATCCCGGAGGCTTCGATGAATCCAAGACCGCAGATGGCAAAGATAATTCGGATGCGGGGAATACTATCGACATCTCATCCCTTAAAAGGGTACGGATCGATATGGGCATATACAACGACTCGCTAAGGCATAAGATGATCAAGTGAATCATGCGAAACACACGGTCCCATTCATATGCCGGCAGTCACATAACCAAAAAAGCGCCTTGCCATTTGCCATATATCAGCCAAACCTGCGTGACCTGCCGAAATGTGCCAGCGCTGTCTTTCAATCCAGACAGGTCACGCAATCCAATGGGATGCCCTATTAACAGACAATCAATATCTTTCCATGCGCTGCTCCACATTGTCCCACATTTGCCATGTACTTTCCACAGCATAATAATATCGGCATCCGGAGGGAAAAATCAAGTCAGATTCCAATATAACTTCGCCATTTTGACGGACTATATTTTCACCTTGAATCCGGTAGACCAGATCAAAATGCCGAACTCTCCGGGCACTTTGAGACGCAAGATCGCTCAAAATTAAAATGACGATAATTTTCCACAAAGCCATCCGCCTAAATCCATAAGAATTCCTATAATTTGTAGCAATTATGCACAAAACTGCCGAACGATATTTTCAAGTTGAGTGCGGGTGGCTATCTCCACCTAAAATTCTCATTTCAGAAATACTGTCCGTGACAGACAGCAACTTGTCAAATGAATCCTTGTAGCTATCTAAATTTATATTTTGAGGGTGCTGATAGAATTGCATTAAATGTGTACAATCTCTGCATCTTAAACTACATCTTTCAGATACGACATACTGAATCCGTGTAAAATTTATGTTATTTATACCTTGATTCTGATAAATTACATCTATGTAGTTGCTCTTATTCATGAATATATCTCTTGCACGCTTTGTTAATTTATCTATTTCTATTTCTGTATCTAAAAGTAAATATTCTAAATCATATATATGTTGCATCCCCTTTTTTTCAAAATGGTTTTTTATTTCATGAAAATAATCAGCCGACGCTATGATAATATAGTCATCTTTGAATTTCTCCACTTCTCTAGGACGGATAACTGGAATCCCCATGTACTTATCCTTTATAACCGCCCTGTCACGAAAATAATCCGGTGACAATCCATTCTGTTTCAATCCCCAAAAAGCCAATTCACCATACGAGCTTGCCCCGTATATAATTATTTTTTCCCCCTTATCATATTTTTCCGGGCAAAAACCTGTGGTCGTTTTCATCATTTCTCCTCTTTACCACGCCCAATTGCTATCGTAAATTGTAAAATGCTTATTTTCCCCTTTATCATTCAATTATTCCAATAAGAATCCACCATTTTTGCTATTAAAAACTCCCGATGTACAGCAACTTTTCTTACTGTACATCAGGAGAAAAACGTAATACTTCTATACTAAGGTATTCTATAGCTATCCACCGGCATGATCGGATTGAAATATCCCTTTATACAATTCGGATTTACTATGCAAATCTGAATATGCGTTTTCTTTGCAATGGCAGAGCCTGGAAATGCCGGTTTCCCTTCTACGAATACGCCTCTGACTGAATCATATGCTTCCTCGCCTTGAAGCTTTCTCAAATCATGCAATTGTTCTATAACGGCACAATCAAGATTTCTTAATAACAGATCTGTGTCAGATCTCCCCTTTTTATTGCAAGGTAACTCTTCTCCCCTTATGCGACACATTTCATAAAACAAAGGGTATACCTTTTGCAGGGCAACAGTGCTTCTTATGTCTGTTAGATTCAGGCACAAACCTAAATCTAAGACAGCACCAACAACTCTCGCATCTTCGCCATATCTTGTTATAGCCCATCGCAAAGCGCGCTCATAGCCCTGCTCCCAGAAATAGATACCATGTCCCAGCCAATCATAATCATTCTCGCTTTGTTTAAGATGATTATGCTCATATATTACATTGTGAAATGTCTTCTCATTGCAGCCATGAAATCCTAAAACAAGATTTGGAAGTTTTGAATACATCAAATCTATACTATTGATCACCATCCAAAGAAATCTCCCGTCACGATCTGCTCTTTTCTTGAGCCATCTTCTCTCAAGACCCCGATTCTGATCAGTGTGTCTGTGGCAACCTTTTTCGCTTCATTGGGATCCATCGTATTCAAATCTTCAATAAGGCGTTTTACAAAACCATCTAATTCATCCAAATATCTATCTGTCATTTGACACCTCGCTGAACCTCTCGCAATAACTGACCTGTATAATACTGCAGCTATGGATTTTCTGATTTAATGGTATATATGTACAAAATGTTTCGCCTTGGATTATATCACTTTCGGCGGCATTCCGTCAATCATCCCGATATGCGATAACCATCATTATCTGTCAACTTGTGATGCAATCAGACATCAACCTTCAATCAGTAACTCTTTTTTATTCTACCTGCACACCCGCATCCACAAGCTTTTTGTTGTCATAACCACAACCGCCGCAAACCTGACAAAAACTCACATAACCATTTTTAATTTTCCCATTGCAATGCTCACTTATGATATGTCGGTCTTGATTTTCTTTCCAATGATTCAAATCTACATAGTCGCTCTCTTTTAATGTGAATCTTCCAATCTTTTCCGCGCTCCATGCGACGTGGCAATAATATATCTTCCCGTCATTGTAGCCATGGAAAATCGGTCCGCAAGCCTTCCTATGCTTTTCACACGCAGCTTCTTCATAAAATATCGGGCTGGATGGAAATCCGAAATCGCACCACCGCTTTGTATGATAAGTTTGATACGCTATACCGTTATCGTCCAGAAGTTTTTCAAATTTTTTCAGTTTGTCATCGTAGGGAACGTGTTGCGTGTAATCACTGATGCTGAACCATACAGGCAATCCTTTTATGGCTTCTATAAACTCATTATCCGGCGTGACGGTGCCATTCGTAACGATCTTTATGCTGCTGACATTCTCCCCGTATTTTTCAGCGACGTATAAGACAACCGCCTTTAAATCCTTATACAGCAACGGCTCCCCTCCAAGAAACGTCAAACAAAGGACGCAGTCAACGTAAGAAAACAAAAGGTCTATTTCCTTTTTAATCCGTTCCAACGGATAGGCGACCTCCCGTGGATAATATGGAAC
>JAFUVF010000052.1 GCA_017483735.1 Lachnospiraceae bacterium | reverse complement strand
GCAGGCGTATTTGTTGGAAGAGGATATGAAGTGGAATCCAACAAGGAAAGCGGACTGGGCAGACCGGATATTCTGCTTAAGGACAGGAGAAACCGCCGAGCTATCATAATCGAATCAAAGAAGTCAAAAAAGAAAGAAGATATTGATAAAGATTGTGACAAAGCCTTAAAGCAGATTGTAGATGAAATGTATGCAGAAGGGCTTTATGGCTATGAACAGATACTTTGCTATGGAGTTGCATTCTTCCAGAAGCAGGCAAAGGTAAAGCTGCTGACCAAGGAATAAATTTATTGGGGTGGCAAATTGCATTTTTATCGACGAGATTTCACTGCAAATTGAAAAAAATGGTAGAATATTTCTGATTCAGTTTATACAATAAGGAGCGCTAATGAACAATATCGGATTTGACACGTTGATAATGATAACACCGAAGGATTATAGTAGGTTAAGGCGAAACTATCCAAGGATTGCGATGAATATACCATATGGCAGACTGATTTTTGTGGGAAGCAGGGAGGTAGGCTCTCTGGTGGCGGCGGACGGTTTTGATGAGCGCATAGATGCTATTGATGAAGATGAAATACTGAAATTTTCGGATGTTCATGCCTGTGTGGGGAAGCGCATGGAAAATATTCTGGCAGGCAGAGAGCTTCCCAGAGGCGTAACAGGCTGGTATTATCAGCAATTTCTCAAAATGCAGTACGCATCGATATGTAGGGATGAATACTATCTGGTATGGGACGGGGATACAATTCCGTGCAAGAGGCTGTTCATGTTCAAGGAGGGCACGGAAACGCCTTATCTTGACCTTAAACATGAATTTCATGAGGAGTACTTTGAAACCATTGGGCGAATACTCCCGGGCTGCAGAAAGGTCATCGAGAGATCCTTTATCTCGGAGCATATGCTAATCAAATGCAGCATAATGAAGGCGCTTATTGCGGATATCGAAAAAAATGAAAATATCCCGGGAACGTATTTCTGGGAAAAGATAATAAATTCTATCCCGGAGGACAAGATTCAGAGCTCATCGTTTTCGGAATTCGAGACCTACGGTACCTATACTGCAATCAACTTCCCATCCGATTACAAGCTCAGGGAATGGCATTCCTTCAGACTGGGAGGGGAATTCTTTGACCCTGATACTATCTCTGACAGAGATTTTGAATGGCTTTCCCATGATTTCGATGCAATATCCTTTGAAAAGGATCAGTCGGTACGGGAGGATCACAGGAATCTCTTTGACAATCCTGTATATCAGGAGAAGCTTACGGCAAAGCAGATGTTGCAGGCAGCACAGCTGGAATTTACCGAGGGCTACAAGGAGGTATGGGGAGAGGACTCTGCGGGAGCCAATGTGAACACTGGCGCTTTTTCGGATGTAGGAAAAGACGATAATCTGAAGTATCTTTCGGAAGATACCTACAGACTATATGATGAGCTGGGAGACCGCCTGAAAGATAAAAACATTGATCAGGCATATCTGTGCTATGAAAATGCGGCTTTTCTCTGCCATAATGACGGAGAGAGGAGCAGGATACTTGAAAAATCCTCTGCATTAAGGGGAACAGGAAAGGTAAATGTCAGAAAGACAGCTTTAATAATATTATCTCACAACAACGCATATCTGATGCAGAAATGCCTTGAAAGCATCAGATTGAACTGTGATCCTTCATCCTGTGAGGTTGTCATTCTGGACAATGCGTCCGATGACGGAATTGCAGACTGGCTGAAGCTTCAAGAAAATATAACACTGTTACTCAGTGATAAAAACGAGGGATTCACAAAGGGCTGTAATATTGCCATAGAATATGCGGACAGGGAAAGTGATATTTTCCTTCTGAACAATGATACCAGAGTGCCTCCGAATGCCCTATTCTGGCTTCGAATGGGTCTATATGAGGCTGAGGATGTCGGCGCTGTAGGAAGCATGGTCAATTATTGCAACAATAAGCAGCTTCGGGATGTAGCCTTTGCCATGCCGGAGGATTATGTAGAGTATGGCGCAAAAAATAATATCTTTTTGGAGGAGCCATACATTGAGGAGGATGCCCTTGGCGGATTCGCAATGCTCATAAAGAGGAAGGTGCTGGACGAGGTGGGAGTATTTGACGAAAGCTTCTCGCCGGGATATTTTGAGGACACGGATCTGAGCTTCAGGATAAGGAAAGCTGGATACAGACTTAATGTAGTCAGGAACAGCTTCATATATCATGTAGGCAGCCAGAGCTTCGCAAAAAGGCCGGATCTGGAAGAAATATATGAGCGTAATAAAATGTATTTTATGAAAAAATGGGAGGGATGAAAGTTACAATTCCTTATAGATTTCAGGAACCGGAAGGGAATTTCTCTCAAAGAGACAAAGTAACTCGTTATATTGCTCCTTGTAAAATGGATAGTCGTGGGCGGTATAAACCTGCTTTGGTGTCATATAATCCTCGCCAATCTCCGCTTTTAGAACAAGGTCATATTCCATTGGTGCAGGGAGCTTCATATTTTCGAAATCAAGATAAACAGGTTCTCCGAACCATTCTGGATGAAAGCGGCGTCTTTGTTCCTCTATCTTGAAAGGAATGCTTGCGACAACACCATCTTTATCATCATTATACAGCTGTGAAAGGCTGTCAGCTATTACAAAAAGCCTCTGGGGAAGCTCCCAGCCTACAGGGTCAAATCCACCTATGCGATTTACAAGATCAGCATATTTTTCCATGCGTAATTCTTCTTTCATGTCTTCCCAATCAAAGCCGAGGAGGCAAGCTTCGGTGTAGAGATCATCCTGAATGTGTTCTTCATCAGAGTTCACAGGGATATAGTCCAAAGGAATAAGGTCAATACCCAGATGAAATGGGCATCCGTGGAAGCGGCGAAGGAATTCCTCCGAAATGTTTATGTCCGTTCCGTTGGAGAGATGATAAACTGTATTTTGGTAATTTGCATGCATTGTAGGGCTATACAGAGTCAGACCGAAATCTGCAAACGCCTCGGAAGGAATCTTTGAAAGCTTGTGTATATCCTCACGAAACAACCATAAATCTATATCATCATCCCAAGGAATGTATCCATGATGACGTACTGCGCCAAGGAGTGTTCCGCAGGCAGCATAATAGCGTATGCCATACATTCGACTGATGCTGTCAAAAGTGGAAAGAATCTCCATTTCAGCAGCCCATGTTCGTTTCATGAGGGGCGAAACATAGAAACCGTTCCGATATTCGCCATTAAAAAAATTTTCATCAAAAAACACCTAAACACTCCTCCTTGTATCCTGTGCCGCATTAGCAGGTAAGGCTGTGGAACCGGTAATGTCTGACAAGCGCATCAAGCGTTCCCTCGCATCGTCATATTCTCCGCATTTTTTATAAAACTCTATAGCCATCGGATAATTATTAAGCTGTTCATTTATCAGACCGATGTAATACCATGACATATAGGTATTAGTACCTTCTTTGGCAGGATTGTTCATGGAAACCGCAGTAACAAACATTCCTAGTGCACCGAGAAAATCGTGTGACAGATAATGTGCGACACCTGTCAGATAATACAGATCAGGAGTATATCCGAAATCTTTTAAATAAATATCCAATACCTTTGACTCTTCTATTTTATTGAGATGAAGCAGACAATCACCATATGCCATAACTGTCAATCGATGATATTCCTGACCGGGAGTAAGCTTTGAGTTTTTTATAACATGCTCATAATATGGAAGTGCTTCTTCATATTTTTCATGATTATAATATTCCTGACCTATCTGAAAGTTAATATAAGGATCATTCGGATTTTTTTGGATCTCTTCAAGGAGTAAGTCAAGATTTCTTTTATGCTTATCAGACATTTTTTCTTTTGAAAGGGCATATCCTATGTGCTCAACGGTAAGAGGAAGTATATACCCTGATAGGGCATCGTCGGAGGTTTTATGTATAGGCTTAATCTGCTCATGTATACGTCCCTCATAATGGTAGTACCGTCTGTTGAACATCCGTGCGATAGTATTGGTATATGCTCCCCTGCGGGAATCAAGTTCCAACAGATTTATCAGCTTAAACAGCCCTATTTTATCTGCGTTCTCTTGGGCAAGCCTGCATATTTCATCAGTGTCGGCTTCTAAAACAAATTCATCGCAATCCAATATGAGTACAGTATCGTTAGAGGCTTTTTTTATAGAATAATTTCGTGCAGCCGAAAAATCATCCACCCAATCAAAGCTGTATATTTTTGCCTCCGAGTTTTTTGCAATTTTTATCGTATTATCAGTAGAACCTGTATCTACCAATACTATTTCGGCATTAAGCTGAGAAGCTGCCGAAAGAAAACGCCCGATATTCTTTTCTTCATTTTTGGATATGACACATATGGAAATATTGTTTTTGGACATTTTATTCTCCCTGTATGTTATCTGTACATTTTCTTATGATCCTTGCCAGCCGATGGTAGTAAGTATGCTGGTGCTTTACCTTTTCATATCCGCTTCTGCGTATTTGATTGCGCACACTATCATGTGAAAGGTAATAATCACATTTGTCCACCAACTCAGGAAAGGAGGAATACGCTTCCAGATCTTTTCCGATTTCAAAGTAGTCATTAAGTTCATCCTGATAATTTGTCATTAAAAAGCCACCGCACCCTAAAATATCAAATATTCGTAAAGGTAATCCCTTTTGGATCGAACGCAATGTCATATTCAGATTTATTTTGCTCAAATAAAAAATTTTTGGCATCTCTGTAAGGGTATCAGCATCAGAGGGGACTTTCACTTTGGATGAAAGCGGCGATCTGTCGCTTTTTGTATATAGTGTGACATCAAAATATTCAGCAAGAGTATTCAGTGTAAGTGTTCTTTCATATTCTGCGATATCATAATTTATTATGGAATGTGCAGCTATGTATCTGTCGGGATTTTCCACCGTATCGGAATATGTAAATTTAGTGGAGAAAAGACGTTTAAGCTCATCTATGCAGGCCTCAGTAATGGCTGATTCAGTAAAACAGTGACCTATTATCAAAAATTGAGCGTTTACCAGTGCATCTATGAACCCTGCATTGTAGTCAGAAAGCTCTATTCCTTTAAGCGGGTTACGTTCTGAGTATAAAGATCCAACAAAGCAAATATCATGAGAAAATCGGGATCTGTCCGATGGGGTAATTTCAGCTATAGTTTTGTCAAAACGTTCTGTGGCGGATGCCAGAGGCATATGGTATATGCATTGTGGATTATATTTGTGAAAGCGTTCATATTGAGCCCTATCAAAAAGGAAAATACGATTAGTGCTGTGAAGTATCGAGGTGGAAAAATACTCTGTGACAGGAGAGTCGACACTCCAGCTGATATAAGTAACGTGGGTAATATTGCACACATCCGCAATACCCGGGAAAAAATTAATGCTGAAAACAAAGAGAGGATTATAGGCAGATATAGACTCCGACACAAGCTTTATCCGCTCTGATGCAGAGATTTTTTTATTAGTCATCTCTTCTTTTATTTCAATTACATTGAGTCCTAAACGTTCAAATGTTATAATGATATCAGGCTCACATATGCTGTTGTAGCGATAAAGTATTGCATTCATATTTTGATTATACGATTGAAAGGAACACATTGGCAAGAAAAATGTTCGAAGAAGATGCGAGAGAAGCTTTGGATGTAGGCAATATAAAAGAAATAGCGTTTATATGCTGTAAATATGGCATAGGGGCAGGAAGAGATCCGCACTATGGAGAAATATTAAATAGTATTGTAAATAAGCTGGCGGATAGGGGAAAGCTGAATGAATTTATGGAACATTTCAAGAAATTCAGTGAAGATAACGGATATTTTGGCAAGTATGAACGGTTGAAGGCTCCAATATTTATAATTGCGGGGGATGAGACCTGTTATGGAGTTCTTCATTATTTCGCAGATTGCCTTGCGGATGCATTGGTCAGGTGCGGAGAGAGGGTAATGATAACGGATGGCAGATATATGCCATATAACGGAATTGAGGACATAGATAACAGAGTGCTTAAGGCTGTCATCGGTTTTCAGGCTCCTGTGCTTTATAAAAATTTTTTTAAAAATATTCCAACACCTAAGATACAATTTTGGTTTGATAATCCTGTATTCTTTGACCGGATGTTTGAAGGGCTTGATGAAGACTATTATCTGTTGTTTCAGGATGGGGATTACGCAGGATTTGTGAATAAATATTGCAACGTAAAAAACGCTCTGCATGTATATCCGGGAGGAGAAGTGACTAAAGAGCCGGACTATCACAATCGGGAATACGATGTCGTATTCCTTGGAAGCTATAAGGATTACGGAGAAATAGCTCTTGATGATGATATGAACGAGCTACTCTCCTATATAATGGTAAATCCAGAATTGTCCTTTGTCGAAGCTACTGACAGATTCATGGATGACGGAGGCATTTCCGGGAGGCAAAGGAACAGAATGGATGTATATTCTAAAATGACACCTGTATATAGAAAAATAGTGAGCTTGTACAGAAAAAAGATAATTGAGAAGGTGCTGGAGGCGGACTTGCCTGTCCATGTGTATGGGAACAGCTGGAGAGCCTATGACGGCAAAGCTTCTGACAAACTTATAATACATGAGGAAATATCAGCAAAAAATATGATTGGTGAGCTTTCAAAGGCAAAAATAAGCCTGAATATAATGGCATGGCACAAGGACGGAATGACGGAGCGTATTGTGAATTCAATGCTGGCCGGGGCAGTTTGTCTGACAGACGGGACGAAATATATTAAAGAGCATTTCAGCGATCAGGAAAATATAGCATTATACTCGCTGACGGAGCTTGAAAGGCTTCCGAGTATTATAAAACAGCTTCTTTCAGATGACGAAAGCCGTACGAAAATTGCAAAAGCAGGTTATGACTATGCAATAGTAAATGATACATGGGATAGGCGTGCAGAAGAGATAATTGAAATGATAAGCTAGAGAAACTCCTCCATCTCCCTTATCCTGTGTATATATGTGTGACGGGACTTTACCTCGTTGTGACCCTGCGCAGCTATCTCTCTGCGCTCCGCCTCGTGGCTCAGATAATATTCCGTTCTTTCCATGAGACTATTGAAGCTGTCATAATAGTCATAATGCACTCCTGAATCAAAAATGCCCTCAAAATCAGATTGGTAATTCGTCAGAAGGAATCCGCCGGCTCCCATAATGTCAAAGGCCCGCAGAGGGATTCCATTGTGGATGCTCCGCAGGGAGATATTCAGGTTGATCTTCGATAAGTTATATATATATGGAGCCGTGTCATAATAATCCACGGGACCGTGGTTCAGCACTCCGTAAAGACTAAGCTCAGTCTCCTTTGTATAGAGGTCAACCTTGTAATGCTTTGCAAGTCCCTCAATATATTCTGTGCGCTCCATCCCGGTAAGCTTTCTTGCAAGGACATAGTTTGAATACCGGTAGCTCCTCTGTTCCGTTCCGGTAGGAGAGGGCTTTATATGCAGCTCCGCCTCCATGGCATCCATTATATCATCACTTAATAGTCCTGTGATGATATCGGCTCCGTAAATATTATGCTGCGCAGCCATTATAGCCTCCAGATAGCCTCTGGCATAATCGGGAAGTGAAGACATGCGGTCATAGAAATTGTGGGCTTCGGTGTACATGGCGCCGATGAAGCTGATATCTCCATTTGGAAGCAGCTCCCTACGGGGAATGTTTCCGGAGCCTGTCATCCTCTCAAGCCTGTTGGTATTTGCGGCAAGGGGAAGATAGTGCACATTTTTGATTCCTCCCGAAATAAATTCGTCAGCCTGACTGGAGTCAAATATAAATATGCGGTTACATTGATTTGCCAAGGTATAATTGTATAAAAGAACGACAGGATTGTCATATACCCATGATACGTATGGCGTGTGCAAGGTCTCGCAGACTGCGGAAACAACGGGCTGATAGTTAAAGGAAAAAACATAATCAGGGGAAAATGTGCTTATTGCCTCGGAAAGAGCAGATTCGTAATCCGGATCCCGTAGGGTCAGGTCTGTCTCGCCGCCGTATTCTCCGGGGGTATAGCGAAAAACCTCTGTTCCGAGCCGTTCATAGGCCTCAAACATATCCTCGTTTCCGTATGTCCTATATTCCATAAAAAAAACTTTGCGCATATAATAAACCTCTGTTATTATTCTAATATAATAAATACAAGGACACAAGAAAAAAGTGAGCAGACTGTCTTTCCCCGAAAGCTTTTTCGAAGAGGAGGAGCGCTGGGATTTTAAAGTAAATGAGATGATGAAGCATGCCTGGGCTGCGCAGCTGCAGGTGTTGTGGGATGTTATGGAGATATGTAAAAGGCATAGCATCGGCTGGTTCATATACTGGGGTTCCTTGATCGGAACCGTACGTCACAAGGGCTTCATACCCTGGGATGACGACCTCGACATAGCCATGAAGGGAGAGGATTACGTTCGCTTCCTCCGGTATGCGGCGGAGGAGCTGCCCCATGATATGTATAAGATCAACAACACATATACCTCGGATGACTGGGACAACTATTTTACCAGGATTGTGAGCAGTGAAGGCGTAGATTTCACGGAAGAGGGACTGGAAAGGTGGCATGGCTGCCCCTTTGGAATGGGGCTGGATGTATTTCCGCTCTATAGTCTGCCATCGGATCCGGAGGAGGCAAGGGTACAGGAGGAGCTTTTAAAGAGTGTGGCGGAGTGCGCCACATATGCGAAGCTTGTGGAGGCAGAGGCTCCAGGAACCGAAAAGTATGATAATATGCTCATCGTGTTGACGCAGAGGCTTGTTGAAATCGAAAACGCCACAGGATATGAGTTTAACTCTGAAAGGAGGATTTTTTCCCAGCTTCAGATAGTATATGACCAGATATGCCGTATCTATACGCCGGAGGAAAGTGAATATTTTGTGCCGTTTCCGTTATATATTGAAAGAGGACTTAGATTTAAGAAGGAATATCTGGAGAATATGATAGATATGCCGTTTGAGCACATCATAGTAAAGGCTCCGGCACGGTATGACGATATTCTCCGCACGGTATTCGGAGATTATATGACTCCGGTAAAATTCTCCGGGGCACACGAATATCCTTTTTTTAAGAATTCAATACTCCTTTTGGGAAAGCATCTGGAGAAGGAATATCTTTTGGAGATAAGGAATGATAAAGGCAGGGAAGAGAAGGAAGAAAGGGTTAAGGAGTGGCTTGGCAGAAATAAGGATAAAAAGAAGCTTCTTTATTACACTACTGTTTCCGGATATATGATGCACAGCGAGAGGGTTACGGAGAAGCTTGCCGAGGTATTTAAACTATTGGAGGATAATGAGGACGTGGCGTTATGGTGGTTTCCCTGCGGAATGACCTCCGAAGAAAAGCACCTGTTCAATATTATGTTTCCAGCTTTTTACAAAAGATACAGAGATTTTTTCAAGGAATGCGGAGAGGTTTCAGACAGAGGGATTCTTTTGGACGAATCCGGAGATTATCAGAGAGCCATAGAAATGAGCGACTGCCTATATGGGGATGAGGGACTTCTCACGGACAGCTACAAGGAAACTGGAAAACCTATAATGATACAGGATTATAACATTGTTATCTCATAATTTTGTATCATTATGGGTCTGCCGGTCTTTTCAAACAGCCCCTTTATAAAGCCTTCATCGCCGTAGAAGGCATCGGCAAATCTGAGGGCTCTGGAGACGTCACCGGACACATCATAGATTCCTATATCTCCGTCAATATATTCTTGAACCAGAGCCGGATATTCACGTACAAGATCCGGAATCTGACAGTTTATGCCTCTGAATCGTTCATCGTCAAAGGAGGTGGGGATCCACCAGACCACAATGTCATCCTGAGAATTTCTGAATACTTCAAAATTTGATTTAAGTTTTTCAGAAAAATAACCTGAATTGATGATCACTCCGCTGGCTGAGGTCTGATAGAGAAGCACCTTTTTGCGATGTAAGTCCCCATCCTTGGTATAGAACAGTTTGTCGTACCATTTGGCAGGAAGCAGACTCTTGGCTGTTTCAGAGGAGATATCCAAAGGGGAGGACTCAGAAGGAAGCGTTATCCGCAAACTGTCAGAATGCTGTTTATAGAGGACATCGTTCTGATCTACTGTAAGCCCAAGCTTTTCAGCCTGATCTCTGAAATATGGATAATCATGTGATGCAGTACCCCGGATTGGAATCATATAGTCTCCAAAGCAGGTACGGAGTATCCTGTCATAGCCCTTTGGTATAGTCACGTCAAGTCCCTCAAAATCCCAATGGATAGGCTCCATATCCTCCAGAAGAAACTTGTGCTTTCCATATTCATAGTAGAGTGTGTAGGGGATGATATAATCGCTCTCTTCCCTTGTAGCAAGATTTGCAACACTATCCTCCAAAATGAAAAGCTGGTTTTTGAGGGATCTCGTAAAATCAAAATGATATCCGGTAAAGCCTTCGATTTCTCCCAATATTTCCATGGCACCGGAAGGGTTTTCGGAGTAGAATTCATCAATATTACCACGGACTGAATTCATCAGTCTGTGAACCATTTCTATCTGCCCGGCAAAGTCATCATCCCGGGGATAAAAGCTTAAGGGAAATAAATCTATTCCCACAAGCCAAGGGCAATTATGGTTTTTGGAAAGATGCTCCGGCGAAATATCGGTATGTACTCCGTTGTTTATTATGCGGGAAAAGCTTTGATCCCAGTTTTCGTCGGTGTAGATATTGAAAACCCTGTACTCGGGAGGAAGCTCATCTTTTGCATATTCCAGGAGCTTTTTGTAATCATCCTGAAGCATTGCTATATCAAGATCGTCATCCCAAGGAATGAAACCGTGGTGTCTTGCGGCACCTATGAGGGAACCCCAGAAAATATAATAAGTGAGAGAGTGGCGTTCGCATATTTCGGCAACGTGCATAAGCACCTCCAGCTGTGCCGCCCAGACTCTCTTCATGACCTCTCCCACAGAGAAGTCCCACTTTGTTTCCTTTTTGAAATAACCTTCCGGAAAATTAATCATATGTAAATATTAGCAAGGTTTCGCAGTCTTGTAAACACTAAATTTTTATGCTAGAATTATGCAGAAACGAGGTAAAGCATGCACTTTGACGACAGTTTTTTTAAGGGAGAATACAGGGAGGATTTCTATGTTCCGCCGATGATGAAGAGAGCATGGGCGGGAGAGATGGAGATTCTCATGATGTTGGACAGTCTGTGCAAGGTGTATGGGCTTACATATTATGCCGCCTACGGAACACTTCTCGGGGCAGTGCGCCATAAGGGGTTTGTGCCTTGGGATGACGATATTGACGTGTGGATGAAGCGAGAGGATGTCATGAAGCTTATGAGTATACCGAAGGAGGTATATGATGGGCTTGGTCTGGAATTCATCACACCCTATGTGGAGCCTTCCTACAATAATCTGGTTTTTACACTTGTGAATGGCAGGAGCATGGATCTTTCGCAGGAGAGGCTTTTGAAATACCACGGATGTCCCTTTAACCTCCGTGTGGATGTTTTTACGCTGGATTATCTTCCGAGAGACAGGGAGCTTGAGGACAAACAGGACAGACTGGCATCAGTCGCCTATACTCTTGGGGATGAGTGGGATAAGGACAATATGTCGGAGGAAGAGAGAAAGCGCCTGATGGCAGAGCTTATGGACGGAATAAACTACGGATTCGATGAATCCATGCCCATGGGGCAGCAGCTTATCTGCCTGTGTGATGCTATAATGGGGATGTATGGAGAAGAGGATGCCGACTTTATATCAAATATTCCCAACAGGGCGGATTGGTCATATGATCACGAGCGCTTCAGAAAGGAATGGTTCGGCAAGCCTGTATATCTGGATTTTGAGAACATAAAGATTCCTGTTCCCGCAGAATACGAAAAGGTATTGGACAACCATTTCGGCGACTGGAGAACTCCGGCGCATTGGGCGGCCCACGGCTATCCATTCTACAAGAACCAGATGGAGATACTCCACAGGGGATTTACGGACAACGGCTTTGACATACCGGATATTTTTAAGGAGTAGGAAGATTGCTGCAATTTCCGGAGGATTATTTTAAAGAGGAGATAAGGGACGGCTTTGCGGTATCGGGGATAATGAAGCGTGTTTTTGCCGCACAGCAGAAAATCCTTGATGAGCTTAAGGTTATATTTCAAAAATATAACCTTATATATTATGCGGATTTTGGCACTCTTCTCGGTGCCATCAGGCATAGGGGCTTTATTCCTTGGGATGACGACATAGATATATCTATGCCGAGAACGCATATGATGGAATTCTTAAAGCATATTGACGAGCTTCCGGACAGTCTGAATGTCCTCAGCATCTATACCTCCGATACATACCACCAGTTTCATCTGAATGTAACGAACAGCAGGTCGGAGCGCTTCGAATGGGATGAAAACAGAATGCGGGAATATTACGGAAGTCCATATATAATAGGTATAGATATTTTTCCGATGGACTATATATACAGGGACGAGGAGAAGAATATGACCCAGCGGAGACTCTACACCTTTGCATACTCTCTGGTGCAGACCTGCGTTAAGCTGGAAAATTCCTTTATCAATAACGAGGCCGTGGATGAGACCGAGGCGGAAAAATTCTATTCAAACGTGGAAATATTAAAGGGCTACATGAAAAGCTTCCTCGGCGGGGATGCCCGCATAGATGAGGACAGGCCTCTGAGAAATGAACTGTGCCTTGCGGCGGACAGGTTCGCAATGATGTGTCCGGAAAAAGAGGCGGACATGGTGGACTATGCACCTCACAGAGCCTATACGGAAAGGGACAATACTTCCAACAGAAGGAAGGAGTGGGTCGAAAGGACGATAAATGTTCCATTTGAGGTAACTGAGATAGCTGTGCCTGTCGAATACGACTCTGTCCTGCGGGTAAGATTCGGCGCAGATTATAATACACCGGTTAAATTTGCCTCTGTGCATGAATATCCCTTTTATAAGAGTCAGGCGAGAGTAATGGGCGAGACCGCTGATTATCTGGATATATGCGGCAAGCAGGGGGTGGATCCTGCAAAGGGAGAAAGGGCGGAGATTCAGATATTCGGTAAGGATACGGGGGAGGACGAGAGGAAGAGGATGAAGGAAAGCTATATAGAGTCTCTCCCAAAAGAGTGGAGGAAGCTTATAGCAGGCAAAAAAATTCTGCTCTATCACACCTCGGCTGTGTCGGTGCTTGTACATCCCACGGATTTTCTTGGCAAGCTTAAGAGGAATTTGGATATATTAAGGGAAGCGGAGGGCGTGGTGCTCTGGTGGTTCCCCACTGACTTTGAAAAGGAGGAATTTTGGCAGATAAATTCCCAGGTGCCTGAGCTTACGGGGGGATATCGCAGACTTATAGAGGAATACAAGGCCGGGGGCTTTGGAATATATGATGAAACGGGGAATATTAGCAGGGCTTTGGCTCTGGCAGATGCATATTACGGGGATGAAGGGCTCATCAAGAGTCTCTACGAGGCGTCGGGAAGACCTATAATGATTCAGAACTATGAAATATAAAATTTTCAATATAAAATTTTTCTTGACACGGCACCGCTACTATGCTACATTTATCAAACGAGAGGAAAAGCTCTTTTTTTTATGCTGTAAAAACATTTGGAGGAATGTAAGATGCGTACAAAGATCACTTTAGCTTGCACAGAGTGCAAACAGCGTAACTACAATACGACAAAGGAGAAGAAGAACCAGCCCGACAGGATGGAGATCAAGAAGTATTGTCGTTTTTGCAAGAGACACACGCTTCATAAGGAGACCAAGTAATGGCTGATTCTACAGGAAAGAAATCCGGAATAGGTTTTTTTGAGGGGGTCAAGGCCGAGTTTAAAAAGGTTACATGGCCCGACAGGCAGGCTACTGTAAAGCAGTCCATCGCCGTGGTGGCGATTTCAGTGGTAGTCGGAGTGATAATCGCAGTACTGGATTATTTCATCCAGTTTGGCGTAAACTTCTTAACATCATTATAAAGTGAGGTTTATCCTATGGAAGAGGCAAAGTGGTACGTAGTACACACCTATTCGGGTTATGAGAATAAGGTTAAGGCTAATATAGACAAGACCATTGAAAATAACAGGGATCTCGCCGACAAGATCATTGAAGTCAGGGTTCCCATGGAGGATGTTATAGAGCTTAAGGACGGCAAGAAAAAGCCTGTCTCCAGAAAAATGTTCCCCGGATATGTGCTTGTCAATATGATAATGAACGACGAAACCTGGTATGTGGTAAGGAACACCAGAGGTGTTACGGGTTTCGTGGGTCCCGGAAGCAAGCCGGTTCCCCTTTCCGAGACGGATATGAAGCCCCTCGGCATAAAGACGGAGAACGTATCCATTGATTTCGTGGAGGGCGATACTGTTGTGGCTGTGGCAGGCGTATGGAAGGATACCATCAGCAAGGTTTCAAAGATAGATTACAACAAGCAGGTGGCCACAATTACTGTCGAACTCTTTGGAAGAGAAACTCCCGTGGAGATAAGCTTTGCGGAAGTAAGAAGAATGCGATAGATATTAGAGGAGTGATCCTATAATATATATGAAGGCTTTAGGGTTTTCAGAGGCAAAAAGTGGGAGAGAGCATTCATATTTAATGTGAAAGCACTCGCCAAAATACCACAAGGAGGTGCCAAAATGGCAAAAAAAGTAGAAGGATACATCAAGTTACAGATTCCTGCCGGCAAAGCAACACCGGCTCCGCCCGTTGGTCCCGCATTGGGTCAGCACGGCGTCAACATCGTTGAATTCACTAAGCAGTTCAACGCAAAGACCGCAGATCAGGGAGATGTCCTGATTCCTGTAGTCATCACAGTATATGCAGACAGGTCTTTCAGCTTCATCACAAAGACTCCCCCCGCAGCAGTACTTCTTAAGAAGGCCTGCAACATTAAGTCAGGTTCTGGCGTGCCCAACAAGACAAAGGTTGCGACCATTTCCAAGGCGAAGCTGCAGGAGATTGCCGAGAAGAAGATGCCTGATTTGAACGCAGCATCACTTGAGGCGGCTATGTCCATGATCGCAGGTACTGCGAGAAGCATGGGTATCACAGTCGAAGAATAAGGCGAATAGGAGGATATAAGGATGAAACACGGAAAGAAATACGCAGAGGCAGCTAAGCTTGTAGACCGTGCAACTTACTATGAGCCCGAAGAGGCAGTGGCATTGGTCAAGAAGACTGCATCGGCAAAGTTTGATGAGACTATTGAGCTTCATATAAGAACCGGATGTGACGGCCGTCACGCAGAACAGCAGATTAGAGGCGCTGTTGTGCTTCCCAACGGAACCGGTAAGACTGTCAGAGTCTTGGTGTTTGCAAAGGGCGACAAGCTTACAGAGGCTGAGAAGGCAGGAGCAGATCATGTAGGCGGCGAGGAGCTCATTCCTAAGATTCAGAACGAAGGATGGCTTGATTTTGACGTAGTAGTTGCTACCCCCGATATGATGGGTGTTGTAGGACGTCTCGGTAAGGTTTTGGGTCCCAAGGGACTTATGCCTAACCCCAAGGCGGGAACGGTTACCATGGATGTGGCAAAGGCTGTGGCTGACATCAAGGCAGGTAAGATTGAGTACAGGCTTGACAAGGCTAACATCGTACATGTGCCTGTAGGCAAGGCTTCCTTTACAGAGGAGGCACTCAAGGCAAATTACGACGCACTCATGGAAGCAATCATAAAGGCAAAGCCCAGTGCATTAAAGGGTCAGTATTTAAAGAGCATTACCCTTTCCAGCACTATGGGTCCCGGAGTGAGAGTTTCTACAGCAAAGTACTAAAGCTCTTGACGAATAATTGAAAATATGATAGCTTATCATATGGTCGCTTAAGCGGCAAGCCGAAGACAGCAGGACCCGAAAGGGGTAAACGAAAGCTTTCCTGCCGAGGATGAGAGTTTTGATTAAGACTTTGAGCCTCCCTGTTTTCGGGGAGGCTTTCTTTATAAAGCTCCTTTCGGCACAAATATTAAAGAAGGAGGAAAAGTAAATGGCAAAGGTAGAGATTAAAAAGCCTATCGTGGACGAGATTTCCGAGAGCATCAAGGATGCGCAGTCGGTAGTGCTCGTTGACCACAGAGGACTTACCGTTGCGCAGGATACCGAGCTTAGAAGGAACTTAAGACAGGCAAATGTTATATACAAGGTATATAAGAACACCTTCCTTAATTTCGCCTTCAAGGGTACTGAGTACGAGGAACTCACAAAGTATCTGGAAGGTCCTACAGCTCTCGCAGTATCCAAGGATGATGCCACCGCTCCCGCAAGAGTTCTCGCAAACTTCGCAAAGACTGCGGACAAGCTGGAGATTAAGGCAGGCGTTGTTGAGGGCACGGTATATGATGCAAAGGGCATCGGTACCATCGCTTCCATCCCTTCAAGGGACGAGCTTCTTTCAAAGCTCCTTGGAAGCATCCAGTCACCTGTTACAAACTTCGCTCGTGTTGTAAAGCAGATTGCGGAGAAGAAGGAAGAAAACGGCGAAGCTGCACCGGCAGCAGAATAAACAATATTTCAGGAGGAAAATAAAATGGCAAAGTTATCAATCGATGAGATCATCAGCGCTATCGAAGAGCTTAGCGTATTAGAGTTAAATGACCTTGTAAAGGCATGTGAGGAGAAGTTCGGCGTATCTGCGGCAGCAGGCGTTGTTGTAGCGGCAGCAGGCGCAGGTGCAGCAGCAGGCGGCGCTGAGGAGAAGGATGAGTTCGATGTAGAGCTCGCTGAGGCAGGCGCAGAGAAGGTTAAGGTTATCAAGGTTGTCAGAGAGATTACCGGTCTCGGACTTAAGGAAGCTAAGGATCTTGTAGACGGAGCACCCAAGGTTGTAAAGGAGGGCGCATCCAAGGATGAGGCTGAGGAGCTCAAGAAGAAGCTCGAGGAAGTCGGAGCGAAGGTAAACCTTAAATAATATATCAAGAAACTCTACTTGCTTGAAGCAGAGGCTTCTTCGCAAAGAGTTTCTAGATACATCGACATTTGCTTCGCAAATGCCAACTTGAATATTATAAAAGCAGGCAGTCGAAAAGTTTTATTAAATTTTTCTTGACTGTCTGTTTTTTTTGTGATACTATGGATGATGCACTATTGTGCGGAGGGCTATTCTTATGCCCTTTTGCGCATACAATTAAAGAAGAAAGAACGGGGTGAATTTTCTATGGAAAAGAACAGAATACGCCCAATCGAAGGCAAAGGCGCCATAGCCAGAATGAGCTATGCGAGACAGAAGGAAGTCCTCGAAATGCCCAACCTCATTGAGGTTCAGAAGGATTCCTACCAGTGGTTTCTGGATGAGGGACTTAAAGAGGTTTTCGATGACATCTCCCCTATTGCAGACTACAGCGGAACGCTTAGCCTCGATTTCGTCGATTTTGAGCTTTGCAGAAACAAGGTTAAGTACACGATCGAAGAGTGCAAGGAGAGAGATGCGACATATGCAGCTCCCTTGAGCGTCAAGGTTCGCCTTAGGGACAAGGAAACCGGTGAGATTGCCGAGCAGGAGATCTTTATGGGAGACCTTCCTCTTATGACGGAGACGGGAACCTTCGTTATAAACGGCGCAGAACGTGTTATCGTAAGCCAGCTGGTGCGTTCACCCGGTATATATTATACTATCGGACACGATAAGCTTGGAAAAACCCTCTATTCCTGTCAGGTAATCCCCAACAGGGGTGCATGGCTTGAGTATGAGACGGATTCCAATGATGTGTTCTATGTCCGCGTAGACAGAACCCGTAAGGTGCCTATCACTGTATTTATCCGTTCCATGGGCATCGGCACCAACGAGGAAATCATAGATAAATTCGGCGAAGAGCCGAAGATTTTGGCGTCTCTTGCAAAGGATACCGCCACCAATTATCAGGAAGGCCTTCTGGAGCTCTACAGAAAGATACGTCCCGGCGAGCCCCTCTCCGTGGAGAGTGCGGAGCAGCTCATTGGGCTTATGTTCTTTGACCCTCACCGCTATGATCTTGCAAAGGTGGGAAGATATAAGTTTAATAAGAAGCTTGCCCTAAGGAACCGGATCAGGAATCATATACTCGCAGAGGATGTGGTCGATCCGTTGACCGGAGAAGTCATTGCCTCCGCAGGGGACAAGATTACCATGGAAATAGCGGATACAATTCAGGATTCCGCTGTTGAGAGTGTAATGATTCAGGGCGAGGAGAGGAACATAAAGGTTCTTTCCAATATGATGGTAGATTTATCCCATTTCGTAGACTGCAATCCCAAGGATTTCGGGATCAAGGACAGGGTATTCTATCCTGTGCTCAGACAGATTCTTGACGAGGTGGGAGATGACCCCAAGAAACTTACTGAGTCAATAAAGAGAAATGTACATGAGCTCGTTCCCAAGCATATCACGAAGGAGGATATGTTTGCTTCCATCAATTACAATATGCATCTTGAGTGGAGCCTTGGAAATGACGACGATATTGACCACCTCGGTAACCGTCGTATCCGTGCAGTGGGCGAGCTTTTACAGAATCAGTACCGCATTGGTCTTTCCAGAATGGAGAGAGTGGTCAGGGAGCGTATGACTACCCATGACGCAGATGCGGTTACACCACAGAAGCTTATAAATATCAAACCAGTGACCGCTGCGGTCAAGGAGTTTTTCGGCTCCTCACAGCTGTCACAGTTTATGGATCAGAACAATCCTCTGGGAGAGCTTACTCACAAGAGAAGACTTTCCGCATTGGGACCCGGCGGTCTGTCCAGAGACCGTGCAGGATTCGAGGTTCGTGATGTGCATTATTCCCATTACGGAAGAATGTGTCCCATAGAGACCCCCGAAGGTCCCAACATCGGACTTATCAACTCCCTTGCAAGCTATGCAAGGATAAACGAATATGGCTTTGTCGAGGCACCCTACAGAAAGATCGACAAATCAGACCCGAAGAACCCGGTTGTTACCGACGAGGTGGTATATATGACCGCTGACGAGGAGGACAATTATCATGTTGCACAGGCTTCCGAGCAGCTGGATGAGCAGGGACATTTCGTAAGAAATACCGTTTCCGGACGTTACAAGGATGAAACTCAGGAATATCCCAAGGAGATGTTTGATTACATGGATGTCTCCCCCAGAATGGTATTCTCCGTTGCTACGGCGCTTATACCTTTCCTTCAGAATGATGATGCGAACCGTGCTCTAATGGGCTCGAACATGCAGCGTCAGGCGGTGCCCCTTATGATAACGGACGAACCCGTTGTCGGCACAGGAATGGAGCCCAAGGCGGCAAAGGACTCCGGCGTGTGCGTCATCGCTACAAAGCCCGGAAAGGTTACTTATGTATCCGCAAGTCTTATAAAGGTTACTGCGGATGACGGGGAGAAGATGGAGTACAAGTTGATGAAGTTCTCCCGCTCCAACCAGTCAAACTGCTACAACCAGAAGCCCATAGTAAATAAGGGCGACCATATAGAGGCGGGACAGGCTATTGCAGACGGTCCCTCCACTCACAACGGAGAGCTGGCTCTCGGTAAGAATCCGCTTATCGGATTCATGACCTGGGAGGGCTACAACTACGAGGACGCCGTGCTTCTTTCGGAGCGTCTCGTTCAGGAGGATGTGTACACCTCTATCCATATGGAGGAGTATGAGGCGGAGGCCAGAGATACGAAGCTCGGACCCGAGGAAATCACAAGAGATGTTCCCGGTGTCGGAGAAGACGCACTTAAGGATCTTGACGACAGAGGCATTATCCGTATCGGCGCAGAGGTTCGCGCAGGAGATATCCTTGTGGGCAAGGTTACGCCCAAGGGAGAGACAGAGCTTACCGCTGAGGAGAGACTGCTCCGTGCGATCTTCGGAGAGAAGGCCAGAGAGGTAAGGGATACCTCCCTTAAGGTTCCTCATGGAGAATATGGTATTGTTGTGGACGCAAAGGTATTTACCAGGGAGAATTCGGACGAGCTCTCTCCCGGAGTAAATATGTCGGTTCGTATATATATCGCACAGAAGAGAAAGATATCCGTGGGAGACAAGATGGCAGGACGTCACGGAAACAAGGGTGTTGTATCCCGTGTGCTTCCCGTGGAGGATATGCCCTATCTTCCCAACGGAAGACCCCTTGACATCGTGCTTAATCCTCTGGGTGTGCCTTCACGTATGAATATCGGACAGGTTCTGGAAATCCATCTGTCCCTTGCGGCAAAAGCGCTGGGCTTCAATGTGGCGACACCCGTGTTTGACGGCGCTAACGAGCGTGATATAACGGATACGCTGGAGCTTGCAAATGACTATGTAAATCTTCCTTTCGACGCCGCAGAGGCAAAGGCGGAAGCGGAAAAGAGCGGAGAAAAGTACGATAAGAAGGCTCCTACCTTTGAGAGTCTTCACAAGGATGAGCTTCTTCCCGAGGTATTTGATTATCTGGAGGAGCACAGGGAACACAGAGAATTATGGAAGGGTGTTCCCATTTCAAAGGACGGTAAGGTACGTTTGAGAGACGGACGTACAGGAGAATATTTTGACAGCCCTGTAACAATCGGGCATATGCACTATTTGAAGCTGCACCATCTGGTAGACGACAAGATCCATGCGCGTTCCACGGGTCCGTACTCCCTCGTTACGCAGCAGCCGCTCGGCGGTAAGGCCCAGTTCGGCGGACAGCGTTTCGGAGAGATGGAGGTTTGGGCTTTGGAGGCGTACGGCGCATCCTACACATTGCAGGAGATATTGACCGTCAAGTCCGATGATATCGTGGGACGTGTGAAGACCTACGAGGCGATTATCAAGGGCGACAATATCCCCGAGCCCGGAATCCCCGAGTCCTTTAAGGTTCTCCTTAAAGAGCTTCAGGCGCTGGGACTGGATGTGAGAGTCCTTAAGGATGACAATACAGAGGTTGAGCTCAAGGAAAATATCGACTATGGCGATACTGACTATCGCTATGAGATAGAGGGAGACAGAAAGAGCCGGAATGTTGAGGCGAGAGAGCTTTCGGCAGCCGGTTACCAGACGGGCGAGATCTCCGAGGATGGAGAATTCACTGCGGAAGAGGAATCCTATTATGATGCTTCCGAAGAGGATTTTGCGGAGGAACTTGCAGAAGACTCCTTTGATGACTCAGATAATGAGTAAATAGCGGGCACATTGGCCAAATGAAAGGAAGTGCACAAATGTCAGATAAAAAGAATGAAGTATATCAGCCTATCAGCTTTGATGCGATCCGCATAGGATTGGCATCTCCTGATAAGATAAGAGAGTGGTCCCACGGGGAGGTGCTAAAGCCCGAGACCATCAACTACAGAACCTTAAAGCCCGAGAAGGACGGTCTTTTCTGTGAGAGAATATTCGGACCCAGCAAGGACTGGGAATGTCATTGCGGAAAGTATAAGAAGATACGTTTCAAGGGCGTAAAGTGTGACCGCTGCGGTGTTGAGGTTACCAAATCCTCCGTAAGACGTGAGCGTATGGGACATATAGAGCTGGCGGCTCCCGTATCCCATATCTGGTATTTCAAGGGAATACCTTCAAGGATGGGACTCATCCTTGACCTATCTCCGAGGGTGCTTGAAAAGGTGCTGTATTTCGCATCCTATATTGTGCTCGATCCTGCGGATTCGCCTCTTGAAATCAAGCAGGTGCTCACAGAAAAGGAGTATCAGGACGCAAGAGAGGCCTACGGCAGCCGTTTCCGTGTGGGAATGGGCGCAGAGGCAATAAAAGAGCTCTTGATGAAGATAGACCTTGATGAGGATTCCGCAAGCTTAAGAGAAGAGTTAAAGGAGTCCAACGGGCAGAAGAGAGCGAGAATAATCAAGCGTCTCGAGGTAGTGGAGGCATTCAAGGAGTCAGGAAACCGTCCCGAGTGGATGATAATGGACGTGCTTCCGGTAATTCCCCCCGATCTTCGTGCAATGGTGCAGCTGGACGGCGGAAGATTCGCCACATCTGATTTGAATGATTTATACAGAAGAATAATAAACAGAAACAACAGACTTAAGAGGCTTCTCGAGCTCGGTGCTCCCGATATTATCGTGAGGAACGAGAAGAGAATGCTTCAGGAGGCAGTAGACGCACTCATAGACAACGGAAGAAGAGGACGCCCCGTTACCGGTCCCGGAAACCGTTCGCTTAAGTCACTCTCCGATATGTTAAAGGGTAAGGGCGGACGTTTCCGTCAGAACCTTCTGGGAAAGAGAGTCGATTATTCCGGACGTTCCGTTATCGTTGTAGGTCCGGAGTTAAAGATTTATCAGTGCGGACTTCCAAAGGAAATGGCATTGGAGCTTTTCAAGCCCTTTGTTATGAAGGAGCTTGTGGGCAGAGGCATCAGCCAGAATATAAAGAACGCAAAGAAGCTTGTGGAGCGTTGGGACAATCAGGTATGGGATGTGCTTGAAGAGGTAATAAGAGAGCATCCTGTAATGCTCAACCGTGCGCCCACACTTCACAGACTCGGAATACAGGCTTTCGAGCCCATCCTTGTGGAGGGTAAGGCTATCAAGCTTCATCCACTTGTATGTACCGCATTCAACGCTGACTTCGACGGAGACCAGATGGCGGTGCACCTTCCTCTTTCAGTAGAGGCACAGGCGGAGTGCAGATTTATGCTGCTTTCCCCCAACAACCTTTTAAAGCCCTCCGACGGAGGTCCCGTTGCGGTACCTTCTCAGGATATGGTACTCGGAATCTACTATCTCACACAGGAGAGAGAGGGTTCCGTGGGAGAGGGTAACCATTATTCAAGTGTGAACGAGGCTATACTTGCCTATGAGAATGGCGCATGCACACTGCATTCAAGGATTACCGTGCGCATGAAGGGCAGGGATGAGAATGGAAATGAGATAACCGACAATGTAGAGTCCACCCTCGGAAGATTTATCTTTAACGAGATTCTTCCTCAGGATCTTGGCTTCGTGGACAGAAGCGTGCCGGAGAATGCTTTGAAGCTGGAGGTTGACTTCCATGTTGGAAAGAAGGGCTTAAAGCAGATACTTGAAAAGGTTATAAATACTCACGGCGCATCAAAGACCGCAGAGGTTTTGGACGACGTAAAGGCGATAGGCTACAAATACTCAACAAAGGCAGCTATGACTGTATCCATCTCTGACATGATAGTGCCCAAGGAGAAGGAAGAGATACTTAGCCGTGCGCAGGAGACGGTTGACAAGATTGCAAGAGACTACAGAAGAGGTCTCATGACAGATGAGGAGAGATACAAGGCTGTAATCTCCACATGGGGCGATGCGGATGACGAGCTTAAGGACGTGCTCCTTAAGGGTCTCGACAAGTACAACAATATCCACATGATGTCTGATTCCGGTGCCCGTGGTTCCAACGAGCAGATTAAGCAGCTTGCCGGAATGCGTGGACTTATGGCGGATACTACCGGACGTACCATCGAGCTTCCCATCAAGTCGAACTTCCGTGAAGGGCTGGATGTTTTGGAGTACTTCCTCTCCGCACATGGTGCAAGAAAGGGACTTTCCGATACGGCGCTTCGTACTGCGGACTCCGGATACCTTACAAGAAGAATGGTTGACGTGTCTCAGGAGCTCATAATTCACGATGTGGATTGCGCAGAGGGCAAGGACGAGATACCCGGAATGGAAGTGTCCGCATTTATGGACGGAAAGGCTACGATAGAGAGCCTTCAGGACAGAATCACAGGACGTGTATCCTGCGAGGATATAAAGGACAAAAAGGGCAATCTCATAGTAAAGAGAAACCACATGATTACTCCAAGCCGTGCAGAGAGGATCATAAAGGATATGACTGTATCCTATACGGATGAAAACGGCGAAGAGAAGGAGAAGGTAGAGGGCTCCGTAAAGATACGTACCATCCTTACCTGCCGTTCCCACAGAGGAATCTGTGCAAAGTGTTACGGTGCAAATATGGCCACCGGAGAGGCGGTACAGGAGGGCGAAGCAGTAGGTATCATCGCAGCCCAGTCCATAGGCGAGCCTGGTACACAGCTTACCATGAGAACTTTCCACACCGGCGGTGTTGCAGGAGACAATATCACGCAGGGTCTTCCCCGTGTAGAGGAGCTCTTCGAGGCAAGAAAGCCCAAGGGTCTTGCGATTATTGCCGAGTTTGGCGGTACTGTGGAGATCAGGGATACCAAAAAGAAGCGTGAGGTTGTGATCACAAATGAGGAAACCGGAGAGAGCAAGGGCTATCTCATACCTTACGGGTCGAGAATTATCGACAGGATCACGGACGGAGTCAAGGTGGAGGCAGGAGACGAGCTTACCGACGGTTCCGTAAATCCTCACGATCTCTTAAAGATAAAGGGAATCCGTGCGGTTCAGGATTATCTTTTGAGAGAGGTACAGAGGGTATACAGACTTCAGGGCGTTGATATAGCAGATAAGCATATAGAAGTGCTTGTACGCCAGATGCTTAAGAAGGTGCGTATAGATGATGCGGGAGATTCCGATTATCTTCCCGGAACCCTTGTGGATGTCATCGACTATGAAGAATTGAACGAAAAGCTTGTGGCAGAGGGCAAGACCCCTGCTGACGGAAAGCAGATAATCTTGGGAATCACAAAGGCTGCGCTTGCAACCAATTCCTTCCTTTCCGCAGCATCCTTCCAGGAGACCACCAAGGTGCTAACGGAGGCTGCCATAAAGGGTAAGGTTGATCCTCTTGTAGGACTTAAGGAGAATGTCATCATCGGTAAGCTCATCCCTGCAGGTACAGGTATGAAGAGATACCGCAATACGCCTCTTTCCACCGATATAAAGAGAACCATTGATTTCGGCGGAGATGAGACGGAAGAGGACAGCGCTCCCGAAGCGGCAGAGGAAGAAAAGGTTACGGCTGACGAGTAAGGCTTGAACAGAAACTAAAGGTATGGGAGTCATACACATAAGCGTGTGGCTCCCTTAAGTTAAATTAAGGGAAAAGAAAAGCATGAAAGTCTTGGTCACAGGTGTAAAGGGACAGTTGGGCTATGATGTTATGCATGAGCTTGAGAAGCGTGGTATCAGAGCCGTAGGGGTAGATATAGAGGATATGGATATCACGGATGCGGAGAGCGTGAACCGTGTCATATCCGGGGAAAATCCGGATGCAGTCATACATTGTGCGGCGTATACGGCGGTGGATGCTGCGGAGGACAATGAGGAGCTGTGCCGAAGGATAAATCGGGACGGAACTCAGAATGTCGCCAATGTTTGCAAGGGTCTGGATATCAAAATGGTTTACATAAGTACTGACTATGTCTTTAACGGCGAGGGCGATAAATTTTGGGAGCCGGACGATTTAAGGGCTCCGAATTCGGTGTATGGTCAGACCAAGTATGAGGGAGAGCTTGCGGTGCAGAATACGCTGGACAAGTACTTTATTGTACGTATCTCATGGGCGTTTGGCAAAAACGGCAAGAATTTCATAAAGACCATGCTTAAGCTCGCAGAGACAAAGGATTCTCTTACGGTGGTTTCAGACCAGATAGGCTCCCCCACCTATACCTATGATTTGGCGGGACTTCTGGTAGATATGGTACAGACTGACAAATACGGCATATACCATGCGACAAACGAAGGAATCTGCTCCTGGTATGAATTTGCCTGCGCAATATTCAAGGAGGCAGGCATAGATATTACCGTAAAGCCGGTGTCCAGCGCCGAGTATGCTGCGAAGGCAAAAAGACCTCTCAATTCGAGACTAAGCAAGGAAAAGCTTTCTGAGAACGGCTTTGAGAGACTTCCGGACTGGCAGGATGCCCTGAAAAGATATATATCCGCAGAAAAAGAATAAAAGAAAATACTTGACAACGCAAAATCAAGCATTTACAATAAGTAAGCGTGCGTAAAAGTGCGCTTACTTTTGTATTGCTTATTATAATTAGAAGAAAGTGAGGTGAAACGAAATGCCGACATTTAACCAGTTAGTCAGAAAGGGACGTGAAACTTCTACAAAGAAGTCCACAGCGCCCGCACTTCAGAAGGGTTACAACTCTCTTCACAAGAGAGCAACCGACGTGGCTTCTCCCCAGAAGCGTGGCGTCTGCACCGCAGTGAAGACCGCAACCCCTAAGAAGCCTAACTCAGCACTCAGAAAGATTGCCAGAGTACGTCTTTCAAACGGAATCGAGGTTACAAGCTACATTCCCGGAGAAGGTCACAATCTTCAGGAGCACAGTGTTGTTCTTATCAGAGGCGGAAGAGTTAAAGACCTTCCCGGTACCAGATACCACATTATCCGTGGTACTCTCGATACCGCAGGTGTAGCAAACCGCAAGCAGGCACGCTCCAAGTACGGTGCTAAGAGACCTAAGGCCGCAAAGTAAGGGCTTTAAGTAGTACCACTAAACGTAACTGAGAATTAAGTGTTGGACTTTGTTTCGCAATAAATAAATTCCGCACGAACACTTGGGGAAACATAAGTGAGTACCGATGAGAGATTCAATCAATGAATAAGGAGGGAAGAAACCGTGCCAAGAAAAGGACATATTCAGAAAAGAGATGTACTGGCGGATCCTTTATACAATTCAAAGGTTGTTACCAAGCTTATCAACAACGTAATGTTGGACGGTAAGAAGGGTGTAGCCCAGAAGATTGTATACGGCGCATTCGCACAGGTAGAGGAAAAGGCGGGAAAGCCCGCTTTGGAAGTATTCGAGACGGCTATGAACAATATCATGCCCCAGCTCGAGGTTAAGGCAAGAAGAATCGGCGGAGCTACCTATCAGGTGCCCATCGAGGTTCGCCCTGACCGCCGTCAGGCGCTTGGTCTCAGATGGCTTACAACATTTTCACGTAAGCGTTCCGAGAAGACCATGGTGGACAAGCTTGCCGCAGAGATACTCGATGCAGCGAACAATTCCGGTTCCGCTGTAAAGAGAAAAGAAGATATGCACAAGATGGCAGAGGCAAACAAGGCTTTTGCACATTACAGATTCTAACAGGAGGAAATGAACGTGGCTGGAAGAGAATATCCGCTTGAGCGGACCAGAAATATCGGAATAATGGCACATATCGATGCCGGCAAGACCACTCTTACCGAGCGTATCCTCTATTATACCGGTATAAATTACAAGATTGGAGATACCCACGAGGGCACCGCTACCATGGACTGGATGGAGCAGGAGCAGGAGAGAGGTATAACCATCACTTCCGCAGCTACAACCTGCCACTGGACTTTGGAGAAAGAGACAAAGCCCGCACCCGGCGCGTTGGAGCACCGTATCAATATCATTGATACCCCCGGACACGTTGACTTTACCGTCGAGGTAGAGCGTTCCCTTCGTGTACTGGACGGCGCAGTAGGCGTTTTCTGCGCAAAGGGCGGAGTTGAGCCCCAGTCTGAGAATGTATGGCGTCAGGCTGACACCTACAATGTACCCCGTATGGCATTCATCAACAAGATGGATATCCTGGGTGCAAACTTCTACGGTGCAGTCGAGCAGATCAGAACCAGACTCGGCAAAAACGCTATAGTTCTTCAGCTTCCCATCGGCAAGGAGGATGATTTCAAAGGAATCATCGACCTTTTCGAGATGAAGGCTTATATCTACAATGATGACAAGGGTGACGACATTACCGTTACCGATGACCTCGGAGATATGAAGGACGACGCAGAGCTCTACAGAACCGAGCTTATCGAGAAAATCTGTGAGCTTGATGATGACCTTATGATGCAGTACCTAGAGGGCGAGGAGCCTTCCGTTGAGGATATGAAGAAGGCTCTCAGAAAGGCTACCTGTGAGTGTACTGCCATTCCCGTATGCTGCGGTTCGGCATACAGAAATAAGGGTGTGCAGAAGCTTTTGGACGCAGTCCTTGAGTATATGCCCGCACCTACTGATATCCCTGCGATAAAGGGTACCGACCTTGAGGGTAATGAGGTTGAGAGACACTCCTCCGATGAGGAGCCCTTCTCCGCACTTGCATTCAAGATTATGGCTGACCCCTTCGTAGGAAAGCTTGCATTCATAAGAGTGTACTCCGGTACTCTTAATTCCGGCTCCTATGTGCTCAATGCCACAAAGGACAAGAAAGAGAGAGTGGGACGTATCCTGCAGATGCACGCAAACAAGAGAGCTGAGCTCGACAAGGTGTATTCCGGCGATATCGCAGCGGCAGTAGGCTTTAAGTTTACCGCAACAGGAGATACTATTTGTGACGAGCAGCACCCCGTAATCCTTGAGTCCATGGAGTTCCCGGAGCCCGTTATCGAGCTTGCGATAGAGCCCAAGACCAAGGCAGGACAGGGCAAGATGGGCGAAGCGCTTGCAAAGCTCGCAGAGGAGGATCCCACCTTCCGTGCACATACGAATACCGAGACCGGACAGACCATTATCGCCGGTATGGGTGAGCTCCATCTGGAGATTATCGTTGACAGACTTCTCCGTGAGTTCCATGTAGAGGCAAATGTCGGCGCTCCCCAGGTTGCATATAAGGAAGCGTTTACCAAGGCTGTCGAGGTTGACTCCAAGTACGCAAAGCAGTCCGGCGGACGTGGACAATATGGACACTGTAAGGTTAAGTTTGAGCCCATGGAGGCTAACTGCGACCACTTTGAGGTTGATCCCAAGGCTAATGTGCTCATTAACGAGCCCCCTGCACTTCTCTTTGAATCCACCGTTGTCGGCGGCGCTATTCCCAAGGAATACATCCCCGCTGTGGGCGAAGGTATCAAGGAAGCGGCACAGGCAGGTATCCTTGGCGGATTCCCCGTACTTGGCATTCACGCCAACGTATATGATGGTTCATACCACGAGGTGGACTCTTCCGAAATGGCATTCCACATCGCAGGAAGTATGGCATTCAAGGATGCTATGCAGAAGGCAGCTCCCGTGCTCCTAGAGCCCATCATGAAGGTTGAGGTTACCATGCCCGAGGAGTACATGGGAGATGTAATCGGAGACCTTAACTCACGCCGTGGACGTGTAGAGGGTATGGAGGACATCGGAGGAGGAAAGATGGTAAAGGCATTCGTTCCTCTCGCAGAGATGTTCGGATACTCCACAGACCTTCGTTCCAGAACTCAGGGACGTGGAAACTACTCAATGTTCTTCGATAAGTACGAGCAGGTTCCCAAGAACGTTCAGGAGAAGGTGCTTGCGGCAAAGAAGGGTTGAGCGCAAAAACAAAGCCCCAAAAATAAAAACTGCTTGAAAAATACGAGCGTTTTTAATATAATTGAAACTAGCGTAAATTTATGAATTATTTATCTTAAGGAGGAAATTAGGTAAAATGGCTAAAGCTAAATTTGAAAGAACTAAAGCCCATTGTAACATTGGTACCATCGGTCACGTTGACCATGGTAAGACCACTCTTACTGCTGCAATTACCAAGGTTCTTGCAGAGAGAGTACCCGGAAACGCAAAGGTTGATTTCGAGAACATCGACAAGGCACCCGAGGAGAGAGAGAGAGGTATAACCATCTCCACCGCACACGTTGAGTATCAGACCGAGAAGAGACACTATGCTCATGTTGACTGCCCCGGACACGCTGACTACGTTAAGAACATGATTACCGGTGCTGCACAGATGGATGGTGCTATCCTCGTTGTTGCTGCTACCGACGGTGTTATGGCTCAGACCAAGGAGCACATCCTTCTTTCCAGACAGGTTGGCGTTCCTTACATCGTAGTATTCCTTAACAAGTGCGACATGGTAGATGATGAGGAGCTTATCGAGCTCGTTGAGATGGAAGTTACCGAGCAGCTTGAGGAATATGGCTTCAAGGATTGCCCTATCATCAAGGGTTCCGCACTTAAGGCTCTTGAGGATCCTACAGGAGAGTGGGGAGACAAGATCATGGAGCTTATGGATACTGTTGATTCCTATATTCCTGATCCTCAGAGAGATACCGACAAGCCTTTCCTTATGCCTGTTGAGGATGTATTTACCATTACCGGTCGTGGTACCGTTGCTACCGGTAGAGTAGAGCGTGGTACTCTCCACCTTAACGACGAAATTGAGATCGTAGGTATCAAGGAAGAGACCCAGAAGTCCGTTGTAACCGGTATCGAGATGTTCAGAAAGCTTCTTGATGAGGCTCAGGCAGGAGATAACATCGGAGCACTTCTCCGTGGTATCAACAGAACCGACATCGAGAGAGGACAGGTTATCGCAAAGCCCGGCACAGTTACCTGCCACAAGAAGTTTACCGCTCAGGTATACGTTCTTACCAAGGATGAGGGAGGACGTCACACTCCTTTCTTCAACAACTATCGTCCTCAGTTCTATTTCAGAACTACCGACGTTACCGGCGTTTGCAATCTTCCTGCAGGCACTGAGATGTGCATGCCCGGAGACAACATCGAGATGACTATCGAGCTCATCCATCCCATCGCTATGGAGCAGGGTCTTACCTTCGCTATCCGTGAGGGTGGTAGAACCGTTGGTTCAGGTAGGGTTGCTACTATCATCGAGTAATCTTTGAAAATACAGTAAAATCAAGCCTCCCGAGGGTTTCCTCGGGAGGTTTTTTGTATGCTGAGATAAGGGGAATCGGGGGATAAATGGTGCCAAGGGAAGATAGGAATCTATTTTCTGCAATACTATAAAGAATAATTGAATTTATGTTAAAGCTATATATAATAGATATACGAGAAGATAATTTATCTCAAAGTATATCTGGATAAGGACAGGTCAACGAATATATGGAGGCAACAATGATAACAACCGTAATCTTTGATATGTATGAAACTCTCATAACACAATATGCCTCTCCTCTATATTTTGGGGCACAGATTTCTGCGGATATGGGGATTTCCGAGGAGAATTTTTACCGTCTGCGTGACCCGTTGGACGAAGCCTGTGCAACGGGACAGCTGACGTTTGAGGATATGATTGCGCAAATTTTAAATGAGTATGGCATATATTCCGACGAACTCCTTAAAAAGATAAGCGATAAGCGAAGTGCTGCGAAACGAGAGTGTTTTCGGCATCTTCATTCTCAAATAATTCCTATGTTAGAGGAATTGAAAAGCAGAAAGTTAAAAATCGGACTTATAAGCAATTGCTTTTCGGAGGAGATTCCCGCAATCAGGGAAAGCGAAATTTTCCCATATTTTGACGCAGTATGTCTCTCGTATGAGGAGGGTGTAAGGAAGCCCAATAAAGAAATTTATATGAGGTGCATCGACAGGCTTTCCGTGGAAGCGTCAGAATGTCTGTATGTGGGAGATGGAGGGAGCCATGAGTTAGAGGCTGCAAGGGAGCTTGGAATGACTGCGCTTCAGGCTGTATGGTACTTAAATCTGAAGGAACCTTGGCAGACAAGCCGAAAGGAGGATTTCATACAGCTCGAGAGCCCTATGGATTTGTTCAATTTTCTTTCCTCTTACACCCAAAATCACTCCGTTCACATCATTTAACTCACAAATATACGCAAATGATATATAATTGAATATTGGAAGGGCTGTGCGTTTTTATGAATATAGCGGTATGTGATGACGAAAAGGATATAGTCTGCGCTGTTTATGAGCGCATAATAAAGCTCTGCCCGTCTGCGAGAGTATGGAAATTCACGGATGGAGAGGAATTGCTGCGCTCAATGGAGCATTTTGATATTGTTTTTCTGGATATCCAGATGTCTGTTATGGACGGAATGGAGGCGGCAAGGAGACTCAGGCAGCGGGAAAAATCGCAGGCATTAAAGGGAAATGAGGCTGAGATTATATTTATTACCGCTGCGGAGGAGTATGTGTTTGATGCCTTTGACGTGGGAGCGTTCCACTATCTGGTAAAGCCGTTTTCGGAGGAAAAGTTTGCGGAGGTTCTAAAGAGTGCCGCAGAGCGGGTAATAAGGGCTTCCGGCACAGAGCCTAAAGAGTCCGTAAGTGCCCCTCATTCATCAATAATGGTTATTTCTCACGGAAGCCATATAAGGGTAGATATTGAAGATATCGTATTTGCCGATGTTTTAAACAGGAAAGTAACCCTGCACCTGAAGGATGGCAGGAATATCGAGTATTACGGCAGGATCTCAGAGCTTGAAAAGGAGCTTAAGCAGGGATTTTACCGTATTCACAAATCGTATCTGGTAAATTTCGCCTTTGTGAAATCCTACAATTCCGCAGAGCTTGTGACAGCCGCAGGGATTGTGCCCATATCGAGAAACAGATACAGGGAGTTTGTAAAGGAGTTTATGCGGTACGTAGTAGATAATAAATAACAAATGCTATTGGAAGCTGAACCTATTTGATATGTATAATATACCTACGGATAATCTTATAAGGATAATGCGGTTTGAGACGGATGCGGTAAATTACGCCGTCCTTTTGATTTATGCGCTCATTATGGCAAAATGGCTCAAAGCCTTTGTGGAGAATAGCAGGGCTGCTTATGCCGCAGGGGCAGTCTATGCCGTTCCAAATCTGATACTTATAAATCTTCCGGGAGAAAAGGGGGATTCTCTCATTAAATTCCTGCCGGCAATTTTGGCGGTTCTGACAGCGTATCTTTTGGATAACAGGCGGAATTTAAAACAGAAGCTTTTCCTTGTGCTAACATTTATAACGACACGATGGCTTGTTGCGGGCACTCTCGCCGAGATCTCATTTTTTGAAAGGGATTTTGTCTTTAGCCATGATTTCTTTAAAAGCTCCGTTCCGATAACCTTTTGGGAGTTTATAATCTGGGAGCTTATACTGGGGGGATGCAATATTTTCCTTTTGGAGCGTGCGCTTTTTCTCATACAGCGCACATACACAAAAAAGAGCGAGGATATGGAAATGAGTGAGCTAATACTCCTTGCGGCGCCGCTATGCGCAATTCTTTCCGTAAGACCTCTGGTTTCCGAATATTATGACCTTTGGGGGCAGGGGATACTGGCAGGCTACATCACTGAGAATATCCCTGGAGATGTCTGGAAGCTCATATTTTATGCGCTTTCCTTCGTCGCCGTGGTCGCTATAGACATTCTTTATCAGAACATCAAGGCTTCCAGAGAGAATGAGAAAAACTTGGAGCTTTTGAAGGGTCAGACCGAGGAGATAAGAAGGCATATCGGGCGCATAGAGGAGATGTATGCGGATATGAGAGGGCTTAAGCATGATATGGGAAATCATATCGCAGTCATTGAGGAGCTTACAAAAAGCGGAAATATCAAGGAGGCGTATTCCTATATCGAGAGCCTTAAGGAAAGTCTCAATGCGGCGCAGCCCAGGATAAAAACGGGAAATCCCGTCACAGATATAATCATATCGGAATATGCAGAGAAGCTTTCGGATGCCGGAATTTCTCTCAAAGCTGCATTCACATTTCCAAATGGGGAAATTGATGCCTTCGATATAAGCATAATTTTAAATAATGCGCTGCAGAATGCGTATGAGGAGCTCTTAAAGCATGACAAAAGGGGAGAGGTGGCGCTTTCCTCGTACCAGAGGGAGGGGATATATATTATAGAAGTCAGCAATATAGCGGACAGCCTTCATAAGCTTGATAAAGAAACGGGGCTCCCCGCATCGGACAAGGCGGAGGCTGGGCATGGCTACGGGCTTAAGAATATAAGGAATGTGGCGCTTAAATACAACGGAGATATAGATATCACGCAGGATGAGCTTGGCAGCGGAGAAATACTTTTTAAGCTCATAATAATGCTGCAAACGAAATGACTGCATAAGTCAACGAAGCATTTGCAACAAAATTAGGGTCATTCGTGGCAAAGCCCTTGATTTTAACGACAAAATATATAAAAATTAAGCTTGTAAGGTGTGTATGTACTGCTTTACGGAATATGTACATATTAGGGCGAGGGATGGGATTTGTCAGGGCATTTCCCGTCCTGTATGCCTAAAGTATTGTAAGCAAAAACCCGATATATTATAAAATATATCTATTCAAAATGCGATAGCGGAAAGGAGTCCGGCATGCAGGTTAAAAATTCAAACATTTCAATCTTTGCGGGAGATGACAGTCTAAAGGCAAGACATGACGCCCTAAACGGCAGGGAAGCCGGGAACAAGGGAAGTTCAAAGTCCATAAACGCATCAAATCTAAACAAAGTGGCTGACCCCATTGCGCAGAAAAAGAGGGCTGCAAAGGAAAAGGCATTAAAGCTAGTGGGAGATGTGTTCAATAATGACAAAAAGCTCGACGATGATATGGATTCAAGAAGAAATCACATTCAGGAGCTTAAGAAGGAAATACATAACAATGAAGGCGCTCTGTCGGATATAAAGGAGGCAAGGAAGTCATTAAATAAGGAATACGGACTTCCGGAGGATTTTGACGGCAACGAGGAGCAGTTCTCCATGCTTGATAAGGATAAATTGTCGGAGTACCTTGAATGCTCCGAAGATTTGACAAAGCGGGAGAAACAGTATCAAAAGGAGATAAACAGCAGCTTATATGAGATAAAGACAGAGGATGCGGTAATTCGCCAGACGGGCATTGACAGATTAAAGTCACATGCAATGACCGATGCGGTCAAAGAAGGCGAGGAGCTTATGAAGGAAGCCTCTGAGGAGATAGTAGGGGCGCTTATGTCCGAAGCGAAGGATTCTATTGATGAGAAGCTTAAAGATACCGTGGAGGAAGCAAAGGAGCAGAAGGAGAAAAAGGAAGAGCTCGAAGAAAAGCTCGAGGCGAGAAAGGAAGAAAAGAAGGAGCAGGAGGAGCTTACGGAGGATATTTTAGAGGGAGCAAAGGAAAAGGTAAGTGTCACGGACACCATAGAGGGAGCGCAGCAGGAAATCAAGGATATGATGAGCAAAATGAAGCTCATTGAGGATGATATAAAGGGCGCCGCAGTGGACAAGAATATTTAAAATAATGGGTTTTCGGATGAATCCCCTATTTTCCGCCAAGATAAGCGGATATAGGGGATTTTGTATTTACGTAAAAAGGTAATTATGCTAAAATATTAACAATAAATAGGCTTTTGTCGGACATTTAAGGGAGACAGCTCAGATGAATGACAGAAAGAAACTGGAAAGCTTAAGGCGGGTATTTCTTACAGCAAGCGTTATTTTTCTGATAATAGCGTTCATTTCTCTTGCAGGAGTGATAAGGAGCAATCTGTCCCGCAGGGAGCCGGAGGCGGAGCATCCGGTAAATGTGGAACACAGAGTGCTCTTCATAAGCTCATATACGCCGGTTTATTTTGCCTACAGCACGCAGGAAAAGGGTCTGGATGAGTCCCTGTACAAAAACGGGATCGAATATGATGTAATATATATGGATTCCAAAAACTATGCATCCGAAGAGGATACAGCCGCATTCTATGCACTTTTGAGGACAAGGCTCACGGGAGACAGAAATTACGAGGCGGTAATTGTCGGAGATGATGATGCCTTGAAGTTTGTTACAGCGCATTATACGGAATTTTTCCAGAGTATTCCTATAGTGTTCTTTGGCATAAACGATATGAACCTCGCCTTGGCGGCGGAGAAGAATCCCCATATCACGGGATTTTATGAGACTGACTATCAGGAAGCAACCATCGACATAGCAAAGAGGATATTCCCGAAGACCGAAAGATTCGTTGCGCTCCATGATAATACATCGGCGGGCAGAGCCGACAATGAAATATTCCATATAATAGCCGATAAGTATCCGGACTATGAGTTTACGGATATTGATACCTCCACGCTATCCGAAGGCGAGCTTATAAAAAGGCTTGAAAACCTCTCTGAGGGTACGGTGCTTCTCTATATGACCGCCTATACCGACGGGGAGGGGAACAATTATTCAATGCGGAGCCGTACACAGACGATAGTGGATCATACAAGTGTGCCGATATTCAGAAATTACCTCGGTGGGGAGGGAATGGGTATACTCGGCGGAGTATATATGGATATGGAGGCGCAATGCCGTGCCGTGGGAGAGCGTGTAAGCGAGATTTTATCGGGAGCGGACATAAAAAGCTATGAGCTTAACATAGATACGCCCTGCAGGGTTTCCTTTGACTACAGCCTTTTGATGGATTATGGCATAAATACGAGGCTTCTTCCCAAGGAAACCGTCTATTACAACAAGCCGGAGACCTTTATGAGCAGGTACGGCGGGATGTTTCCGTCCGTGGGAAGCGTGACGGCGGCGCTTTTGACGCTTGCAATAGGTATGTTTTTCTCCGTGAGGCTCGGTAAGCTTGATACGAAGGAGCTCATAAAGTCCAGGGACAGGCTTGAAAAATCTCAGGAGGAGCTTAAATATCTCGCAGAGCATGACGAGTTTCTGAATATTTTGAACAGGAGAACCGCCACCGCATATTTGCGGAAGAATCTCACGCAATTCCACAAATATTCCATAGTGATGTCTGATTTGGACGGCTTTAAGGGCGTGAACGAAAGCTACGGACATCATCAGGCGGATGAGGTGCTTAAATATATGGCTTCGCATCTGTCGGATATGGCGGCAAAAAATGATTGGATGCTTGCAAGATACGGCGGAGACGAGTTCCTTCTTATGATGCCCGGGGAGGAGCTTGCGGAGGAGCATCCGATAGTGAAGGGGCTTTTGGACTTTTTCAGGATGCCGATACCCGTCGGGGATAACGAGATAAAGCTTTCCGCAAGCCTTGGTATTTCCAATTCCGACGGCATTACCACGCCGGATGAGCACATAATAAATGCTGAAGCCGCAATGTACGAGGCAAAGGCAAGAGGCAGGGACGGAGCCTTCGTCTACGGAGACGAGATGAAGGCGAAGGTAAGGGAAGAAAATGTCATAAAGGATAAGCTTTTGGAGGCATTTGAAAATGACGGCTTCTTTATGCTATATCAGCCGCAGATTGATTCCATGACAAAGAAGGTCAGCGGATATGAAGCGCTTGTCCGCATGAAGGCGCCGGGTATGTATCCGGGAGTGTTCATCCCCATAGCGGAGAAGAACGGCTGGATATGGCGGATTGGACGCATTACGACGGAGCTTGTGATTAAACAGCTTGCAAAGTGGCGTGATGAGGGCAGGGAGCTTCATCCTGTGTCCGTGAACTTCTCCAGCAACCAGTTAAATGACAGTGGTTATTTAGACTTTGTGAAGGAACAGCTCGAAAAATATAATGTGCCGGCAGGGTATCTGGAGATAGAGATTACGGAGGGAATCTTCCTCGATAGGACTGCGGAGGCGGAAAACCTCTTTAACAGCTTTAAGGAGATGGGCTTCAGGCTCTTAATGGATGACTTCGGAACGGGATATTCCTCCCTTGGGTATCTGACCTATATTCCGGTAGATGTGATCAAGCTTGACAAATCCCTTGTGGACGCATATCTTGTGGACGGCAAGGATGCCTTTATAAAGGATGTGATACAGCTTGTGCACGACCTCGACAAGGAGATGATAATAGAGGGTGTCGAGGAGAAATGGCAGTTTGAACGTCTAAGAGAGTTCAAGGCTGACACAATACAGGGATACTATTTCTCGAAGCCCATTCCTCCCGAGGAGGCTATTTTGTTTGAGGTTGGAGAGGATAAGTAGGATTGGAGAAATTTATGGAATTGGAGCTTGTTAATAAAAGTGAAGGGCGGCTCAAATATATATCCCCTTGACGAACACCGCTAAATAGTGGTAGTATTTTATCGGTTTTATGGTATTCTACAAAGAAGTAGACAACATAAGTCTGCTTCTTTTATTTTTAAGTAAAGAAAAAGGACGGGAGAATATGAACAGCTTTTTAAATACAGTGGAAACAGTGAACAATGCGGTCAACGGCTTCGTGTGGGGGCTTCCTATGCTGATACTCCTTGTGGGAACCGGCGTGCTTATGACGTTTCTTACGAAGGGCTTTCAGGTAAGCCACATTGCCCATTGGTGGAAAAATACTATTGGCGGCATCTTTACGAATAAGCACATCACGGCGCATACTGGAAAGGAGGATACGCAGATATCACAGTTCCAGAGCTTGTGTACCGCCCTTGCGGCGACTATTGGCACAGGAAATATCGCAGGTGTCGCTGCGGCTATAGCATCTGGCGGCCCCGGAGCCATATTCTGGATGTGGATAGTGGCATTTTTCGGGATGATGACGAACTTTTCGGAGAATGTTCTGGGTATCTACTACAGACGCAGAAATATAAACAACGAATGGTCCGGCGGCGCAATGTATTATCTTAGGGATGGTCTCGGCGGCAGGAAGGGCTGCAAGCAGATAGGCGCTGTGTTGGCGGTGCTTTTCTCGATATTCTGCGTACTTGCTTCCTTCGGTATCGGAAATATGAGCCAGATTAATTCTATTGCAGTAAATATTAAGACCGCATTCGGAATCCCCTATATCGTTACGGGTATCCTACTTATGGTGCTTGCGGCGCTTGTGATTGTCGGCGGACTGAAAAGAATAGCAACTGTTACGGAAACCTTGGTGCCCTTTATGGCAATTGTCTATATAATCGGCGCACTTATAGTATTTATCGCAAATATCGGTCAGGCTGGGGAGGTTTTCTCGGCCATAATAAAGGGCGCCTTCGGAATGAGGGCTGTCGGCGGCGGTATCGTCGGAAGCGGTGTGGCAATGGCGATACAGTGGGGAATGAAGCGTGGTGTGTTCTCGAATGAGGCAGGTCTGGGCTCCTCGGTAATGGTACATTCCAGCTCAAATGTCCGTGAGCCTGTCGTACAGGGAATGTGGGGAATATTTGAGGTGTTTGCGGATACCATAATCGTCTGCACGCTTACCGCATTCGCTGTATTGTCAAGCGGTCTTGTGGATTTGGAGACGGGAGCTATGATTTCCAAATCGGAGAAAACTGCACTGGTTGCGGAGGCGTTCTCCACGGTATTCGGAAAAGCGGGCAGCGGCTTTATAGCAATCGCCATTCTGCTGTTTGCCTTCTCCACGGTTCTTGGCTGGAGCCAGTACGGCACGAAGGGCTTTGAGTATCTCTTCGGCACAAAGGCGGTAAAGGGCTATCAGATAGTATTTGTGATATTTATAGTATTCGGCGCTACAATGGATCTTTCTCTGGCGTGGGATCTTTCCGACACCTTCAACGGGCTTATGGCGATTCCAAACCTTATCGGCGTCATTGCGCTTTCGGGTACTGTCATGAAGATTACGAAGAACTATTTGGACAGAAAGCTTCACGGAAAGGACATTAAGCCCATGCTTTCAGCGCTTGAGGATATTCAGGAGCTGCACGAGAAGGAGATATAAGGGGGTTAATGGAGCGGAGGACCATACAAAAGGCATATATATATATTCTGGCATTTGCGTTCTTTGTTGAGTTTTTCGGCTTCAATCACAGAGCGATGCTCTCCCTTTTTGCCAGGGAACAGACACCGGAGGTAACGGATGCCGGAAATGTGCTGTTTCTTACCGATATAGAGGGGGATCCGGGATATATATATCTTGATACTGCCGCCGTGCCTGCGGAAGAAATTGACGGAGCACCGCTCCCTGTCACGGTATCTATAAGCGCAGAGGATGATGGCAATTCCTCTGAATATGAGCTTGGAAGCACTACAATTTACCCTCTTTTGGAAAAAAGTAAATATTTCAGGGTGCATACCTACGGAGAGCCTTCCGTGATAAAGCTTGAGCTTAGCGCTCCTGTGGAAGCGGAGTTTAATACGAAGGCGGTCACGGTAAGCGCAAGCGTTCCGGTATTTTTCTCGTTTTTTAGATTCCTTGGGACATTTTTCATATTATTACTTATATATATATTGAGACCGGCATCAAGCGTATATTCAAGCGCACTTTTTGAAAAACGCCTGCCACGCAGGGCAATGATTGCAGGCGCAATTCTTTTGAATATATGTCTGCTGACTGTATCAGTCAACCTAGTCCCCACATTTCATAATCCGGGATGGCTCTATCATTCTCAGTACCAGAGGCTTGCGGAGAGCTTCATTGAGGGAAGGCTCGACATAGATATGGATAGGGAGGAGGCACTTTCGGAAATCGGCAGGCTCTCAAACCCTTACGACAGCACGCTTCGTATGAGTACGGTAAAGGGTGCTGACGGGCTCTGGGATATAGCATATTATGACGGAAAGCTGTATTGTTACTTCGGTGTGGTTCCGGTGCTTATATTCTATCTCCCGTACAGGGTGTTGACCGGTGCGGATTTTCCTACATGGATAGGGGTGCTCTTATCACTCGCAGGGACAGTCTGCGGGATATATTTCCTGCTCGGTCAGCTTAAAAGAAGATACTTCAAGGATGCTCCTTTTATGCTCTATGTGCTTTTGAGCTTTATAATGAGCGGCTCGGTCAATCTCTTCGTGGCGGCGATACATCCGGATTTTTATTATCTGCCTATTATAATGGCGCTTATGTTCTCGCTTTTTGGTCTGGGACTTATGACCTCTGCGGTCAATGAGGATAGTTATGTAAACTTAAAAACCTTTTTTGGAGCTCTTTTCTTAGCTCTGACAGCGGGCTGCAGACCGCAATTTCTCATTGCGAGTGTGCTTGTGCTTCCGTTATTGTGGGAGAAAACAGGTAAAATCAAAAAGGAAGGCATAACCTTTTTATGCCTGATAATCCCATATATAATTGTCGCCGTCTTGCTTATGCTCTACAATTACGCACGCTTTGGCTCGCCCTTTGATTTTGGAGCAAGCTACAATCTTACCACCAACGATATGACAAACAGGGGTTTTTATGTGGACAGGATTCCCGAGGGAATCTTTGCATTTCTTTTCCAGCCTGCCAATATTGTGCCGTATTTCCCCTTTGCATTGCAGGTTACGGACTCCACGGAATATATCGGTCAAGTTGTAAGGGACTGGATGTTTGGCGGAGTGTTTATGACAAGGCCTGTTCTTTGGCTTAGCGGACTGATATTTGCGATGAGGGGAAGGAAGGATGACAGGAGAAAGCGGGAAGCATTTATCTTTTCTGTCCTCTGCCTGCTCTTATCAATCATAGTGATAATAGCGGATACCGAAATGGCGGGAATAGTCAACAGATATATAACGGACTTTGCGTGGCTTCTCTTTATTCCGGCGTGCTTTTCGGCGTTTTATATTGCGGAGCAGGGCAGGGATACGATTATTTTTAAATATCTGATATGGTTTATTCTTGTATTCGGACTCCTCTCAATGCTTCTTGAATTTCATTTGGGGCTGACAGCGGGGGAGCTTTCGATATATAATGTGCACAGGTACCTGATGATGAAGGGATTCTGGTACTAAAACAGATTGTTTTGACTCATAGGAGGGCGATGGTAATGAAGCTTAGGAAAACGGGGATTGCGGTAAAGATTTTTGTGGCAATCATGATTCTTCTGGTGGCGTCTGATTTGATAATCGGAGTGGTATTTTACAAGAGGGCAAAGGGTCTTTTGGTAACGCAGATTAAAGAGAACGCCATGAATATTGACCGTTGTGTTGCGGCATCCGTGGACGGAGTGCTTTTGGAGAGTATCAACGCAGGAGACGAGGGAAGCGAAGCCTACAACGAGATAATCGACGAGCTTACGCTGTTTTTGGACAACAGCGGTGTGGAATATGTTTATACCGTAAGGAAGAACGGTAATGCCATGGAGTTTGTGGTAGATTCGGACCCCGAGGAGCCGGGACTTCCGGGAGATGAATTCGGCGATATCACGGAGGAGATTGCGGGAGCTCTCGCAGGAGCCACAACCGTGGATTCGGAGCCCTATACCGATGAATGGGGAACACATATAAGCGCATACAGCCCCATATATAACGGAAGCAGCGTGGTGGGGCTTGCTGTGGTGGATTTGTCCGTCGACTGGGTAAATGAGCAGACGGCAGGCATTGCCGGACTGATTATAGGCTTGTGCGTAACGGTGCTTGCAGCGGGGGTAGTTATACTCTTCATAATAAGCAGGATCCTTCGCACCGGCTTTGTAAAGCTTAACGACAAGGTGGTGGAGCTTTCAAACGGGGACGGAGACCTTACGAAGAAAATTGATATACATACGGGCGATGAGTTTGAGCTTATCGGAGAAAATGTGAATAAGCTCCTTGATTATATAAGAAATATACTGCTCAGAGTATCATCAGATTCTGTTAAGCTGCAGAATACGGCGGGAACTATCGCAAGCGACCTTGAAAAGAGCAGGGATGATGCGTCGGATGTGAGCTCCACTATGGAGGAGCTTAGCTCATCAATGGAGGAAACCTCGGCATCCTTAAATCAGATAAACTCCCTTATGGGCGATATTAAGGACGCTTTCCATGATATTGTGGATAAAATAGGCGAGGGAAGCAGCTATTCCCATGATATGAAGCAGAATGCGGAAAATATAGGTTCAGAGGCGGTAAATGAACAGAAAAAGGCTGATGCTCAGGTTGAGGAGATGGCAAAGACCCTCGAAGAGCGCATTGAACGCTCAAAGGCTGTGGAGCAAATAAATGTGCTTACGGAGAATATCATAAATATTACCGAGCAGACCAATCTTTTGTCATTAAATGCCAGCATTGAGGCGGCAAGAGCAGGGGAAGCAGGCAGAGGCTTTGCGGTAGTGGCTTCCGAGATAGGAAATCTGGCGCAGGATTCCGCAGCGTCGGCAGCGGAGATAAAGACGGTATCTGAGGCGGTTATATCCGCTGTAAACGGGCTTGCTGAGGAGGCGAGGCGCATGATAACCTTCATAAACGAAAGCGCAATGAAGGGCTACGGCGGACTTGTGGATACCAGCGGCAAATTCAGCGAGAGTGCAGAGCATATTGACGGAATGATGGAAGAGTTTTCGGAGCTCAGCACCCAGATACAGACAAATATCGACAGGATTCAGGAATATACGAATTCTGTCTCGATAGCCGTAGAGGAATCCGCAAACGGCGTAGTCGGTGCGGCGGAAAAGGCGGTTGATATGTCGGAGCACCTCACATCAATAGGGGATGAGGCGAAGAATTCAAGCGATATGGCGGATGAGCTCATCACGGAGGTACACAAATTTAAGCTGGAGTAGGGCTGCTTACTCGATAAAACTTATATATTTGTATATATCGGCAAAATCAATCATACAGTCCCCGTCATAGATATTGATGGGGACTTTGTCGTCAAAGCCGTAGACAAAGGTATCCGGCTCCTCGCCGAACAGATATACTATGACCTTTTTCCTGTCAGGATCCACTATCCAATATTCACGAACCCCGGCGTTTTCGTATTTATTGCGCTTAAGGCACATATCATGTCTGCGGTTGGAGGGAGAGAGCACCTCCACTATAAAGTCCGGAGCGCCGAAAAGTCTGGCACGCTTTATCTTGCTTCTGTCGCAGGTAATAAAGACATCCGGCTCCACGATGGTTCTGTCGTCGCAATCCAGCTGCACATCCGTGGGCGCAATGAAGGGGATGCAGTTACCACCGTTTTTTTCAATAAAATTCATAATCGCATTGCATATTTTGGTCGCAATCATCTGATGGATGGTGGTAGGGGAGGACATATCGTAGAAGACTCCGTCTATCATCTCCACACGCTTATCATCCGGCAGGGCAAGGTAATCCTTGAGAGTATATTCGCCCTGGCGGGGATATGTGGACATGGAATTGTTGAGACCGTATTCAGGCACCGCCTCACATACATATGAGGAGTTCCCCCCGGAAAGGCTGTATTCGTCCCGAGGCTTTAGCACACTCTCCAGAGCGGCGATTGTATTGTGTCTCGGACTCTCCGTAGTGCCGGAAAGTATCTTCTGCACCGTGCCGAGAGGTATGCCGGAAAGCTTTGAAAGCTCGCTGTTTGAGAGATGAAGCTCTCTTTTTCTTTGTTTTAACTCTTCTATAGTCATATGTGCTCCTTCTTGTACCACAATAGTACCATATGCGATAAATGGTGTCAATATGGAAATGAAATGGAAACTTAAATACTATAAAAAACATTTGATTTGTGACTTCCCAATAGATAAAAACGTCTATATAATTAGAATGATAAAAAATATAACACCATTATATTTTACGCAGGAAAGGAACATTATGGATGACGAAAAGATAATAGAGCTCTTTTTCAGGCGTCTGGAGCAGGCGATAGACGAGACGGCTAAAAAGTATGGGCGGTATCTGAGAACTATCTCCTACAATATTCTCTATAACATTGAGGATTCCGAGGAATGTGTGAACGATACCTATATGAGGGTATGGAATACCATACCTCCTGAACGACCGAGGATTTTTCCAGCATATATTGGAACTATAGCAAGGAACCTATCGCTTGACAGATACAAGGCAAGGCGGGCGGATAAACGTGGAGGAGGGGAGCTTACTCTGGCACTGGATGAGCTTTTGGACTGTATACCTACCGGGGATTTTGCCACGGAGCTTATAGATGATATGGAGCTGTCACAGGTGTTTGACGGATTCCTTTCGGGACTCAAAAAGGAGAGTCGTATCATTTTTATGCGAAGATACTGGTATTTAAGCCCTGTTAAGGATATAGCAAGGGATTTGGGCGTGGGCGAGAGCAAGATAAAGATGTCCCTGTCCCGCACGAGGGAGAAGCTTAAGGAATATCTGGAAAAGGAGGGGATAGAGCTATGAGCGATATAAATCTTCAAAAGAGCGAAAAGATAATAAGAACCCTCTCCGGTGTATCCGATGAATACATTCTGGAGGCTTCTCTTTTGGAAAAGAGGGGTAGGCTAAGAGGCTTTAAGAGGAATTTTCTCTATATTATCCCGGCAGCGGCGTGTCTGGGGATAGGTCTGCTTGCCTACGGTCTCTTTGGAGGAACAATCCTTCCTAGGATGGGAAGCGCAGAGCAGACGGGAAGCAGCGCTGAGCAGGCTGTTACCACGGAAGAGATAGCAGAACCGGAGCTTTATGCAAAGTCCGATGCGGATGCGGGAGGTGTTGAAGCGGCAGGAACGGCAGAAGCAGGAGAATTAGGAGAAGCAGGAGTAGAGGGGTTGGCTGATGCGGAGGTAAAAAGCGCAGAGGCTACGGAAGAGTCGACAAATTCGGATATTGCCGTAACGGAGGAGCTTCCGGCGCTTAAGCGGTTGGTCATGATAAACGGAAAAATCTATTATGATACGGAGGAAATCAGTACAGTTACATATAGATGCGGCACCATGGACGGGACAATTACCTCATCCGTCGAAGGGGGACGCCCCACGGAGGATAACCAGTCCAATTTCGGCACAGGCTACGGCTGGCAGTACGGCGCAGAGGAAGATACCATTGAGGTATGCATAAAGGACGAGTGGCATATCTTTAAGCAGTCTGAGATTGCCGAATATGACATCCTTCCTTTGAAATAAGTTTATTTGTATTTTCTCCCCAAATATGGTATTGTTAAAAAGATAATGCAAACCTTATTTTGGGGAGAAGGCTATGAGCGGAGATATCTTATTACTTCGGCGTGAAGGCACATTTTTGGTAAATGCAATAAAATCCAATCTTGAAAAGAATAATTATTCCGTGCAGGAATCATCATGGAATCTCAAGGATATAACGGCAAAAAAGGATAATACAGGACTTTTTGTGCTCTATGCGGATGAAACCATAGAAAATTCCGGAGATATGCTGGTATTTTTGAAGGATATCCTTGATGAAGGGGGAAAGCCCTTCCTTGTGATTGGAAGCAAGGAGGAATTTGCGGCTATAGAGCAGTTTGTGCCGGAGGATTTAATCTCCGTAAAGGTGGAGAGACCGCTGGATATGGGACTTTTCCTCGAAAAGGTAGCGGAATTGTCGGATGACCAGTACACCGAGGAGCGTAAAAAGAGCATTCTGATAGTGGATGACGACCCCTCTTATCTCCGTATGATACGAGAATGGCTGAAGGACAGGTTCCGCATCGGAATGGCAAACTCCGGTATGCAGGCGATACAATGGCTTGCGGGTAATCACGCCGATCTTGTGCTGTTGGATTATGAGATGCCTATCACACCGGGACCGCAGGTTTTGGAGATGATGAAGGCGGAGGCCTCATCCAGCACCATACCCGTGATGTTCCTTACCGGAAAGAGCGACAAGGAGAGCATTATGAAGGTGCTTTCGCTTAAGCCCGCCGGATATCTTTTAAAGACCATTAAGCGTGACGAGCTCATAGAAACTCTGGACAAATTCTTTGTGGAGCAGAAATACAAGGGGTAAGGCGTGGGAGAGTTGAAGGCAGGGGAAAATCAAAGCACCGGCAGGCTCTCCAATCTTGAGGCTTTAAGATGTGTTGCCATGATGATGATTGTGGTGCTTCACTTTCTCGGGAAGGGAAATGTCCTTGGAGACCTCTCAAAGCCGGAGGTTTCCGGTTACGGCTATGCGGCGTGGGTGCTTGAATGCTTTTGCATAGTGGCGGTCAACGCATATATGCTTCTGTCGGGATACTTCTTAAGCACCTCGTATTTTAAATTATCAAGACTTATAAAGCTCTATCTTCAGATATGGTTCTATTCCGTGCTCATAGGTATGGGAGCATATCTTTTCGGGATATATCCGCAGGAGGAATTTTCCCTGCATTATGTTCTCACACTTATCTTCCCCATAACCATGGGGCATTACTGGTTTATGACCGCATATGTGTTTCTGTATATTTTTATGCCCATACTTTCATTTGCGGTGCGGGGTATGGACAAAAAGCAGTTCATACTGTCCTTGATTCTTTTGTTTACGGTTTTTTCCCTTGTAAAATCCATACTTCCCGCAAGGGTTGAGATGGACGGACAGGGCTATGATGTGCTCTGGTATATCTGCGTGTTTATGGCAGCTGCATATATCCGGAAATTCGGTTTTAAGCCCTATGAAAAAAGAGGAATGTCCTTGATTCTGTATTTAGCCGGAGTTTTGTTATGCTTTGGAGAGCTGATGCTGTTACATATGGTTTACATAAAAACGGGAGCGCTAGAGCATATTATGAAGATAAGTATAGAATATAATCATTTCTTTCCGTTCATAGCATCGCTCGGTATAGTTGGTGTGTTTAAGGAGCTCCGCCTGCCCGATGGCTTTGGTAAGTTTATAAACCGAATATCCCCGTATACACTCGGAGTGTATCTTCTGCATGAAAATCTGGGAGTACGCTATGCATGGCAGAAACTGTTCGGCGCAGCAGATATTGATTCTGCGGGAATGCTGATACTTAGAACCGTAGAGGCGGTCATTGTGGTATTTACAGTGGGAATAATATTTGATAGCATACGAAATTTTATTTTTAAAGGCCTGAATAAGCTTTTAGGAGCCGCTAAAGTTTATATATTGATTAAAGAAAAAGTGGATAATGTGGATAAATTGTGTATAACAAATGGACAAAACAGAGACTAAAAGAAGGTTTAATATAACAGCAGTTTTGCTTTTGGTGTTGTATCCTCTCAGGCATATTGCCTATGGAATCGACCTGTGGGATACAGGATATAATTATGCCAACTTTGAATATATGGGTATGGAGCATATGGATCCCATGTGGCTCTTCTCCACCTATATAGGAAATCTGCTAGGCTTCTTTTTTACTAAGCTTCCCTTTGGAAAAAGCCTTATAGGTCTCAATTTCTATACTGCTCTCATAGTGAGCCTGATTTCCGTAACAGGCTTCTTCTTCTACAAGAACGTGTTAAAAATTAAAACGTGGATTATTTTAATCGGAGAGTTTGTGGCAATCAGTCTTTGCTGGTGCCCCACAGCGCTGCTATACAATTATCTAACTTATCTTTTACTTATGCTGTGTATAATTGAAATCTATATCGGTCTTACGAAGGACAGATATATTTCCTTATTCATAGCAGGCGTTTTTCTTGGACTTAATATTTTTGTCAGACTTTCAAATCTGCCTCAGGCTGTATTCATTGCAGCAGTATGGGCATACGGGATAGTGGAGTATCTTGAAATCAAGGAAAAAAGAAGAGCGCTCATTACAACTGCAAAACGTACGTTATTTTGTTTTCTAGGGTATATTTCTGCAGTTCTTATTATGCTTGTATATATGCAGATGCTCTACGGTCTGCCGGAATACTTTGAGGGAATAATGCGCACCTTCCATATGGGGGACAATGCGGCGGATTATACACCCTACTCAATGCTTATGGGGATAATTGCCCCTTACAGGGAAAATATGTATTGGGCTGTGCGCATATTTATAATTCTTGTAGTATTTACACTCTTTATCTATGTTGCGGGGATAATGTGCGAGGGGAGGCTTCCACGGACAATATTAAGAAAGCTTAATATTGCGGGAGCCATGCTTGTGGCTGTGCTTATGCTGATCTGGCTGTATTACAGGGGCTTTTGTGCGGTTGAATTTACGAATTACGGCGCAATATATCGTCCGGGCGTGCTTTTTCTTATGCTCTCGGCGCTTGTTTGCGTCCTGAACATATTCAGGCGTGGCAATACGAGAGGGGACAGGCTTATGGCAGGGCTTCTGCTTATACTTATATTTATCACAAGCATAGGAAGCAACAATTCCATATATCCAAGCCTTAACAATCTTTTCCTCATAGCTCCCTACACGCTGTCGAAATGCTTTGAGTTTCTGACGGTGGGAAGCTTTATGGACATAAGGCTTCTTAAGAGCAGCACGGATATTCTGGACAATCTGGCGCTTCCTGCAAAGACGATGCTTGCAGGCTTCCTCATAATGTGCTTTATGCAGTCCGCACTTTTTGGAGTATTCTTTGTATTCGGAGAGGCTACAGGACTTAAAAATATGGATTCCTGCACGGAAAATGTGCCGGCGCTGAAAAATATAAGGATGTCCGCAGAGAGGGCGGAGAGAATGGATGGGCTGTATAAGGAGCTTGAAAGTTTGAGGCTTTTGGGCAAAAACTCTATAACCTTCGGAAACCTTCCGGCATTATCCTTCTATTTACAGCTCCCTGCGGCGTTCAATCCATGGTGCGACCTTCGTTCCTACAGCTATACCGCATTTGAAGCCGATATGAATGAGCTGGGCGGAAGGTTATCAGAAAAAGGCTATGAGGCACCTGTGATAATCATAGAAAACAGATATACAGAGTATGAAAGAAAAGTGCCATCTGTATATGACAGAAAGGATATTATTGAAAAAGCCGAGCCGTTAAAGGCTGTAGGAGATGAGCGTGTTACAGAGACACTGGGGCATAACATAACACCAGATATGCTTAAAAAATACGAGTATCTGCGGGAAAAGATGACTGAATGGGGATACGAGCCGGTATCGGTATCTGACTGGTGCACAGTGTACTATGTCGGGAGGCTGCATTAAAAAATTCTTGCAATCGAGCTCAAATAGGTATTAAATATATTGATAGATAAACAAAAAGAAAACGAGGGATAAAAAATGTCAGAATTGAAGATACCCAAGGGCTATAAGCCCGCATTAAACCTCTATGAGACACAAAAGGGCATAAAGACCGTAAAGGATTGTTTTCAGGGGCTTTTGTCGGAGAGGCTGAATTTGTTTAGAGTATCTGCGCCGCTTTTTGTAGATCCGGCTTCGGGACTCAATGATAATCTAAACGGCGTAGAACGCCCCGTTGGCTTTGATATCAAGTATCAGAACGGCAGGCAGGGAGAGATTGTGCAGTCATTGGCAAAGTGGAAGCGCTATGCGTTGAAAAAATACGGCTTTTCCGCAGGAGAAGGTCTCTATACCGATATGAGCGCCATCCGCAGGGATGAGGAGGTGGACAATATCCACTCCGTCTATGTGGATCAGTGGGATTGGGAGAAGATTATCGCAAAGGACGACAGAAATCTCGATACCTTAAAAAATGTTGTTAATGATGTCTACAAGGTTCTTCGGAAGACTGAGAAATATATGGCGATACAGTACGACTATATCGAGGAGATATTACCCTCTGAGATATTCTTCGTGACGACAAGGGAACTTGAAGAGATGTTCCCGGAGTACACTCCGAAGGAGAGGGAGTATTATATCGCAAAGGCAAAGGGGGCAGTCTGCATTATGCAGATAGGGGACGTATTGGGAGACGGAAAGCCCCATGACGGGAGAGCCCCCGATTATGACGATTGGGCGTTGAATGCGGATATACTCGTATATTATCCGGTACTCGATATCGCCCTTGAGCTTTCCAGCATGGGAATAAGAGTTGACAGAGAATCCCTTCTGTCACAGCTTAAGAAGTCGGGCTGCGAGGAGAGAGCAGAGCTTCCCTATCACAAGGCAATTATAGACGGAGAGCTTCCCTATACCATAGGCGGAGGCATCGGACAGTCCAGAATATGTATGTTCTTTTTAAGAAAGGCGCATATAGGAGAGGTGCAGAGCTCTCTTTGGCCCGAAGAGACGGAAAAAGCCATGGCGGAAGCAGGAATTCCTCTTCTTTAATATGGATGAGTTAGTAAGAAAAGCTGCGGATAATGATAAAGTGTTTAAAGAGCCTCCTAAGGGAATCATAGAGATTTCCGTCAGGGGGCTCGTTGAGTTTATACTGCGCTCGGGAGATATAGACAATCGGATAGGCGCCCTTAAGGAAAATGCAATGCAGGAGGGAAGCCGCATACATAAAAAGATTCAGAAGAGCATGGGTGGCGGCTATACGCCGGAATATCCTCTTAGCTTCAAATATGATGCGGGGGAATACGATATATGCATAAGCGGCAGGGCTGACGGCATAATCAATGACGGAAAAGAACTCTTAATAGATGAGATAAAGGGTACCTACAGGAAGCTTGACAGGATGAAGGAGCCTGTGCCGGTGCATTTGGCGCAGGCAAAGTGCTATGCGTATATGTATGGCGCAGAAAAGAGCTGCGGGGACAAGGATGAGCTCAGAGTCCGCATGACCTATTGCAATATGGAGACGGAGGAGCTCAAATATTTCTTCTTCGACTATGAATTTAAGGAGCTTTCCCTTTGGTTCCATGACGTTTTGGAAAAATACAGGCTTTTTTCGGATTTTGTCTGGAATTGGAGAAAGGAGAGAAATTCCTCCATAGAGGGCGTGGAATTTCCCTTTGAGTACAGGTCGGGACAGAGGGAGCTTGTGACAAATGTATACAGCACGATATATCATTCAAAGAAACTCTTTATGGAGGCGCCCACAGGGGTCGGCAAGACCATATCCACGATTTTTCCCTCAATAAAGGCTTTTGAGCGGGGAATATGCGAGAAGCTCTTCTATCTTACGGCGAGGACAATTACCAGAAGTGTTGCCTGCGATACCTTTAACATCCTGCGGAATGAAGGGCTTAGATTCAAAAGCGTCGTAATTACCGCCAAGGAGAAGATCTGTCCCATGGAGGAGAAAAAATGCAATCCCGAGTACTGTCCTTATGCAAAGGGGCATTTTGACAGGGTAAATGACGCAATATATAAGCTGCTCCAAAATGAGGACAATATCGACAGGGATACTATCAGGCGCTATTCCGAGGAATACAATGTATGCCCCTTTGAGCTTTCTCTTGATGTAAGCTCCTTTTCGGACGGAATAATATGCGATTATAATTATGTATTCGACCCCCATGTCAGGCTGCAGAGGTATTTTGCTTCGGGGGAAAGGGGAGAGTATGTGTTTCTGATAGATGAAGCCCACAATCTTGTGGACAGGGCGAGGGAGATGTACTCCGCCAAAATAAGCGAGGAACAGCTTAAGGAGCTTAGGAGAAGGATAAAGCATGCCATAAACGAGGAGCTTACGGAGGCAAAGGCAAATAAGAGGAAGCTTAAGCAGGTGGAGGGGCAGATATCCCTTGAAATGCTGACAGATGCAGCAAATACTGAACTTTCCGAAAAAGAGTACAGGGTCGAGGAGGAGGACAATATTACGGATACCCTCTATTATTCGACCAGGAGAGGCAAAAATAACGAGGGTTCTTCAATTTTTGTAAGGAAGGGTTACGGGGAGATAATCTCTGCAAGGCTTGGGTTTTGCATAAAGGAGCTTGAGGAGCTGAAAGAGGATTGTGATAATTACGTTCTCCTTGAGAATGTTTCAGGATTCGAGAATGCGCTTGCCGGAGTTTACAGCGCTATAGCGGATTATCTCTCGGAAACGGAGGAAAATGCGCCGGATATAAAGGAGGATGTGCTTGATTTTTATTTTGAACTTGGACATTTTCTGGAGATTCATGAGGAAATGGACGAAAACTATGTTATTTATGCGGAAAAGATTGAAAATACAGACTTTTTTGTCAAGCTTCTATGTGTCAATCCCTCCGTCCGTCTAAGGGATTGTATGTCGCAGGGGAGGAGCAGCATATTATTCTCTGCGACAATGCTTCCGATACAGTATTTTAAAAGACTTTTGGGCGGAAGCGAGGAGGATTACGAGGTGTATGCCAAATCCGTGTTCAATCCGGAGAAGCTGGGAATCTTCGTCGCCAATGATGTGACCAGCAAATACACGAGGCGGAGCGATGAGGAATACGACAGGATTGCAGAGCATATACACCGCATAGTGAGGGAAAGAGCCGGAAATTATATGGTATTTGCGCCTTCCTACAGCTTTATGCAGAAGGTAATAGAGAAATACGAGGCAAGGGCGGATGAAAATGTCGATATTATAGTCCAGAATGAGCATATGAGCGAGGCGGAAAGGGAGGAATTCCTTGAAAAGTTCACGCTTCCGGAGGCGGACATCTCTTTACGGGCGGCAGGCATAAATATGGAGATTGAAAAGGAGGACTGCAGCCTTGTGGCGTTCTGCGTGTTGGGAGGTATCTTCTCCGAGGGAATAGATTTGAAGAATGACAGTCTGATAGGAGCCATAATAATAGGCACAGGGCTCCCTTTGGTATGCAATGAAAGGGAGATATTCAAGGGGTATTTTGATGAGGATGGAGAGAACGGCTTTGACTATGCCTACAGGATACCCGGTATGAACAAGGTGCTTCAGGCAGCAGGGAGGGTCATACGCACGGAGGATGATTTCGGCATAGCGGTATTGCTGGATGAACGCTTCATAACAGCATCCTACAGAAGGATGTTTCCCAGAGAGTGGAGCGACCTAAAAGTGGTTGACATAAAAAGCATAGGAAAACAGGTGGAATACTTCTGGAACGAGTGGCTTTAAAATTAGAAAACAAGCGAAATTCTATTCGGGTGTGAAAAAGAAAAATTGAAAAACACACGCAATCTAACGACCACGTCAAAAAATAAATTGCAAGAAAATTTGTAAAATATTCAGATAAAAAACGCATAAAATCCCAAGAAGGCTTTGATAAATAATTAACAAATACAGAAATAGAATAACTAGAGAAATTAAATGCGATAAAAATTTGTCGGAATTTTGAAAAAATTAAAAACACAGGATATCCAAAATTGTCAATTAAAAGATTGACAATTTTTTTGTGCACAATTTAAAATTTATGTTTACTTCACATAATATTTCTAACTGACGTTATGCAGGAAATGACACCGCAAAATTTTAAAAAAAACAAAATTTTAAAAACTGACATAAATAATTATTATGTGGATAAGAATGTGGAAATAGTGGATAAATTATCCACATATCAATAAAAACTGACACGGAATTCGATTTTAATGTCGTGATTTTTTTCCGCAAAAATTTTTTGATTGGTACCAAATAGGTCAATAGAATTATGTTACCGTTACTATACACCTCAAAAATTAATTTTAGTTTAAATCCGGCGTTTTGTTTGTCAATATGGCTTAAATGTGCTAAAATATTGAAAAATTTAACTGTAAGGAGGCTTGATATGTGGGCTTTTGAAAGTGTCTTTTATCAGATATATCCGCTGGGCTTCTGCGGAGCTCCATTTGAGAATGACGGTGTACTTGAGCACAGAATATTAAAGGTGGTGGATTGGATACCTCATATTAAGAAGCTGGGCTGCAATGCAATTTATTTTTCTCCGGTATTTGAATCCGATACCCACGGCTACAATACGAGGGATTATGGGAAAATCGATGTGCGTCTCGGCACAAATGAGGATTTTAAGAGAGTTTGCGATGAGCTCCACAAAAATGGGATAAAGGTGGTTTTGGACGGCGTATTCAATCATGTGGGAAGGGGTTTCTTCGCATTTCAGGATGTGCTGAAGAACAGGGAGAGCTCCCCGTATACCTCATGGTTTGCAAGGCTTGCCTTTGACGGCAACTCCAATTATAACGACGGATTGTGGTATGAGGGCTGGGAAGGCAATTATGATCTCGTAAAGCTGAATCTTCATAATGAGGACGTGGTACAGCATATCTTCTATAATATAAAGAAGTGGGTGGCTGAGTTCGATATAGACGGACTCAGGCTCGATGTGGCATACTGCCTTGACGAGGGGTTTGTCAAGAGGCTTCACGACTTCTCTAAGGGCTTGAAGCCGGAGTTCTATCTTTTGGGAGAAATGCTCCATGGGGATTACAACCGTATGGTAAATGATGCAATGCTGGATTCAGCCACCAATTATGAGTGTTATAAGGGGCTTTTTTCAAGCTTCAACTCCATGAATATGTTTGAGATAATCCACTCCCTTATGAGACAGTATGGTCCGGAGAACTGGACGCTCTATAAGGGAAAGCATATGCTTTCCTTTGTGGACAACCATGATGTGTCCCGTATTGCCAGCAATTTGAACAATGAAAAGCACCTGCCCCTCATATATGCGCTGATGTTTGGAATGCCCGGAATCCCCTGCGTATACTACGGAAGCGAGTGGGGAGCAAAGGCGAAAAAGGAGGAGGGAGACCCGGCGTTGAGGGTAAGCTTTGACGCTCCACAGTGGAATGAATTGTCAGAATTTATATCTAAATTGTCAGACGCAAAGAAAAATTCAGAGGCATTAAATTACGGTGCTTTCCGCTCCGTTGTCCTCACAAATAAGCAGTGCATTTTCGAAAGAAAATCTGAGCACGAGCGTGTGATGGTGGCTATAAATGCGGATGATGCCGAATATACCGCACATTTCGATGCGGGCTGCGGACAGGCTACGGACCTGATAACCGGGGAATTGCACGATTTCGGGGGAGGAAGCAAGCTCCCTCCGTACTCTGCCGCTATATGGAAAATGGAAAAATAAAGGTTTACATAAAATGAAAGGAGAGAAGTTTTGAAAACACATGTTTTTTGCGTATTTATGTCTGCATCACTCGTTGCGTTATCTCTTGCGGGCTGTGGACAGACTGCCGGAAAAAGCGGTTCATCCGGCGGGAATGCGTCATATGTGAGACAGACCGGAAATGTAGTAAAGCCGGACAAGATCACTATGATGGTGGACGGCACCCTTATAAGCGTGGAGAACGGCAGGGATGAGTTCGAGGCGCAGTGGGAGGCCGCCACAGGAGTGGATTTGGAGATAATCCAGCCGGAGCATGAGGTGTACTATGATGAGGTCACGGCGGCTTTTGAGAGCGGAGAGCTGCCGGATGTGGTGCTCTTAAGCTCTACCTATTATACCAAGTACGCTGCAGAGGAGATGCTTGCGGATATCTCGGATTATTACGAGGGCTCGGCGCTTGAACAGCGGATAAGCGCAGCGGGCAATGATGCTCTCATAGAGGGAATAAGGATTCATGGGAAGCTCTACGGAATAACTCCCACAAGGGGCAACGGCTGTATGACCTATGTTAAGCAGTCATGGCTTGACAGATGCGGGCTTTCCGTCCCCACAACCTATGATGAATACCTGAATATGTTAAAAGCCTTCAGCGAGATGGACCCCGACAGGAACGGAAAGAATGGCGATACCTACGGAGTGTCGGCGGCAGGTATTATAAACGGGGAAGCTCCATATGTGAACTATCTTCCCGAGTTTTATCAGGATGCATATCCTTCCTTCTATCAGGATGAGGACGGGACATGGGTTGACGGTTTTACGAAGGATTCCATGAAGGCCGCCATGGGAAGGCTTAAGGATGCGTACTCAAAGGGATATATAGACAAGGATATAGTCACAAACAGCACCGGAAACTGCCGTGACAAATTCTATGCCAACGAATACGGAGTATTTACCTATTGGGCAGGAACTTGGGCGCATACATTAAGCAGCAAATCCAAGGAAGCGGGGATTGATGACCGCATTGTCGCACTGCCGCCCATTGAGGAGACGGGAACATATTTGGAGAGAGTTGCGCCGGTATGGTGTATTACCAGCGCCTGCAAGAATCCGGCGGGAGTGTATCAGTATTTTCTTGAAACTATGTTAGATGGCGGCACCGTTGAGACGCTGTGGACCTACACCCCCGGAAAGGACAATTATCCGAAGAATCATATAGACAGAATGCTTGCCATTGTACCTATTGAGGACGATCCGGGAGCAAAGAACGCCGCAGCTGATGCGGTGGCGGCTGCAGAGATATTCAATGATAACAGCCGTATGGCGGATCTTCCCTACAGCACGGATGCCTTTGCGCAGTATAATGACGAGCTTATGAAGATAAAGACGGAGCTTGTAAACAAGGTCGTGACAGAGGGAATGTCGATAGAAGATGCATATGCGGAGTTTGAGACCTCAGGTGGGGCCTATATGTCTCAGGCGGTGGTGGATTCCCTGAATGCCGAATAATATAGATAAAGGAGATTAAAGATAATGAAGAAAAAGCAAAGATTCAGTATCCGCAACAAAATCCTGTTGGCGAGCGTTGCGATAAACGTGCTCATCTGCGTAATAATGGGGTATGCGGTATATAATTATGTATACAATTCCTTTGTGCAGAGCGCATCGGACGACACGCTGGCGCTTGCGCAGATATCCGCAAGGCAGATAAACGGAAATCTGCTTTCACTGTTGGAAAAGGGCGGCGATGACAGCTATGCCAATACAGTCACGATGGAGGATATGCTGGAGATTAAGAACAATGCTGACATACACAGCATATATACCGTGGGAGAGAGAAACGGGCAACTTGTATATCTCTCGGTGCCGGAGGATGGCTACACCATAGGGGATACTGTGGAGGCGGAATACCAGACCGAGATGAACAACGCCCTTCACAGCGAAGGGTATGTCTCGGGCTATCTGGATGAGGACAACGGAGTGCATATAATCACGGCTTATGCCCCCATAAAGAACAGAAACGGCGAAACCGTCGGCATTTTGGGAATAGACTATATTGCGGACAGGATTGTTGAATCATTGAGCACAATCGTTGCAAGAATTGTCCTGATAGGTGCGGTTTTGGTGGTTTTGTCCGTGGTGGTATCCATAATAATCGCAAACAACATAGCAAAGGGTCTTAGGGTAGTAAACAACAAGGTATCAGACCTTGTGAGCAACAACGGCGATTTAACCCAGAAGATTGAGGTTTCGAGCAATGACGAGGTAAGCGATATTGCCGACAATATCAACAATCTCCTCGAATATATCAGAAATGTGGTAAAGAATATATCCGGTTCCTCGGAGGAGCTTTCGGTTTCCGTGGATACTGCGCTTAAGACCACAATAAAGACTAATGAAGAACTCGATAAGGTCTCGGAGACAATGGAGACAATGAGCGCCGCAATGGAGGAGACCTCCGCAAGCTTAAATCAGGTTCAGGAGTCTACGGAGAAGATAAAGACCGATGTGTCGGATATGTTCGTAAGTGTACAGGAGGGTACGAGCTACGCAGACGCTATGGAAAAGCGGGCTGAGGAGATGCGTGCCAATGCGGAGAGAGAGACTAATGGGGCAAAGGAAGCTGCAGACAATATGACGGATTCCTTGAACGACAAGATAGAGAAGTCGAAGGCTGTGGAAAATATCAGCAACCTTACCCAGACCATCCTTGATATCGCATCCCAGACAAACCTGCTGTCCTTAAATGCCTCCATAGAGGCGGCAAGAGCCGGCGAGCACGGCAGGGGCTTTGCCGTAGTTGCGGAGGAGATATCCTCGCTTGCAAGCAATTCCGCCGATACCGCAAAGGAGATACAGGTTATAAGTGACGAGGTTATAAGCAATGTAAGGGCTCTTGCGGACGAGGCGACAAAGATGGTTGATTTCGTCCGGGAAAAGACCATCGGAGGCTACAGACAGCTTATGGAGACAGGTGTACAGTACAAGGAGGACGCTGAGCGCATAAGCCAGATGTTAAAGGATGTGGAGGAATCCTCGAGAAGCATAGAGGATTCCATGAATGCGGTTACAAATGCCGTAAACGACGTATCCTTTGCAGTCGAGGAGAGCGCAAAGGGCGTGACGGATGTCGCAAGCTCAGTTGCGGATATGTCCGAAAATATGAAGCAGAATCAGGATGTGGTAAACGAGAATGCGGATATCGCAAAGGGTCTCGACACCGAGGTAAACAAGTTCAGATTTTGATTGTTTTACTGCTCCTCTTCAGGTATTATCCCTGTTTTCCTAAGGGGAATGCGGAGAGCGAGATAAAAGATGCTTGCCATCACTATCGCAACGACAGCGTTTACGGTAGTGGTGGCAAAATTTAATTTTGCGAGAGTTTTTGCAAGATCCTGAGGGATACCTAAAAGATAGGTTTTGTACAAATAGCCCACAAGAGGGTCGGCAATGATGTTAAACAGCATTCCTGTGGCGGAAGAACCAATAGTAACACCTGTTACATATCTATGGGAGTGTGCTTTGTTAAGCTTAAAAATATTGTGCGCCACAAAGCCCACGATATATCCAATCAGGAATTTCAATATAAAGGTCTTGGGAGCGGAGGTCACATAAGAGGTGGTCAAATCTCCAATGCTCATGCCTATGGCGCCGGCAAGTCCTCCCCTGTATCCGCCCAGAAGAAGCGCAGCCAATACGCAAAAGACATTGCCGAAGTGAAAGGCGGTCTTTTCAGTGCCTACGGGAATATCTATCTTGAACAGCGCAAAGCCTATATAGCAGAGCGCCGCCATAAGTCCTGTCTGTGCGATTGTCTTTACATCGGTCTTTTCATGCTCCTTAACGCCGAAAACGGCATTGAAGATACCCTTCAGGGTAAGGAGGAAGCTTAAGAACACAAACGCAAGGCTGTATGCGTATGGGCGCTGCTTTGGAAGCTTCTCTGCAGCGTCCTCTATGAGAAGAGATTCCGCATAGCTTGAATTATATGTAATAACAGCTGTTGTTATTGACGCTATAAGCAGAATTGAGCCTATTATAAGTAATGTATAGCTTTTCTTTTTCATGCTTTTCTCCTATCATTATGCCCGTTTAAACATCAGACAAATTTCTGTGAAATAATATCACAAAATTGGTATGTTTGAAAGTGCCATTTTGTTTAATCTTAAGCCTGCCACTTGTACTCTTGACGGAAAAAGTGCCAGGGGTTAAAATATATTTCATATTTTGATGAAGCTGAGAGGATATATTTATGGCAAAGGAACTGGCAAAAACCTACGATCCGAAAGGAATAGAGGACAGATTATACGAAAAATGGCTTGAAAAGAAGTATTTTCACGCAGAGGTGGATCATTCTAAAACCCCCTTTACAATAGTCATTCCGCCGCCAAACATCACGGGACAGCTCCATATGGGGCATGCCCTTGACAATACAATGCAGGATATTCTCATACGTTTCAAGCGTATGCAGGGTTATAATGCTCTCTGGCAGCCCGGCACGGATCACGCCAGCATTGCCACCGAGGTAAAGATAATAGAGAAGCTCAAGGAAGAGGGAATCGACAAAAATGACCTCGGCAGGGAGAAATTCCTTGAAAGAGCATGGGACTGGAAGAAGGAGTACGGCGGCAGGATAATATCACAGCTTAAAAAGATGGGTTCATCCTGCGACTGGGACAGGGAGCGCTTCACGATGGACGAGGGCTGTAACGAGGCGGTTACCGAGGTCTTTGTGAAGATGCACGAAAAAGGCTATATATACAAGGGGGCAAGGATTATAAACTGGTGCCCTGTCTGCAATACCTCCATTTCCGATGCGGAGGTGGTATATGAGGAGCAGGCAGGTCATTTCTGGCATATCAAATATCCTCTCATAGACGAGAACGGAGAGCCGTCAAAGACGGAATTTCTGACCTTTGCCACGACACGTCCCGAGACAATGTTAGGCGATACTGCAGTGGCTATACATCCGGATGACGAGAGGTACACGCATCTTAAGGGAAGAAAGGTTATGCTTCCCCTTATGAACAGGATAATACCCATTGTGGAGGACACCTATGTGGACAGGGAATTCGGGACAGGCGTGGTTAAAATTACACCGGCACATGACCCCAATGACTTTGAGGTGGGAAAGCGCCACAACCTTCCCGTGATCAACATAATGAATGATGACGCCACTATAAACAAAAACGGCGGAAAATTCGAGGGGATGGAGCGCTATGCCGCAAGGGAGGCAATCGTAAAGGAGCTTACAGAGCTCGGACTTTTGGTAAAGATAGAGGATCACTCCCACAATGTAGGCACACATGACCGCTGCGGAACCACCATAGAGCCCCTTGTGAAGGAACAGTGGTTTGTAAGGATGGATGAGCTTATAAAGCCTGCGGTTAAGGCGGTAAAGACAGGAGATATTAAGCTTATCCCCGAGAGAATGGAAAAGACCTACTATAACTGGACGGACAATATAAGGGATTGGTGCATATCAAGACAGCTTTGGTGGGGGCACAGGATTCCGGCATACTATTGCGACAACTGTGGGGAAACGGTAGTTTCCAAGGAAGCTCCCAAGGTATGCCCCAAATGCGGGAAGGAGCATTTTACACAGGATCCCGATACCCTTGATACATGGTTTTCGTCAGCGCTCTGGCCATTTGAGACGCTGGGATGGCCGAAGCAGACTGAGGATCTTAAGTATTTCTATCCAACGGATGTGCTTGTCACGGGATATGACATCATATTCTTCTGGGTAATAAGGATGATTTTCTCTGGCTTTGAGCAGATGGGGGAGAAGCCCTTTAAGACAGTGCTCTTCCATGGACTCGTAAGGGATGCGCAGGGCAGGAAGATGTCCAAATCCTTGGGGAATGGCATAGACCCTCTTGAAATCATCGACAAATACGGCGCAGACGCATTGAGGCTTACACTCATAACCGGCAACGCTCCCGGAAACGATATGCGCTTCTACTATGAAAGGGTTGAAAATTCGAGGAATTTTGCCAACAAGGTATGGAATGCGTCAAGATTCATACTTATGAATATAGATCAGGCGAAGGAAAAGAGCGACCTTACGGTGCATACGCCGGAAGCCTCTGATTTTGAGCCTGTGGATAAATGGATATTGTCAAAGCTGAACACTCTTATCAGGGATGTCACGGACAATATGGAGAGCTTTGAGTTAGGCATTGCGGTTCAGAAGGTGTACGACTTTATCTGGGATGAGTTCTGCGACTGGTATATCGAGATGGTTAAGCCCAGACTCTACTCCACGGATGATTTAAAGAGCCAGAATGCGGCGCTTTATACCTTAAAGACTGTGCTTATAGACGCACTAAAGCTGCTTCATCCCTATATGCCCTTCATCACTGAGGAGATATTCTGCTCCCTTCAGGACGAGGAGGAATCCATTATGGTTTCAAAATGGCCGGAATATGATGAGGGCAGGAGCTATCAGAAGGAAGAGCGGGATATCGAGACCATCAAGGAGGCTGTGCGGGGTATCAGAAATATCCGTACAGAAATGAATGTGCCTCCGTCAAGAAAGGCAAGCGTATTTGTGGTAAGTTCTGACGTAAAGATAAGAAATACCTTCGAGGAGGGTAAGCTTTTCTTTAAGTCCCTTGCCTATGCGAATGAGGTAACCATAAAGGAAGACAGGGAGGGTATCGCAGAGGATGCGGTTTCCGTAGTGATTCCCGGCGCAAACATTTACATTCCCTTTGCGGAGCTTGTGGATATCGCAAAGGAATTAGAGCGCTTAAACAAGGAGAAGGAGCGTTTGCACGGAGAGCTTGAGCGAGTGAACGGAATGCTAAATAATGAGAAATTCATGAGCAAGGCTCCCGAGAGCAAGGTAAAAGAGGAAAAGGAGAAGCTTGATAAGTACACGCAGATGCTCGAACAGGTAAACGAGCGCATAAAGGCGCTTTCATGATGCGTTACAAGGAAGCGGTAGAGTATATTCTTGAAATTCCGAAATTTACCGCAAAGAATTCTATGGAGGATACGAAAGCTTTTCTAAAAAGGCTTGGAAGCCCTGAAAAAAAGCTGAAAATCCTCCATGTGGCGGGCACAAACGGCAAGGGCTCGGTCTGCGCCTATATTACCTCAATCCTGAATGCGGAAGGCAGAAGCGTCGGGCTCTTTACATCTCCTCACCTCATGGATATAAGGGAAAGGATAAGGATTGATGATGAGCAGATATCAGAGGAAGAGTTTTTGAGCCTTTTTTCCAGGGTTTATGAGAAAATCGAGCGGGATGATGAGGGGAGCCCCCTCTATCATCCTACTTTTTTCGAGTTTCTGTTTTTTATGGCAATGCTGTATTTTGAGGATAAGGCGCCGGATTATGTGGTGCTTGAAACGGGGCTGGGAGGAAGGCTTGATGCAACAAATGCCGTGGAGAATAAGCTTGTAAGTGTCATAACACCCATAGGGCTTGACCATACGGAGTACTTAGGGGATACAATAGAGAAAATAGCCGCAGAAAAGGCGGGAATAATGAGACGGGGCACGCCAGCGGTCTATGCTGCGGATAATGAGGCGGCAAAGGAGGTCATAGAAAAAAGGGGTAAGGAGCTTGAAGCCCCTCTTTATCCGGTGGAGCCTTCGTCCTATAAATTATCTAAATTTAATAATAATTCCATTGATTTTTTGCTTGATAGCATTTATTATGGTAATATTAAGTGTACTATCTCGACTTGTGCCCTTTATCAGCTGCAGAATGCGGCGGTTGCCGTAAAAACGGTGGAATGTGCCGTGGGAAGAGCAGCGAAGGATAGCATAATCGGAGGGCTTTTGAGTATGCGGTGGAGAGGTCGCATGGAGGAGGTACTTCCAGGCGTTTTCATCGATGGAGCCCACAATATCCATGGCATAAGGGCGTTTCTTGAAAGTGTTTCAATGGACGGCTTTGAGGGTAAGCGTACACTTTTGTTTGGCGCTGTTTCGGACAAGGATATCGAGGCCGAGGCGGAGCTTATAGCCTCGTCGGGGCTTTTCACACGTATTGTGCTCACTGCATTTTCGGACAAAAGAAGCGCCGACAGAGAAAGACTTACGAGAGATTTTTCGGGACAGGGAGTTCTTTCCGTTATATATAATGAGGACTGTCTTGAAGCATTCAGAACACTCATTAGTGGAAAGGCACCCGATGAACGCATATATGCGGCCGGAAGCCTGTATTTAGCCGGAGAGCTTCTAGGCATAGGAGAGAAATTATGATAAATTTTGAAGAAGAGCTTAAGAAGTTTCACAAGAGCCTTGAGATAGATCAGGTGGAGGATACCATATACAATCAGGATCTGACGGATATGGCTGATATTCTGATAAAGATGCTGCAGGGCTATGAGGAGCCCATAGAAGGCTAGGAGAGCAAGGAATGTATTGTTACAACTGCGGATGTCTGCTCTCGGAACATGATTATTGTACCGCCTGCGGAGCGGATGTCGGATTATATAAAAAGATAATGTACGCCTCAAACCGTTTCTACGACGACGGATTGGACAAGGCGGAGGTCAGGGATCTGTCAGGAGCCGTCATAAGCTTAAGGCAGAGCCTCAAATTCAATAAGAACAATATAGAAGCGAGAAATCTTCTGGGGTTGGTGTATTTTGAAATGGGCGAAACCGTTGCTGCAATGGCGGAGTGGGTTATTTCGAAGAATCTGCGCCCGGAGAAAAACGTTGCCGACGATTATATAGGTATTCTCGAGGAAAATGCGGGCAGAATGTCCGTCATATACGAGACTATAGAAGGGTACAACAAGGCTTATGAGTACTGCCTTCAGGATGCAAAGGATCTGGCGATAATCCAGCTTAAGAGCGTGCTTTCAAAGAATACGAAGTTCGTGAAGGCACATCAGCTTCTGGCGCTTCTGTATCTGGATGCGGAGGATTACCAGAAGGCGGAGAGAGAGCTTGACAAGACCCTTGCCATAGACAAGAACAATACCCTGTCCCTTAAGTATCTGAAAATCGTGGAGGATGCCACCGGGATAGAGGAGGCGGCAAAGCAGACAAAGAGCTGGCGGAAGAATAACGATTCCGTGCGGGTTATGCATGACAATGAAATGATAATCCAGCCTGCAAATGTCAAGGAGCCGAAGAGCGGCGGGGGTTTTTCCACCTTTATAAATATCGGTATCGGAATGCTTATAGGACTTGCGGTAATGTACTTCCTCGTGGTTCCCGGAAGAATGACGGCAGTCCGCAATCAGGCGAATGACAATATTGCACAGATAGGCGAGGAGATAGACTCGAAGAATGTGGAGATACAGTCTCTGGAGGCGGACATCAGGCGTCTGGAGGATGAAAACGCCACCCTGAGGGGAGAGCTCGAGGGCTATGTGGGCGATGACGGAACCTTAAGCACTATAGACAACCTTTTGGATGCGGCGCAGAACTATATAACTGAGGGAGATGTGACAGCCACCGGGGAAAAGCTGGAGGCTATCAGTCAGGCGGTAAATATTGAGACCTCCTCGGAAGCCTTTAAGAGCTTGTACAATTCCCTGCTTACCATTGTGGCTCCCCAGCTTGCGGACAGATACTATAATGACGGCTACGCCGCATTTAGAAATGCCGAATACAATACTGCAATAGAGCTTCTGGAAAAGGCTGTATATTATAATGAGAACAATTCCGATGCCATTTACAATCTTGCCAATGCCTACAAGGCTGCGGGGGAGAATGATAAGGCAGTGGATGCGTACAACAGGGTAATAGAGCTTTTCCCGGACGATTCCAGAGCCGGAAGAAGCAAGCGCTATATCGAGGAGATATCCGCCGGGGGTAATGTGGCGAACTAGATATGAAATATAGTATTGATGACGATAAGGATATAAGCTTTTTGAACGATGAGGAGACCTTGCGCCCGAAAAAGGCCGTAAACCCCGAAAAGTCCAGGGAGGACAGGCTCTCCAAGGCAAGGAAGAAGCCAAGCCCTATAAAGAATGTGCTTCTGCTGCTTCTATATATGACAGTTGTTATTGCTGTGATAGCTTTGGGCACGGCGCTATATGTATGGGTGGACGAGAAGATAAAGAAATCCGCCACGGAGACGGCTATGAATGCAGGACTTAATGACACTCTGAATGTTACGCAGGTCTATTCCGACGAGCAAGTGGAGGAAATGCTGAAGAATGCCTCTGTGGATAACGAGGCGGCTTTGAGCGAGGCAGAGGCTAAGGGAGAACAGAGGGTTCTTGATAAGATAAAGTCCAGTCTTCTTGCAGGCAATTCCTATGTGGAAACTTTAAGACCTCTATATCCGGGACAGATTCTGCTTGTATCCGACGGCGCATTTCATTTTGTGCCTGTTGATGAAAATATAAAGAGCAATGATTATTTGCAGGAAAAGCTTATAATAGACGAGGAGAGCGGCGAATTTACCTATGTGGATGATGACGGAAACACCATAAGCCACAAGGGGATAGATGTATCCTCGCATCAGGGGAGCGGCATAGACTGGGAAGCTGTTGCGGAGGATGATGTGGAATTTGTATTCATAAGAGCAGGCTATAGGGGCTACGGCACCGAGGGAAAGCTTATGGAGGATGCAAATTTCAGGGAAAATATAGAGGGAGCCCTTGATGCAGGGCTTCATGTGGGAGTATATTTCTACTCGCAGGCAACCAATGAGGATGAAGCAAGAGAGGAAGCGGAGCTTGTCATAGATGCTTTGGAGGACTATGATATAGATTGTCCCATTGTCATAGATGTGGAGAAGGCGGCAAAGGATGCTAGGATAATGAGCATTTCTGCAGAGGAGCGCACAGAGAATATCAAGACCTTTGCGGACGCACTCAAGGAGGAAGGTTATGATGTCCTTATCTATCACAATATGGAGATGGGAGTGCTCCTTTTAGACCTTTCGGAGCTCGAGGAATACGATAAATGGTTCGCCGGATACACGGATAAGCTGTATTATCCTTATGAGTACAAAATATGGCAGTACACAGACAGCGGAAGTGTAGACGGGATAAAGGGGAATGTGGATTTGAACATAAGCTTCTCGGCATTTTGGGAGTAAAGCTTAAATTATAAATAAACGGAGGGTTAGCTATGAGATATTTTTTTGAGTCAAAGGTAGAGAAGGCGGAGCAGGGATATTCCATCCAGATTCCCTTCAATATCTGGGAGGTATGCAAGCAGAGGGATGTCATTCAGGCGGATATCGTCATTGACAATGCCATAATCGAATGTGAGCTTCATCCCAAGGAGAAGGGAAAGTATGACATAATCGTACAGGATGAGAATTCCGAGCTCTCAAAGGTGGAGCAGGGAGTTAATCACAAGATACTTCTGCATGTTCACGGTTCCCTCATAGTTATGAACCAGAACAGCCCCTATTCCTTCGAGAGACCTATCAGGAAGATTGATTCCATGAAGGTCATAATGCAGGACGGAGACGGACTCTGCGGGCAGTGCTGCGTAGCTATGCTTGCGGGAGTTACTCTTGCGGAGGTTATTACCGTTATGGACTGCAGAGAGTGGCAGGCTACCATGGGAAGGCTGATTTCTGCGCTTAACTACTATGGAATCGACCACACCGATATCATTGTCTACAACGAGGGCAGGGATGTGGTGCTTCCTAAATGCGCAATCCTTATGGAGAAGCTCGGCAGGTTCAGCCACTATCTCGTATACTTTGACGGAAAGTATTACGACCCCAATCTGGGAGTTTTAGAGGAGTATGATACCTCGAAGCTTTTGGGATATCTGGAGATTAAGTGCTAAAAGCGCACAGAATTTGCAGGAACCGGTAAAAGGCGGTTCCACATAGGGATTTTCTATCCCTGAATACAAATGCCACAAGGGCATTTGTCATGAATTATCGGCGTAGTCATGTAGGAGTGGCTACGCCGTTTTTTCCTTTACCGGCGGTATAAACTCTCCGATACAGTTCCATAGAATCTTTATATGCTGTACCTTCTTACCGCCTATGCGCTCTGCTTTGTAAATGTATATCTTGTCAACAAACTCTCTGATGATCTCGGCATACCTTCTGTCGGTGTATCTGGTGGAATATTGAACTTTGATCGTCTTAGTCATAAATTGCCTCCTTCAGGCGAAATGTGAATATAAGGGCTTTTATACCTTTATAATCCCGTATTTAGTTGTCATTTCCGCTTGAAGACTATCTGGCAAATATCTGTAAAATCAATGTTTCTCAAAAATCCCTAAGTCCAACCTTCTAATGCCGGTTCCTGTTTTATATTTATAAAATTTATAAAGTAAATATAAAATCTATTCAAGTTTGGGCTGATAAGATAAAAAGAGAAAGAAAGAGTAAAAAAGAGAAAAAATGAGATTTTGGCATAATATATCCCTGAAAATCCGTTTGAAAAAATGCAGGCACGAAACTAATATATCATTTAGTGATTAGCACTCGAAGGTAAAGAGTGCTAACAAACCCAAAAAGGAATGATATTATAATAAGGAGGCGTATATAATGAAATTAGTACCTTTGGGAGACAGAGTAGTTTTGAAGCAGCTTGAGGCTGAGGAGACCACAAAGTCCGGAATAGTTCTTCCCGGACAGAACAAGGAGAAGCCCCAGCAGGCTGAGGTAATAGCTGTAGGTCCCGGCGGAGTCATCGACGGCAAAGAGGTAAAGATGGAAGTGAAGGCAGGGGATAAGGTTATCTTCTCCAAGTATTCCGGAACCAACGTAAAGCTCGATGATGATGACGAGTACATAATCGTTAAGCAGAGCGATATCTTGGCAATAATTCAGTAAAAATGAAAGGAAGATAAAGAAATGGCAAAAGAGATTAAATACGGTGCGGAAGCCCGTGCAGCACTTGAATCAGGAGTAAATCAGCTCGCAGATACCGTGAGGGTTACATTAGGACCCAAGGGAAGAAATGTCGTTCTCGACAAGTCCTACGGCTCACCCCTTATCACAAACGATGGTGTGACCATCGCAAAGGAAATCGAGCTTGATGATCCCTTCGAGAATATGGGAGCTCAGCTTGTAAAAGAGGTTGCTACAAAGACCAATGATGTAGCCGGCGACGGAACCACAACCGCTACAGTCCTTGCGCAGGCAATGATTGAAGAGGGAATCAAGAATCTGGCAGCAGGTGCTAACCCCATCATTATGAGAAAGGGTATGAAGAAGGCTACCGAGACCGCTGTTAAGTCCATTGCAGACCAGAGCCAGAAGGTAAACGGAAAGAACCACATCGCAAGAGTTGCCGCAATCTCCGCAGGGGATGACGAGGTAGGACAGCTTGTTGCGGACGCTATGGAGAAGGTTTCAAACGACGGCGTTATTACCATAGAAGAGTCAAAGACCATGCAGACAGAGCTTGACCTTGTAGACGGTATGCAGTTTGACAGAGGATATATCTCCGCATATATGGCTACCGATATGGACAAGATGGAGGCCGTCCTTGACGATCCTTATATCCTTATAACAGACAAGAAGATTTCCAACATTCAGGAAATCCTTCCGCTTCTGGAGCAGGTAGTTCAGTCCGGCTCAAAGCTTCTCATCATCGCAGAGGATGTAGAGGGCGAGGCTTTGACAACCCTCATAGTAAACTCCTTGAGAGGAACCTTCAAGGTTGTAGCCGTAAAGGCTCCCGGATATGGCGACAGAAGAAAGGCAATGCTTGAAGATATCGCAATCCTTACCGGTGGACAGGTTATTTCCTCAGAGCTTGGTCTTGAGCTCAAGGAGACCACTCTCGAGCAGCTTGGCCGTGCGAAGAGTGTCAAGGTACAGAAGGAAAATACGGTCATTGTAGACGGCGAGGGCGAGGAGTCCGCTATCAAGGCACGTATCAACCAGATTAAGAAGCAGATAGAGGAGACCACCTCCGATTTTGACAAGGAGAAGCTTCAGGAGAGACTTGCAAAGCTTGCAGGCGGCGTAGCAGTTATCCGTGTAGGCGCAGCTACCGAGGCTGAGATGAAGGAAGCCAAGCTTCGTATGGAGGATGCTCTTGCAGCTACCAGAGCGGCAGTTGAAGAAGGCATCATCTGTGGCGGCGGAAGCGCATACATCCATGCAAGCAAGGAGGTTGCAAAGCTTGTTGACTCTCTTGAGGGAGATGAGAAGACCGGCGCAAAGATAGTTCTCAAGGCGCTCGAAGCTCCCGCATATCATATCGCTGCAAATGCAGGACTTGAAGGCTCTGTTATCATCAACAAGGTTAAGGAGTCCAAGGCAGGTATCGGCTTTGACGCATTGAAGGAAGAGTATGTGGATATGGTTGAGGCAGGTATCCTCGACCCCGCAAAGGTTACAAGAAGCGCAT
>JAFUVF010000051.1 GCA_017483735.1 Lachnospiraceae bacterium | reverse complement strand
TGTGCTGTGCTGTGCTGTAAAAGCATAGTCCTGTTGTCCATTGGTGTCAAGCCCTTTCTATATATTATTATCTGTATAGCCATAAAACCTTAAACTACGCATTTCAAATCTATAATCTGCATTGCTTATATTCCCTTATAGCTTCATCAATGCACGCTCTTTTATATACGTACTATACAATATTGAGCGTATTTTTTCAAGTTGAAGATGTTTTTTCGTCCCCGGATTTGGATAAATACCTTACATACGAATCCGGCCATGCCTTGCCTATTATGCTAAGCTTATACTGCTTTGCAAGCTTCAAGGCTTCCGAGGTGGGCGCCGCCTTGCTTACGAGTATGGGAATTCCTGCTGCTATAGCCTTTATAGCCATGTCCGCAGCGATGCGCCCCGAGGTGTATAGCATACATTCTTTTGGGTTAAGCCCATTTATGAGGATATGTCCCACCGCCTTGTCCAAAGCATTGTGCCTGCTTATGTCCTCAAAGGAAAAAATATCTCCTGCGGCAGTCCTTATATAAGCGCTGTGGGTACCCCCCGTTGAAACATGAAGCTTTGAATCGTTTTGAAAATATTTGATGAGTTCAAAAACATATTCAGGCTTTGGCACAGTCTCTGTGATGGGTTCCAATTTCCTTTTGCATCCGCTTGAAAGATATTGCTTATTCCCCGTACAGCAGGTGGGCTCCGCCTCATTCCACTCCGCAAATTCAATATCCTTTTTAAGCGTTACCTCTGCGAGCTTCCCCTGGCCGCAGATAAACAGCTTCTCTATATCCTCCGCAGAGTCTATTACCCTTTCGGTATACAGTCTCCCTATCACAAGCTCCGAAAGCTTATCCGGCGTACAGGAAAGTCTTGCAAGAGGTTTCCCGTTCACGGATATCTCCATAAAGTGCTCCGCTATCACGACATCCTCTGCTTCGCACGCATCCCCATTAGAGTGATGAATGACACAGGATGCTTCCTCGGTTGTATGAATATCCCCGGCATTATTTTTTATCATATTCTTATATCCCATTTTCTCTCATCTTAACCCACTCTTTCAACAAAAAGCTGCAACAATCTGCTTTTAGAGCTCGAAGGTGCCGGAAATTGATTTTGACGCAAAATACCTTGTTACTACTTCCGTCACACATTTAATCTCTCCTGTACTGCCTCCCTGCAAAATGCCCCAATAATAAAAGCACTCCGAAGGACAAAAGAAGTATTACCACTGTCCACATATATGCAAGCTCCCTGTTGCCGCTTTGCATTGCGGTGTATACCGCCACCGACATTGTTCTTGTCCTACCGGGGATGTTCCCCGCTATCATTATGGTTGCGCCAAACTCCCCTATTGCTCTTGCAAAGGCGATAATCACTCCCGTCATAAGCTCATGAAATGTAAGCGGTACATATACGTTCAAAAAAAGCCTTATTCCGTCGTATCCCATAAGCCTTGCCGCATCCACAAGGTCCGTGTCTATCTGTTCAAAGGCGGTTCTTGCGTTTCTGTATATTATCGGAAAGGATATGACAAAAGCCGCTATCACAGCGCCCTTTGTGCTAAACACAACATCTATATTTATGCGCTCCAAAAATCTCCCTAATATAGAATTCGAGCCAAACAGTATAAGCAAAAAAAAGCCGACGACCGTGGGGGGAAGCACCAATGGAAGCGACAAAAGCGCATCAAATACCTGTCTTGTCCTTCTTAAGCCCGTGATAAATAAAGCCAGTGGAAGCGCCAATACAGTAGTAAGGATTGTCGCCACAATGGATACCTTGAAGGATATTATAAGTGGTGATATATCCATAGGCGCTCCTACTTGGCCTCTGCAAAGCCGTATGAAACAAATATCTTCATCGCCTCGTCGGATGAGAGAAAATCAAGGAAGCCTTTTGCTTCATCCTTATTCTCTCCTGCCTTCACTATTCCCGCAGGATAGATGACCTTTTGAAGTGAGCCCTCCGGAGCCTCGGCAACAATTCTTACCTTATCCGTCGTAAAGGCATCCGTCTGATATACCACTCCGCAGTCAACGGTTCCTTCCTCAACCCAAGTAAGCACGGCTCTCACATCCTGTCCGTAATTTGCCTTTTCCTTCACCGCATCCGCAATGCCGAGACTTTCAAATACCTCCATTGCATATTTCCCGGCAGGCACGCTCTCCGGCTCTCCAAGCCCTATCATTGTAACCTTATCGCTGGCAGCATCCTGAAAACCGGTTATCCCGTTGTCCTTATCCTTCGGCACGACAAGCACCAGCTTGTTTTCCAAAAGAGAAACTATTGTATCCTCATCCATAAGCTCCTCTTCCTTCAATACATTCATCTGCTTTACTGCGGCGGAAAAGAATATGTCAGCCTTTGCCCCCTCCTCTATCTGTGCCTGCAATGCCCCGGAGCTTCCGAAGGAAAACAAAAGATCCGTTCCCGGATTCTTCTCCTCATACAGCTTTTCAAGCTCACCGCATACATCTGTAAGGGAAGCCGCAGCAAGTACCACTACCTCTTTTTTTTCTCCGCTGCCGGCATTTTGGTCCTTACTTCCGCAGCCTGTAAGTACGCCTGCCACAACACTCAACATTATTAAACCTGCGATTATTCTGTTTTTTCTCATATTTTTCATCTTCATTTGTCCTATTTATTTTTGTAATGTCCACTCTTTCCAACGCTTATGAGCGCCGGCTCAGCTCCGTCCCTTACATATATATCATCCTTCGTGACAATTTGTCACTTTTGAAAACATTACATCTATGCTATGCCGAAATAATCCCTAATGCATAAAAATAATCCCCGGATATCATCCCGTCCGAATATCGGACAGTCGGCTTCTATCGGAGATTTCCCGTCGGTTGCTATGCATATATAGGGCTTGTTTATGTCAGGGTCAGGCCATTTCCCATTTTCCTTTAAAAGTACTACCTTTGGGATATGTCCTGATTTCATTCCTTCAATAATGATGATATCCGTGGGATTTTTAATGTTACTCATCCTTTGAAGAATCTCATCATGTTTTTCGGGCTCCCTGTAATGAATGGAATACCTTGTATCCGAAAAGACAGAAACAACGGATGCGCCGGAGCTTAAAAACCTTTGCGTATCGCTTCCCTTCTTCTCCTCAAATACATCATGCCCGTCATGCTTCAACACACCGACAGAAAAGCCCTCGTCTATAAAACCGTTTATTAGCCTTTCTATCAGAAATGTTTTTCCGCTGTCGGAATATCCGCTGACGCAAAATACAAAGGGCTTTTGAAGCTCAATATATTCGCTTCGGGTATTCACATTCCTTACGACCTTTTTGTCAAAGCAGGAATCCTCTATGCTTATATATTTTACGGGAACCTTCTTAAAAAGTTCCCTGATACGATAATTTCCTTCCTCTATCATAGCCTCGATATAGGGAAGCACGCTCTTTTTGTATATGGCGCAGAGCGGGTGGATATGCTCATCATCCGTAAGCACATAGCAGTCATAATCCGATGAAATAAAGGAGGCGATATACCTCGAAAGCTTATCTGTCACAAAGGGCATATCGACGGCGCAGATAAATACATACTCATTTGCCGCCTCCGAAAGCACACGGCGTATCCCCTCTATCGGACCAATCTCATAGTTTTCATCCTTTATGACCGTAGCGGAAATTTCGCCGTAATCTCTTGCGCCGGCAGAAGATACATAGACATCTTCACACTCATTAAATTCTCTTAAAAGCCTCTTAAGCATGCTCTCATTGTTGAGCTTTAAAAGAGCCTTGTCATATCCCATGCGGCTGCTTTTTCCCCCCGCAAGGATTCCTATTGAGAGCTTGGGAAGCTTATTATTTTTTTCCACTAAATATACCTTACCCTTACCTTATCTCCTGAGTGTAATACCGCTCCCTTGGGGATATCATCTTCCAAGGGAGCAGCATTTTCCTTTATGCGCTCTATTGCTTCCTCAACGGAGATTCCCGAAAGCATTATTGTTTCTCCAGAGTAACTGCGCACACCTTATATTCCGGAATGCGTGCGAACTCATCCAACGCCGCATTCGTAATCATATTTACCGGAGAATCCTCAAAATGGAAGGGCATCCATGTTTCTCCCTCCGATACCTTTCTTCCTACACGGGCTGTGGCGAGTATCTCCCCACGTCTGCTCCGTACCTTTATTCGCTCGCCGTTTCCGATACCGAGCCTTTCTGCATCACGGAAATTAACCTCTATAAAGCCCTCTCCGGAGATTTCCACAAGCCCCGGCGCTCTCGACGTCATCGCTGCGGCATTATAGTGATACAGGATTCTTCCCGTCATAAGTATGAAAGGATATTCCTCATCCGGAAGCTCCTGTGACTCCTTATATTTTGCGGGATACAGATATGCCCTGCCCCTTGCGGGATGTCCCACATGCATAATCGGCGTCCCCGGATGCGACTTATCCGTGCAGGGCCATTGAAGTCCGCCCTCCTCATCAAGCCTCTTATGTGATATTCCGTGGAAGCTCGGGGTAAGCTCGGCTATCTCGTCCATAATCTCCGCAGGGGTCATATATTTCTGCGGATATCCCATGGCATTCATTAGGTCGATAAGGATATCCGTATCCGGTCTCATATCCCCTTCCAGTGTGACTGCCTTTCTTATCCTCTGAACACGTCTTTCCGTATTGCTGAAGGTTCCTTCCTTCTCCGCATAGCTTATTCCCGGAAGCACCACATCCGCATACTGTGCGGTCTTTGTCATAAACAAATCCTGCACCACAAGGAAATCAAGGCTCTCTAAGGACTTGATTATATGGTGTGTGTCGGGGTCGGATACCACCGGATCCTCTCCGCAGATATACAAGCCCTTGATTTTTCCTTCGATTGCCACAGGGAATACCTCCGTCGCCTTGAGTCCCGGAGTTGGACTTAGTGAAACTCCCCATGCCTTCTCGAATTTCTTTCTGACCTCCTCGTTGTCAACCTTCTGGTATCCGGGATAGTCCGTGGGCTGTGCTCCCATATCGCAGGCTCCCTGCACATTGTTCTGACCTCGCAAGGGATTTACTCCGCAGCCGCTTCTTCCTATTTTACCGCAGAGCACCGCCATGTTGGACATACTCATAACGCCCTCTGTTCCGGTGGAATGCTCCGTCACGCCAAGACAGTATATGATTGGCGCTTTCTTTGCCGTAGCGTACATTCTTGCCGCCTCTATGAGCTTCAACGGGTCAATATGGCATATCTCTCCCACCTTTTCGGGAGTATATTCCTCGACTATAGCCTTGAGCTCCTCGAAGCCCTCGGCATTGTCCCTTATAAAATCGTGGTCGATAAGATCCTCTTTTATCATCACATGCATCATACCGTTTGCAAATGCCACATTGGTGCCGGGGCGCAGCTTCAAATGTATGTCCGCCTGCTTTGACAAGCCTATGTCCCTCGGGTCTACAACGATAAGTCTTGTGCCGTTCTTTACTGCACTGCGTATCTGCATACCCACAACAGGATGCGCTTCCTCTGGATTGCTGCCTACCAAGAGTATGCAGTCAACATCATGCGTAATATCGTGAATGGGATTGGTCATTGCACCGCTCCCCAGCGTCTTGGCAAGTCCGGTAACCGATGCGGAGTGGCATACCCTCGCACAGTTGTCGGTATTGTTGGTGCCAAAGCAGGTGCGCACCATCTTCTGAACCATATATATATCTTCGTTTGCGGAGCGTGAGCATGCAAATCCCGCAAGTGAATCTCCGCCGAATTTGTCCTTCAATTCCATAAAGCGCTTTGCCGTGTAGCTTATCGCTTCCTCCCAGCTTGCCTTGCGGAATTCTCCCGTGGATTTATCCTTTATGAGAGGAGTTGTGAGACGCTCCTTGGAATGTACGAAATCAAAGCTTCCCGAACGTCCCTTCACGCAGAGCCTGTGATGATTTGAAGGGCCGTTTGCGGGCTCCACACTTACAATCTTATTGTCCTTGACTATCAGATAATACTGGCATCCCGTAGCGCAATGAGGGCATGTGGTCTTTACTCTTTTGACCTCCCAATTCCTGTACTTTGACTCTGTCTTTAATGTCAAAGCCCCCGTAGGACATACGCTTGCGCAGTTTCCGCAGGACTCGCAGCCCGTCTTTTTGTAATCGTCTCCGAAGGGAGCCTCCACGGTATGGAAGGTTCCGGCTCTTCCACTCACAAGAGTGCCGTTGCAGGCAATATTGTGACAGACATTTATGCATCTCTGACAATGTATGCACTTGCTAGGGTCATAGGTTATATAAGGATTGCCCGACAGAATCGGAAGCTTTTTTTCAATCTCCGCTCTCGAGCCCTCATATGTGGCATGCTTTACATCATATCTGTTGCAAAGCTCCTGCAGCTCGCAGGCACCGTTGGACGGGCAGCTCATACAGTCCAAATTGTGATTTGCGAGGATGAGATTGAGCATCTCCTTTCTGTACTTTGTGAGCCTCTCACTCTCCGTCACAATCTTCATTCCTTCCTTGACCTTGGTGCGGCAGGCGGCAAGAAGCTGACTGTAGCCTTCAACCTCCACAACACAGATACGGCACATTCCTATATCCGATACACCTTCCATATAGCAGAGAGTGGGAATCTCAATCCCGTTATTTTCCGCTGCCTGCAGAATCGTACTGTTCTCAGGTACATTTATTGTTTTTTCATTTATTGTGATTGATATCATTCTCCTCTCCCTCCTTCCATGGAACCGCAGCCGTAGTGGTCGCACCTTAAGCATCTTCCGCACTCTCTGACTGCTTCCTCGTATGTCATCGAAAGCTCTACAAAATCAAAATTGTCACGACGCTCCACAGGATCCTTTTCCTCAATCTCTGCTCTGCCTGTGGGAATGCAGGGATTCGGATATGCCGGCGGCGCTGTCACCTCACAATCCACCTTGTGGTGATATCCTAAATATTCATCAATATTATATGCTGCCACCTGACCTGCAGCGATGGCGTTTATAGCTGTGGAAGGACCTGTCACGCAGTCCCCTCCGGAGAATACCCCGGGCATTCCCTCCACGGCGCATGCAGTATCCGCCTTTATACGGCACCTTTCCGCAGGCACTCCCGACTCCTCGAAATGTGCGGTGTCGCTTCTCTGTCCCACTCCCAATATGAGATAATCACATTTGAAGCGGTATGGATAATTGCTGGAGTGCTCCGTGGTCATCATGCCGAACTTGTCATACTCCGCAACTATCTCCGGCTGCAGCCAGACTGATGCGACATTGCCGCTCTCCTTGTCCGTCTCGATATGTAAGAAGCTTAACAGAGTGCGGAAGCGCACTCCCTCCTGCATAGCCCCCTCAATCTCCGAGGCGAGAGCGGTATAGTCGTCCCTCTTTCTCGTAAACACATGAACCGTCTCGGCATTTAAGCGGATTGCGGTGCGGGCTGCATCCATAGCGACATTTCCGCCGCCTATGAGCACCACATTCTTGCCCGTAAGGTCAGGCGGATTCCCATTTGCCACCAGCTGCAGAAAATCCGCTGCGGGCACGACATTTCCGGCCTCGGCGTTCTCCATGGGCATACGGTTTCCAATCTGGGCGCCGAGCCCAAGATATACCGCATCATAATCCTTTCTCAATTCTTCGAAGGTAATATCCCTTCCGACTCTCATTCCGCATTTAAGCTCTATATCTCCGGAAGCTAATATCGCCTTTATATCCTCGTCCAGTCTTTCCTTGGGAAGCCTGTACTCAGGTATGCCGTATCTTAGCATTCCTCCTGCCTTTTCGTGCTCCTCATAGACAACTACGCTATGCCCCATAAGCGCAAGGAAGTATGCCGCCGTAAGTCCCGACGGACCTCCTCCCACTATGGCAATCTTCTTTCCTGTTGATACATTCTTTCGTGGCGTGGATACCTTGTCAGCATGTGCCTGATCCACCGCATATTTTTTAAGACCTCTGATATTTATGGGAGCGTCTATGATGGCTCTCCTGCACTGTCTCTCACAGGGATGCTCACATACCATGGCGCAGGCTGTGGGGAAGGGATTTCTGTTTCTGATAAGCTTGACGGCGCCTTCATAATCGCCTTCCTTTATCAGCGCAATATATCCCGGCACATCCACATGCGCAGGGCAGAGTGTGATACAGGGTATCGTCTGGGTTACCTTATCCACACAATGCTTATGTTTTATATGATTTTCATATTCATCCGCAAACTCCGAGAGGCTGTCGAGAATGAGGTTTGCCCCCATTACACCCACAGCGCAGTCTGCGCTTTCGGCTATCATGCGGCACATTTCTTCAAGCTTTCCCAGCGTTTCCTCCGTGGCATCTCCTGTCAGAATGCTGTGCAGGAGTCTGTCCACCTCCACAAGTCCGTCCCTGCACGGAACACATTTTCCGCAGGACTGATTTATCGATATCTGCAATAGGGATCTGTATAGTGCCAACGGGCACATTCCTAAAGGATATGATGACATTCTTGAACGGAATTTACGCAAGGTAACATCTATGCGCTCATTCATGTTGCCTCTTTCAGCTAATCTCCGCATACTAATCTCCCTTCATTTATGCATAAAATATGTGACAAAATCAATGAAAGTATAACATACAACAGTTTTGTTAGTCTAGACTAACATGCCATTGTATCTTCCATCTCCATCCGGCTCTACAGGGCAAGGGCTATATAGGAGCCTTCCCAATCAGCTTTATTATATCTGTATCCTCCGCTTCCGGATACATCTCCTTCACATGCTCAAATATCCGGCTCCACGATTCCTTAGGCTTCTCCGAATATGCCGCCGTTACCTTCTCATATCCCCAAACCGATTCCGGAGGAAGCATGATTGAAACCGCCATGCCGTATTCTTCTCCACGCTTATTCTTCCTTCTTTTGAAATCGGCTATTACCAGATATGTCTGCATCTGCAGACCGCTGATAATGCCGGGATAGTTCTTTGCTCCACCCTTTCCAAAGCCTGCCATTTTTTTCAAATCTGTCGACAGAATCCGGTCATTTTTATAGACCGCATCGCCGTTCTCATCTTCGCCGACAAAGAAATCCATAATCTTTTTTTCTCTGTAGTTGGCAAGTCCGTCCTGATAACGTGCATCAAAATCATATCCCGCACGTCTGTAATTTGCAAAATAAGGCAGCCATTCGAGGCTTATAAACCCTGCCTTGTTTCCAAAGAATTTCCCATATGCCACCTGATTGCCTGCCGCAATAATCTCTCTCCACTCCCACGGATCCTCCTGCCGGTTGCCGGACCACCAATAGTCCGGGGAGGTATGCTCCTCGGCAGAGAAGCCTTCCACCTCATTCCCAAAGAGCGGAAGAAAGCCAATCTCATTTATCCAGTTTACAAGCTCCTTACTGCTTCTGATTCGATATGGATTATCCCAGTCAAGACCACGCATAATCCACTCGCCGTTTTCTACTGACATTGTATGCTTCTCCTTAAATCAATATAATCAAGTTTGTTCTGTATTTCATATCTGATTTTCTTTATCGGCTTCCAGAATACTCACTGCATTCCTCACACAATCATCACACTCACAGAGCACCACGCCGGTATCTCTCCCCTTCAGTTCCTTACAGATTGACGCTCCGCATTTCTCCACAAATGCCCTATGCAATGCCGCCGCATCCCGTAGGATTGGTCTCTTCGCTCCGCTACGGTCGGTCCAAAGCCGACGTCCACCGGACGTCGTGGACCCCTCATACTTCTTCATACCAAGAATCATTTCTGCGGCACACAAAGCGCCACAGGTCGCTTCCATGCAGCCCATACCGACACCATACGCCGCTCCGATGCGCTTCAGATTGTCCTCGGCAAGCGGCAGCTCATCCGCAAATGCGCACAACACCGCCTGACAGCAATTGTAACCATTATGCTTAAGCTCTACCGCTTTTTCTCTTCTGTCAATCACATCAGCCGTCCCCCTGCACTCTCAGGTCTTCCCTTATACAATTTCATTTTATGACTGTCCTCCATTATAAATTCCTTTACTATACCCGATTCCAAATCTCATATCCAGACTTCTGGCAGAGTCATAGATTGGTTGCAAGTTTTTCTCTAAGATATCACATAATATAACTACAATTCAACCTAAATAAAATCATCAGGGCTTATTCAATCCAAGGTAGCTGGGACTCTTAACAGTTCATCAAATCCCCTGCCGCTGTAAGAGCAGGTTTTGTTCAACCGCATTAACCACAGTATCCTACGATGGACACCCTTGCCGTTTGGCTGTATACTTTCCACTGTCGGGTAAATTCGGAACTTTTACCTGTTAGAAACGTGCGCCGTCAGGCACACAAGAAAAGACGTATGAAACAAAATGTTTCTTACGCCTCAAATACCCATTTTGAAAATTATTGCTTATTACCAACCCATCTCTTTGTATAGATACTCTTTAAATCTGAATAGTGCATATAGCGGGATTGACCATACATGGGTTTCTGCGTCCATATTGCTGCCAACATTTTTTAAGGAAGTCTTTATCGCCAGCTTTGGACTGTACCTGCTGCAAAATTGATGAAGGCTTTTCGCCTTGGTATTATCCGCAGATTTTGTTTCGACAGGAACAAGTACGCCTTCATAGTCAGTGATAAAATCAAGCTCCGCTTCGGATTTGGTTCTCCAGAAATAACTGTCGATTCCCATGAACTTAAGCTGCGTATAAACATAATTCTCAGCTATTGCGCCTTTATAATGGATGAACGCCTCATTTCCTTCAAGAACCGTTCTGTAGTTCAGGTTTGACTTTCTCCTGAAAAGCCCCACATCCGACATATATACCTTAAAATAGGTATAGTCAGCCTCTCCGGACAAAGGTATCGCAGGAGTCGAAACCATACAAAGTTTCCCGACAACACCTGCATTTACCAGCCATTCCAGTGCGTCCTCAAGATCCTTCGATCTCGCCCCCTGCTTTACATGTGAGAATATGAACTTATTGTTTTCCCTTGCTATCTGCGAGGGAATCGAATCCCAGATTAGCTTTATCTTGATTGCAGTCTCCGGTGTGGTATGCTTTGAAAATCATCAGCATAATCTCTCAGGATATTATCCTGGATTGCTTCAACCTCTTTATAATCATGTGTCTCTGCCCAGGTCTTAACAGCTTCCGGCATTTCCTCACAAAAATACTTGAGCGATTGGATAGCTCTGGAACAATCCTGTATCTCATCAAACACCACCAAAGTCTTCCCCGGCTCGATTGCTTTTCCGATATATAAAATATCAAATTAGTGCTCTGGTAAATAGGGGGCTTTTTATAATCCTATATCGTATAGTACCACAAAATTCTTTAGATATCATTATACCTGTGATATAAAATCTTTGAGCGTAAATCCATGCATAACCATATTAATTATCGGATCCTTAAAAATTAGTCTATAGATCACTCTTCCCACCCCTTGCATACATCACACCATCCAATGGCATTTGAAGCCTTCTCCAGCTCCTCCGGTGTGAGTTTTACAGATGTAAACTCGTTTCCTCCTGCCGGATGAACATACTCAAACCTCTTCATAGATACATCGAGCCATATCGGAATATCTGAAGGTACACCGAAAGGACATACCCCTCCCGGTACAAAGCCCGTCATTTCCTCAACCCTGTCTCTCGGGATCATGCTCGGCTTCGTATGAAACAGTGCCTTGAACTTGGAACTGTTCACACGCCCATCTCCGGCCATTACCACAACCACAGGCTTGTCATTCACGATAAATGATAACGTCTTCGCTATCTCCGCCTCTGAACATCCAATCTGTTGCGCTGCGTGCTCTACCGTATCAATCGTCTCTTTATGCTCTGTGATACGATCAGCATAGCCTTTGTCCTTCAACCATTCATATACCTTTTCATTCATCATAACTAAACATCAAACTCCTCTTTAATATCCATCTCCATGATTTGTGGCATAATCTCACGCACCTTTGCTATATAATTCAAAAGAGTGCATTTGAATTTTCCTCTTCTACTGCTCATAGGAGATTTGGCGGCAGAAATTCTGCAGAAACAGCTCTGCCATTGAACCTGTATTAATCTTTAAGACAGCACAGCGGAACAACATAAACTCCATTCTCCATCTGATACGCCACCTTATTTTTTGTAACAACCATAAGAAATGCCGGCTTTCCGGTCCGTTCACGATCAATATCATCAGCAATCTTCATTAGGTTATCGGCCGCTTTCCTGATATCATCTTCCCCACCAAGTTTTACCTCAATAAGTGCCCAGGAACCGTCCGCAAACTGGAGCACAGCATCCGCCTCACGTTTTTTGGAATCACGGTACTTATAAACGTGTGCTCCTATCGCATCAGCATATACTCTGAGATCATGTACTGCCAGCGATTCAAACAACAATCCGAATGTCGTTATATCCCTAAATATCCCCTCCGGAGTTATGCCTAAAGCAGCAGCACCAATGGAAGGATCCGTGAAATGCCTTGTCTCTTTCGTTCTGATGGCCGTCTGACTTCTGAGGTTCGGATTCCATGCGGGAAGCTCCTCAATTACATACAGGTTTCTGAGGGCATTCAGGTATTTTGCAAAAACATCCTTATCAAAGGTATCCTCACTTCCGACACAATCCGCAAGAAGCGTTGTATCAGCCGCAGCTATGGAAACATTTCTGGCGTAGGAACGCATTAGTTTCCTCGCTTTCTGTTCATCCTTCTTCAGCGGAATGTCTCTCAATGAAAAGATATCATCCGTAACGACAACTTCGTAATAATCTCTTGCCTGTGCCAAAGACACATCCCTGTCCTTGCCTATAGCGACCGGCCATCCTCCTCTGCAGACATAATAAGCATAGTCATTTATGTCTTTCTTTGACATTGCCTTGGAAAATTTGCCGTTTTTAAGATCCTGCAGTGATACGGTACCGTTACTGTCTCCCGTTTCATAAAGAGACATGGTGCGCATCATTTTTCGTATGATCCGCCCATTTCCGGTATGTCTGTCGCTTTCATCATCCAGTTCGGTCCTGCTCTTATCCGTCACGCTTCCGGTAAGGATATACTGTCCGAAATCTCCAGTTTTATCAACCTCGTATTTTACCTGGTCCCAAATAAATGATACATGCTGCCACTCGTCAACCAATATCGGCTTAGGGCCATAGTTTAAAAAATTTTCCGGCGATATCTTCGCCAGTTCTATATATTCATTCCTTGACTCCAGCGGCATCAGGTCGATGACAGTACTTGCATATCTCTTTGCAGTAGTAGATTTTCCGCACCATTTAGGTCCGACTATTACCAGCGCACCTTTGCTCTTAAGGGTAAACTCAACAATCCCGTCAAATATTCTGCTGATATACTCTTTCTCACTCATTCAGGTGTCCGCTCCTCCTCCTTTTAAAAGCATTTTACTTCAAATCGGAAAAAAAATCAACTTTGGATCGGAAGAATATATGTTTTCTAGTCGGAGAAATATTAGGTCTGCGATTGTCCACAATTTTATGATATCCGAGTAATTATATTTCTTTTCATAATCCCCACGTTTCGGTGAAAAGCAGCCATGTGTCACAACCATATCAATTTCTTGCTTACGGGCTTTGTCATTCAACTATTCAAACTCATTTTCATGTTTCTTAAAAAAATTGTAGAAATATCGTACATTTTCTAAATCCTGCCATCGGGATTCATCCATGCAATCATCATCCATATTATAAATTCTGGCATTTAAGGTTCCCAGCATAAATGGTGAATGCGTTGCTATGATGAACTGGCAATTCAGGAAACGTGCAAGTTTATTAATCTCTTCTGCAAGCAGTACTTGATTTGCCGGTGAAAGTGAAACCTCAGGCTCATCCAGCAAATAAAGGTTATCTGGTTCCAGACTTTCTTCAAAAATACTCATAGCCGTTTCGCCATTTGAATACTTTTCCTGATTAAATTTAATGCATGCCAGTCGCGAAGGTGCCCCTTTCATAACTGGAGAATGAAGCTTCAAAATGGCTTGTTCCTTTGTAAGATTATTGATTCTCATCTCATCAAACACATAGCCGTTTTCCAGAGCACTCTCTTGCTCAACCTTCTTTACCTCATATAATAAATCCTCGCTCTTTAGGTATAAGCTTCCCTTAGGAATCATCAATTCGTGTCCATAATCATCTTCTCCGTATCCAATGATACATTCAGAAACAAATTGCTCTATTCCAAGCTGACTGACCGTAAATTCCTCATACCCTCTTGCCTGTATTTTCTTCGCTATCAGGTTCAGCAACGTTGACTTACCGCATCCGTTGTTCCCATAGAAAATGGTAATGGGTGCAAAGATAAATGGATATATTTCCTTATTTCGAAACACGTTATATGGATAAAGGTTCGGATTATTTACCCGATGTTCCGAGACCTTAAAGCTGCTTAAATAAATCATTACACATTACCTATCTGCCTGGGGATAGCTCTTGCCCTTTTCGTACTTATAAATGGCCTGAACTGAACCGAGACAAAGATACTCTCTTACGTCATTTACGGAGAGGTTCTTTGCAATGCGAACGCATTTTAAGTTCTGTCCGACCACTTTCATGTCATATTCCGGACGATAGATCATCACATTCCTCCTTCTGTACTCGATATGCGAGCACGCACTACCTAAATTAATGGGGAACTATAATAGAATAACACTTGGACAATGCTTTGTCATTTAGCCCGCTCTCATTGATTAGCTTGCTAATCTGAGCACCGGTTGCAATCATGTCAAGACCTACACACTTTGTGGAGGCTGTATAACGCATACGCACGTTCTCCTTTCGAAAGAATCTATCTGTATTTTTAGCGTAGGGCTGCTCGTCTGACTATACTATATCAAATGTTATGTGCAATAAACTGTAGATAAGAAAGTGTTTTTAACTTTTTTCGTTATTTATTTCTTCACAAATGCTTTAGCAAGGCTGTTATATCGTTCCTCAGAAATATCTGCCCTCGTCATACTGGAAATCACATCCCAATCGTATCCCTCACTTATAACTTCTTTTATGATAGCTACCAAATATCTGATATAAAAACTTATCACTTTTTCGTATATTTCCGGCGTAGAATAAGACTCGTCAACGGGATATTTCTCATGCTTCTCACTATATGTTTGATAATTGTACTCTGAGAATTTCCTGCAATATTCCTCAAACTTATCTATGTCAAGAGTTGCTGCAAACAGATCACCCATCCTAAAATATGTAGACAATATAAAACAGTACGCATTCTTCTCCGATATAAAAGGGTCTTTTTGACAACATTCCCTCGCGGCCTCTTCAGCCATATTATGCGGATATAAGGCTCCACAAACATTAATAAAGCTGTCAAGCTCTTCTTCAGTCATAGATGCCCATGCGGCAAGCTTATCTCTAGACAGGAATGAAAAACCACCCTTACGCACCCGATCATTTTCATAATGAAGAATGTTAACAAGGAAAAGCTGTTTGCCTATTTCACGTTGTTTCTCTATTTCTTTCTTCTTCATACTAATCACCGCCTGTTTTCTCAGAACAAATCGTATTTATCAATCAACAAATCAAAAACCCGTCGCATAGAGACCTCCTCGCCATTTTCGGCACATATATCAACCTACGGAAGACATTCTTCGATAAACTTTTCTCTGCCAAATGACGAGATAAAGACCAACGTTTGTCTCAGATGATCCATAACGGTCTCATCCTTCATCGTCTCATTGGACCTCAATGCCTCTAACGCACCTCCCATTTGTTCAGATGACTACAGTTCTATAATGGTATTCTATATGACAGGTTTTTCATTGTCATTTAACGCATGGTTGAAAATTTAAAAGAGCCGCTTACCGCCTCGACCGCATGGAGCATGTGGAGATCATGGATGAAGCTGTAAATGAGGGAGCCGTCATCCATTCCGCCGATGTCCCTGACTTCACCAGTCAGGCCTTCAATATGTATGGCGGTCCCACCGAGAGCGCCGTGCTGCAGTTTCCCGATAAATTCATCGGTATCGTTTTTGACCAGTTTGGTAAAGACACCCAGATGATCCGACAGGACGACAACACCTGCGTCGCCACAGTCAAAGTTCAGAAATCCCCCACCTTCTGGGGCTGGCTCTTTACCCTCGGCAACGAAATGAAGATCCTCTCCCCGGCACCATTAGTAAAAGAATGGAATGACCGCTTGGCAAGCTTTTCAGAAGGATAAAATAAAAGGATCGGCTTGGAATTCATTACTGAGTTCTCTGCCGGTCTCCGCTCCGCTTCGGTCGTTGCTAAACGCATGCCACCGGCACGCAGCAACCTCTTCTTTTCTTTCTTGCGATTGTAGGTCTTTCCGCTTGGTACGCTCCTTGTCACGGGATTTAATTTACCCCAGGTGCGTCTCCGCTCGGAATAATACTCCCGCTGTGCCTTCTTACTTCGCTTATCCAGCGAAACATACTTCTTCATGACTTTTTCCTAGCATACATCTTTCAACTCCCCGATTATACTTCCGAACTCATCATAACACTCCGCATATCTCCTGTCATTGTACCTGTGGTATAAAAACTACTCCTGTCCAAACAGTTTTTCCTGTCTCTCCACAATTTTATTTATAGTATCCGAGTAATCATATTTCTTTTCATAATTACCGCATTCCGGAGAATAGCATTTATGTGTTACAACCATATCAATCCCTTGCTTCTCCTTTTTAAGGTCTTCATAAAAAGTAAATTTGAAATCACGATCCTTACAATTCTTTTCGTGCCAGCGTCTTTGTTTAGCGATTCTTTTGTTGTAGCATTTCTCGCACAATGGCTCCACCCATCCACCGGCCGAATCCATGGATATCTCGCTATCAGCTTCTTATTCCTAAGCCTTTCAGCCTTTCTTCTTTTTGCATCACATTTTCTACTCATAAAAGGTATCTCCTATAAACTATTGCTCCACCACATTTTTATTTCATCTTCCTGAATGACGTTTTTACATCAAATCCATGCATTATAACTTTGTCTTCATCCGTAGTGCCTTTCGCCTCGGTAGTTTCAGAAGCAGTCTTCTCCATGGAGAAGTGCTCCTCTATGGCACAGAACACACTCACAGGATCCACATGCTCTGCTATGCCGCACGCTTTGAGGATAGGTATATCCTGTATTTCTTTGATAAATGTGCCCTTGTGATCGGTACTCTTGGTGTGGTATCCAAGATCATGCTCCATGCGGTAGTTCCCTAGATCAACTTCAGCCTTTAGATCACTTACACGAGCCTTAACCCTTTCCGGGTTGAAATCACGAATCCAGTAATCCCACATGCTTATGTTAAATGTCACTGCTCTTATCTTAATAAGCTCGTTCGATCCATCGTAATTCTTCCAGTTCGCAAGGAGCTCCATATCATAATCTACTGGGCGGTCATACAAATCCATCGCAGTGATTGTAATCAGAAAAAGCCAGTAAGCTACTCCGCACTGAAGCAGTACAAATCTGTATCTGGAATCTCTGTGGTACCTCAGGTACCTTAAACCTTTGCAAAAAAGCTCCTTAGATAGTAAGAACGAGCCCCTTCTGTCAAAAACAATCCTGTCTGTCGGATCTTGCAGATAATCATAAAAATCATGCTGCTTATCGATTATTCTCATTTTTCCTCTCGGTCTTACACCTCATTCTTCAAAAGATACTTATTGCTTACCACCTTCATAGAAAGCGCCGCACTGATCCTCTCGCTGAATACCGGCTCCGTAGGACGGATCACGATACCTTCCTTCTTGCCGCCCTTCGGATACTCGCCGTCCGCTCTTTCAAGTAGTGCTTCAACCGTCGGATACTTGGAAGGAAGATCCGTTCCAACCTCCTCTACTGGAACCATCTGCAAATTCAGAACTTCGCAGATCTCCTGCATTTTCTTTAACCCGACTCTCTTTCCGTCGATACGGATCGTAAACACATACCACTCCGGTTTTGTCAGTTTCAATCTGTTCTGCTGGATTCCGGGAGCACATAATTCTCCCTGTATAGTCAGCAAATGCAGCCCGTTTTCCTCATAGTACTTCCGAAGCTTGCTTTCAATATCCCCGCACTTAACCAGATCATAGAAGGCACTCTTACCGTCATCCTTGTACTCATAATTATGACCGGTCACATGAAACCCTTCCTCATCCAAAGAAACGGAATGGGAAGATCCGTCCATCTTGGTAGTGATGTAGTACTCAAGCCCGGAGAAATCCCCAATCAGATCCGGCTCCGCCTGTACACGGGTTTCATCTGTATGCGGCACATCGATTGGAAGTGTTCCGATCACAGTTCCACCGGTAGTTACCTTCTCCTCGATCTCCCACTTTTTTACGCCAAGGATTTCTGTCACATCCGTTCCAAGCTCTACATCCGCAGACAGTTCCGGAAACTGGCTGATCGGAAGCAGTAGCCCCTGTGATATCTGTCCACGGAATCGCATAGTTCTCAAGCGAAATCCTTCACCCATGATATCCGTTTTCCGATAGCTGGACGCTCTCATAAACTCAAACTCTTCCCGTATCGGCAGAAAGCTGTCTATCTCAAAATAGACCGCCAGATCCATCGGCTGGAACTGTCCCTTGTTTACTACGCACTGCCAACCCAGCACATTTGCCAGCTCAATCCTGTCCGCCCCTTCGATTGGCGCTATCTGCCATATTCTCTGTATACTCGCTAATTTTCTGCTCATAACTCAATTCCTTTCACAAATATTTTTAATGTCCAAACATCTTCATCATATCGTCAATGCCGGATATGATGCTGAGCACTTTTGCTCCATTCTCCCTGACCTGTGGTAAAAGTGGCTTCTCTATATCATATTTCAAATACAGAAGCCCTCCTATTCCGGTAAACAATGCATTTTCAAATTCTACTGAGACCTTGGGAAGCACTTCTGTAACCCTCTCTGACAGGGTCGAAACGATATCCTGCCAGATGCAAAACCACTCCTCGCTTTCTTCCAGGTTAAACTCTCCCATCCATTCCTTTGGTGTGTGACTTTCATCCCTTTCGCCGCAATCAGTCGATTGCAGAATATAAAATATCTCTGTACCACTGTCTTTTCTCGTTGCACAGCGCCCAAGAGGAAACAGTGCACATACTGAAGGCTTATTCTTCTGAATACGGCATCGATTATCTTCTCTCAAAAAATGACATTTACCATTGTCTTCTCTCATTTTCAAAGACACAAGCGGTACATTGCTCGTACTGCCAATATAAGCATGACCATATTTTTCAAAAACCTTTTGAAGCGGTTCCCCCAGTTCTTTTGCTATCCGGCAAAGGTCAAATGGAGACAACAGAATATCTACCCGGTCTCTGCAGCAGGAGCCACACTGTTTACAGCGGAATCGAAATACATCATCCTGTCCCAAAGGATTATCCATCAATTTGATTATCGCATCATTTCTATCGGCCATATTATTCTCTCCATATCATTTATTATGTATATCCGACTGTTACGGCAAGGCTCGAAAGGTGGACCCTATCTGATTTCCACACCACCTCCGGATTAAGGTGACGGTGCACCATTTTCCTTAGCTAATGTATTCTCGATCACCTTCATCAGTCTTTTGCCGATCGTCAGATTCTTATACTCTATATTCGTTGAACTCCTGCCATATTCGGTCTTCTCATAGTCTATGATCCGTTTTCTTCTTATCGGCTTTTCTGATAGCCATAGCTCTTCAGTCACTTCCCTATCCGCTGTATTCTCGATCAATTTAGTCCAATATCCTCTTTTATCAAAAGGCCGGTGCCTGAAACCGATGTCCTCCAGTAAAATCACCTCTTCCGGTTCAGGGATTTCATCATCATGCGTTTCCAGCTGCTCTTTTAGCTCTTGAGCATCCTTCAGTGCATTTCTGATTCTGTCTATTCTATACGAATAATCATCATAACCATAATCGTAAAATACCTCATCCATGATTAACTCACTGATATCGTCCCTTTTTTCGATTTCGCTGTTAAGTATTTCAAGAGCTTCAATCACACGCTTCAATGATCTGTCCAGCTTGCTTTTATTTACTTTTGAGTAGTATTTTTCTCCATCATACAGGATGATGTAATTCCTGCCTCTGATCTTGCTTTTCATAAGCCGTCATTCCTCACGCTGCCATCGCCAGCAGCCTCTCATAATACGCATACAGCCTCCGATACATCGGATCCCAATATGCCGTGCACACATATTTCCTATTTCCAATCAGCAGAGCATCCACCGGCAGCCGGAAGAGCTCGCTCAGCGCATAGAGATTATCCAGCGTCGGCATGCTCCTCCCGTCAAACCAGTGATAAATACCCTGCGGCGTGCCAAGCTCCAAAAACTCCTGTATATCCTTTACCGTCAGCCCTCTTGCCTGCATGATCCTCTTAATATTCTGTCCGGTTTTCACCATATCTACTACCGGGTAAGTTCTCTTCATAAACGACACGCCCCTTCTTTATTACAATGTGATCATTATGATTCATCTGCATCCTCTCCAAGTACGAGATCCGCGCTGTTACGGACCAGCTGTGAAGGATCCTTCGGATATCCGCGATTGACCACCTTGCACATCTTATCCTTCTTCGGGTGGATCCCGAAGGGCATCACAAAATTCTTCGGGAATACCCACAGATGATAAATATCCATCACATCAATCTTATTCGCTTCTGCCGGGAAAACCTCTATCGCAACACGCTTCTCCCCAAAGATCTCATTCTTGATCTCCTGCTTGACCGCCCAGGGAATATCCCGCTCTCCGTTACATGTAGGGCCTCCGGCCTTACCATGATTGCGTGTGATCGCTGCATGCTCGATCTTCCCCCAGTCCATGATCAGGATCCGGCTTGTTACCTGATATCCGTCATCACTGAACCAGCACCGATCCATCTGCGGCATCCAGATGCCCTGATAGATCCCGAAGTTATCATGCATATATTTAGGAGAGATTCCCTCTTTCCATACTCTTGCCATATCAATACCATCCTTCCTATTTTTTCGATAAGGACAGTTATCCTTATCATTTTAATTGCCATTCGATCACTTGTCATTGTACTTGTAGTATAAAAGTTTTGATCCTAAATTCATGCATAACCAAATTAATTATCGAACCCTTAAAAAATTATATGTACTGTTTTATCCTTTATCAGTTCTATGAACGCATCGTTATCTACTATTTCTGTCACTAATACTACAGAATGATCTACCTGCTCTTTGCTATATGTTATTCTTCGAACATCCTTTCTGTATGCCAGAATGCCATCAGCATCAATCTCACCATCTCGAAACAGCTGACACAGGATGCAATCATTACTCTTATACGATACCGGTATTGGCGTCCTGGAGGCAAACAGTTTTCTTAAGCTTGCCTCGGCTTCGCAATGAAACTGATAGGTATCGCTATCCTGTGAATATACTGCGAGAGCTTCAGCTTCCGGATAATACCACGAAACAATCTCTGCCAGGATTGTGATCGATACCTCTCCGGCGTTTTTCTTTCTTATCCTGCCATTCGATAATACTTCACCTGGAATAGGCCATTCATCATAGAGTCTCTTTATCCAATCGTTATAAGCCTCCATATCCAGCTGATCAGTTTTGTCAACATTCCTTCTTAAATACGATTTCACGCTTACCAGTAAAGAAGCTGATGCCTGGACTATTTGGAAAAGATTGCCTTCCTCGTATCCCGCAAGTTCAGAGTATGTTTCTTCTGCTATGACAAAGATAGGATAACCATCATCTATCAATTTCTGAACATATTTTGCCCTTCCCTCATGGTCCTCAATTTCTGTCAGTACCCACTTTGGAATCAATATCAACTCATAGTCCTTCAGAATGCTGTTAAGCTTAACGTCCTTATTCTGCAGACTTTGCATGAATGAGATAGAAGAAGTATCCATGATCGCAATATGCTTCTTTTCTATCTTTTTTATTTCTTCTATCTTTATCATCCAGTTATCCTCGTGATCATCTGGATCTCTTTCATAATATTTTCGAGAAATGTCTCATTATCCCCATGATACTGTAATTCCGGATTTGCATACTCGCTCTTTATTATCTGCTCATGCAAATATGAGGTATTGATTACAAAGGACGGCATAACCAGACTGTCATCAAGTCCAAGCTTTCTAAACCGCTCCGGTATGTCATCAAATTTTAAGTCTATTATTTCTTTTATCTGATCTCTGAGCTTGTCATTATCACTCCGTACAGCATCCTCATAAAGAGATATCAGCACCGCCTTGTACGGAGCCTGAAAAGCAGACATACAGTACAGTACTTTAGACACCATATCCATTGCCGGAAGCTCTGTAAAGTACCTGTCCACCTCCCGAAGAAGCATACACGCCGCAAAATACTCTGCTTTTCTTTCCTCGATCATATTATCATTCTCAATAATATGATCAAATGACACCTTATCAAACAAAATATGGTAGACCTCATGCCAGGCCGCAAAATACTGGTTCGCACGCGGTAATGCCGTGTTTATGACCGGAATGATCTTTCCTTCCTTAACATAAATTGCACCACTCCAAAATTTGTCTTCTATCGGCATCTGGATTAATCCATAGCCTTGAAGTATCGTCAGGGCAAGCTGTGGCATCGAGGCAACACGCATTATCGAAGTGTTGGTCTGCAATTTTAATGCCTGTGCAGATACTTCCTCTGCTATTTCTTTATTCTTTTGTAATACAAGATCAATATTCGATGCAGATATAATCTCACTCATAGCCATGCCCCCTTAGTAGTATATGGCGCACAGATCTATGATATCCATCAACAGATCATATTGCTTTCTTGCAGTATCACTCATTTCGTGATCTTTCGGAGCATTCTGTGAATAAACAGCCATCACAGGTCTGCTCTGCTGTACAGAATAAAGCATCAGTTCATCAACCGACATGTTCAACATTTTCAAGATTTTCTGAAGATGCCGATTGAAAGTAGTCTTACTATCTATACTGCCATTCAAAAGCTTATCAAGTGTAGGACGCGATATTTCTGCCTTTTTCGCAAAAGAGACCTTCGTAAAACCCTTATCACGCATACAATCTTTTAACTTTGAAGCCACCAGGCTTCTCTGCTCAAATAATTCGTCAAACCTCATCTGGATGACCTCCCTTCTATTCCTCCAATACTATTATATGAAAAAAAAGAGAGATTATCAATGGGTTTGTAAATTATTTTTTTACATTTTTACACTGCTATCCTCAACACCATATTCTTTTAGCTAATTCTCTCTATCTCCCTCAATATCCATAGGATACCTCACTTGATCCTTATAATCTGTTCATACAGTAGAAGCTCCTCCGCATTCACATTCTTGTTATCATGGTAATGGCCAAAGAACCATTTCTTAAACTTCACTGTCTGCCGGATCTCTTCCAGATACTTTGTCAAAATATCCGGCTTATACAATCCTCCACCAAGGAGTATCTGCGTACTGGATGAGCAGCAATGCGTCACGATAAAATCTACCGTGTTGTCATGTAAAGCCAAATTCCGTCTGCCTTCTTCCATTTCTTCTTCTGTCGGAAGCTCACGCTCCCACCAGCTTATATGATTGATCCGATATGGAAGAATTCCCTTATCCAACTCCTTCTTCTTTTTCTTATAATCCGGATCATCCGGTTCAAGGATGCCGCCATCAATATCATGACTGGTAGCTCCTCCGAAGGTAAAGAAACTTCTCTCTTCAATATCAAATATCTGTCCCCGCATCAAATGGATCACGGATGGTCTGATCTTATGAACCTTTCCGCCGTGCCATTCTTCCACCGGATACTGATATAGTCTGTCAAAATTCTCATGATTCCCATCAACGAACAGCGTAGTGTAGGATTTGCAATCCAGCCAGTCCATAAGCATTGTCTCTTCCTTGCTCTCTTGATCCCTGCTCCATACACCGCCAAAATCTCCACAGATGATGACATAATCTTCTTTTGTCATCTCATTCTGCTCTGGAAATATACTGGCATTAAACCGCTCAAAATTCTGATGGCAATCTCCGGTAATGTAGATCACCGTACTCACCCTTTCATTAAATCTGATACTTCCGTCTTATCTTTTCAATTGCCTCTTCCGCCGGAACGCATCTCCCGGCTCGGATATCTTCCATTCCTGCTTCCAGCATAGACGATAGCCACTTTTCCTGCTCCTGAAGAAGTATAGATTCATCATATGGTTCCAACTCCTCAAATAGATATGACTGATACCCGTATTCCGATGGCAATTCTTCAAGGAACACCATATTCCCGTAACTCTCAGCAGAGCCACCGGCAAACGTATACAGCCTTCCTTCTTCCAGCTCTTCTTCTGTAAAGAGAGTCCCATTTCCAAGATAATCATGCGTCTTTTTGATGCATCTGATCTGCCTTACCGTTTGGTCAAACACATTGACGCTTTTTGTCATCCTTCCAGATTTTCCCTCTGATAGTGCCTTAATATGTTTTGATCTTTCCATTCACAAATACCCTTTTCGGTCATATAATTTTCTGTAAACTATCAGTGTGAATATACAATGTGGGTAAGGATTTGCACCTTACATGATCTTTGTCGGGTATTGTCCATACGAATACAGGAATGGATTATCCTTACACTCCGTTTGACGATATCCTTTCCCAAACTTCCCTTTTGTATAAAAATCAGCTGTCACTCTCTTTTTCATCCGAAGCTTCTTCCTTATTTTTCTTCTTCTCTGCCGCCCTCCGACCAATGCCTGAACGGCTCATACAATGTTGAGATCATCTATCAATCCTCATCTTCCATTTGCTCAGATACATCATAATCAGAAACAGAAATCTTCACCCTGCGCTTTTTGTCCAGCTGTATCCACTCATCCAATGTCAGCGGAACATAATCTGAAAACATGCAGAAGCAATTGATCATCTGACACGGTATACTTACCATATCCGAAGATCCTCGCGCTGGCCTTTTGGACTGCCTGAGCTGCTTCATATGCTCATTTACAAGGTACTCATCAAAAGTATTATGAACATGACCATAAAGCATATATACCTTCGGCTCTCCCTCTCCATTCCTCCGGTACTGGCCGTTGTGGCACATGGTCGGATAATGTGAGAGAATGATCTTCCGCTTGTTATCGTTCAGCTCCTTATAATACTCGATCCATTTGAAAGCCCCGCGATCAAACTCCTGATTCTCCAGATATCTGTCATGATTGCCTATGATAAGATATTTCTTTCCCATAAGCCTTCCAAGCAGAGTATTGACCTCCGAAACGTCTCTCGACAAGCAGAAATCTCCAAGGATCACCATCTCATCACCCGGACGAACTCTGGAATTCCACCGTCTGATCATATATTCATTCATCGCTTCGCCGCTTTCAAATCCACGCCGATCCATATGCTGGTTCAGATTACTGTGACAAAAATGCAGATCCGCAATATAATACCGCATCCGCCCTACCTCCTACCTTCTTCTGCCATATCTTTCTTTACGGTAACACACACAAAAAACTTTGTCATTGAACACGTAGTATAAAAAGAACAGGTTACGCCAGACCCATACGTTTGATAATCCGTAAACAACTCATCCATAAGTATGGCATAATCATACTTTTCCGAAACAAAAAAGGATCTCCCTAAAAGAGATCCTTCATTCACAACACTGTATCTGTATTAGTTGCCCCATATAATACGGTCTGCAACAATAATTAAATGAATACAATCCTTACCCACATCGAGAAAACAATTATCTAATCAAACGTAATCTCTTCCTCAGCTTTCGAGTAAACATCAATCTGGTTCTGTACATCAAGTCTGCTTACCAGCCATCCTCTAGCCATGCATAGTTTAATAAAATCATCTATACGATTCACGCCATTCATTTCTTTTAAAGTAACAACTACACCAAATTGTAAAGGCTCTTTAGTTCTTGTAGTTGTTCTCTCCTTAATTTTTATGCTCAATCCCCAAAGTCCTGAATCATACGCTTTTCTGGGAACAGCCCTATCTTTAATCTCTTCACTTATATGTTTTACATTATCCCATTTTCGATACATTTTTCTTGCATCTTCTTCATAAAGGGTAACTAATCCCTCTTCAGCTTGTTTGTTATTGTCAATAGGTTTTATTGTAGCATTATTTTTTTTGTTAATGACCACCCTTCCAAAATAAATATCCATTTCAGTGCTAGTATAATCAACGCCTTGATTTCTATTACACTGCGGAAAATATACCAACGTAGCTTTAGCATAAAAAGGATGCCCATTATTCACAATAGGCACAGGCAAATTGTATGTGTATGTTTCATATTCTTCCGCTGTTCCCATCATTAGAAATCGTATCTCTTCGTCAGGCGAATGAAGTATATCACTAATATGTTTTGGCAAAACACCATATCCTATCCTATGTGAAATATCATCCTTCCTATCCCATTTTGCTGCAGAATCTATAAGCAATGCTTTTGCAAGTTCTCTGCTCATTCCCATGATATGAATCAAATATGCAAGTTTTCTTGATACCCACGGTGCCGCAAAAGACGTTCCACTCACATAAGCAGCTCCCAGATTGTCGCAGCAGACTACTATCTTATCTTCAGCTTTTTTCCCATCTCCTCCGTAATAACTCAAATCCGGCTTATTAAAGAATGATAATACTGGGCCACTTCTAGTATATGTTGCTGATTTACCTCTAAAATCCACCGAATTAACTACTAACGAATTAAGAGAATCCGCAGGAGAACCTATCTTCATATCTCTTCCATCCATACCATCGGGAGTATTTGTTCCCGCTACAACAAATATGACATCGTATTCGCTCTGGATTCGATCAAGCTCTGCTGCTTCTGGGGAGATAAAATTGGGCTTGATTTCTAACTTAGACCCCAGAGACAGATTCCATACCTTTATATCCCTATTCTTTGCCACAATATCTCTGATTAGTCTCAAAACAGCAAACGAGCTAAACCCATTATGTGTTGCCACTCCGAAATGTCTCACTCTAAATCTTCCACATCCATCTTCAAGATATGGATTTCCCTGTGGACCATCGACAATGATATAGCTTACAGCTGTACCATGCTTATAATCGTCTTCCGATAATGGTATATTCTCATCAAGCATATTAGTATACTCAACCCAGTTTTTAAAATATACTTTATCATTAAAATGAGTATCGATTACACCTATAACCGGCTCGGTTGACGGTTCAGGAATCAAGGTAGCATTTTCATCAAACCCATTTATATCTTCAAGAATATCATCCCTGTTTATTTCCGAAAAATCCGTCAAACTCATCGCCACTAGATATGAAGCGTTATTATATAGGAGCTTGGCTTCATCTGGCGTTAATCTTAATGTCGTACCGTCGATTATTCTATCATCAACAATATTGATTCCAAATTTAGCCAATAATTTCTTTGTTTAAACACCAGTTTGATATATCGTAATAATAGAAT
>JAFUVF010000050.1 GCA_017483735.1 Lachnospiraceae bacterium | reverse complement strand
TTTTCTTTAGGCTATCGGTAAGAATATGGAAAATAGTAATCAGGAAAAAATCAGAAATTTCTGCATAGTGGCGCATATTGATCACGGAAAGAGCACTCTCGCCGACAGGATAATCGAGTCCACAGGGCTCCTCACATCCAGAGAGATGCAGGAGCAGGTGCTTGACAATATGGAGCTTGAAAGGGAGAGGGGCATTACCATCAAGGCTCAGGCTGTGCGCACCGTATATAAGGCAAAGGACGGGAATGAGTATATCTTCAATCTCATAGACACCCCCGGACATGTGGATTTCAATTATGAGGTGTCAAGGTCTCTTGCCGCCTGCGACGGAGCAATACTTGTGGTGGATGCGGCGCAGGGGATTGAGGCACAGACTCTGGCGAATGTGTATCTTGCCCTCGACCACGACCTTGATGTATTTCCGGTTATAAATAAGATTGATTTGCCCTCTGCGGAGCCTCAGAGAGTAATCGACGAGATAGAGGATGTAATAGGTATAGAGGCGCAGGATGCGCCGTTAATCTCTGCAAAGAACGGTATAGGCATAGACGAGGTGTTAGAGCGCATAGTCGAGAAAATTCCCGCACCAAAAGGGGATGCGGATGCGCCCCTTAAGGCTCTGATATTTGATTCGCTCTATGATTCCTACAAGGGAGTAATCATATTCTGCCGCATAATGGACGGCAGGGTAAAAAAGGGTACAAGGATAAAGATGATGGCGACGGGAGCAAGCGAGGAGGTCGTGGAGGTAGGGTACTTTGGCGCAGGTCAGTTCATACCCTGCGATGAGCTTTCTGCCGGAATGGTGGGCTATATTACCGCCTCCATAAAGAATGTGCAGGACACCGCCGTGGGCGATACCGTGACGGATGCGGACAGTCCCTGCAGGGAAGCTCTTCCCGGCTACAAAAAGGTGCAGTCAATGGTGTACTGCGGTATGTATCCGGCGGACGGGGCAAAATATCCGGATTTGAGGGATGCGCTTGAGAAGCTTAAATTAAACGATGCGTCGCTGAATTATGAGCCGGAGACCTCCATTGCGCTGGGCTTTGGCTTTAGGTGCGGTTTCCTTGGGCTGTTACATTTGGAGATAATTCAGGAGAGATTGGAGAGGGAGTACAATCTTGATCTGGTAACCACAGCTCCCGGCGTAATATACAAGGTACACAAGACAAACGGAGAGATAATAGAGCTCACAAATCCTTCCAACCTTCCCGACCCGTCTGAGATAGAGTATATGGAGGAGCCGATTGTGGCGGCGGAGATAATGGTAACCACAGAGTTTATCGGTCCTATAATGCAGCTATGTCAGGAGAGAAGAGGACGGCATCAGGGGATGGACTACATAGAGGGCAACAGAGCGCTCCTTAAATACGACCTTCCGCTAAATGAAATAATCTATGACTTTTTTGATGCGCTTAAGAGCCGTTCCAGAGGCTATGCCTCCTTTGATTATGATATAAAGGGGTATGAGCAGTCCAAGCTTGTAAAGCTCGATATTCTTATAAACCGTGAGGAGGTGGATGCGCTGTCCTTTATCGTGCATGCGGATTCCGCATATGAGAGAGGGCGGAAGATGTGCGAGAAGCTAAAGGATGAGATTCCGAGGCACCTCTTCGAAATCCCGATTCAGGCTGCCGTGGGAGGAAAAATCATAGCGAGAGAGACGGTAAAGGCTATGCGTAAGGACGTGCTTGCAAAGTGCTACGGCGGCGATATTACCCGTAAGAAAAAGCTTTTAGAAAAGCAGAAGGAGGGTAAGAAGCGCATGCGCCAGATAGGAAACGTGGAAATCCCTCAGAAGGCGTTTATGAGCGTCTTGAAGCTCGATGAGGATAATTGAGGCTTGAAGGAATTAGAGCTATATATACATATACCCTTTTGTGAGAGAAAGTGCCTGTATTGCGACTTTCTCTCTTTTCCTTGCGACAAAGAAGAGAGGGATGCGTATTTTATTGCGCTCATAAATGAGATAAGGGCGGCATCCTTCGAATTAAGGGAGTATATTGTGGTTTCGGTGTTTATCGGAGGAGGGACGCCGTCCTTAGTTGATGAAAAATATATCGCTTCCATAATGAAGGTTGTACGTGAAAATTATAAGCTCTCTAAGGACTGCGAGATAACTATCGAGGCAAATCCCAATTCCATAACGGAGGAAAAATTAAGGACTTGGAAAGAGGTTTACATAAATCGAATAAGCATAGGCTTGCAGTCATCAAATGATGATGAGCTTAAAAAGCTCGGCAGGCTTTACAATTATGCGGAATTTGAGAGAGCCTACAGCGAGGCTGTACGGGCAGGCTTTGAAAATATAAATGTGGATATAATGAGCGACATCCCCGGGCAGACGCTTGAAAGCTACAAGAGCACCCTAAAAAAGGTAACGGAGCTTAAGCCTGCACCCGAACATATTTCTGCATACAGTCTAATCGTTGAGGAGGGAACGCCTTTTTATGATATGAGCGAGAGAGGGGAGCTTAATATACCCGATGAGGATATTGACAGGGAAATGTATGCCTTTACGAAGGAGTATCTGGAGGAAAAGGGATATAAGAGATATGAGATATCCAATTATGCAAAAGATGGCTATGAGTGCAGGCACAATCTGGGCTATTGGATGAGGCGGGAATATCGTGGCTTCGGGCTTGGCGCAGCATCCCTTATAGAAAATGAGAGGGTATCCAATACGGAGGATTTTGAGGTTTATATAAAATATTGGGGAAATGCACCTCTGACAGATGCGGATCCGGATATGGCTCCCGCAGTTACAAATATACAGCGCCTTTCGATAAATGACCGCATGGAGGAGACAATGTTTTTGGGCTTGCGCACCATACAGGGAGTGGATATCGAGGGCTTCAGGAAAGCCTTTGGCAGGGATATATTCGAGGTTTACGGGAAGGCTATTGAGAAAAATATAAATGACGGACTTTTGGAAACAAAGGTATGCAGCAAAACAGGGGAAAACGCCGCTCACAGATATCTGGCGCTTACGGATAAGGGGCTTGACGTGAGCAATTATGTGATGGCGCAGTTTCTTTTATAGTATATAGAAAAATATTGCAGAAAAGTATAAAAAAGTATAAAATGGTTTTAAAAGTATAAAAAAGTATAAAAGAAATAAAAAAGTATAAAAATGTATAAAGGGAGATATAATGCAAAATCCATTTACAACAACATTCAGTAAAATACCGGATCATACCTATATTATGACAGAGCAGGTGCAGGATATCATAGAAAATTTCAGTTATGACAGCCCATCGGAATCACTATACAAGATAACCGGTGTAAGAGGTTCGGGAAAAACAGTTTTGTTGGCAAAAATTGAAGAGGAGCTTAGTTCTAGTGAAAGAAAAAAGGAAGGATGGCTCGTGTATCGGATATCTCCGGCAAGAGATATGCTTAAACAGCTTGCATCACTTTTGTATCGGGAGAATGGAATTAAAACAAGACATAAGTCTAAGAATATAAGTGTTTCTGCCAATATTATGGGAAACGGAGGAAGTGTTGGTATAGCAGAGGCTGAATCGGATATATACACAGACATCGGGGTGGAGCTTGATGTAATGTTGCAACAAGCAACAGCTAAGAAGAAGAAAATTTTTGTGGGAATAGATGAGGTATCAAAAACTCCTGAAATGATTGTATTTGCCGCAGAATTCGGTAAATGGCTGCGTGCAAAATATTCGATTTTTATGGTTTGTACCGGATTATATGAAAATATTGAACAATTGTATAATGTAAAAAATCTTACCTTTTTCCGCAGGGCTTCTACAGTAAAGACCGAGCCGCTGAATCTGATACGAATGACAGAGATGTATAAGCTTAGATTAAGTATATCTAATGATGAAGCAAAAAAATATGCAACACTTACAAAAGGTTATCCATATGCATTTCAGGAGCTGGGGACATTGCTTTTTAAAAAACAGAAGTCAGATGATTTTAATGATATTATTGAAATGCTAAAATCAGAGCTTTTTTCATATTCTTATGAGAAAATTTGGGAGGAAATGTCAATGGAAGACAGGGCATTGGCAAGACTTTTGACAGATAAGAAAGAATATAAAAGAGATGAGATACTTGAAAGAATGGAAAAACCAGCAAATTATTCTACATACAGGGACAGACTTTTAAGAAGAGGAATTATCGTGGCTAGGCAAGGATTTATATCGCTTTCCCTCCCCTTTTTTCAGGATTATGTGAAAGAATATTGTTGATGGAGAGTGTAAAAAACTGTCTATTTACCAACAACGGACTCTTGGCTTGCTATTTACCGATTCATAAAAATCAGTTGCAAATAAATTTTTTTTGGTGTATATTCAAGTGCATTGGTGTTTGGTGTCAATGTACTTTATCAATTAAGTAAAGGACAAATGTGATTATGTCAAAGAATCTTGTGATTGTGGAGTCACCTGCAAAGGTAAAGACTATCAAGAAGTTTTTGGGGAATAATTATGATGTGGCGGCGAGCATGGGGCATGTGAGAGACCTTCCCAAGAGCCAGATGGGAATAGACGTGGAGCATGACTATGAGCCCAAATATATTACAATCAGGGGGAAGGGCGACCTTCTTGCGGATTTGAGAAAGCGTGCGAAGAAAGCCGACAAGATTTATCTTGCAACCGACCCTGACAGGGAGGGCGAGGCTATAAGCTGGCATCTCGTATATGCGCTTAAGCTTGAGGACAAGCCCATCTATCGCATTACCTTCAATGAGATAACAAAAAACGCAGTAAAGGAATCCCTTAAGAATCCGAGAAAGCTCGATATGGACCTGATAGACGCACAGCAGGCGCGCCGTGTGCTTGACAGAGTGGTGGGCTATCGCATATCCCCGCTTCTATGGCAGAAGGTTAAGAGGGGACTCTCGGCAGGCAGGGTGCAGTCAGTTGCGCTCAGGATCATCTGCGACAGGGAGGATGAAATCAATGCATTTATCCCCGAGGAATACTGGACTTTGGATGTGTCCCTGAACGTCGAGGGGGAGAAGAAGCCAATAATAGCGCATTATTACGGGGAGAATGGGAAAAAAGCGAGGCTTACCTCCAAGGCGGAAACGGAAAAGCTTATGGCTTCCTTAAAGGGCGCCAAATACAGCATAGAGGAAATAAAGAAGGGAGAGAGGAGCAAGAAAGCGCCTCAGCCCTTTACCACCTCCACACTACAGCAGGAGGCAAGCAAGGCACTCAATTTTTCCACACAGAAGACTATGCGTCTCGCACAGCAGCTATATGAGGGCGTGGACATAAAGGGAGAGGGCACAGTAGCACTCATTACCTATCTTCGTACGGATTCCACCCGTGTGGCGGAGGAGGCGGTGCTCTCCGCACATGATTTCATAGACAAAAATTACGGCAAAGAATACAATCAGGCAAAGCCCCAGACGCAGAAGAACCAGAAGAATGCACAGGATGCCCATGAGGCGATACGTCCCACGGATGTGACGAGGATTCCGGTGCAGCTTAAGGACGAGCTTCCCAGAGACTTATATCGCCTGTATCAGCTCATATGGAAGAGATTTGTGGCAAGCCGTATGTCGGATGCAAGATATGAAACCACAAGCGTAAAGATATCCGCAAAGGAGCACGAATTTACTCTTTCTGCATCAAAGCGTATATTTGACGGCTTTATGAGCGTATATATATCCGAGGATGACAAGGAAGAAGAGGGAGTGCTTTCAGGAAGCCTTTCAAAGTCGAGCAAGCTTAAGTTTGATGCCTTCGACGCAAAGCAGCATTTTACTCAGCCCCCGGCGCATTACACGGAGGCGTCCCTGGTAAGGGAGCTTGAAGAGCTGGGGATAGGGCGACCCTCCACATATGCGCCCACCATTACCACCATCCTTGCAAGGCATTATGTGACCAAGGAGCAGAAGAATATTTATGCGACAGAGCTTGGAAATGTGGTAAACAGCATTATGAAGGAGGCGTTTCCGGAGGTTGTGGATGTGAACTTTACAGCCAATATGGAAACTCTTCTGGACGGCGTCGAGGAAGGCACCGTAAAGTGGAAGACTATAATAGAGAACTTCTATCCTGACCTCGACGAAGCGGTAAAAAATGCGGAGAAGGAGCTTGAAAAGGTAAAGGTAGAGGATGAGGTTTCCGATGAAATCTGCGAGAACTGCGGCAGAAACATGGTAATAAAATACGGTCCCCACGGCAAGTTTCTGGCATGCCCGGGCTTTCCGGAGTGCAGGAATGCAAAGCCCTTTTATGAGAAGGTGGGCGTGGAATGTCCCAAGTGCGGCAAGGATATTGTGGCAAAGATGTCAAAGAAGGGCAGGCGCTTCTATGGCTGCATAGGATATCCGGAGTGCGACTTTACCTCATGGAACAAGCCGACGGCGATCAAATGTGAGAAATGCGGCTCATACATGGTGGAGAAGGGAGCAAGGCTTCTATGCTCGAATCCCGAGTGCGGGCATAGCATTTCAAAGAAAAATAGTTAAAAAGCGTGAAAATATTGTGAAAAAATAAATTAAGATTGAAAATTCAGAATATTTGTGATACTCTTATGTTGTAGTATTGTTGACACATGTTCTTGTCGTATAGCATGCGGGGCAGGCTCCGCAGACTATAAAAGGAGGGAAGGCCAATGGGTAGTGTACAGCTTTTAGACAAGACCAGAAAGATTGGGAAGTTGCTTCACAACAACAATTCCGGCAAAGTTGTGTTCAACGATATTTGCGATGTTATGATTGACATCCTGAAATCCAATGTTCTGGTCATCAGCAGGAAAGGAAAGGTGTTGGGCGTCGGTCACTGCGAGGGCGTGGTGTCCATAGGGGAGCTCATTACCGAAGAGGTAGGGGGATTTATTGATGGTTTGCTGAACGAGAGACTTTTGGGTGTATTGTCCACAAAGGAGAATGTCAATTTAGAGACATTAGGGTTTGATGAGAGTAAGACCCATGATGTGCAGGCGGTTATTACCCCGATTGAGATATCCGGGGAGAGATTGGGAACTTTATTTATCTACAAGACGGACGGGCAGTATGATATTGACGATATAATCCTTTGTGAGTACGGCTCCACGGTGGTGGGTTTGGAAATGCTGCGTGCCGTCAATGAGGAAAATGCCGAGGAAAACAGAAAGGTTGCCGTGGTAAAGAGCGCAATCAGCACACTTTCATTCTCGGAGTTAGAGGCGATAACCCATATTTTTGACGAACTGGACGGTATGGAGGGGATTCTTGTCGCCTCGAAAATTGCGGACAGAGTGGGTATTACGAGGTCCGTCATAGTAAATGCCCTTAGGAAATTCGAGAGTGCGGGAGTCATAGAATCCCGGTCTTCGGGTATGAAGGGCACATATATCAAGGTTTTGAATGATGTAGTATTTGATGAAATCGAGGAATTAAAGAGAAAGAACGGATGAGGGGAAATTTAATATGGCAAGGATGCATTGATTTAAAGGGATTTATAAAATTATAAATCCCTTTAAAAATTTTAAGGCGGATTAAGTATAAAAAATTATTGAGTTTTTGCCGATAAAACTATATAATGTATCATAATTGAGAAAAGGTTGGATTTGTATAAAGCCTTCGGACGGTTTCGAACCTTTTCTCAAGAAGGAGGAGTATGATAAACACAAACGCTTTTGACTACATAAGGGTTCTTGACAAGGCGGCGGATGCATCCTGGATGCGAAATGAAGCCATTGCCAACAATATCGCCAATGCGGATACCCCCAATTACAAACGTCAGGATGTTGCCTTTGAATCGGAGCTTGAAAAGGCTTTGGGGCATATGCGTTACAAGTCCACGGACGAGAAGGTTGCCGGCATACTTTCCAGTGAAATACAGCCCAAGCGCTACACCGACCACGCCGGCTACTCCTACAGGCTGGACGGCAACAATGTGGATATCGAGACAGAGAATGTTATGCTTGCTGAAAACCAGCTAAAGTATCAGGGAATATTAAAGAGTATAAATGCGGAATTTCAGAATCTTCAATCTGTCATGAAGAGCAGCTAAAGCACAGGGATTCGGAGGAATAAACTATGGGAATGTTTGACGCTTTTAATATAAATGCATCTGGACTTACGGCACAGCGCTTCAGAATGGATGTGATTTCCGAAAATGTCGCAAATGCCAACACTACAAGAACCAAGGACGGTACTCCTTATGTGAGGAAGGTGGTTTCCTTTGAAACTGCCGGGAATAACACCAAGTTTTCCAAGGTTCTGGGAGAGACTATCAGGGACTACAAGGGAGACGGCGTAAAGGTTACCGGAGTGTACGAGGATAAAGTATCCCAGATGAATATGGTTTACGATCCATCTCATCCGGATGCCGACGAAAATGGCTATGTGCTCTATCCGAATGTAAATATCATTACCGAGATGACGAATCTCATAGATGCCAGCCGTGCTTATGAGGCGAATGCGACGGCGTTTACCGCCAGCAAGTCCATGGCTTCACAGGGGTTGAACCTCGGCGGAGGCTCATGATAGCGGAAGTTGATTTGAGCGTTGCAGCAGAATAAACGGTTGGGAGCGGACAAATGATTACAACACAGAACATATACGCACTGGGAAAGCTTAATCTGGAAAGTGTGCCTTCGATAACGCCGAAGTCAACGCTTACGGGGAGTCTTTACGGTTCAAACGACGCTACGGTTTCGGGCAATATGTTTGAGTCCTTCTTAAACAGCGCCATAGCCAGCGTGAACAACACAAACAGCTATCTTTCCGATGCGGAGGATGAGGAGATAAGGTTTGCATTGGGAGAGACGGAGTCGACGCATGATCTTACGGTGGCTCTCCAGAAGGCGCAGACGGCGCTGCAGTACACTGTTTCGGTGCGTGACAGGGTTATCGCAGCGTATCGAGAATTGATGCAGATGCAGATATAATGGGCGCATAGGAAAAGCCGCTTGCGAGCTTTTCCTGCGCCATTAGTGAGAAAGCGATTTGCGTAGCAAATCAAAGGAGTGCGAAGCACGAGCTTTCGAACATAATTACGTCGACTTTGCAAGGGCAGCAAAGCCAGTTGGCGTACATAAAGTAAGAAGAGCACGAGCTTTCGAACATAATTACGTCGACTTTGCAAGGGCAGCAAAGCAGAGAATAAATCAAGGAAGTATTTAATATATTATGAACGCTTTACTTGAACGACTGCGGGAGATACCCGCAAAAATATTGGAATGGTGGAATAAGTTTACCACAAAGCAGAAGAGCTTGATAGTGGGGGCTGCGGCCGCTGTTATTTTTGCGCTTGCGATTATTATATATGCAGTTTCCAGACCCCAGTACACCAGACTTACCACCGCAAAGGACACCAAGGAGGCGTCGGATATAATTGCCATCCTTGATGCGGCAAGCCCTGCCATAGAGCACAGGGAGTCCACTGACGGACTGACGATAGAGGTCAGCTCATCTCAGGTGTCTCAGGCAAATCTTGCCCTCGGAGCCGCAGGCTTCGTGCCGGATGACTACGGACTTGATCAGGTTATCACAGGAGGCTTCACGGCAACCGCAGCGGACACGGAGAAGAGGTACAAGCTCTATCTGGAGCTGCAGTTCAAAAAAGACCTTGAAGCTATGAGCTTTGTTGATGAGGCAAAGGTTAATTTCGACATACCACAGCAGGACGGAACCCTTATGCGCCAGGAGATGGAATCCTCGGCGTATATACAGATACAGACCAACGCCAATTACGGTGCAGACAACGCAAAGGCCGTGGCGAGGGCAGCGGCAACCTTTCTTGGCAACAAGACCACCGCAAATATCACGATTCTAGACTATGACGGAAATCTTCTGTATGCGGGCGGCGATGATTATTCCTCCGCAGGCATTGCAAGCAATGCCTTAGAGCTTCAAAGTCAGGCCGAGGGGCTTGTGGCAAACAGGGTAAAAAAGGCGCTCCTTGCGACGAACCAGTTTAACAATGTCGATGTCGCAAGCAATTTAAGCGTTGATTTCTCCGAATACGAAAAGACCGTCAAGGAATATTACGCAAATGACGACAGAACAGAGGGTATGCTTGCCACGAGAGATGTGTTTGAGGCGGAGAATACCTCCGGTACCGGCGGAATTCCCGGAACCGATTCTAACGACGAAAGAACCTATGTATATCAGAATGCGGAGAACAGCAATTCTTCCCAGACGGAGACAAATGAAGCCTTCCTCCCCAACGAAATGGCCGAGCATTCAGTAACTCCCGCAGGCTCCATAAATTATAATTCATCCTCAATGTCCATAGCTCTCATCAAGTACAATGAGCTCAGGGAGGAGGATGCAAGGAACAGGGGACTTCTCGACGGCATCACATGGGAGGAATACAAGGCGGCCAACGACAGGACGAACCGTATGGAGGTGGAGCCGGAGTATTATTCCTTTGCAGCGAATGCTTCGGGAATACCTCAGGAGAATATTACTATAATCGCATATGAGGAGCCCTTATTCTATGACAGAGAGGGACTTCAGCTAAATGCCACAACGATATTGAGCATAATCCTCTTTGTACTGATTCTTGGGCTTCTTGCGTTCGTCGTACTGCGGAGCATGGCGGCGAACAGACAGGCGGAGCCGGAGGAAGAAGAGCTTTCATTGGAGAGTATGCTGCAGAGTAACGAGGAAGAGCTTGAAAGCATTGATACCGAGGTTAAATCCGAGGCAAGGCGTATCATAGAGAAGTTTGTGGACGAGAATCCCGAGGCGGCGGCATCGCTGCTTAGGAATTGGCTGAATGAAGACATGTACTAGAGTCGCAATTTAGGTTTTGAAACATAGTGGGCGACTCACGCAATTTGCTACGCAAATTGTCACTATGTTACAGAATAGTGAAAGGGAAAAGTATTATGGCTGCGAAAGTACCTGAATTGGAAGGAGTTTCCGGATTGCAGAAGGCTGCGATTCTTCTCATATCACTGGGTCCGGAGCGCTCCTCCGGCATTTTCAAGCATCTGAAGGAGGAGGAGATAGAGGAGCTCACTTTGGAAATCGCAAATACCAGAAGCGTTACGCCTCAGGTAAAGGAAGCGGTTACGGACGAGTTCTACGAGGTCTGCCTTGCGCAGCAGTATATTGCGGAGGGTGGTATCAATTATGCGAGAGAGCTTCTCGAAAAGTCCTTCGGAAGCGACAGGGCTTTGGACGTTATCGGAAGACTTACCGCCTCGCTTCAGGTTAAGCCATTTGAGTTTGTCAGAAAGACGGATGCTTCGCAGCTTATCAACTTCATTCAGGACGAGCATCCCCAGACAATTGCCCTTATTCTGTCATATCTGGCGCCCCAGCAGGCAGCCCTTATCGTATCGGCGCTTCCTCCGGACAGACAGGCGGATGTGGCGAAGCGTATTGCGGTTATGGACAGGACGAGTCCGGATACTATAAAGGATGTGGAAAAGGTGCTGGAATCAAAGCTTGCAAGTCTGGTAAATCAGGATTACACCATCATCGGCGGTGTGGACTCCGTTGTGGAGATTTTGAACACTGTGGACAGAGGAACGGAAAAGCACATTATGGAGACTCTGGAAATCGAGGAGCCGGAGCTTGCGGACGAGATCAGAAAGAAGATGTTCGTATTCGAAGATATCCTCCTTCTGGACGACCGTGCTATACAGCGTGTGCTTAGAGAGGTTGAAAATTCCGACCTTGGCATTGCGCTTAAGGGTTCCAACGAGCAGGTGCAGAATGCGATATTCAAAAACCTGTCATCCCGTCTTGCAGTTATGATAAAAGAGGATATGGAATTTATGGGTCCCGTGCGTATGAAGGATGTTGAGGAGGCCCAGCAGAAGATAGTCAATATAATCAGAAAGCTTGAAGACGCTGGTGAAATTGTTATCTCCAGAGGCGGAGGTGACGAGATAGTTGTCTAATTTACTTAAGACCGCATATATGGACCGGAGCAGGGAAGAGACGAAGGTCCTTGATATGAATGAGCTGGTTGCAAAGCGCATCGCAGCCCTGCGAACCGCCATGGAGCGTCCAGAGAACGCCGGGTTTGTGCCCGGAATCGTCGCTGACAATGTGGCGGTGGATGGTCTTTTGTCCGACAGCGAGGATGATATCTTCGGAGAGGATGGAGATAATTCCTCGGGCTTTAGCGGAAATGTCATAAAGGCAAATCCTGCCCCCGAGGCGGCGCCACAGGTGGATACAGAGGAAATCAAGCGTCAGGCGGAGGAAGCGGCGCAGCGCATAATAGATGACGCAAGACAACAGGCAGACTCCATAATGAGGGATGCAGAGGCAAAGATTGAGGAAGAAAAGGAAAGGATCTATGCCGAGGCTCGGACAAGGGGCGAAGAAGAGGGGAGAGCAGATGGCTACAGGGAGTCGGATGCCCTGAAGGCGGAGCTTCAACAGAAAATAGCGCAGCACGAACAGGAATACAGGGAGCTTCTGGATGAACTGGAGCCAAAGATGGTGGAGACCATATCGGGCGTCTATGAACATGTATTCCATATAGAGTTTTCGGAGCACAGGGACATTATCTTCAATATCATATCCGATGCGCTCCGCAATGTGGAGGGAAAAAGCCTCTTAGTCCATATAAGCAAGGATGATTATGAGTATGTAAACAGCAGAAAAGAAGAGCTTAACGCACTTGCTTCCGGTGTAAAGATTGATCTGATAGAGGATTTTACCCTTTCAGAGGGAGCATGTCTCATAGAGACGGACGGCGGGATATTGGACTGCGGATTGGGGACGCAGCTTGAAGAGCTGTCAAAGAAGATAAAGCTGCTTGCATATGAGAATTAAAAGTAATAAATATGACAGGTAAGAATATCAATTTCAGTAAATATATGAGACTCAGGGAAGCCACCTTTTACAAGAGACTTGGAAAGGTGGTTAATGTTGTCGGACTTACCATAGAGTCGGCAGGTCCCGAGGCGAAGCTGGGAGATTTGTGCCGCATTATCCCCGAGAACGACGGTGTCGAGGGAGACCCCATAATGGCTGAGGTGGTGGGCTTCAAGGACGGGAAGACCATACTGATGCCCTGCGACAAGACCGACGGCATAGGCTTCGGCTGCAGAGTTGAAAATACCGCAAAGCCCCTTACCGTGCCCGTGAGCGACAGCCTTCTTGGGCGCACACTTGACGGGCTTGGCAGACCCTCGGACGGTATTATTATAGAGGGAACGCCGTACCCAATAGAGGCTATGCCCCCCGACCCCATGAGCAGAAAGATTATAAGCGATGTGCTGCCTCTGGGCGTAAAGGCGGTGGATGGACTGATTACCGTAGGCAAGGGACAGCGTATCGGAATCTTTGCGGGCTCCGGTGTGGGAAAGTCCACGCTTATGGGAATGTTTGCAAGGAATACAAAAGCTGACATCAATGTCATTGCACTCATAGGAGAGCGTGGCAGGGAGGTCAGAGAGTTTATAGAAAGAGACCTGGGGGAGGAGGGAATGCGCCGCTCAGTGGTGGTGGTGGCGACCTCTGACAGACCTGCTCTTGAAAGAAACAAGGCGGCTAAGACGGCTACCGCCATAGCGGAATATTTCAGGGATCAGGGGAAGGATGTGCTTCTTATGATGGATTCCCTTACCCGTTTCTCCATGGCGCAGCGAGAAATCGGACTTGCCTCGGGAGAACCCCCGGTTACCAGAGGATATCCGCCATCAGTGTATGCGGAGATGCCTAAGCTCCTTGAAAGGGCGGGCTGTGCCGCAAGGGGCTCCATAACTGGACTTTACACGGTGCTTGTGGACGGCGATGATTTCAATGAGCCCATAACAGATACGGCAAGAAGTATTCTGGATGGGCATATAATGCTTGACAGACGGCTTGGAGCAAAGAATCACTATCCTGCGATAGATGTGCTCCTAAGCATATCCAGATGTATGAGCCAGATTGCGGAAAAGCCGCATAAGCAGGCTGCAAACAAGCTTAAAAACGTGATGGCGACATATAATGAGGCGGAGGATCTGATAAATATAGGCGCATACAAGGCAGGGTCAAACAAATCCATCGATTATGCGATATCAAAGATTGATGCGGTAAATGATTTTCTCTGTCAGGATGTTGATACGAAATTTACATTTGAAGAGAGCGTGGAAATGCTGGAGCATCTCTTTGATGATGAGACGGCGCAGGCGGCGGGGTAATGTAAAATGGCGCGATTTAAATACTCCATGCAGAATATTTTAAATATCGCCATAAAGATGGAAACCCAGGCAAAACAGGAATTTTCTCAGGCAGCCAACGCTCTGGCTGACGAGGAGGCAAGGCTGCAGGCGCTTCTTGACAGAAAGGCGGAGCTTTTTGAAGAGAGCAGAAGACTTTTGAGCGGAGTCCTGAACTTCCGGGATATTGAGGACAACAAGCTTTCCTCTGACATAAATGACGAAAAGATACATGTCCAGAGAGAGATGGTGCACAGGGCAGAGCTTAGGCTGGATGAGGCCAGAGAGCATTTGAGGGAAATGATGACGGAGAGAAAGACGCACGAAACTCTGAAGGATAAGGCTTTTCAGGAATTTCTGAAGGAGGAGAACAGGGCGGAAAGCAAGGCAATCGATGAGCTGACCTCCTATACATATGGACAAAAAACCAAGGAAAAGGGCTAAAATATGGCAAAGGAACTGACTCCTGAGGAGAAGGCGCAGGCGGACGAGAAAAAGCGCTTATCCGATGAGAAGAAGCAATTAAAAAAGGAACAGAAGGAAGCAAAGAAGGAAGCAAAAAAGCGTGCAAGAGAGATAGCCGAGGCAGAGGAGGAGCTTGACGACGAGGAGAAGGGCGGCGGCTTCATTACCTTTATGGCCACGATTTTCATTGTGCTGCTCTGGGTTTCCGTCATATGCATAATTATAAAGCTGGACATAGGCGGCTTTGGAAGCACTGTGCTTGCCCCGCTGTTAAAGAATGTGCCTGTGGTAAACAAAATCCTTCCAAACACAGGAACGGTGGGAGAGTCCGAGGGTACGGATCCATATGCGGGCTATGCGTCCTTAGAGGAAGCGGTTGCACAGATAAGGAGTCTCGAGCTGCAGCTGGAGAGCGCACAAACCTCCATAAATTCAAAGGATGAGCAGATTGAAAGCCTGAATACAGAGGTAAAGAGGCTTCAGGAATTTGAGCGTATGCAGGTGGAATTCCAGCGTATCCGCACGGAGTTTTACGAGGAGGTAGTGTATTCTGACAAGGGTCCCGGAGCGGAGGAATACAAGAAGTACTATGAGGGAATGGATCCCGCAACGGCGGATTATCTCTACAAACAGGTGGTTCAGCAGCTGCAGGCTTCGGCGGAGATTACGCAGTACGCCCTCACATATTCGGAGATGAAGCCGGATGCTGCGGCAAAGATATTCGAAAAAATGACCGATAATCTTAATCTTGTGGCAAAGATATTAAAGGCCATGAGCGCCGAGGACAGAGGAAAGATTCTCGCCGCAATGGAGCCTGACACAGCTGCAAGACTTACAAAAATATTGGATCCCGAGTCTTAAGTTTTTGGGGATATCATCCGATGAATAAGATGTATCACAAAAAAATGAAAGGAGGATCAAATGGCAGGTACAAGTATTAAGAATGTAAACGGGCTTATGAATTCCATAAGCGTACAGGTCTCAGGTATTGAGCCCGCCGGGGCGGCTTCCCAGACAAAGGATGCGAAAGCAAGCTTCTCAGAGGTGCTCAGCTCACAGACTGTAAATGCAGGAAATATTGTGAACAAACCGGATGTTAATGTGGTAAAGAATGCACCCAAAAACGAGAACGGGGAGAATAAGGACGCTTCCAATCTGAAGAAGGATAATGACGGAAAGGATATCGCAAAGATTGAGAAGGCTCAAAAGCCTGAAGGCAAGGGAGAAATCAAGGAAGATTTCAAAGACAATACAATAAAGTCCGACGAGAACATGGATGTTACGGAGACCTCTGAAGCTGCAATGGAAGTATTGGCGACGGCAGTGACGGAGGTTGTCGAGATTATAACGGACAATCTGGATATCACACCCGAGGAGGTGGAAAATCTTTTGTCCGAAATGGGTATAAGCGCATCCGAGCTTCTGGATGAGAATACCCTTGGAGATTTCCTTATCAAGGCTTTAGGTGGCAATGAAAAGGCGGATCTCCTCACTGATGCCGCACTCTACGGAGAGTACAACGAGGCACTCTCGGAGGCTGGGGATATTCTGAACGGAGTGACCGATATTCAGGGTTTGAGCATCGGGGAGCTCTATGAGAGAATGGATGCGGAGTTCAAGGAGGAGCTTTCAAAGCTTGATGTGGCGCTGGAATCAAACAAGGTACTTACCACCGCAGAGGATGCGATAACAGGCGATCTGGAAAGCAGCCTTTCGGTTGATGAGGACGGCGAGCCTGTGGTAGAGATTAAGGTTACAGATGACAGCGGAAACACTGCATCCGACTCCACCATCGCAACCGACGAGGGAAGCACTCTTGGCTTAAAGGCAATGTTAGAACGGACTAAGAACGAGAAAGAGGCATCCCATGATGACCAGCAGGGCAATCAGGGTGGAAACCTTCAGAATCAGTTCAATCAGGATTTCCAGATAAACGCAGAGGCGGCCATAGAGAGCCAGAGCACGGCGCAGACCTCGGGATTTTCGGAGGAGACCATGAACATAATGCGTCAGGTCATGGACTATATGAGAGTTTCCCTAAACCCCGAGACCACCGAAATGGAAATGCAGCTGCACCCCGCAAGCCTTGGAAGCATACAGGTTAAGCTGCAGAGCACCGGCGGAAATGTGACGGCAAGCTTTATAGCCCAGAATGAGGCGGTAAGGGCGGCGTTAGAGAGCCAGATGGTTCAGCTCAAGGAGAGCTTCGAGGCACAGGGTATAAAGGTGGAGGAGATAGAGGTTACCGTTGCCAGCCATGCCTTTGAACAGAACCTTGAACAGGGTCAGCAGAACAAGAGTGCGGAAGAGAATAATCTTAGCGCAGGCTCCGCAAGACGTTCAAGGAGAGTCAATCTCGGGGATGAGGCTTCAGGGGAAGAGGAAGAGGAGCTTACCGAGGCTGACAGGATTGACAGGGAGTTAATGCAGGCGGACGGAAGAACCGTAGACTACACGGCCTGAAAAATATAACGATAAGGAGGTAAATTATATGGCTTTAATGGCGGCAATAGAGGACGGAAAGGTTGTAGAGAGCGCATCGCAGTCATCCCTTTCAAAGTCCACCAAGTCATCAAATGATTCCATGGACAAGGATGCGTTTTTACAGCTCCTTGTAGCACAGATGAAATATCAGGATCCCCTGGAGCCCACCTCAAACACGGAGTATATCGCACAGTATGCACAGTTCTCGCAGGTTGAGCAGATGCAGAATATGGCAAACTCCATGACACTACAGAGGGCAAGCTCGCTGGTGGGACAGTATGTATATGTGAAGACCACCGGAGGAGACGGCAACACCAATTATGTTGAGGGAACAGTAGATTATGTGGTATACGAGGGAAGCAAGGCTTATCTTGCCATAGACGAGCAGCTTTATTCCATAGACGATCTGGATACTGTTGCGGATTCCTCATATATCAACGCCTACAAGAAGGCGGAGGATTTTGTTGCCAGAGTTAATAAGCTGGATAATCCGAAATTCATAGATATGACCTCTGCGGAGAAGGTTGATTCCTACCTCGGAGAATACGAGAATATGACGGATTATGAGAAGAGCTTTGTGGCTAAGGATGTGGTAACAAAATTAAATGATTGCAAAAAAGCGATAGAAGACCTAAAGCTTGCGGCGGAAGCTGCCGATAATAATGATGATGAGGAAGAGGAAGAAACAGAAAGCTCATCGGATACTGTTGAAACGGAGTAGTCGAAAGGCCTAATGCAAGGAGGTGACGGGCTTGAATAGAAATAGCATTCAGACCGCAAATTTCCTATCCATTGACCAGGTGGCAGAGCAGTTAATCGGTGCGAAGCCAAAGGCAAAGAGCCCGGAGACCGGAGTTACATTCAAGGATGTGCTTACGGAGAAGGTCTTCGAAAGCGAAGGAGGTCTGAAATTCTCAAAGCATGCCGCAAACAGGCTGGCGGACAGAGGACTTTCCATAAGCGATTCCCAGCTGGAGCGCTTAAATGACGGAGCAAAGCGGGCGTCGGAGAAGGGAATAAAGGAATCCTTAGTAATGGTGGATGATCTGGCATTCATAGTGAATGTACCGAATCACACAGTAGTTACCGCAATGGATTCAAGCAGTACCAATGATAACGTATTTACTAACATTAACGGAGCAGTAATCGCTTAACCGGACCATCACGGAGGTTAAATCTCTCCCGACTGACAGAAGGAGAGGCTGCCCGTTCCACTAAAAGGAGGAACATGCCCTATGATGAGATCACTTTATTCTGGTGTTGCAGGTCTTAAGACCCACCAGACCAAGATGGATGTTATTGGTAACAACATCGCAAACGTAAACACCACAGCTTACAAATCCAGTTCCATTGTTTTCCAGGATCTTATGTCCCAGACCACACAGGCGGCTTCGGGTCCCAACGCCGCCACAGGTACCGGCGGTATCAATGCCCGCCAGATAGGTCTCGGCGTTAAGTCCGGCGCCATCAATATGAATATCAGCGGACAGGGTTCGGCGCAATCCACAGGTAATCCCTTCGATATAATGATAACCGGCGACAATTTCTTCGTGGTAAACAACGGAAACGGAAATTACTTTACCAGAGACGGTTCCTTCTATGTAGACGGCGCAGGAAATCTTGCAATGACCTCCACCGGTTATAATGTAATGGGCTGGCAGGTTGACCCGGAGAACGAGAGTCAGGTAAAGCAGGATACAGTATCCGCACTCCGCATTATGAGCTCAGAGAATATGACCTACAGGGCTGAGTACACTCAGGCTGCAACCGTAGACGGCATCGTGGATAAGTTTGATACTGATTACACCAGCTCCTCGGGAAAGTCCATAAACTTAAACTTCTTTGACAATCTTGGATATAGCTATACCGCAAGGCTTACCTTCAGACAGTCCGAGCTTGACGGAAACAACAAAGGAACAAAGTATTCCGTAGAGTTTTCAAAGCTTCTAGACTCAAATGGGAACGAAGTTGATCTAAACGGGGCTACTCTTGGATCGACAACGATTCAGTCTATAAGCATGACAAAGGGGCTTACCGAGGGATATACATGGGATACAACAAACGGAACGTTGAAGGATGTAAACGGAAATGTCGTTTATGACGGAACCGCAATAACGGATTTTACAACGGATGCGGCAAAAAAGACCGTAGAGGACCTCGCAAAAGCATATAATATGACCGCTGATGAATTTTTAAACTACGGCGTGTATGTTAAGAGCGGTGACACTGCAAGCGTTACTACAGTAAAGGATATGCTTGGAAACGCTTCTAATGCCGACGGAGGCTTTTATAGCACTATGGTAAAGGCTACGGATAACACTAAAACCCCTCCGGTGGAGTACGCAAAGTCGAGCGTTGATTTTACCGGACGTAAGTTCACAGGTGCAGTACTTGAGTTCAATCCTGACAACGGTAAGTTCGTGGGTATCGGCGGTCCCGGAAATGATACCATCAAGCTTGAGCTTGCAGGGGCTCTCGGAAACAATTTCCATGATATTGAGATTGATTTCTCCGGAACGGCGCTTTCAAACAATAACGGAACCTCCACCATTGAGGCTACCAGCGGGGACAAGCAGGGACTCTTCTCCGGTAGAAAGCTCGGAGATATGATAGGCGTATCCATCCAGAACAACGGTATGATCTACGCTTCCTATGACAACGGTATGACTAGACTCCTCGGACAGATTGCTACAGCGTCCTTCGCAAACGCTTCCGGTCTCCAGAAGGAGGGAGATAACCTCTACTCATCCACCATGAACTCCGGCGAATTCGACGGTATCGGCGTTGATGTAACTGCGAACGGCTCCTATATGAGCACCGGACAGCTGGAAATGTCCAATGTCGACCTTTCCACAGAGTTTACCTCAATGATTACCACACAGCGTGGATTCCAGGCAAACAGCCGTATAATCACTGTATCCGACACGCTTCTGGAGGAATTGACAAATCTTAAGAGATAATGTAATATAGTATGGGCTTTGGGGACGGGCATAAAGCCTGTCCCCAAAATTTTGCCTGTATTTTTGGGGACTTTTATGATAGAGGTTACTAAGCTTAACGGGGCAAGGATACTTATAAATCCGCATCTTTTAGAGGTTGTGGAGGAAACCCCGGACACGGTGCTGACTTTGACCACCGGTAAAAAAATAATTGTAAAAGAAAGTAGACAAGAGATAAAAAATCTTGTAAAATCTTATAGAAAGGAAATTTTTGCAGACAGCTTGGAGGAATAGACAAGCGGGGTGCGCTGGTGCAGTGAATGTATCGGGGCATTAATATATGCAGAATGTTTGGGTGACCTGAGTGGATATAGCATCACTACTTGGTATGATTCTGTGCTTCGGCATGTTGATATTCGGTATCTTCTCCAGCGCAGGTCCGGCAGGTTTCGGTGAGTATATCGATGTACCCTCCGCAATCATTACCATCGGAGGTTCAATAGCTGCGGTTATGGCTTCCTACGGTATGTCTGATTTCGTGGGCGGATTAAAGAGTCTGACATTGATATTCAAGGCACCGACTACAAACACATCGGATATTATAAAGAAAATAATCGATCTCTCCAATGTGGCCCGTAAAGAGGGTCTATTGTCATTGGAGGAGGCTGCAGGAGATATGGAGGAGCCTTTCCTTAAAAAAGGAATCATGCTGGTTGTCGACGGTACCGACCCTGAGCTTGTAAGAGGCATCCTCGAGACGGAGATGATGTGCATAGATGACAGACACAAGGGCAGAGCCGGATTCTGGGAGACATGGGGTTCCATGGGTCCTGCATGGGGTATGATCGGTACTCTGGTTGGTCTGGTAGATATGCTTTACCATATGGATGATGCGGCGGCTATCGGACCCGCAATGGCGGTTGCGCTTATCACAACCCTGTACGGCTCACTTCTTGCAAACTGGATTTGCGCACCTACCTCGGCAAAACTCAAATATGACAATGCCATAGAGATGCAGCAGAAGGAAGTTATGATAGAGGGTCTTCTCTCGATACAGGCAGGAGAGAACCCCAGAGTAATTGAGGAAAAGCTCAAGTCATTCCTTGCTCCGGCAGATAGAGAGTCCGGAGGAGATGACGGAGGCGGAGGAGAATAACGAGGAGATAGGCTATGGCTAAAAAGAAGGAAGATCCGCCACCGGCGGGATCGCCGGCGTGGATGGCGACCTTCAGTGACCTGATGAATCTGCTGCTTTGCTTCTTTGTTATGCTTTTCTCAATGTCAACAATGGATGAAGCAAAGCTCAAAGAGGTTGTGGCCTCGATGAACAGTGCATTCAGCGTCCTGTCGGGAGGTGCAACATCGATAGGCGACGGCATACTTATATCAAATGGCGTAAGTCAGCTTAACGAGCTGTCGGAATATATAAACAGCACGGGTAAAACCGCAGATTCGGACAGTGAGACAAAAAATATCGAGCAGTACGACAATGATCCACAGGGGCTCAAGGAGCTTCTCGAACAGCAGCAGCTGGAGAGCAACGAGGCAATGGCGGAGCAGGTGGAGGAGGAGATCGGAGAGTCCAATATGTCCGATCAGATAGAGGTTACCTTTACCGCCCAATATGTTCAGCTTACCATGAAGGGAGGACTGCTTTTTGATTCGGGAAGCGATGTCGTAAAGGAGGAGTCCAAGAAATATCTGGACAAGGTGGGTACAATACTCACAAAATATGCTGACGGAATAATAGAAATAGAAGGACATACGGACAATGTGCCGATGTCAAGCGCCCGGTTTCCCAGCAATGAGGAGCTTTCGGACGCTCGTGCGCTTTCAGTGTTCTATTATCTGGTGGATACCACGTCCCTAAGCCCGCAGAATATGAAGCATGCGGGTATGGGAGAGAGAGTTCCCATAGCGGACAATTCCACCGTGGAGGGCAGGAGCAAGAACAGGCGCGTTGAGATCAGAATTTACAATGATTCTCTATAGGAGGTTATGATATATTATGAAAAAGAATATGCTGACGGTACTGGTTCTGGCATTGGTTGTGGTAAATATCGTGCTTACTGCGATAATGATGATAAGCACCACCTCCACCAATCAGAAGACGGCGAAGCTCATAGATAATATTGCGACAGCGATGGAATTGGAGCTTACCAATCCCGGAGCTTCACAGGCAGGCGCAGCCGGCGCTGCAAACGTATCCATAGAGGATACAGAGATGTACTCCTTTACTGAGGACTTTACCATTCCTCTGACAATCGGAGAGGACGGCACTCAGCACTATATGGTTTGCAAGGTTGCACTCTCCATCAATAAGAACCACGAGGATTACAAGAAGAAGGGGGCGCTTGTGGCAAGCAGCGATCCGCTTCTCAGGGATACTATTATAAGTGTTGTCGGATCCCACACTATGGAGGAGATAAGGGCGGATCAGGACGGACTCAGAAATGAACTTCTGAGCGCTATCCAGCAGCAGTTTGGCTCCTCAATGATATTCAGAGTGTCTATTACAGACATGCAGTTCGGTTAATATGGTTTAAGGCGGAGGAAAAAAGTTGAGTGAAGTCCTTTCGCAAAGTGAAATAGATGCCCTCTTAGGTGCCCTTTCAAGCGGAGAGCTTGATCCGGATCAAATGCAGGAGGACGAGGAGAAGAAGGTCAAGGACTATGACTTCTCCAGACCTACCAAATTCTCCAAGGAGCATTTGAGAACCCTCGAGATTATTTTTGAGCACTATGGACGGCTTATATCGACAAATCTGCCTATGTACCTGCGAAAGACGGTTGCGGTGGATGTGTCGAGTTCCGAGACGGTTACTTTCAGCGAGTTTTCCAATGCGCTGTCGAACCCCGTCATATTGGGGATTGTGAATTTTCAACCCCTGAACGGAACTATCATTCTTGATTTGTCAACTAACTTAGGTTATGCTATAATAGATCGTATGCTTGGCGGGCAAGGCGTACCGTTGGAGAAGAGCAGGGATTTCTCAGAGATTGAGATGACGATCTTAGAGAAGATGATGGTTACCTTCACGCAGCTTCTGAGGGAGCCATGGAGGAATGTAATAGAGCTTTCGCCTGTGCTCAACCGTATGGAGACCAATCCGCAGTTCGCACAGGTTATAGCGCCGAATGATATGATCGCCATCATCACATTGAATATAAAGATTGGCGATGTTGAAGGGCTTATGAATGTCTGTCTTCCTTTCTTCACATTGGAAGATGTTATGGACAGACTTAATACTAAATACTGGTTTGCATCCATGCAGGAGAACCATGATGAGAATTATGAGACCTACCTTGAAGCAATGATCAGAAAGGTAGATATTCCTATCAGAGCGGTTCTCGGCAAGAGCACCATTAGCGTTTCGGATTTCATGAACCTGCAGATAGGGGATTGCATCAGGCTGGACACAAAGGTGGAGCAGGACATGAATGTTTATGTCGGAAATATCAAAAAATTTACCGCACTGCCCGGAGCAGAAGGCGACTCCTACGCCGTCCGGGTTACATCAGTGGTTAGAGAGGAGGAGTAGATATGGATGGGATGCTGTCACAGGACGAAATAAATGCCCTGCTTAACGGCATGGATTTGTCCGGAGATGAAGCTCCTGATTTGAGCGAAGCAAAGGCCGAGATGGAGGCAAAGGCAGCCGCAGAGCCGCCGAGAGATGCGTTCCTTACAGGCACGGAGGCTGTGGAGGACGACGGCATATCTCTCACGGATGTGGAGAAGGATGCCATAGGCGAAGTAGCCAATATAAGCATGGGTTCTTCCGCAACTACCTTGTATTCGCTTGTCAACCAAAAAGTAAATATCACTACTCCGGTAGTAGAGCTTTCGGTTTGGGATGATGTTTTAAACAGCTATGAGCGCCCCTGTGTATTCATACAAATCAAGTACACGAAGGGTCTCGACGGAACGAATATCCTCGTGCTGAAGGAGAAGGATGTAAAGGTTATTACCGACCTTATGATGGGAGGAGACGGAACCAATACGGAGGGAGAGCTGGGAGAGCTGCATTTGTCGGCTATCTCCGAGGCGATGAACCAGATGATGGGTGCAGCCGCCACATCCCTTTCCACCATGCTTCAGTCGATGATAGATATAAGCCCTCCGGTATCATCGCTTCTGGATCTTACAAAATTCGAGAACGGTGCGGAGATATCGCCCTTCCTGGGAGGAAAATTTGTAAAGATTACCTTCAGGATGCAGATAGGCGACGATCTGGTGGATTCATCCATAATGCAGATGTATCCCATCGACTTCGCAAAGAAGCTGGTAGATACATTCATTAACAGCCAGACCGGCGGGGATTCGGCACCGGCAGCGGAGCCTGCACCGGCAGCCGCACCTCAGCAGCCTGCGCCGGATACGTCCGGACAGGCGGGTATGCAGCCTCAGATGGGAATGCAGCCCGGAATGGGAATGCCCGCAGGCGACCCGAACCAGATGATGGGAATGCAGGGAATGCCGATGCAAGGTATGCCAATGCAGGGAATGCCCATGCAGGGTATGCCGATGATGGGAATGCCAATGCAGGGGTATCCGATGCAGCCTCAGATGATGGGGATGCCAATGCAGCCGCAGGCGAATGTCAATATCCAGCCTGCACAGTTCCAGAATTTCACTCCGAATCTGCAGGGCATACAGGGCGGAGAGAATATCGGACTCATTATGGACGTACCTTTGGAGGTTACGGTAGAATTAGGGCGTACCGCCAAGTCCATATCCGAGATACTTAATTTTGCTCCCGGCACGATCATAGAGCTTGAAAGGATCGCCGGTGAACCCATAGATGTTTTGGTGAACGGAAAGTTCGTCGCCAAGGGAGAGGTAGTCGTCATCGAGGAGAGCTTCGGTGTCAGAGTTACCGAGATAATCAAAGACTAAAAATGCTAATTAACCCTGTAAAGGGGTATGGAGGTTAAAAATGGCAAAGAATATTTTAATCTGTGATGATGCAGCGTTCATGAGAATGATGATTAAGGACATTCTCACAAAGAATGGCTACAATGTGGCAGGCGAAGCCGAGAACGGGGCAAAGGCAGTAGAGAAGTTCAAGGAGCTCACTCCCGATCTCTGCCTCATGGACATTACCATGCCTGAGATGGATGGTATTCAGGCCCTCAAGGAGATCAAGAAGATCGATGGCGGCGCAAAGGTTATTATGTGCTCTGCAATGGGTCAGCAGGCCATGGTTATCGAGTCCATTCAGGCTGGGGCAAAGGACTTCATAGTTAAGCCCTTCCAGGCAGACAGAGTTATTGAGGCCGTTAAGAAGGTTGTCGGTTAATGACAATTCTCCTTACGGGGTCTGACGCTTATGTACAGTTGATTACTGTGCTTCTGATTTTTGTGCTTGTGCTGGGGCTGACGCTCTGGGTAACAAGATGGATAGCAAAATATCAGAGACAGGAGAGTGCCGGAAGAAATGCTGAGGTCATAGAGTCTGTACGCATTGCAAACAACAAGTGGGTTCAGATAATCCGTATCGGACACACTTACAAATGCGTTGCTCTGGGCAAGGATGAAGTGACATACCTGGGGGAGGTCTCCGGGGACGAGCTTAAATTTGACGACACTGAGAATAGCGGGTTTTCCTTTAGAGAACTGTACGAGAAGGCGATAAAGGCTAATCCTGCGAAAAGCGGTACGTCGAAGGAAAGTAAGGATGAGTAGGTTGCTTCCTCTGAAAGCTATTGATATAAAGAGAATATTGCTCATTTTATGCCTGCTGGTTTCGGCGGGCATATTGTGGTTTCATACTCCGGTAAGTACGAAAGCCGCATCTGTGGCTGACGTGATTGAGCCTCAGGGCTACGGAGAGCAGACAGGGGACACCTCTACCAGAACGTATATCAATCCTCCCGGAACAGCCAACACCCCGGAGGAATTGAACCAGTTAAATACGGTAAACTACGTAACGGTGCAGTACGGCGGCGACAACGGAACACTTAACGGAGCGCTCCGTATACTGATTACTCTTACCCTTATATCCATTGCTCCTTTTATCATCATTATGATGACTTCCTTCACGAGGATCATCATTGTGATGCATTTTACAAGGCAGGCTCTGGCAACCCAGACGGCGCCGCCCAATCAGGTGCTCATAGGTCTGTCCCTCATACTTACCTTTTTTATAATGGAGCCTACCATAACAAGGATAAATGAGGAGGCCATAATCCCCTTTGAGAATATGGAGATTACTCAGGAGGAGGCTCTGCAGGCGGGTATGCAGCCCCTAAGGGAGTTTATGTACCCACAGACCCAGATAAGGGATGTGGAGATGTTTATGGATATCGCAGGACAGGAGTGGGATGGAAGCCTTGACGGGATTCCCACCTCCGTGCTGGTGCCTTCCTTTGTGGTAAGCGAGTTGAGAGTGGCATTCTGGATCGGCTTTATGATATATATACCGTTTATAGTGGTGGACATGGTTGTGGCATCGACACTTATGAGTATGGGTATGATGATGCTTCCCCCTACCACCATATCAATGCCTTTTAAGATATTATTGTTTGTGCTGGCTGACGGCTGGAGCGTCATAATTACACAGCTTGTCCGCACTTTTTATTAGGGGATTGAAGATGACTGTTACAGCAGTAGTAGAAATGCTTAGAAACGGAATGTTTTTGATATTGAGGACTGCACTGCCGGTGCTCCTCGTATCGATGGTGGTTGGTCTTGCGGTCAGCATCTTCCAGACGGTAACCTCCATTCAGGAGCAGACGCTCACATTTGTGCCTAAGCTGGTGGCTATATTTGCGGCGCTGATACTTATGGGAGACTGGATGATGAACAGCATGGTAAACTATGCCGTGGAGCTGTGGTCCTCCTTTAGTCTGTATGTGCATAAATAAGGTATGCGGAATTGATAGATTATTCATTTTCGATATATGACCTGGAATATTTTCTTCTGATACTTGTGAGAGTCACGGGATTTATATATATTGCTCCCTTTTTCTCACAGCAGGGAGTCCCCAACAGGGTAAAGGTGGGACTCGGAATTTTCACGGCAGGGCTTTTGTACCAGACTCTGGCGCCTGCGGATGCCGTGATATATAACTCAACTCTGGAATATGCTTTGATTGTTATAAAGGAGACCTGTACCGGGCTTATTTTGGGACTTGGCGCAAATATGTGCATGAGCGTTGTGCAGTTTGCGGGCACTATAGCCGATATGGAGACAGGACTTTCCATGGTAACGCTATTTGACCCGTCATCACGACAGCAGATGTCGATAACAGGCGCTATTTATAATTATGCGTTCATAATGACGCTGATTGCCACGGGGATGTACCGGTATTTGTTTGGAGCTCTGGCGGATTCCTTTATACTGATACCGGTAAATGGCGCCATATTTAACTGGGATGCGCTGGTTTCCTCGGTGGTAAGGTTTTTTACGGATTATGTGCTCATAGGCTTCAGAATCATACTGCCCATATTCTGCGCAATGATACTTTTGAATGCGATCCTTGGAATAATGGCAAAGGTTTCGCCGCAGATGAATATGTTTGCCGTTGGAGTACAGCTGAAGGTTATAATAGGACTTTCCATACTGTTTCTTTCCATCGGGCTTTTGGAGAAGATGACAGGGCTTTTGTTTGACGAGATACAGGAGCTTACCGCAAGTTTTGTGTCCGCAATGGGCGGGCAGTGATATAATGGCTTATGATGCTTGAATATAACCTGCAATTTTTTGCAAATGATGATAAGACTGAACCGGCTACCGCCAAAAAGCTCTCCGATGCCAGAAAGGAGGGCAGTGTTGCAAAGAGTCGTGAGGTTGCAAACGGGCTCGGCCTTCTGTCGGTTTTTCTGATAATCAAGATCTGGGCCGGCAGGATGGGCATACAGTTTTTAAATGCCTTTGATTATTTTTACAACCGGATTGCGGAGAATGCAGTCTTCTGGAACGGAGATATGCCCAGACAGGCTATGGCGGTGCTTTTCCGGGTAGTAATGGTGGAGATACTGTCGATACTGGCTCCCTTCCTCATTATCGGAGTGCTGGTTGCTTTTTTGAGCGATATATGGCAGGTTAAATGGGCTCCCACCACAAAGCCCCTGCAGCCCAAGCTCAGCAAGCTGAGTCCGCTCAGCGGCTTCAAGCGGATATTTTCGACTAGAAGTCTTGTGGAGCTTGCAAAGTCCATATTGAAGATCTTTCTCATTGGTTATATGGCGTACAGCTTTTTGAAGGATAAGCTTTTGATAATCTTTTCCTTCTTTGATATGCCGCTTTTGCAGGCTATAGCCTTTATCGGAGATACGGTGGCGGATCTGGGAATCCGCATCTCGGCGGCATATATGATAATAGCCGTGCTTGATTATGCATATCAGAAGTGGAAATTCGCACAGGATATGAAGATGACCAAGCAGGAGGTCAAGGATGAGTTCAAGAACGCCGAGGGAGACCCGCAGATAAAGGGACAGATAAGGGCAAGGATGCGTCAGGCGTCCCAGCGAAGGATGATGAAGGCGCTGTCCCAGGCGGATGTAGTCATCACAAACCCCACCCACTATGCGGTGGCGATAAAATACGACAATACAATTGCCGATGCACCGGTGGTCATTGCAAAGGGCGAGGGGTATCTTGCCCAGAGGATCAAGGATGTGGCGGCGGAGAATGATATAGAGATAGTTGAGAACAAGCCCCTTGCCAGAATGCTTTACGCAAATGTGGATATAGACGAGACCATACCGGAGGAGCTCTATGCCGCAGTAGCGGAGGTGCTGGCATATGTGTACAAGCTGAAGGGGAAGATTTAGTTTTTCGGATATAAGGAAAGGAGGAGAGGCATGGAAACCACAAAGCTCAAACGTACAGACCTTGGCGTCGGATTGTATCTTCTGGCTGCGATGGTTATGTTCATCGTACCCATTCCCTCCTTCCTGCTGGATATACTTCTTGCGTTTAATATTGGCGTGGCGCTGACCATACTGTTTGGGGCGATGTTTTCGAGAGAGCCTCTGGATATGTCCTTCTATCCCACAATGCTCCTCTTCACAACCCTTTTCAGGATATCCCTGAATGTTTCCTCCACAAGACTTATCCTTAGATACGGCGATGCGGGAAATGTTGTGCAGGTGTTCGGAGAATTCGTCGGAGGAGGCGACCTTATAATAGGCTCCATTGTGTTCATAATACTGATACTTATCCAGTTTATGGTCATAAACAAGGGTTCAGAGCGTGTGTCCGAGGTTACGGCGAGATTTACGCTGGACGCTCTCCCCGGTAAGCAGATGGCGATAGATGCGGACTTAAACACCGGAGCCATAGATGATGCGGAGGCAAAGAGAAGAAGAGATAAGCTTCAGGAGGAGGCAAGCTTCTTCGGATCCATGGACGGTGCCGTTAAGTACGTAAAGGGAGATGCGACGGCGGGACTTCTGATAACCGCCATAAATATCGTGGGCGGAATAATAATGGGAGTGACGAGATTCGATCTTCCCATAGCAGAGGCGCTTAATAAATACGCAATCCTTACAATAGGCGACGGACTTGTGAGCCAGATTCCCTCACTTTCCATATCCCTTGCGACAGGTATTCTTGTCACAAAGGGCGCAAAGGATGCGGATTTCGGCGGAACCATGATAAAGCAGGTGTTCGGCGTGCCGAAGGTGCTTTATATAGTGGGCGGAACCCTGATGCTTCTGGGCTTTATAACTGAGCTGAACACCATTCTTTTCGTGGGCTTCGGACTTGTGTTCATACTCGTCGGAAGAAATATGGCGGGCACTATCGAGACGGCGTCCATCGAGAGAGAAGTAGACACGGAGGAGGTCGAGGCGGAGGAAATCAGACAGCCGGAAAATGTTACCTCGCTTTTGCAGGTTGACCCAATAGAGCTTGAATTCGGATATGGTATCATACCCCTTGCAGACGTTAATCAGGGTGGAGATCTTCTTGACAGAGTCGTAATGATAAGAAGACAGATTGCATTGGAGCTGGGCTCGGTTGTACCTATTATCCGTTTGAGGGACAATATACAGCTCAATCCCAATCAGTATATTATAAAGATAAAGGGAATACAGGTTTCTGAGGGAGAGATTCTCTTTGACCATTATATGGCGATGAATCCTGGCTTCGTGGAGGAGGAGATCACGGGTATAAACACCTTCGAGCCCTCATTCCATCTGCCTGCAATCTGGATAACGGAGGGGCAGAGGGAGCGTGCGGAAAGTCTCGGCTATACCGTAGTCGATCCGCCGTCCATAATCGCAACGCATCTTACGGAGATAATAAGGCAGCATATTTCCGAGCTTCTTACCCGCCAGGATGTGCAAAATCTCATCAACAATATGAAGGAGACCAATCCTTCACTGGTGGATGACCTTACACCGAAGCTTCTGGGCATAGGTGAGATACAGAAGGTGCTTCAGAATCTCTTAAAGGAGGGCATTTCCATAAGGGATTTGCTTACCATATGCGAGACTCTGGCGGATTACGCACAGACTACAAGGGATACGGACATTCTTACCGAATATGTGAGACAGGCGCTCAAGCGAGCCATCTCTACTAAATATTTCCCTGCCGGGGAGAGCACCAGCGTTGTTACGCTTGACCCGAAGATAGAGCAGGAGATTATGAATTCCGTCAAGCAGACGGAGACGGGGGCATTCTTAAATCTCGACCCCTCACGCACGAAGGCCATTATGGATTCTGTGGGCGCCGAGGTACAGAAGCTTGAGAATCTGGGGAAGAGCCCTATTGTGATTACATCCCCCATTGTGAGGATGTATTTCAGGAGGCTTATTGAGGACTACTACAAGGATCTTGTGGTGGTGTCCTACAGTGAGATAGAGACGGATGTGGAGCTGCAGAGTGTGGGGATGGTAACGTGTTAAGAAAATGTAGCTGCTCAATGCAGAGGCATTTTCGCAGACATTTTCTAAACACGTCGACATTCGCAAGGACAGCGAATGCCAAGCGGCGTGGGAGTTACGCAGGCATCAACTAAGCACGTCGACATTCGTAAGGGCGGCGAATGCCAAAGAGGTAGAGGCATTTTCGCAGGGGCGCACACATTATGCAGCTTGACGTCAGGCACTCCACTTGGTTTGCTGCGAAACAATTGCCCTTGCTTTGCGGCGGATAAGAGCGTTCGCCGACTCCGCAAGTGCACGTTTCTTGCAAACCTGCATTACGCACCGACTGTCATCGCTTGCATTATGTGTGCACCCCTGCGTGGGAAGGCGGTGCACCGCTTTACAAAGCGAGGTTCACTTTTGATTGCGCAGACAGTCAGAAGTGACGTCAAGCAACAAAACGTGAAACGAGCGGGGTATGGGAAATACATACAAGGCGACACATACAAAACTCGCCAGAAATAATATATGAGTGGGAAACAGGAACTATGATCATCAAGAAATTTACTGCAAAAACCGAAACAGAGGCACTTGCCCTCGCAAAGAAGGAGCTGGGCGATGGCGTCGTTACCATGAGCACCAAGAAGGTAAAGCAGAAAGGCTTTTTCTCCTTCTTTAAGGGAAAGCTCGTCGAGGTCACGGTGGCTCTGGAGGATGACAAGGAGCAGCCCATCGACAAGGCAAAGCAGGAGATACGGGATGCCGCCAGCATTATCGAAGCTGCCAACCGTGTAGTTGCCGAGAAAAAGGCAAAAAAGGAGATGGCGGACTCCATAAGCACTCCCGCAGCCGGAGGGGCTGCGGAGGTAAAGCTCGACAATACAGAGTCCATCGAAAAGAAGCTGGATAATCTGCAAAGCCTCCTTGAAAGCCAGTTTGCCAGGGAAAAGAAGGTTCTCGCCGCCTCAGGAGGCAGTGAGGGGGAAAACGATAAAACTGCAAATGACACGAGCGTCGCAAATGAGGACAAGTCTGCAACAACTCAGGAAAGCAGCGAGAGAGAGAAGTTTTTCGAGCTCCTTAAGGAGACCATGGAGGAGAACGAGGTTGATAAGCAGATTATCTCCCAGATAATGGATGATGTGCTTGGAAGCACCAAAGAGAACACTCCTTTCGACTATATCCTTGCAGGAATATACCAGAAGCTCATACTCAAATTCGGCACATCAGATGGCATCACGCCTGCGGAGAAAGGTCCCAAAACCGTATTCTTCGTGGGTCCCACAGGCGTTGGAAAGACCACGACGATTGCAAAGATCGCCAGCAACTATTCCATAGATAAGAAAAAGAAGGTGGCGCTTCTTACCACGGATACATACAGGATTGCCGCTTCCGAGCAGCTCCATACCTACGCCAACATCCTTGAGGTTTCTTTCAGGGTGGTATATACCGAGGAGGAGTTTGAAAAGGCACTGGATGATTTCAAGCTCTACGACTACATATTTGTGGATACTGCAGGTCACTCCCATACCAATGAGGAGCAGATGAAGAAGATGGCATCCTTTGTGGAGACGGCGAAGAAAAACGTGGAATATCAGGTTTTCCTTGTGCTGTCAACCACTACCAAATACAAGGATCTCAAAGCGATAGCCGCAAGCTATAAAAAATATACGGAGTATCAGCTCATATTTACAAAGCTGGACGAGACGGATTCCTACGGAAACCTTCTGAACGTGCGGCTGAATATAGATACTCCCATAGCCTATGTAACATACGGACAGAATGTACCCGATGACATAGAGAGTTTTAATGCACAGAAAACTGTAAAGCACATTTTGGGCGGAAAGTAACGGGTATATGATGGATCAGGCAACAAATTTAAGAGTAATAAAAGCAAGTCAGATAGTGAAGCCCACAGCAAGGGTCATAACCGTTACCAGCGGCAAGGGCGGCGTGGGAAAGAGCAACACGGCGATCAATCTCGCAATCCATTTTAAGAAAATGGGAAAACGTGTTATAATATTAGATGCGGATTTCGGACTTGCCAATATAGAGATAATGTTCGGAGCTGTTCCGAAATACAATTTCAGCGATCTTATCTACAAGGGAATGGGGATAAGGGATATAATCACATGGGGTCCCATGGATGTGGGCTTCATTTCCGGAGGCTCGGGTATCGCAAAGATGAACGACCTGGGCAGGGAAAACCTTATGTACATCATCAATAACCTTGCGGAGCTGGACTCTATCGCTGATATTGTCATAGTGGATACCGGAGCCGGTATCGGGAATACTGTGCTGGAATTTCTGGTGGCATCGGACGAGATAATACTTGTCACGACACCGGAACCCACCTCCATAACGGATTCATATTCGCTGCTCAAATCCCTTGGAAGCCATGTGAGGTTCAACAGGGGAGTCACGCAGGTAAAGATGCTGGCAAACAAGGTAATGAGCGAAAATGATGGCGAGATATTATACAGAAAATTAAATTCCGTGGTGGAGAGGTATTTGAATATGCCTATGGAGTATCTGGGAAATGTGCCCTTCGACAACCAGCTGGCGGAGTCGGTAATGCAGCAGTCGCCCGTGGTTATAAAGGTACCTAATTCCAGGTCTGCAATGGCGTATGAGAGGATAGCAAACAAACTATTGGGGAATGAGAGCGCAAATGTCAAAAGCAGGGGTATGGCGGCATTTTTCTCTCATATAATGGGAGGTAACAAGCTATGAAAAACGAAGGTGCGGATTATATGATCTCAAAGTTCATAAAGGAGGGGGATAAGCTGGAGCTTTCTGCGGTAAACAGAAAATATTCCGATGTCGATGAAAAACCGAGAGTCTATAATACCAAAATCTATGATATAATTTCCGAGGATACCATAGAGGTGCTGATGCCCATGGAAAAGACGAAGCTGATTCTGCTTCCCTTGGACAGCGAGTACAATGTGGTGTTCTACGGCGAAACAGGACTTTTCCAGTGCTTTGTCAGGGTCATTGACAGGTACAAGAGCAACAATATGTTCATACTGACGCTGGAGTTCATATCGAACCTGAGAAAGTATCAGCGCAGGGAGTTTTACAGATTTTCATGTGCGCTTGAAATGGCGTCAAGAAGTCTTGAGGAGGAGGAAGTCTCCGCAATAGAGATGAAGGAGCCCTATGTGCTACAGCCCAACCTTCCCATCAGGCACAGTGTTATCGTGGATATCAGCGGCGGCGGGCTTCGATTCCTGTCGACGCAAAAATATGAGGTAGACAGCTTTGTTTATTGCAGTTATAATCTCATAAAGGGGAAAAATCAGAAGACCTATGAGATAGTGGGAAAGGTGCTGGCGGTAAAGGAGCTTCCCAACCGCCCGGGAAATTATGAGCACAGGGTTCAATATCATAATATCGATAACAAGACCCGTGAGGAGATAATCCGCTTCATATTCGAAGAGGAGAGAAAGAACAGAAAGACCGAATAATGACTCCTGTGAGAGCACGCATTATAGAGAGGTACTAAAAAATGGAGAAAAAAATTCTGATTGTCGATGACTCTGCACTTATGAGAAGGGTACTCTGTGATATAATCGACAATGACAGTAGATTTCACGTAGTGGCAAAAGCCACCAACGGTGTTGAGGCTCTGGACCTGCTTTCCAGAAATCAATACGACGCAGTGGTTCTGGACGTGAATATGCCTAAGATGAACGGCCTTGAACTATTGAAGGAACTTCGTAAGTTCAAGATTCCGGCAAGGGTTCTGATGGCGTCAACCGATACCAAGGAGGGCGCAAAGACCACATTGGATGCTTTGGAGCTTGGCGCTCTGGACTTTATCCATAAGCCGGACAATGCGGCGGATCTGCGGCTTGATAATTTCAGTCAGGAGCTTTTGAGACTCCTAGACATAGTCGCAAACAGCAGGGCTCCGCATTTTGCCAGTCATGCACAGATCGAGAAGGCTGACAAGACCAACAAGTCAATGCTCGATCTTCTCAAAAAGAAGCCTGTACGTATTCCCGGGCACAAGATTGTCGCCATCGCCAGCTCCACCGGCGGACCGAAGGCACTTCAGTCGGTTATTCCCAGGCTGCCGGGAACATTGGATGCACCTGTTGTGCTGGTACAGCACATGCCCGCAGGCTTTACGGCATCCCTCGCCGAGAGACTCAACGGTATGGGAGACATAAATGTCAAGGAGGCCGCTGAGGGAGATGTGCTTGAAAGAGGCTGGGTATACATAGCAAAGGCCGGTCAGCATATGAATATAGTAAAGGACTCCAAGGGTATGCCTTCGGTGCATTACTCAAACGAGCCCAAGCGTGAGGGAGTCATCCCCTGCGCAAACTATATGTATGAATCTCTGGCAAACCTTTCCTATGACAATATCGTATGCGTCGTTATGACGGGAATGGGAGCGGACGGTACGGAGGGTATACAGAATCTTAAGAAAAAGAAGAAGATTTACTGTATCGCCCAGAATCAGGACACCTGCACCGTCTACGGAATGCCGAAGAGCGTCACAAAGGCAGGACTGTCGGATCTGGAAGTACCTCTTGAGCAGATAGCGCAGGAGATAACTTTACATATAGGTGTAACGCACTAATTTACTCTTAAAAACGGAGGATTTAAGATGGACACAAGTCAATATCTGGAGATATTCCTTGATGAGACCAAGGAGCATCTGCAAAACCTGAACACCAGTATTCTTGAACTCGAATCCGAGCCTGAAAACGAGAATACCATCAACGAGATATTCCGTGCGGCGCACTCCCTCAAGGGAATGGCCGGCACCATGGGCTACAAGCGCATGCAGGATCTGACCCACAATATGGAGAATGTATTCTCCGAGGTTAGAAACGGAAGCATCAAGATTAAGTCGGAAATGATAGACATTCTCTTCCAGTGCCTTGACGCATTGGAGGAATATACCGACAATATTCAGAATACTCAGGATGAGGGTACGAACGACAACGAGCCCATCATTAAGAGCCTGAAGGCTATAATAGATTCCAAGGGAGAGTCTGTCGGGGAGGCTGCCGCTCCTGCCAAGGAGGAAGCGAAGGCATCCGAGAGCAAATCTGATGACGCTTCCGCAGGCGGAACCAAGTGGGACAATGTGAAGCTTGACGAAAGTCAGATGGATGTTCTTGAAGAGGCAAAGAAGCAGGGCAAGAATGTGTTCGGAATGAATGTTGAGATTCAGGAGGGCTGCATACTTAAGGCTGCAAGAGCATTCCTTGTGATAAAGGCAATAGAGGAGCTGGGCGAAATCGCTGTTTCCGATCCTCCGACACAGGATCTTGAGGATGAAAAGTTCGATATGGACTTTACCCTCATGGTTGTTACGGATAACTCCATGGATGATCTTGTAAATGCGGCAAAGGCAGTTTCTGAGATCGGCAATGTTACTGCCGGAGAGTTCATTCCCGATAATAATGTAAGCTTCAAGAAGGAGGAGGCTACGGCAGCACCCAAGGAGGAGGCAAAGGCTCCCGAGACTACTGCTCCCGCACCCACAACCACCGCTCCCACCGCAAAGGCGGCTCCCGCAGGGGACAAGGCACAGGGTGGCAAGGCGGAGCCCAAGAAGGCAGGAAAGCCGGTTGTCAACAGGACAATCCGTGTGGATATAGAGAAGCTCGACAATATGATGAACCTTGTATCCGAGCTTATCATCGCAAAGAACTCGTTGGTATCCGCCACCAATGCGGCAAACGCAGCGGCAGGCACGAATTCCACCAACGAGCAGATAGAATACTTAGAGAGCGTTACCACGAACCTCCACGAGTCCGTTATGAAGGTTCGAATGGTTCCTATTGAGAGCGTTGTAAGCAAGTTCCCTCGTATGATCAGAGACCTGCAGAAGACCCTCGGAAAGAAGATGGAGCTCTTTATGACTGGTGAAGATACCGAGCTTGACCGTACCGTTGTGGACGAGATTGGCGATCCTCTTATGCACCTGTTACGTAACTCCGCTGACCACGGACTGGAGTCTGCAGAGGTCAGAAAGGAGAGAGGCAAGCCCGAGGTTGGCTCCATATTCCTTGATGCATATCAGGAGGGCAATAACGTCATCATCGAGGTAAGGGATGACGGTAACGGAATTGATGTTGAGGCTGTCAAGGCAAAGGCTATAGAGCGTGGCGTAATCACTCCCGAGCAGGGTGCGATAATGCCAGATAAGGACATAATAAATCTGCTCTTCAATGCGGGCTTCTCCACTGCAAAGCAGGTTACGGATATCTCGGGAAGAGGCGTGGGACTTGACGTTGTACGTTCCAAGATAGAGTCCCTCTCAGGAGAGGTTTCCGTTAAGAGTGAGCTGGGTGTCGGAAGTACATGGACTATCAGACTTCCTCTTACCCTTGCTATCATCCAGTCCCTCATGGTTGTTGTGGGCGGAGAGAAGTACGCTATATCATTAGGCTCCATAGAGACTATAGAGACAATAGAGCCGGGAGAGGTTAAGCTTGTGCAGAACGAGGAGGTTATCAATCTTCGAGGCAATGTGCTTCCTCTTATCAGACTCAATCAGATACTCGAGAATGAGTCCACCATTGGTCCCGATGACGCTATGTGCGTAGTCATTGTAAAGAAGGGTGACAAGATGGCAGGACTTGTGATAGACGAGCTCATCGGACAGATGGAGATCGTTATCAAGCCTCTCGGAAAATATATCAAGCAGGCAAAGGTTATAAGCGGCGCAACCATCCTCGGGGACGGCGAGGTTGCTCTTATCCTTGACACCAACGTAATGTTTTAAGGAAGGAAGGTAAAATCTGATGGATTTAAACAATAACAATGCTCCCGCCATAATAGACGAGGACCACAGAGGCCCCATAAAGACTTTCCAGTATATCGTTATCAAGGTCGGGGATGAGCAGTATGGCATAGATATCAATTTCATTGACAATATTGTGCGCATGACCCCCATAACGAGGATTCCCAAGGTTTCCGAGTATCTGAAGGGCGTTATCAATCTTAGAGGCGAGGTTATTCCCGTTATGAGCCTAAGGCTTAAGATGGGACTTCCCGCAGATGTGATAACAAAGGCTTCGAGAATTATCATCTTAAAGTCTGAGACAGAGGGAAATCTCGGAGTCATCGTGGATGAGGTTAAGGAGGTTGTAACTCTTACCGAATTTGAGATAGAGGATGTTTCCCCCGACGTAAAGGATGTGAGAGCTAATTTCATCAACGGCATCGGAAAGCGCAACAACAACGAGCTTATCTCGCTGCTTGACTTAAGCACCATTACTTTAGAGGACAATATTAACGCATAATCCCCGGATTAAAAGGAGATTCTAATTATGAGCGAACTTACTGTAGAACAGATTTCCGAAAATTACTATGATGTCTTAAAAGAGATCGGTAATATCGGTGCAGGAAATGCTATGACGGCGCTCTCCACCATGATCGGCGCAAAGGTCGATATGCGTGTGCCTCAGGTGCAGCTGCTTGAATTCAAGGATGTGGCTGACAGCATGGGCGGAGAAGAGCAGATAATGGTCGGCGTTTTCCTCGGAGTTGAGGGAGATATAACCGGAAGCATGATGTTCCTTATAGAACGGGCTTCTGCAAAGCATCTCATCAACAAGATGATGATGGGTATGGCTACAGAAGGGGAGGAGTTCAACGAGATGGAGATTTCCGCCATGCGTGAGGTGGGAAACATCATCACGGGTGCCTACCTGAATTCCCTTTCAACACTTACTAACCTTAAGATTTATCCCACGCCGCCGGCTTTGACCGTGGATATGTGCGGAGCGCTTTTGTCAGTTCCCGCTATTGAATTCGGCGTTTACGGCGACAAGATACTTCTCATACAGTCCCAGTTCTTTGATGAGGTTGAGATAGACGGTTACTTTATGCTTATCCCGGACCTTGATTCCTATACGAAGATACTGGGCGCACTTGGAATGCCTGTATAAGACCGGAATTACTATTAACTTTTGGTTTGGAGAGTATTATGAGTGATATCATAAAAGTTGGAATGGCAGATTTAAAAACCTGTGTCAGCCCAAACGGCATTACAACCCTTGGACTTGGCTCCTGCGTGGGCATAGCGCTCAGAGACCCCAATAGCAAGATTGGAGGTCTGGCGCACATTATGCTTCCAGATTCGACAGCTATAAAGAACAGCTCAAATGTTGCCAAGTTCGCCGACACCGGAATAGATGAACTTGTTAAGCAGGTGGTTGCATTAGGCGCAAGAAGGAGTGCTGTTGTTGCAAAGATAGCCGGCGGTGCTATGATGTTCCAGTTTTCGGGACAGAGCGCTACCATGAATGTGGGCAACAACAACGTGCAGGCTGTCAAGAAGAAGCTTGGCGAGCTTAAGATACCTATTCTTGCGGAGGATACCGGACTTAATTTTGGACGCACGGTTATTTTCTATCCCGAAAATGGCGATTTCGTCATAAAGGCCGTCGGAAAGCCTGAATATAAGATTTAGACTGAGGGTGTGCTATGAACAGAAACACGATGCCCCTTTTGCTTGTGCTGATTTCGGGGCTTGCCACTCTTATAGTCACATTCTTTTCTGAGTATGAGCTTGTCGCACGGCTTTTGATACTGTTTGTCGTCATGCTCATATTCTATATTTTGGGAAGCATTATTAAGTTTATGCTGGATCGCTTTGATATTGAAAATGAGAAGCGGTTGATGGAAGAAGGGGATGTCATAGACAAGGAGTCCGGAGAGAGTGTCGGTGGCATGGGCGATTCCGAGGGCTCTGTAAGCGAGACCGAGGCAGAACCTACGGGTACTCCGGAAAATGGAACGACGGAAGAATAACAGTGAAGGGAAGCCGATAATCCATGGATGAGGCAGCTAGAAAGAAACTGTTAGATGAATATGCAAGAACTAAAAGCCAGGAGTCCAGAGAGGCTCTTATATTGGAGTATGCCCAGCTTGTAAAGATTGTGGCTGGCAGACTTTCAATGTATCTGGGATATAATGTGGAGTATGAGGATCTTGTGAGCTATGGGATTTTTGGGCTTATTGACGCAATAGACAAATTTGACAGCCTAAAGGAGGTCAAATTTGAGACCTATGCGTCGCTCCGCATAAGGGGTTCCATTCTCGACCAGATAAGGAAAATGGACTGGATTCCCAGAACCATCAGACAGAAGCAGAAAAAGATAGAGACCGCCATAAGGGAGATAGAGACCGACAAGGGCAGAAGCGCCACGGATGAGGAGATCGCAGAGAAGCTTGGCATAACCGATGACGAATTTGTGGACTGGCAGTCCCAGATGAAGATTACAGGGCTCGTATCCTTGAATGAGTATATGGAGTCGGGAAGTGATATCCCGCAGGATTATTACGGACAGACCACGGCACGGTTCGACAGCCCCGAGGAGAAGGTTGAGAAGGAGGAGCTTACCAAGGTTTTGGGAGAGGCGCTTAAGCTTCTTACCGATAAGGAACAGAAGGTCATTGCACTATATTATTTTGAGGAGCTTACCTTAAAGGAAATAGCCAATATTCTGGAGGTTTCCGAGTCAAGGATTTCACAGCTCCACACAAGGGCGCTTCAGAAGATGCGCACCAAAATGGGATTGTATATGGGTATATTGGGGGATGGTGTATGAACGGTTTTTACAAATTAGTCAAATGCGAAAACGGATTTGGGATACATTTCGTTCCCGCAAAGGACGGCGGAGAGGATATCAAGGTCATTGATGTCCTGAATTTTCTTGACAAGCAGAGGATTGACTACGAGAGGGACAAAATAAAGGAAGGTGTTGAGTCAAAGACTGACACCGTTGTTTTTATTGCACCGGTGGATTGCCCCGTTGTGAACGAATACTATGATTTTGAGATGGCGCCTGATGCCATGTGGGCAAGGGCGAGGTTTTATCCTGCTTCGGATACGGGCAGCCGTATGACTCTGGAAGAGTTTAAGAAGGATATGGAGTTCAGAACCGTGAAGTTCGGACTTCAGGAGAAGCTTCTTGCTGCGCATTTTGCCAGCAAGGGAAGATACAACCAATGGCTTCCGGTGGTAAAGGGCAAGCCTGCAAGGCAGGGCACGGATGCACGTATTGAATACTTTTTTAATACGGATTTGAGAGCCAGACCCGAGATAAAAGAGGACGGAAGCGTGGACTTCTTTAACCTCAATGTGGTAAACAAATGTAAAAAAGGAGAGGTTCTCGCCAAGATTATCCCTGCGGATGAGGGGGATCCCGGAATGAACATACTGGGTACGGTAATAAAGCCCAGAGAGGTCAAGAAGGCGCTCTTTAAACACGGCAATAATATGGAGATATCGGAGGACAGACTCACGCTGACATCCACCGTGGACGGACATGTTATGCTGGTGGGTGGCTCCGTTTTCGTAAACAATGTATATACGGTGCAGGACGTGGGAGTTGCCACGGGCAATATCGATTTTGACGGGAGCGTACAGATACAAGGGAATGTTGCCTCGAACTTCTCCGTGAAATCAGGGGGAGACATCATTGTGGATGGTGTAGTTGAGGGCGCAAAGCTGGAGGCTGCCGGAAATGTTGTCATTGCAAAGGGAATGAACGGCAGAGGCACAGGCACCATAAAGGCAGGAGGCAATGTCATATCCAAATTCTTCGAGAACGCCACGGTTGAGGCGGAAGGATATGTGCAGACAGAGTCAATCCTTCATTCCACCATTGCCTCCAACTGTGATATAACGGTAACGGGTAAGAAGGGCTTCATCGCAGGAGGTCATGTTCAGGCAAAGGAAAAGGTGGATGCAAAGACTCTGGGTTCAAATATGGGAGCGGATACCATAATAGAGGTTGGGGCAAGTCCGGCAGTAAAGAAAGAATTTGCCGAAGTAAACAAGGCGATAAAGGAGATAACGGCGGATCTTAAGCAGGCGCAGCCCATACTTGAAAACTTTGCAGCAAAGAAGGCAAAGGGAGCAAGGTTTAACGAGCTGCAGCTAAAGGAGATCAAGCAGACCTCGTCTCTGGTGGAAACCAGAAAAAAGGAGCTGGAGGAAAACAACAAGCGTATGGAGGAGCTGCAGAAGCTCTTTGACCCCACCAATCCCGGATCGGTGTACGTGAGGGGAGAGGTATATCCCGGTACGACTATTGTTATCGGAGAGCTTTCAATGAATGTACAGAGCAGCTTCAAGTACTGCAAATTCGAGGTTGTACGAGGCGACGTAAAGATGGTACCCCTTTAGGAATAAAAGGAGGATTTCGGTATGTCACTGGGCGGATTGGAAATAGGAGCGATAACACGCTCACAGGATTTTACACAGATCAAGCAGAATGAGGATATGCGTCCCGAGGTTCAGCAGTCTGCCACCACGCAGAAGATGGATGAGCAGGCTGACCAGAAGACCCATGAGGTGGTGGATTCCGATGCCTCGACCTGGCATGAAAAGAAAATGGATGCCAAGGAGAAGGGGGATAATGAATATTCCGGCGACGGAGGCAGGGGCAGGAGCAAAAAGCATTCCTCTCCACATGATGCGGACAGAGTCATCATTAAGGGCAGAAGGAGCTTTGATCTGAAGATATAATAGATTTGAGGTTTTTGATAAATGCTGGAAGTTTTATTGGTTATTGTAGGCGGGATAATTTTTGTGCTGAGCTTTCTGATCCCGGAAGCAAAAAAGGAAGCCAACGAGGTGGACGCCGGGCTTGCCAAGGATGAGATAAAGAAGCTTGTGCAGGACGAGATGGCAGGAATAAAGGGTCAGGTGGATGATGCGGTATCGGAAGCCATAGACTATGCCATGGAGAAGACGGAGAGATCCCTTGAAAGGCTTTCCAATGAGAAGATAATGGCGGTCAACGAGTATTCCGACACTGTCATATCCGAGATACACAAGAATCACGAGGAAGTAATGTTCCTCTACGATATGCTTAACGATAAGCACGTAACCCTCAAAAATACTGTTTCGGAGGCAAACAAGGCGGCAAAGGAGGCCTCTGAGTCCGCAAAGGAGGCTGAAAATGCTGCAAAGGAGCTCACGATGCGTCCTCTCGCATTCAATGCCCCGGTAATTGATACCTCCGAAACCGACATCATAGAGCCTGCGGTAATGCCCGTGGCAGATGACGGAGGCACACAGGATAACGGTGCAAGGCTTTCCGCAGAGGGCTTAAAGATACCGGAATTTGTCAATGATAACGTAGAGCCTTTTGTTCCGGAAAGGGTATTTCCTGAAGAGGACAATTCTGATTTCGTAAATAACAATAAAAACGAAGAAATACTTTCCCTTCATAAGCAGGGCAAATCAAAGGTTGCCATCGCAAAGCAGCTGGGGCTCGGCGTCGGAGAGGTAAAGCTTGTCATAGACCTCTATGAGAACGGGGTATGACGGAGATGAAAATAAATTATGAAGCTTAAATTTTATCTGCGCGGTCTTGGAATAGGAATATTCGTGACCGCACTAATTATGCATACAGTTGTGTCCGACAAGGGAAAGCTTTCGGATGATGATATCGTTGCGAGGGCGGAAGGTCTCGGAATGGTAATGGCAGAGGAGAATCCCTCCTCGCTGGGGGATCTTATGGATCCAGAGGTAAACGGAACCCCGTCAGGGACGCCGGAGATTTCGGAGGCTACTGCGGCACCGGAGCTCACGCCCCTGGCTGCACCGGCGGAATCGACAGAATCCACAGAGACAGCGATACCAACGCCCAGTCCAACAGCAACAGCGACGGCGACACCATCGCCCAGTCCAACAGCAACAGCGACGGCGACGGCAACGCCTAGCCCTACAGCAACAGCAACAGCGACACCAACGCCCAGCCCAACGGCAACAGCGACGGCGACACCATCGCCCAGCCCAACGGCAACAGCGACACCAACGCCCAGCCCTACAGCTACAGCGACACCATCGCCAAAGCCAACGGCGACAGCAAAGCCCACAGCTACGCCGACGTCAGCTGCAGCAAACACTGTTAAATTTACCATAGAGGGAGGCAGCGGCTCCTATACTGTTGCAAGAAATCTTGCAGAGGCAGGTCTGGTTGAAAACGCCGGGGACTTCGATACATATCTTTGCGAGGGCGGCTATGACAGAAGGATATCCACCGGAACCTTTGAGATAAGCAAGAATGCAAGCTATGAGGAGATTGCAAGGATAATAACCAGACAAAGATAAATAAAAGATTATTCAAGGAAAAGAAGCCGGTGTGGGGGAATGCCTAATATATTTCCTCTACATCGGTTATTATGTTTTCGGCATCCACTTTGAAGCGGTATATCCCATGTCCGGAGTTTTGGTGGGAGCAGAGGAAATATTCCGGTTCTCCCAGATCGTCCGGTATGCAGCTTATATAATATGGGGTACCCTCATCAGCGAAAAACTCCCTGTAGAGGTCGGGATAATCCTTTTCGTTATAATTATCAGGGGACAGCTCCGAAAGAGAGTCTGCCGCGATCATCCTCGAAGCCTCGGCGTTGCCGTAGGCATCAGTGGAAACAGTGATATAGTATTTTCCGTCAATGGGAGTAATCTGAACCATCCCGGCGATGGCGGAAGAAACAGGGTATTCCTCCTTTATTTCAAAGGAATCAAGGTCGCATACGACAACTGCGGGCTCATACCCGGATTCCTCGGGGGTAATGCCGGACACAAAGATTATCTCGTCGTTTTCTATGGTAAATGAGCGCACATATATGCCGTTAAGCCTGTCTAAGCGCTTAACCTCCGTAAGGTAGAGCTTGTGACTTCCCTCCATACGGCGGAACAGATACATTTCCCCGGTCATTGAGCTTAAGATATAGAAGGTTTTATTTTTTTCGTTGTATGTGCAAAAATGCGGACGGACACCTATATCCGTAAAAACGCCGGTTTTTGAGAATTTACCATCCCTTTTGGCATAAATCTTTACGGAAGCGCTCTCAGTATCATCAACCACATATATTTCTCCGTCAGAGCTGATTGTGTGCGGCATGGAGAGGTTTTTATCCAGAATATTCCATTCCTTTAAAGGGAGCGTGATATCATCACTATAGATTATGGTGTTGTGGTAGCAGTCGACAATGAAATAGTCATCGCCGTATTTGGTAATATATGTGGGAACGGAGAGAAAATCATATCCGTTTAATTCGTCGGGAGATGTGCTGTTTACGCCTATCGCCCCGTCAATATAAGGAAAGTCCGGCGTAGGTTCAGGGGTGGGAGAGGGCGTGGATGTTGGCGCAGGCGGCGCTGTTTCTAATGCCGTGGAATCCTTACCGCAGGCTGTCAGGGATAAAAACGCAAGGATTAGAGCGGGTATGAATATAATTTTTAAATTAAAATGCGGCATAACGGCTTCCTTTTTTTGTTTTGATATAGCAATAAAAGCAGTAATTCATTTTTAACATAAAAAAAAGAGTAATGCAATATTGACAGCAATCGTATAATTGTATACAATAACACAAGAATTTTACCGCTCCTTAAAATGGAGCTGATAGGAGGTAGAAATGCCGGAAAACGAATATACATTCCAAAACCGCCCGGTCACAATGAACAAGAGCAACAATCTCTTAGAGATTGAGGAGCATATGTACATATTGGATGATGTGAAAAAGCCCAATGTGTTCAGGAATATGTTTCCATACTCGGAGATACCGAAAATCCCCTTCAATGACAGGGTGGTTCCCCACCATATGCCGGAGGAGATATGGATTACGGATACAACCTTTAGGGACGGTCAGCAGTCCAGAGCTCCCTACACCACAGAGCAGATTGTGACAATATACGATTATCTCCACAGGCTCGGCGGAGATAACGGGATGATACGTGCCTGCGAGTTCTTTCTTTATTCCAGGAAGGACAGGGATGCGGTGTACAAATGTATGGAGAGGGGATACAAATTCCCAGAGATTACGAGCTGGATAAGAGCCTCCAAGGAGGATTTCAAGCTTGTGAAGGAAATCGGTATGAAGGAGACGGGAATACTTGTATCCTGCTCCGATTATCATATCTTCCTTAAGCTTAAGATGACAAGAAAGCAGGCAATGGAGCATTATATCTCCGTCATAAAGGAATGCCTCGAGGAGGGAATAAGCCCAAGGTGTCATCTGGAGGATATCACGAGAGCCGATATATACGGTTATGTCGTTCCTTTCTGTCTGGAGCTGATGAAGCTGCAGGATGAATACGGTATCCCCATAAAGATACGTGCCTGCGATACCATGGGCTATGGGGTAAACTATCCCGGAGCCGTTATTCCCAGAAGTGTGCCGGGTATTATATATGCATTGAGGACACATGCAGGAGTGCCTTCGGAAAATCTCGAGTGGCATGGACATAATGATTTCTATAAGGCGGTATCCAACTCCACCACAGCCTGGCTCTACGGCTGCGCCTCGGTAAATACTTCGCTTTTTGGCATAGGAGAGAGGACGGGAAATACGCCGCTCGAAGCTATGGTATTTGAATATGCGCAGCTAAAGGGCGACCTCAACGGAATGAATACCAAGGTCATTACGGAGCTTGCGGAATATTATGAAAAGGAGATAGGCTATCAGATACCGCCGAGAACCCCTTTTGTCGGGAAGAATTTCAATGTGACGAGAGCCGGTATTCACGCAGATGGACTTCTTAAAAACGAGGAGATATACAATATCTTTGACACGGAGAAATTCCTTGACCGTCCTGTTGTATGTGCGGTGTCGAATACATCGGGTCTGGCGGGCATAGCCCATTGGATAAATTCCCATTACAAGCTGAAGGGAGATGCGCAGGTCGGCAAAAATTCCGAGCTTGTGACCGACGTTAAGGAATGGGTGGATGCCGAGTATGCCGGAGGAAGAGTTACAGTAATCACGGATGATGAGCTTATAAGCTGCATAGACAAGGTTTGTAATGAGAAGGGCATAACGATAGGCTGACCATGGAGAATAGCGTAAAAAACGAGGTTACGGACAAATATTCCCTGAGAGGCAGGGTTTTTAACCGCATAAGAGAGGATATATTAAACGGCAAGTATTCCGAAAACGAGGAGCTAAGGGAGGTTGCAATAGGAGAGGAGCTTGGTGTATCCAGAACTCCTGTGAGAGAAGCCTTCAGACAGCTGGAGCTGGAAGGACTTATCCAGATAATCCCCAATAAGGGCGCCTATGTCACGGGAATTACAAAAAAGGACGTGCATGACATCTATATGATACGCTCCCTTTTGGAGGGGCTCTGCGCAAGGCTTGCCACGGAGCATATCACAAAGGAAGCCCTGGAGGAGATGGAGGAAAACGTATATCTTGCGAAGTTCCACGGGGAAAAGGGGCATTATGAGCAGGTGTACGAGCTGGACAATCGTTTCCACGAAATCCTCTACGAAGCCTGCGACAGCAAGATTTTGGAGCATCAGCTAAAGGATTTTCATCAATATGTACTGCGGGTAAGGAAAAAGACACTGTCAAACTCCGGAAGGGGCTTAAAGTCCAACGAAGAGCATGCAAAGATACTTGAAGCGATACGCAATAAGGATGGGGAGCTTGCGGAGAGGCTTGCAAACGAGCACATCAAAAAGGCGTATGAAAATATAGTAAAGATAGGAGTAATATAATATGAGCAAAATTAAGATGATAACCCCTCTGGTTGAGATGGATGGGGATGAGATGACAAGGATTCTATGGAAGATGATAAAGGACGAGCTTCTGCTTCCATATATAGATTTAAAGACCGAGTACTACGACCTTGGTCTGGAGCACAGAAACGAGACCAATGATCAGGTTACGGTGGATTCTGCAAACGCCACATTGAAATACGGCGTAGCGGTCAAATGCGCCACCATTACTCCCAATGCGGCGAGAGTGGAGGAGTACAAGCTTAAGGAGATGTGGAAGAGCCCCAACGGCACCATAAGGGCAATACTTGACGGCACGGTATTCCGTGCGCCCATTCTGGTAAAGGGTATTGTGCCGTATGTAAAGAATTGGACGAAGCCGATTACGATCGCCCGTCATGCCTACGGGGATGTATACAAGAACACCGAGATTAAGGTGCCGGGAAAGGGTAAGGCGGAGCTTGTATTTACCGGAGAGGACGGCAAGGAGATCAGACAGACCATACATGAGTTTGACGGCGAGGGCATAATACAGGGTATACACAATACGAAAAAATCTATTGAGAGCTTTGCAAGGGCATGCTTTTCCTATGCGGTGGATACTAAGCAGGATTTGTGGTTCTCCACGAAGGATACCATTTCCAAAAAGTATGACCATACCTTCAAGGATATCTTTCAAGAGATTTATGACACGGAGTACAGAGAAAAATTTGAGGCACTAAATATTGAATACTTCTATACACTTATAGATGATGCGGTGGCAAGGGTCATTCGCTCAGAAGGCGGCTTTATCTGGGCATGCAAAAATTATGACGGAGATGTCATGTCAGATATGGTGGCCACAGCATATGGCGATCTCTCGATGATGACCTCAGTGCTTGTATCCCCCTCGGGAGTATATGAGTATGAGGCGGCTCACGGCACTGTGCAGAGACATTATTATAAATATTTAAAGGGAGAGAAGACCTCCACAAATTCCATAGCAACCATCTTTGCATGGACGGGAGCGCTCAATAAAAGAGGAGAGCTTGACAATATCCCGGAGCTTTGCGAATTTGCAAAGAGGCTTGAAAGTGCTTGCATAAAGACCATAGAGAATGGTAAAATGACAGGGAGTCTGGCAAGTATTTCAACCTGTGAAAATCCGGTAATACTGGATAGTCTGGGCTTCATTAAAGCGATAAAGGAGACCTTGGAAAATGAACTTTGATTCGGATGCTCTTTACAATATGACCGCACTGATGTTAAATGCCATGCAGTCGCTTATAAGCCTTGCGATTTCGGCGGCAAGCATTGTGGGAATGTGGCTTACCTTCAAGAAGGCAAATGAGCCGGGCTGGGCTGCGATAATCCCCTTTTACAATAGCTATATTTTGTATAAGATTGCGGGAAAGAAGAAGCTTTTCTGGTGGTATCTCGGAATTTTCATAGTGTACTTTATAGCCCTTATGGTTTTTGTCGCAGCGCTTGTGGTTGCCGTGGTAAGCATGGACGGCATCAATGTACGAGGAGCTTTTTCAGGAAGTATGTTTGCAGGCTCCATCGGAATAGTGATTTTAACCGTATTTTTGATAATAGGCGCATGGGTTACACTTATGGTGTTTAATGTGCTTGTTTCATTAGGACTTGTGAAGAGCTTCGGACAAAGCGGCGCCATGGCTTTGGGCTTCATATTTTTGCCCATAGTGTTCTGGCTCATCTTCGGGCTGTCGAAAAATATACAGTATGTGGGTAATTCCGAGAACAGGGTAAATAATAATACCTGGAACGGCGGAGGCTACGGAAATGGAAATGGCGGGAATGCGTATATCGAAGGAAACTATTCGGACAACAATTCCCACTTGTCATAGAGGGAGTTCAGCGTAACGGATAAGCTGTCAAGCTCCTTCGTGATTTCGTTTAATTTATTATAATCTCCGGATATATCAGGGCTTAGGAGTCTGGCTTCAAGCTCTGATTTTTTTGCTTCAAGCCCTTCAATCTCCTTTTCGCAGCGCTTTATATCATTTTCACGCTTGCGCAGACGTGCCTGTTCATCCTTCATCGCCTGCCAGTCGGACTTTGAGGCGGATTCCGCCTTTGATGCAGAAGTTATGCTTTCTTTTGGGGATGCGCCCATTACATCATTTATCTTTTCAAGGTAATAATCATAATTCCCGATATAATTGTAGAAATGAGAGCTGTTTAAATCAAGTATCCTCGAAGCCGTGCGGTTTATGAAATATCTGTCGTGAGATACAAACAAAAGAGTGCCGGTATATGAATTTAAGGCATCCTCAAGAATCTCCTTTGACGTTATATCGAGGTGGTTTGTAGGCTCGTCGAGGATGAGGAAATTACAGTCGGAGAGCATCAGCTTGGCAAGCGACACACGCCCCTTTTCGCCGCCGCTTAAGCTTCCGATAAGCTTAAAGACATCATCCCCGGTAAAAAGAAATGCCGCAAGCGTGTTTCTGATTTCGGTGTTTGTAAGATAGGGATATGCGTCCGATATCTCGTCAAACAAAGTTTTTTCGGGATTCAGCACATTGTGCTCCTGATCGTAGTAGCCAATCTCCACATTCGTGCCGTATTTAATCTGTCCGGAATCGCCCCTTTCTGCGGAATTTATTATTTTTAGGAGAGTGGTCTTTCCGGTGCCGTTCTTCCCGATGATCGCTACGTGCTCCCCACGCTTAATCTCGATATTTGCATTCGAAAAAAGGACTTTGCCGTCATATGCCTTGGAAAGACCTGTTATGGACAAAACATCCTTCCCGCTCTCTATGCGGGGAGTAAGAGTAAGCCTCATATCGGAGTCCTTTATAACAGGCTTATCAAGGATTTCTGTTTTGTCTAGAGCCTTCTGCCTGCTTTCCGCACGTTTTATGGATTTCTCACGGTTAAAGCTCTTAAGCTTTTCGATGACCTCCTCCTGATGCTTTATCTCACGCTGTTGATTCAAATATGCGTTTAATTCGGATTTTCTGATGATTTCCTTTTTGGCGGCGTAGTCCGTATAATTGCCGGAAAAAACTGTAGCCTCGCCGTTGTCAAGCTCGATTATCTTTGTGGCAATTCTGTCGAGGAAGTATCTGTCGTGGGAGACGATGAGCACAGCGCCCCTGTAATTCAAAAGATAGTTTTCGAGCCATACCACGGAGTCCATATCAAGGTGGTTTGTGGGCTCGTCCAGTATGATAAAATCAGGCTTTTGAAGCAGAAGTCTGCCCAGAGCGACTCTTGTTTTCTGACCACCGGAAAGGAGAGAAACTGATGTGTCAAATTCGCTTTCCGCAAAGCCCAAGCCCTTTAATACGCCGACAAGCTCGCTTTTGTACATATAGCCGCCGTCCCTCTCAAAGGCTGCGCTGATTTTGTGATATTCCTCCATAAGCTCATTAAGAGCGCTTTCATCCCCGGAAAAGGTCTGCATCCTTTCCTCGTAATTCCGAAGCTTTTTTTCCGTTTCCACAAGGTTTGATTTTACGGACAATAATTCCTCATAGATTGTGTTTGCGGAATTAACAGTATCATTCTGTGAGAGATATCCGACTGAGGTATCTCTTGAAAGAGTGGAGATGCCGTTATCTGCGCTAAGCTCTCCCATGATTATCCGAAGGAGCGTGGTCTTGCCGGCACCGTTTATTCCCACAATCGCCGCCTTCTCATGCTCCTCAATATTAAAGCTGATATTTTTAAGCACCGGCACATCCCCGAAGCTTAAATCTATGTTATTTACCGAAAGTATCATAATGGTATGAGTTTATCGCAAATGTGGATTTTTTTCAAGGGAGGAAACTAAAAGCTATGGACAAGCACTCGCTCGAATAATATATTGGTCAAGCAGGCTATGGAATTAAACGACTCAAAACTTCACGAATTGTAAATTAGCACTTCTTCACAAATTTTGATATTCAAAATTGTGTACTTCTTACAAAGTTTTGAAATTTAAGCAAATCTCTTTGACAGACAGATTCAGTGGTGTTACTATTTCTTCATCAAGAGTAATCTAAAGACTGCATTGTGCGTCTTCGAGGCGTTTCGCCATTTACTCTTTTATAGAAAATGGCGGGATGTCTGTGAGATATTTAGGGGTCATTCTTATTTCTGCGGTTTCCGCCCGAAAATACTTACAAGGAGGAAGCTGTATGGGAAAAATGGATGTCATTATGAATGAGTTTTTGGAGGAGCCGGAGCGTTTTGCGGACTTCTTCAATGGGGTTGTATTTGGCGGAGAGGAAGTCATAAAGCCGGAGGAGCTTAAATGCGTATCAGGAAGGTATAAGGTCTCTTCCTCCGGGGAAAAGGGCAGAGGCAGAAAAACAAAGTCTTCAAACCGCTACAGGGACATAAAGATGGAGTGGAAGGACAGCGCCGGTTTAAGAATCCTTGCCATTGAGAATCAGAACAGGATTGATTACTCCATGCCATTCCGCATAATGGGGTATGATTCTGCCGAATACGATAAACAGATACGGGCGCATAAAAAGAGATATAGAGAAGAGGGAACAAGGCTCATTCCCGGTGGACTGAAAAAGGATGACAAGCTTGCTCCTGTATATACGATTGTATTCTATCACGGAACGGAAAAGTATGCTGATTGGCCAAAGGAAATATCAGATATGATAGATTTTCCGAAGGGCGACAGGATGAGAAAGCTCTTTTCAGACTATGGTATTCATCTTATATGTGTGGACGATATGGAAAACGGAGATATCTTCCATACGGATTTAAAGCTTTTGATAAAGGCAATGTCCTACAGGGATAACAAGACAGAGCTTAGAGAGCATTTGATGACTGACAGAGACTATGAGCATGTGGGAGAGGATGTCCTTGAAGCGATATCGGCAGCTGTAAACAGCCCGGCAATATGGGAGAAACGAAGAGAATATATAAGCACCAGAAACGAAATGGAGGGATATGATATGTGCAAGGCAATGGATGAGTGGGAAGCAGATGTACGGGCGGAAGGAAGAGCAGAGGGCAGAGAAGAAGGACGTGAGCAAAGTCGTATAGACAGCATACGCTCCATTATGAAAAATCTTAAGTTATCCTTGCAGGAGGCAATGGATGCATTAAGCATCCCTTTGGAGGAGCAGCAAAAGTATAAGATGAAGCTTCAATAAGCATATCACTTTTGCAAAACATAATAGCGGTAACATTCTCATTTCAGGTTGCTTTTTTTTAGGTTTAAGTATATACTTAAGCTGTATAGATTTATTTGTATGCATTTATGAAAGGAAAAGATATGGTTAAGGACGAGAAGAACTTTAAGGATATAGCGGCAATTACTGATGACGATTTGGAGGGAGTGAGCGGAGGCTTGTTTGTCGGCGCTATTCCTGAGATTAAGGGTCAGAATGTGATTCAAAAGGCTTCGAATACCGTATTTGTCGGCGGTACTCCCAAGGCATCGGGACTGATGCAGAAGGGAGAGGCGCCGAAAGCTTCCAACGCCATATATACACAGGCTCCGGGAACGGAGACTAAAATACCCACACCCGGCGTGAATTTCGAGCCCGGAACGGGCATACAGGGGGCTCCTACCTATCTGGCATAACAGAATTTGTTGCTGAAACGGATTTCAGTTTGCTTACTTGCTATAACTACAAGGAGGTAGAAAATGGCTGGTATCAATATTTCTTTTTATTCACAGAATGCTTATATGCCTTTTTTGCCCTGCAATGCACGGGGCTATTCCGATTCTATGCAGGGTGTCAGGGGCGCTTACGGCAAGGCATTTCAAGGCGCAAACGAAGCTCCATTTTCGTCATTTACGGCTAGTTTCGACAGCTTTTCAAAAAAGGATACCTACGAGAGCACGATTCCTTCCAAAGAAATGCGTGAGCTTTTGCGTGGCTTAAAGCAGACAAGGGATAATGACAAAAATCCTTTTGCGGCTACATCTGAGGATAAGGTAAACGGCTTTTTGGAGCTTTCGGGGGCGCCTGAGAGCGAGAAAGAGGATGAGAATAATAAGCCCATAAATTACAATTATAAAGAGGTTGCCACAAAGATACAGAGAGCAAAAACCTCCGTCAGTGCAGGGCAGGCAGTTTTGAGCGCAAAGAGAAAGGTGCTTGAAATGAAACGAAAGATTGCCGCAGGCAACGGAGACCCTGATGAGCTGCAGGCGGCGCTTACACATGCGAAGCGCATGGAGATGGTTGCAAGAAAGAAAAAGCATCATTTGGAGCTTGAAGAGATGGCTGCCACCACCGGAAAGCGTGACGAAAAGCTTGACAGGATGAAGGAAGCTTCCGCGGATATGAAGAATGCCATCGTGAATGCGGAGGAAGAAAAGGTATCCAAAAAGGAGGACGATATCTTTAAAGAGCGTGAGGAAATGCTTGATAAGGCTTATGAGGAATATAAGGAGGGTCTATCCTCCGAGGATACGCTTGAAGAGCTTGGCAAAATGATTTCGGAATTCGGAGAGGATGAGCTCAAGGAGCTTGAGGAAAGCATGGAAATGCTTGAAAATATGGAAATAATAAATCCTCACATGGACAAGGAGGATTTGGAGGAGCTTAAAAGAAAGCACAGGACTTCCGAGAATAAAGCCTTGGTAAAGGCGGATATGGACTATTTAAAGAGCATGATAAAGCATCAGCTTGAAGGCGGTGTAAGTGTTAATACGTCCGGTACTATGGGTGCGGCATCCGCTTCAAGCCCGCAGGGTGTGAGTATGTCATTTTCAGGCGCATCCATGGGCGTTTCATAAGTGTTTCATAAGCGCCTCAAAAGCGTCTAGAAAGTGTTTCAATTTCATAACATATTTCTTTACAAAACACGATTCTTCTAGTAGAATTAAAGCGTAGGGGGTATTTTACCTAGAAGGATTATGTTTATGGTTAGCGAGAACTGTACGTCATTGGTATACACCAATAACAAATGTATTGGCTGTAACAAATGCATCAACGTTTGTCCGGCAATGGGCGCATGTATGTCCGTGGATGATGATGAGAAGAAGAACCGCCGGATTGATGTAAACGGAAGCTATTGCGTGTCCTGCGGCGCCTGCATGGATGCCTGCGAGCACAATGCAAGAGAGTATCTTGATGATACGGAGAGGTTTTTTGCAGACATCAAAAAGGGAGAGCCTATATCACTTCTAGTTGCTCCCGCATTTCTTGCAAATTATCCAAGAGAATACGGTTCTGTTCTCGGCGGCTTGAAAAAGCTTGGAGTAAAGCGCATAGTTTCTGTTTCCTTCGGCGCAGATATTACCACATGGGGTTATCTTAATTACATAAGCAAATACAATTATCTGGGTGGAATTTCACAGCCCTGCCCAGCAGTAGTGCGCTATATTGAGAATTATACGCCGGAGCTTCTGCCCAAATTATTCCCGGTGCAGAGTCCACTTATGTGCGGTGCGATTTATTGCAGAAAGGAGCTTAAGCTTACGGAAAAGCTTGCCTTTATAAGCCCATGCATTGCAAAGAAATTGGAGATTGACGACCCTAATAACAAAGGGCTTGTTCAGTATAATGTTACCTTCGACCATCTTATGAAGTATGTGAGGGAGCACAATATAAAGGGACCCGATGCCACGGATGAGATTGAGTACGGACTCGGCTCCATATATCCCACTCCCGGCGGACTTAAGGAAAATGTATACTGGTTCCTGGGAGAAGAGGTGGCAATCCGTCAGATAGAGGGCGAGAAGCGCATGTACGAGTGGCTTCAGAAGAACAAGGAGAGAATCAAAAATTCACGCACGCCCTTCGTGTTTATCGATGCCCTCAACTGCGAGAACGGATGTATATGCGGCACAGCCGTGGATCCGAAGATGTCGGAGACGGATGATGCACTCTACAATCTTTTGAAGATTAAGGAAGCGTCAAAGAAGAACAGGAAGGGGGATGCCTGGTCAAGACCCGATACCCCTGCACAGAGGCTTAAGAATTTGAACAAGCAGTTTAAGCATCTCAAGCTTGACGATTATCTGAGAAAATATACCGATCGTTCAAAGACTGCCTTCTACAAGGAGCCTACGGAAAGAGAATATGATGAGATATTCAAATCTATGCGCAAGTTTACAAGTGAGTCGAGAGAGATTAACTGTACCTGCTGCGGGTATAACACCTGTAAGCTTATGGTAAAGTCCATATTTAACGGCTTCAATGTAAAGGAGAACTGCATACATTACCAGAAGGATCTGGTACAGCAGGAGGTTGACCACGCAGAGAATCTTGCAAGAGAGGTGGAAACACAGCGTGCGGAGGAGGCAAACGAGCACCAGAGGCTCATTGCCACCATTACGAATATCGACAGCCGCTTCGACTCTTTGTATGAATCAGTGGACGGAATGGCTGCGGGCAACGAGAGCAATGCACAGGAGAGCACACAGATTGCAAGCAAGATAATGGATGTCAGCGCATTTACGGAGAAGTTAGAGCGCTCCATGGAGGAGATAAGAAGTCTTGTGGAGCAGCTTGCCTCCGACAACGAGAAGGTTGTGGATATCGCAGACAACACAAATCTTCTTTCCCTGAATGCCTCCATAGAGGCGGCAAGAGCGGGAGAAGCCGGAAGAGGCTTTGCGGTAGTGGCATCCGAAATCAGCAATCTCGCCGCAAGCTCAAGGCAGACTGCAAACAAGAGCAGCGAGAATCATGAGCGCATAGGAGATGCAGTCGGAAAGATACTTAATGACGCAAAGGAGCTGTCAAGCGAGGTGGGAGAGATCAGCAATCTTACACAGAACCTTGCGGCTGCTACGCAGGAAATCTCTGCGGCTACTGCGGAGATACGAAGAATCGTTACCTCTGTAAAGGGCGACCTCGACAGCCTGACTGAGGGCAAGGAGGTAAAGGAGATATCTCATTCGCTGCTTGCCGGCAAGAACATACTTATGGCGGAGGATATGCTGATAAATGCCGAAATGGTCAAGCAGATGCTCTCCGCAAACGGAGCCCATGTGGATATCGCACAGGACGGAAAGGCTGCGTTAAATAAGTTTGAGAGAAGCGAGGACGGTCACTATGACGCAATCCTTATGGATGTAAGGATGCCCATTATGAACGGTCTCGAGACCACGAAGGCAATAAGGGCGCTTAACAGAAATGACGCAAAGAATGTGCCCATCATAGCCCTTACCGCAAATGATGTGGACGAGGATGTACAGAAGTCCCTGAGGGCAGGAATGAATGCACACTTATCCAAGCCTGTGGAGCCCGGTCTTTTGTACGAAACCTTGGAACAGATGCTATAAGGAAAAAAACAAATGCAGCGTGAATCAGACAGAGAGATTAATGAACTCATTGAAAAGTACCGTAAGCTTGAGGATATTGTGGATGAAAAACTCCACAATATCCTTTCTGCTGACGGAAATTCGCTTTTGCACATCACACACCGTATAAAGACCCTGTATTCCATCAAGGGAAAGCTTGAAAGGAAGCCGGATTTATATTCGAGCATATATGATATGCGTGATATTTTGGGCTTTCGTGTGATTTGTTATTTTTCGAGCGATATGGACAGGGCGGCGGAGCTTATCTCAAAAGCCTTCCGTGTGGATTTTGACAAGTCAAAGGATAAGAGAAAGCTTATAGACGCTAGGAGCTTTGGGTATCAAGCCCTCCATTATATCTGTGCTCTTAATGAGGATGAGGGAGAGCTTAGTAACCTTTGGTTTGAAATTCAGATAAAGACCATATTGCAGCATAGCTGGGCGGAGATTGAGCATGACCTTGGGTACAAGGTGGAGGTGGAGGTTCCGAGGAGCATAAGGAGAAGCTTTTCGAGAGCGGCAAGCCTTCTTGAAACCACGGATATCATTTTCTCTGAAATAAAGGAGGAGCTTGAAGCATACAGCGCTAAGGTCAGGGAGAGCATCAGGAACGAAACGCTTGATGAGCTGTATTTTGACAGGATTACGCTTACGGAATTTACTGCGCATAACAAAAAATACAGGGAGCTTTTGGAGAAGATTGCTGGCATTACTAACGCCCACATAACCGAGGGGAGCACGGAGAACCAGCTTCCGTTGATAGAGTTTTTAAATATCCATACCTTGGAGGATATGATACATTTAATTGATGAGGAGGGAGAGACCGCCTTAAGGCTTGCGGAGAAGTCCCTTAGAGCTTCGGAGCTTGACGAGCTTTCCTCCACTGTGGCGTATTATTATCTCTTTAGGGCAAAGCTGATAAACGGGGATTACAGCAGGGAGAGGATACGGGAATTCTTTGCGCTGACCTCTAAAAACGAAAAGACGATAGAAAACAATACGGAGAAAATACTTAATGAAAGGGAAAACCGCTGAAACTGCTTCGGCGGTTTTCTTTTATCAAAATATATAAATATAGCGGTTGAAATTTTCGGGGGGTACTGTACAATATGTAATTGTCAGGGAGGGGGTTTCGAATGAAGGCTTCCCGACGGACAGTACGGAGAGCTTGATATGGGCGGAAGCATCGGAACGGAAGCAAGAAAGGTTGTTGACAGCGTTGCAGGCGGCAAGACCACCATTGTCAGAAACACCAGCGTTGTTCCCGGAGTGCTTACCTTCAATACCACACAGCTTGGCTCCGCAGCAATCATCTATGCGCCCAAGGGCAGCTTTAACAACGTAAGATAAAGCCTTAGCCAGAACAGCCAGAATAATCTGAATAATATGTAATATGTGCCATACATTTGTCATTGACATGTGCGTGGCATATATTCTTTTGCTTGACAGCCACCCTTTAGTGTGGTATTTTTTTATTGTTAGAAAATTCTTTTAGGCGTTTCGCCGTTATTTCCATGTTTTCATTTCGTAAAATGAAAAAAGGAGGTTTATTTTTTATGCTCGTCGTTGGGAAGGCACAGATTCTTGCAGACATGGGCATAGGAGGTAAAAATGAAGGAAAAACTGAATAATGAGGTATCCGAAAGGAAGAAGGATAATGAAGAGGTAAAGCTTGGGAGACTCATGGAGCTGGCGGTCAGATTTCACGTTCCATACAGGCTTTTTACGGCTCTAAGCATGGGACTTATAATACTTTTGCTTCTCCTGAGTGGACTGGTAATACATGCAGTATCCGGCGGAAGGGTGCACGCTGCGGATAATATCTTTGCGGTAAGCGGCATGTCGGAGGAGGGCAAGGCATTGTACAAGGATGCTTATGAGCTTTTGACGCAAACTCTTGGGGCGGACGACAAGGAAGTGTTAAAGATGTCGGATATGCTGTATGGGATATTAAATTCCCTTACAGGCTCTGACCTTGAAAGCATTGATGATGAATATTTAAGCTCCATAATCGAAAATGTAAGGCAGGGGATTTTGAGCAATCTGGGCATTTGTCAGGATATGTCGGAGGATCAGCTCTCATTGCTTTCAAACAGGCTGGTATCGTTTGTCTTAAAGAGGGCGGCAGCGGTTCCCGGAATATCAGAGGGCTTGAGAGAAAGTCTTGTCTCTTACGAAAAGCTTCTGCGTGAATCCGGAGTTTATTCCGCCATAGAAATGATAGCCGACAACTACAGGGTGGACAAGGACAAGCTTATCAGGCTTGTGGGCGATATGGATGAAGCGCAGAAGGAGGAATTTGTAGGGGAATTCATAAAGGGCGAAAGAGGGGACGGCGATTCGCTGTATGAGCTCTCAGAATATCTGGAAAGGCTCGGGCTTCAAAATGATATAAAGGAGTATATAACAAAATATGAGTCTTCTGAATTGTCGGGCAATTCTTCTTCTGCTGCGGCACCGGCAATTAAAGGAGAGCCCGGAGAAAGGGGCGAAAAGGGCGACAAGGGGGATAAAGGAGACAAAGGCGACAAAGGAGAACAGGGAGAAGCCGGAGTTGCAGGAGCCCAGGGTATACAGGGAAATACCGGAGACAAGGGAGACCAGGGAGATCAAGGCGATAAAGGCGACAAAGGAGATAAAGGAGATCAGGGCGACAAAGGAGATCAGGGAGATAAAGGCGATAGAGGGGATAAAGGAGAAAAAGGCGATAAGGGAGAGCAGGGCAACCAGGGAGAAAAGGGAGACAAAGGCGATGAGGGCTACACTCCGGTCAAAGGAACGGATTATTTCACGGAGTCCGAAGTGACCGATATCACAAATGATGCAACGTATAATGCGACAAACAACGCCACGAGCAATGCCAAGGAATACGTCAACCAATATGTGAGCGAGTTTATTGGCGACGGAGAAAACTCCATATTTGAATATGATGAGGCTTCCGGAATATTATATATCTGGCCTGTGGGAAGCAGAGGAAATTAGGGGGTGACGCTATTGGAAAGAATAAAGAAAATCATATTATATATGTTGTTATCGTTTTTGCTGTTTTTTTCCTACAGTCTGACAGCATATGCCGGACATGGATTTTTTCTGGAGGATGACTATATAGACGGCACCAAAAAGATTGTTTTTACCGATACCCTTGGAAAAACACATTCCTCGCCAAAGGATATAAAGGAGATAAGATACCGGGCGGGAGATAAATTCGTGACTGTGTGGAAGTGCGGTTCCGAGGTTACATATCTGACAAATACACATAAAAATTCCTATTCCTCCGGATGTTTTACGAACGGGAGCACTTCCTTTGGTGAGTTTGTCGAATATGGAAAAAGCGCACTCTCTCCGTCAAAGGGAGCGCCTGTTAGGGAGTATTACAATTTTGACGGTTGGGCGGGGACTGATGGCGGAGCGAAGCTTGCTTTGTCAGGTACGGAGAATGCTCCTTCATCGCCATCAAGAGCGGACGGCAATGATATCACTCTGTATGCGAGATGGCTTCCGTCTGAATATAGTATAAGCTATGATCTGGACGGCGGAACTATGCCTGCGGGATATGCCGTATCCTACAATATAGAGTCCTCATCCTTCGGACTTAAAAACCCTGAAAAGTCAGGATATGTCTTTAAGGGCTGGACGGGCTCAAACGGTACGACACCGCAGACTAGTGTGACCATTGTGCAGGGCTCATCAGGAAACAAAAGCTATAGGGCAAACTATGCCGTCAACGGTATTTCGGCATCGACGATAAGCACACCCTTTTATATGACGAATAATTATGATGAGGATGATGAAAATGAAACTGAGGATCAAAGCCTTTTCTGCTTCATCTGCGGCGAAAGATTTGACGTCAGGCTTTATGACAGTATAAGGGGCTGGGGATTGGATAACGGAGGCGGCAGTGTTGTCTGTGTGGATGACATTAACAAAATAAAGGCGCACTACATAAATCCTCAATTAGTTACAACGCTGCCATATTCGGGAGGCAGATATCATTGCAATTCCCAGCTTGGCTCCCACAATGGCACCGTGATAGGAGGAACGAGGGCATTTAACGATTCCATGGATGGCATAAGCGATAATAATTTAAACGGCGGTATTCAGATATATCTGGGAGTATGCAGAAATACTTATTATGATGAGGCCTTGGGAAAAACTGTAATAATACGTGATCATAATGTCAATCCCTCATACGGCTATCCTGTGCTTCCGCATCTGGTCAAGCATAACCCGTCAGCTTATCCGGATTATGTTTTAAAGGAAATAAATAACTAAAGGACCGGACGCCTGCCCGAAGACTGACTGATATGAGACTGATACGAAGCTTTATGAAATGTTTATTTTTTTTGTAAAATGTGATATACTGATAACCGTATTAAGCTGTCTGTATTTCAGAAACTTAAAAGGAAGGATATGTACGTATGGCCAAGTTTTCATTTGTCGGGGGTATTCACCCTTATGACGGCAAAGACCTGTCAAAGGACAGTCCCATTGAGGATGCGCCCTGCGGTAAGGAGCTGGTATATCCCTTATCCCAGCACATCGGAGCTCCGGCCTCTCCACTTGTGAAAAAGGGAGACAGGGTTCTTTCGGGACAGCGGATTGCCGATGCGGCAGGCTTTGTATCGTCGCCTATCTATGCAAGCGTTTCAGGAACAGTAAAGGATATTGACAAACGCCGCACCGTTACCGGCGATATGGTAATGAGCATAATCTTAGAGAATGACGGTCTCTATGAGTCGGTACCCTTTACTAAAAGAGAGACTGCGGACAATCTCACGAAGGAAGAGGTAATATCCATAATAAAGGATGCCGGCATCGTGGGAATGGGCGGAGCAGGCTTTCCCACCCATGTAAAGCTATCTCCGAAGGAGCCGGACAAGATTGAATATGTTATAGCAAACTGTGCGGAATGCGAGCCATATCTTACCTCAGATTACAGGAGGATGTTGGAGGAGCCGGAGAAGCTTATCGGAGGCCTGGAGCTCATTGTAAGCTTATTTGACAATGCACACGGAATACTGGCTGTTGAGGACAATAAACCTGATTGCATAGCGCTTCTCAAAAAGCTAATAAAGGATAAACCTTATCTCTCGGTAAAACCCTTGAGGACAAAGTACCCGCAGGGCGCAGAGAGACAGCTCATATATGCCGCAACCGGAAGAAAAATCAATTCCAAAATGCTTCCTGCGGATGTGGGATGTATCGTAAATAATGTGGATACCATCGTATCCATATACCGTGCCGTCTATGAGGGCAGACCCCTCATGGAGAGGATAATCACGCTTACCGGAGATGCGGTTAAAAAGCCGCAGAATTACAGGGTTAAGATAGGAACTCTCTATGAGGATATCGTTGAATATGCCGGGGGCTTCAAGGAAACTCCGGAAAAGATAGTATGCGGTGGTCCCATGATGGGCTTTGCGATGTACGGTCTTGATGTGCCTACCACAAAGACATCCACAGCGCTCCTTGCGTTTACAAAGGATGAGGTATCGGCATCCGCTCCCTCGCCCTGCATAAACTGCGGCAGATGTCTGGAGGTATGTCCCGGAAGGGTAATGCCTTCAAAGCTTGCGGATTATGCGGAGCATTTTGACGAGGAGGCATTCCTTCAAAACAACGGAATGGAATGCTGTGAATGCGGCTGCTGCAGCTTTATCTGCCCTGCAAAGCGTCCGCTTACTCAGGAGATTAAATCCATGAGAAAAATACTTCTCGCAAAGAGAAAGAAAGGATAGGGAGGGAGTATGGAAGAAAAAGCTGTTTCCAAATTTAAAGTGTCTTCAAACCCTCATATCCGTTCGAGGGTAAACACAAGCGCCATAATGCTGTCCGTAATAATCGCATTGCTTCCGGCTACAGGCTATGGAATCTATAATTTCGGACTCAGAGCGCTTTTGATAATACTGATAAGCATATGCAGCACGGTGCTTACGGAATTTTTGTTCGGACTTATAATAAAGAAATCCACAATTGCAGACCTTTCTGCGGTTGTGACGGGACTTCTTCTGGGGCTTAATATGCCTGTGTCAGTGCCCCTGTGGATGCCTGCGCTGGGCGGAGTGTTTGCAATCTTAGTTGTAAAATGCCTCTTTGGAGGACTTGGACAGAACTTTATGAATCCGGCGCTTGCGGCAAGATGCTTTCTTGTCATATCATTTTCAAAGTATATGACGGATTTTGACTGTGATGCTTATACCGGAGCAACGCCGCTTGCAATGTTAAAGGCAGGAGAGAATGTAAATATATATAATATGGTCATAGGAAAGATTCCCGGAACCATCGGGGAAACCTCCATGATAGCCATAATTATAGGAGCCTGCTTCCTCATACTTTTGGGTGTTATAGACCTGAAGGTTCCCGGAAGCTATATAGTAGCCTTTGTGATATTTATCGTAATATTCGGCGGAAGGGGATTTGACCCAGCATATATATCCGCACAGCTTGCCGGAGGCGGACTTATGCTGGGGGCATTCTTTATGGCTACGGACTATGTGACGAGACCGGTTACCCCCATGGGGCAAATAGTCTTTGGTATATTCTTAGGTGTAATGACCGGAATATTCAGACTCTTTGGACCTTCGGCGGAGGGGGTGTCCTATTCGATAATTCTCGGTAATCTTCTGGTTCCTTTGATTGAGAGATTTACAAAGCCGACTCCCTTCGGACCGGGGAAAGGAGGCAGGCATGAATAAGGATGTAAAGGTAATGCTTAAGGAGGCGGGAATCCTATTTGCAATAACCCTTATTGCAGGACTGTTTCTGGGGGTAGTGAATGAGCTCACAAAGGACAGGATTGCGGAGCAGAAGGCACAGGCAATCGCCGATGCCTGCAAGATGGTGTTTAACGATGCTGACAGCTTCCCCGAATATGCCTATACGCCGGATGAAGAGCTGACTTTTAGGATATCGGAGACCGGAGTGCAGATAGGAAAGGTATATGAGGCAAAGGGCAGCGCCGGAGAGACTCTGGGATATGTGATTGAGAGCGCTTCAAAGGAGGGCTACGGCGGAACCATAGATATCTATGTGGGAATAAGAAATGACGGAATCATAAATGCCGTGTCCATTTTGGAGATAAGTGAGACCGTGGGGCTGGGCATGAGAGCTGAGGAGGTTTTGGTGCCCCAGTTTGCCGGTAAAGGATCCGCAGACTTTACCTATACAAAGTCAGGCGCTGCATCGCCGTCTGAAATAGATGCCATAGCCGGAGCCACGATTACCACAAGAGCCTTCGTGAATGCGGTAAACGGCGCAGTGCTTACGGCTGAGGCTCTTACAGAGGGAGGTGTTTCAAATGAGTAGTTCAAACTCTGTTACCGAAAGATTATTTAACGGACTTATAAAGGAAAATCCCACATTTGTGCTTACCCTTGGCATGTGTCCGACCCTTGCCGTTACCACAAAGGCAATGAACGGTCTTGGGATGGGGCTTACAACCCTTGCGGTTTTAGCGCTTTCAAACCTTATTATATCATTGCTTAGAAAGGTTATACCCGACAGGGTGCGCATACCTGCGTTTATAGTTATAATAGCATCCTTCGTGACGATTTTGCAGCTTCTTCTGGAGGCGTATCTTCCGTCATTAAATAAGGCGTTGGGGGTATATATACCGCTTATAGTGGTAAACTGCATAATCTTAGGGAGAGCCGAGGCGTATGCATATTCCCATCCTCCTATAGCGTCACTCTTTGACGGCATCGGAATGGGGCTTGGCTTTACCGTGGCTTTGACTGCAATAGGAGCTGTCAGGGAGATATTGGGGCAGGGAAAGATATTTGATATAGGTATAATGCCAAATGGCTATGTTCCCATAGCAATATTCGGGCTTGCGCCGGGAGCCTTCTTTGTTTTGGCTTTCCTCTCTGCGCTTCAGGGCTTTGTCAAGCTGAGGCTTGCGGCAAAGGGCAAGGATGTGAGTCATTTCAAGAGCGGATGCTTAGAAGGCTGCGCTTCCTGCGCAAGTGCGGGAATCTGCAAGGGCGAGCCTGCTTTCTACGACACATCCGCAAAGGAAAATACAGGCGATAAGAAGGAGGGCGAATAAATGGACAGTATTAAGGAACTTTTGGTACTTTTAATAAGCTCCTCCCTCGTAAGCAATGTGGTACTCAGCCAGTTTCTGGGGCTCTGTCCCTTCCTAGGCGTGTCGAAGAAGATTAAGACATCCTCCGGCATGGGCGCAGCGGTAATATTCGTGATTACCCTTGCAAGCGCAGTTGCCGGCGCAATATATGAGTTTGTGTTGGTTCCCTTGGGAATAGAATATTTGCAGACCATAGTATTCATACTTGTGATAGCGGCTTTGGTACAGTTCGTCGAGATGTTTTTGAAGAAGGCTATGCCGGCGCTCTATGAGGCTTTGGGAGTTTACCTGCCACTCATTACCACCAACTGTGCGGTTTTGGGCGTGGCGCTTACCAATGTCCAGAAGGAATACGGTATTCTTACAGGTATCGTAAACGGCTTTGGCACGGCGGTGGGCTTTACCATAGCGATAATAATCCTTGCGGGACTCAGGGAGAAGATGGAGTATAACGATATACCGGCTCCGTTTAAGGGAATGCCCCATGTGCTTCTTACGGCGGGACTTATGGCAATAGCATTCTGCGGATTTGCAGGTCTTTTATAAATTTTTGACGAGGGATTTGTTATGATTGGTATAGTGACAGCGGTGGCGACAGTTGGAATAGTCGGAATATTTGTGGGACTTTTCCTGGGTGTCGCAGGTATCAAATTTAAGGTCGAGGTGGACGAAAGGGAGGAAGCGGTCTTAAGAGCCCTTCCCGGCAATAACTGCGGTGGCTGCGGCTATGCGGGCTGCTCGGGACTTGCCTCCGCAATTGCAAAGGGGGAGGCTCCGGTAAACGGATGTCCCGTAGGCGGAGAGCCAGTTGCAAAGAAGGTCTCTGAGATAATGGGCGTTGAGGAGGCGGCAGGAGTTAAAAAGGTTGCGTTTGTCGCCTGCAACGGAGACTGTGAGAAGACCTCGTCGAATTACGATTACAGCGGAAATGATGATTGCAGGATGCTTTCCTTTGTACCCGGAGGCGGTGCAAAGAGCTGTAATTACGGGTGCTTGGGCGGCGGAAGCTGCGTGAAGGAATGCCCCTTTGACGCTATACATATAGTTAGGGGTATAGCAAAGGTAGATAAGGATAAATGTAAGGCGTGCGGGAAATGTGTCGCAGTCTGCCCCAAGGGACTGATATCCCTCATTCCTTACGATTCCGGATATGCGGTTGCCTGCAGCTCAAAGGATAAGGGACCTGTTACCATGAAGGCATGCGAGGTGGGCTGTATCGGCTGCGGAATATGTGTGCGTACATGCGCAAACGCCGCAGTTACAGTTACCGATTTCAATGCGACTATAGAGCAGGAAAAATGTATTAAATGCGGAGCCTGTGCTGCAAAATGTCCTAAGAAGGCGATAGTGAATTTATGAGATTACCTGATGACCATAAAGATAAACAGGGCTTAACCCCCACGGTAGTCACAGCGTTAATGGCTGTGACACTGTTTGTTGCGGTCATTTTGATAATGGTTCTGGTCACAAATAACAAGGGAAGAAGACATCAGAGCGCAGTGTTAAATACAGAGCCTACCAGTGCCATAATTCCGGAGGCTACACCCATAGCGTCAGGCGGCGTTTTAAAGCCGGAGGATCTGGATTTCTGGGACAAGTATCCGCAGGCAACGATTGCTCCCCGCCCCAGTATGCTTGCATCTCCATCGCCCTCTCCGACGGCATCCCTTTCTCCTTCCGAGGATGGGAAGCACACTTTAGTGATAAATCCTGACGGCAAGGAGGAGTGGGTACTTATAAGCCCGTATCTTCCGAAGAACGATTATGACTTGACGAAGCTGGTGCTGCAGTCAAACATAATGAAGTACTATGTCGACGGAAGACAGGTGTCATATGTGGGTGCGGAGATATCCGAGGCACAGAATTATGTGGATTTCAACAAGCTTAAAAAATATGGTCTGGATTATGTGATGTTAAGGATCGGGTCGAGAGGTTACGGCTCGGGTCAGATAAATCTTGATGAATATTTTCAGGACAATATAAAGCGTGCAAAGGATGCGGGGCTTAAGGTGGGCGTGTACTTTACCTCGGAGGCTGTTAATCAGGATGAAGCCATAGAGGAGGTAAGCATAATTCTTGCGGAGCTTTCCGAATATAGACCGGATTATCCTGTGGCGTTAGATATGAGGCTTGCGGTAAATGACAGGAGCAGGATTGATGATGTGACAAGGGCTGACAAGACGGTCATTGCAAAGACCTTTCTCGACGCCATCAAGGCTGAGGGGCTGAATGCGTGCATATATGGAGATAAGGAGTGGCTCATAAAGGAAATAGATATGTCAAAGCTTACGGACTATGATGTGTGGCTTAGGCAGGCTGCAGATATTCCGGACTATCCATACAAGTTTACAATGTGGACATATATGGATAATGCCACGGTGGATGGAAGCTCCCAGCCCGTATCCCTCAATATGAGCTTTATAGACTATTCGCAGAAATAAAAATTGGAGAGAAAAATGGAAGAAAAGGAGTACGGCGGTTATCTACCGCTGGAGCTGCCGATAGCAGGAGAATACTATAGAAATAATGAGGACTTTCGTGTCATTTCTCTTAATTCGGGAAGGAGCGGGATTGCGCTTGCGGCGCTATCCTCTGGGGCAAAAAGGCTCCTTATCCCAGATTATGTATGTCCGACGGTTCCACAGGCACTTGATGAGTATAATATAGCATATGAAGGCTATAATATTGATGAAGTCCTTCTTCCGAAGCCTGCTTCCATACCGGAGGATACCTATATTCTCTGTATAAATTATTATGGCATCCTTTCTCATGATACTATGCTTTCACTGTACAAAAAGTATGACGGCAGGGTAATCTTTGACTTGACGCAGGCTTTCTATTGTGAGCCTGTGAAGGGAGCATTTAATATATACTCAATGAGGAAATTCTTTGGAGTGTCGGACGGAGCATACCTTCTTTGCAATCAGGATAAAGAAATCAAAAGCGATTTTCCGGCAGATGTGTCCTGGGACAAGGCGATACATCTTATAAAATCCATAGAGACCGGCACAAACGGGGCATATGCCGAGGCAAAGGAAAGAGAAGAGTCAATGGGGTATGAGATAAAGCTTATGTCGAAGCTTACGCAAAGAATACTTTCCTCGGTTGATTATGAATATGTAAAAAATAAACGTATCGAGAATGTCTGCGTGCTTACGGAGGAGCTTAAGGACTTAAATACATTTCCAGCAAAAATACCCAGTGCCCCGCTGTACATTTTTCCTTTTTACTGTGAAAAGGAAGGGCTTTTTGAAAGTCTGGTAAAAAGAAAGGTATATGTTCCGAGACTTTGGAAGGAGCTTATGAATTACAAAACAAGGGCGTACATAGAGAACCGTCTTAGCAATTATATGGTGCCGCTTCCGATAGATCAGAGATATTCTGTCTCCGATATAAAAGCTATGGCAGAGATTGTAAGAGACTGCGTTCAGCTTTTGTAGTTCAATATTTTCTCCGATACAGACACGGCAGAATATATCTCCGCATACTGTCTGGGATTCATATTGTCGATATAATTGGGAGTGTAGTTTTTCTTCACTCCGTTTTTCTTTAGAATGTCCACCGCCTTGTTGTAGGCGATGGCGGCGGTAATTTCGTCGTCGTATCTGCCTATGATGAAGTTTCCGTTTATATGCACATAGGCTAAATATGTATCGCTGCCGTTTCGCCTTTCTTTGCGTATTCCGTTGTAAGCATTGAATATTTCTATATTTTCACGCCTGAAATCCGTGCGGTCGTCATTTAAAAAGCGGTAATCCCTGCCTATCACGGCATAGGGCTTTATGCCGTAGCGTGATGCGATATTTACCTGCATTCCGTAATCGGCCACAAAATAGTGATTTCCTCTTTTCATTATCTTATGCGAGGAATAATAAAAAAGGTCATCCATATCAAATTTTAATATATGTGTCGGACTGATATAGTAATAAAAGAGCTTCTGACCTATATATATAGGAGTTCCGAAATATATTTTATTGTCCCTGAAATTAAGTATGCTTACCCATTTTTCAAAGGGGAGCACACTGTCCTCCTTAAAATTCAAAAGAGAAATAGAGGGCTCCTTAATAAGCGATAAGCCCTCCAGATATGCGCTGTGAGCCTCGTCATAGGAGGGAAAGCTCCCGAGGCTTATATGCTTTCTTTTGTAGGTAAGGGAGCTCCTGTAATAGATTGTTCCGTCTTTTTTTGTCGCCGTAAAAACTCCTGTGCTCATTTCGTATCCTTCTTATTCACTCCTAAGCAGCTGATAAAGACTGTCAAGCTCTGTTATCTTTAAGTGATATTCCTTGCCTACGGTATCATCATATGCGCATATGACCCCCGCGAGCCGCCCTTTTTCATCTATGGTAGCGGTACCGCTCATTCCCTCAAAGCCGGTAATTGTTGTGGAAATGACATCAACTCCTGCGCCGTAGGTGGAATGCCTCTCATCAAGCTCTAAGAGCTTGGAGCGCTTGATGACATCATAATTCCTGTCCCAGTAAAGGGCATAGGTTATGAGCGTATCACCGTTTCGCAGGTCATCATATATATATTCATCCACATATATCTCCTTCAAGGAAAGCAGAGTATCCGTCGGAAGATATGCGGTGGAGATCTTAAACATTGAAAGCTCGTTCAACACGGAAAGCGTCTCAAACTCAAAGCTTAGCTTAAGCTCGGTTTCATCATGAAAGGCAAGGAGCACATCCGTATGCATGGGGCGGAGCACATGGTCAACCGAAGCGATATAAATATAATCTCCGGTAATTTTGTAAATAAAAGCGGAGCCGTATGCCGTATGGCTTGCGTCGCTTACGCTCAGGGACACAAGTGAAGGACGTATGAGCGGAGCCGCATAATCATAATTGTTTTCGGGCAGGGGTTCATACCTGAAATATCCGCCTTCGGAGAGGGCATCGACATCCGAAGCGGTAAGCACCGGCTTGTCAAATATATTAAAGCCGACGGTATATATCACGGATTCGGAGGTCTCAAGCCCCTCGCTGTCCGTGACGCTATAGGTAACATTATAGCTTCCCGGAGTGGAAATATCAAATCCGTTTAAATCGACTTCTATAGCGTATGTAAGATTCCCGTCATAATCATCATAGGCAAAGATATAACGCCCGATAAGTCCGTAGGGGCTGTACTCGCTGTCAACATTGATGTTCATGCTGTGGACGCCTATTAGCTTCGGAGCCTCGTTGGGAGCTGGCTTCGGTCTTTTTTCGACCTCCCTTCTCACAGCTCTTTCAGCTCTGGATGCAGCGCCGTAGATAATTTCATAGGGAATAATACCCTGTATGGTTTTTTGTACCTTGTCGTAGGAAACAGCATTGTTTTCAACAGCTTCGGGGGCGCTATATACAAATTCCCTGTAAAAAATGAAGCCTGCAAAAGCCGTAAGCACAATAAATCCCTCCAAAAGGAGAGTAAGGAGAACCGAAAGAACGCCTATCGCCACAAAAAGCTTTTTATTAAGGGAACGGATTCTTTTTTCCTCGTCAAAATTATCCATAGCTATAATATAGCAAGCCTTAAGGCACTTGACAAGATTGATAAATATTGTGATAATTCCTTTTATGGATGATTTTGCGGACAAAAAGGCACTTAGAAAAAAATATCTGGCTTTGAGGAAAGAGCTTTTAAAAGCTGAGGTATCAGAAAAATCCGGCGCTATCTGCAAAAGGATAATGGAGCTTCCGGAATATCAGGCGGCGGATGTAATGCTTTCATATATGAGCGCAAACAATGAGGTCTGCACGGATATAATTATTTCGGATGCCTTGGATAAGGGGAGGGCTGTGTTTCTGCCGGTTACCCATAATGGCAGAGAAATGGTGTTCAAAAGCTTTTTGGGTAAGGAAAGCGAGCTTACAAGGAGCCGCTTCGGAATTAAGGAGCCTCTATGCGGAGATATATTTGACGAAGAAAAATTTATTAAAAATGAGCAGAAAATAATAATCATTATGCCGGGAGTCGCATTTGATGAAGAAAGAAACCGCATAGGCTACGGCGGAGGCTATTACGACAGATTTTTGGAAGGGCTTTTTGGCATGGCGGATAAAAAAAATGCTTCACACAGGATTGCAAAAATCGCAGCAGCATATGAAATGCAGATCATACCGAAGATCATTGCGGATGAATTTGACTGTAAGCCCGATAAAATCATTACGGAGAAGCGGATAATATAAATGATATGAAAAACTGGAAAACAATACAAAAAAGATTATATGATATGGTGTCTGTGGGTGTCGTGGGAGAGCCTGTAAATCAGGCATATGATGTCATAAGCACTCTGGCGCTCATATTGAATCTTTTGGTAAGCGTATTGAATACCTTTGATTCCCTCAATCTGCGCTTTGGGGGAATATTTTCCCTGACGGAAAAAATTACCGTTGCAATCTTTGCGATAGACTATTTTTTGCGTCTTATTACGGCGCCATTGGAATATCCCAAATTTAAGGGCGTTAGGGCAGGCTTAAGATATGTCTTTTCGCTTATGGGAATAATAGATTTGCTGTCATTTTTACCCTTCTACCTGCCGGTATTTTTCCCGACCGGAACGGCAGTGTTCAGAATGTTCAGAGTGGCGAGGATATTAAGGCTATTCAGGATAAATGCATATTATGATTCCCTGAATGTAATAATAGAAGTAATTGCAAGCAAGAGCTCACAGCTTGGAGCCTCCATATTTGTGATTGCGGTTTTGATGCTGGCATCAAGCCTCTGTATGTACAGTCTGGAGCATGAGGCGCAGCCGGAGGTATTCGAAAATGCCTTCTCCGGAATCTGGTGGGCGACATCGACGCTTCTTACCGTGGGCTACGGGGATATATATCCCATTACCACGGCGGGTAAGGTGGTTGGGATTTTCTTAAGCTTTCTGGGCGTGGGAGTCGTTGCGATCCCTACAGGTATCATATCCGCAGGCTTCGTGGAGCAGTATTCGAGGCTTAAGCGTCTTGGCGATTATGCGGAGGAAATGAACATAAGCTTTATCAGAATAGAGATTGGAGAGGACGATATCTGGAACGGCAAGCGGATAAAGGATTTAGGTCTTCCGCACAATACGATAATAGCTGTGATAATAAGGGGCAAGCAGACGATAATTCCCAAAGGGGAAACCGTCATACAGCCGCAGGATGCCATCATAATAGGCTCCGAGGCGACTAAGGGACATGAGCATATCGAGCTTAAGGAAATCGTGTTAAAGGAGAATCATCCATGGAATAACAAGGCGATTTCCGATATAGACATATCGAGAAAGTCTGTTATAATAATGATACGCAGAAATGACCGCACCATAATCCCCAAGGGGAAGCTCGTGCTTAAGAAAAATGATACCGTGTATATTTACCACAGCGGAGAAACTGAAAGCAAATAAGCTTGATAAATAAAGGAGAACCAAAATGTCGGCAGTATTATACAATTCAACCAGAACAAAGGGAATACAGGTAAAGGCCTCCGAGGCAATACTAAAGGGACTTTCAGAGGACGGGGGGCTTTTTGTGCCGGATCATATTCCCGCACTTGACAAGAGCCTTTCGGAGCTTGCAAAAATGAACTACAGGGAAGTGGCTTATGAGGTTATGAAGCTTATGCTCTCGGACTTTACAGAGGATGAGCTAAAAGCCTGCATAAACAACGCATATGACGAAAAGTTCGACACGGAAGCCATAGCGCCCCTGACTGAAGCCTGTGGAGCGTATTATCTGGAGCTTTTCCACGGAAAGACCATAGCCTTCAAGGATATGGCATTGTCCATACTGCCGCATTTGCTCATAACCAGCGCAAGGAAGAACAATGTAAAGAATGAGATAGTGATACTTACCGCCACTTCGGGAGATACGGGAAAGGCTGCGCTTGCGGGCTTTGCTGATGTAAAGGGAACCAGGATAATGGTATTTTATCCGAAGAACGGAGTATCTCCCATACAGGAAAAGCAGATGGTAACCCAGACAGGGGACAACACAAGGGTCATAGGCATCCACGGCAATTTTGATGATGCGCAGACAGGGGTAAAGAAGCTCTTTTCGGACAAGGAGCTTGAAAAGGAGCTAGATAAAAAGGGCTTTCAGTTTTCCTCCGCAAACTCCATAAATGTGGGGAGACTGGTGCCCCAGATATGCTATTATGTGTATGCATATGTCACACTTTTAAGGGAGGAAAAAATTAAGGACGGGGACAAAATAAACGTGGTGGTTCCCACGGGAAATTTCGGAAATATCCTCGCCGCATATTATGCAAAGCAGATGGGACTTCCCATAAATAAGCTGATCTGCGCCTCCAACGAAAATAAGGTGCTATTTGATTTCTTTGAAAGCGGCGTATACGACAGGAACAGGGAGTTCAAGCTCACAAGCTCCCCTTCAATGGATATACTCATTTCAAGCAATCTAGAGAGGCTTATCTATCACATTGCAGGGGATGATGCGGATAAGAACAAGGCGCTTATGGAGGCTTTATCGGGAAGCGGAAGGTATGAGATTACGGAGGATATGAGAAAGGGTCTCTCTGATTTCTACGGAAATTACGCAGACGAGGAGGAGACCGCAGCAGAAATAAAGAGGCTTTATGAAGCCTGCGGCTATGTGATAGATACCCATACCGCTGTGGCAAGCGCAGTATACGGAAAATATGTAAAGGAAACAGGCGATAAGACACCTGCGGTCATCGCCTCAACGGCAAGTCCCTTCAAATTTACCAGAAGCGTGATGAATGCCATAGATAAGGCAAGGTATGACAGGCTTTCCGATTTTGAGCTTGTGGATGAGCTCTCTAAGCTTGCAAATGTGGAGGTTCCTGCGGCAATCGAGGAGATACGCACCGCTCCCGTAAGACATGATATTCAGTGCGAGATTTCAGAGATGAAGGATAAGGTTACGGAGTTTTTAAGGTAAGGAGATATTATGAACAGAAACGAGATTTTGGCGCATATTGACCATACGAATCTTAAGCCCTATGCGACATGGGAGGATATTCAGAGGCTATGCGAGGAGGCGATAGAATATAACTGCGCCTGCGTATGCATTCCGCCCACCTATGTAAAGAGGGTCAGGCAGACCTACAAAAAATTACGCATATGCACGGTTGTGGGCTTCCCTCTCGGCTATTCCGACGCAACGGCGAAGCTCGAAGAGGTGCGTCAGGCGCTTATGGAGGGCGCTGACGAGATTGATATGGTGGTAAATATTTCTGATGTGAAGAACGGAAACTATACCAAGGTTGAAAATGAAATCTGGCTTTTGAAGGATTTCTGTCACGGACATATCCTAAAGGTTATAATAGAGACCTGCTATCTCACAAGGGAGGAGAAGATCAAGCTCTGCGAGGTGGTGACAAGAGCCGGGGCAAATTATATAAAGACCTCCACGGGCTTCGGTACCGGCGGTGCCACAAAGGAGGATATTGAGCTATTTAAAGAGCATATCGGAAGGGATGTAAAGATAAAGGCTGCGGGAGGCATATCCACTGTGGAGGACGCAGAGATGTTTTTAGAGCTTGGGTGCGACAGGATCGGAACGTCGAAGGTTGTGGAGCTTCTTAAGTAATGAGCAGAATACATAAGGAACGCATAGAAGGATTACGGGGAGAGCTTGTAAAAAAGGGAATTGACTGGTACATAATTCCCACGGCGGACTTTCATAATTCGGAGTATGTAAGCAATTATTTTAATGTGCGGGAATATTATTCCGGCTTTACAGGCTCTAACGGAACGCTTATAGTTTCAAAGGCTTTTGCGGGACTTTGGACTGACGGAAGATATTTCATACAGGCGCAAAAGGAGCTTTCGGGAAGCGGTGTAGAGCTTTTTAAGCTCGGAAATAAAGGTGTTCCCAAAATCAATGATTTTTTGAAGGAGCATATTAAGGACGGGGAGACTCTGGGCTTTGACGCAAGGGTAATGTCAGCCTTTGAAGTAAAGGAGCTTTTGGAAAAAAAGCTAAAAGAAACAAAGGTCACACTCAAATGCGATGAGGATGTGGCGGGGAGCCTGATGGAGGAGAGAGCGCCGTTTCCAAAGGGCGAAATCTATGTTTTATCTGATGAAATCTCAGGAAGAAGTGTAAGAAAAAAGCTTTGTGACCTTAGGGAAAAGCTCTCCGGGGAGGGCGCAGATTCCATTTTCATATCAAAGCTCGACGATATAATGTGGCTCTATAATATCAGAGGGTGGGATGTATACTGCAATCCCGTCGCAATGAGCTATACCTATGTAAATAAGGATAAAGCGGTACTCTTTATACAAAAGGATGTGCTCAAAGAGGAGGATAAAAAATATTTTTCTGATAATGATGTTGAGCTTAGGGAATATGTGGAAGCGGGAGAGTTTCTGAAGGGTAAAGCAGGAAATTCAGCTTCCGAAGAAAAAATTCTTTTAGACATAAAGAATACCAACTATCATATTTACAGTATTGCAAATGAAAGCCTTGAAGTAATTGAAGGCAAGAATCCCACCACAGCTATGAAGGCTGTCAAAAATGAAATTGAGCTTCGGAATATGGAAGAAATATTTTTGAAGGATTCCGTCGCACTCACAAAATTCATATATTGGCTAAAGCAAAATATCGGGAAGCTTCAGATTACGGAGATATCTGCAGCGGATAAGCTGGAGGAGTTTAGAAGGGAAATTCCGGAATTTCTGGGGCTGTCCTTCCCTACCATATCCGCATACGGAGCTAATGCGGCAATGATGCATTATGAGGCGACAAAGGATTCCTACAGTACACTTTCCGATAAGGGAATGCTCCTGGTGGACTCGGGGGCGCAGTATTTCGGCGGAACAACGGATGTCACGAGGACAATCGTTCTGGGAGAGCTTTCGGATGAAGAGAAGAGAGATTATTCCCTTGTGGCGGAGGGCTTTATGCAGCTTACCCATGCGAGGTTTCTAAAGGGCTGCACAGGAAGAAATCTTGATATACTTGCGAGAAAGCCTCTTTGGGATAAGGGAATAGACTATAAATGCGGCACCGGACACGGTGTCGGATATATATTAAATGTGCATGAAGGTCCACAGAGCATGCGTTGGAAGTTTAACAGGGAAATGGAGGAAGCAGAATTCCTGCCGGGAATGGATATAACGAATGAGCCGGGAGTTTATATCGAAGGCAAATACGGAATCAGGCTTGAAAATGTAATGGTGTGCGAAGCCGATGCGGAAAACGAGTACGGAGAATTTCTCAAATTTAAGACCCTCACATGGGTGCCTGTGGATATGAGAGCAGTAAAAAAGGAATATATGACAGAATCAGGATATGAATATATTCTGGAATATCAAAGAAAGGTCTATGAAAAGCTTTCGCCGTTTCTGTCAGAGGATGAAAGAAGCTGGCTGAAAAATGAATGTATGTGCGCAGAGCCTACCTGACTAAAAATGTCATTATGTATGCGCATACAGGAAGGGTAATTATTGACAGCAGGGTGGAGATGACCACCATGCCTGCCGCAAGCTTTTCGTTTCTGTGATACTGCACCGCAAAAACGGAGGTAATTGATGCACAGGGAGCTGCCTCCAAAAGGAGAGCAACCTGAGAATGCATGCCGGACAGCTTCAAAGCATACGCAAGCACAAAGCATATCACGGGGATCATCAGGAGCCTGAGCACCGTGGCAAGCCATACATAGGGGTCTTTGATAAATTCAAGCAGTTTATTTTCTGATATTATCATTCCGGTTATAAACATTGATATTGGCGTGTTCATATTGCCTATGAGCTGCAATGGATTCAGTATCAGTGCGGGAATCGGTATACGGCAGAGGTAGATTATAAGTCCCAATGCCACCGCAAAGAGCACAGGAGTGGAGAGAAGATTTTTGGCGGATTGCTTAAGGTTTGCGGAGCCGCTGACCATTATCACACCCTGTGTCCAGAGCAAAAGATTAAATACCGTCACATAGGCGCTTGCATACAATAGTCCCTTGCTTCCAAAGAGCGCCTGTATCAGAGGAAATCCCATAAAGGCGGCGTTGGAATAAATTGTAGCAAAGCGTATTAGATCTCTGGAATCCTTGTTTATCCTTATCGTGACAAAAAAAGTGATGACAAAGCCCGTCATAATGAGTATGAAGGACAGCACAAAGGTAAAAATGAGATTGTGCAGGATCTCAAGATTAAATTCCGCCACATAGGAATTTATTATCATACAGGGGACGATGACCTTCATCAAAAGCCCCGAAAGTATGCGCTTAGCTTCCGCATTCAAAATATTTAATCTGTTACATATTATACCCACCGCCATCAGGACAAAAAGTATGATTACCTGATTGAGGGTTATTACTGCCAAATCCATCTTGTTCAAGCTCCTATGCAAATTTAAATCATACAAATATTATCGTGCGAAATAGTATCATATTTTAAATTTATTTGCAAATTTATAGAATAAGTGATAATGTTTTTTTGCAACCAAATTTTAAAAAAGGATGGGGAAAATAATATGAAACTCAATAAAACTGTGATAGCAAAGGCTTTTGCCGCTGCCCTTGTGGCAGGGGTAGTATTTGGAAATGCCGATACACGGGGATTTTATCCGGTAATGGCTGCAGACAGTGTATCCGGTTCCAATGCAAAGGTAACAACGAATCCGGGAATTTCCAGATTTACAACATCCTTCGGAATGGATATGACAGTATCGTCAGATGCGGGCTCGCTGGAAAAGCTTGGAGGTGTGGACGCCGGAAAATATGCGGAACTTCATATTGACGGAAGCATAAGTGATGCCGCTATGGAAATGATGAAAGCGGTAGCGGATGAGAAGGGCGCAAAGATAGCAAATGTAATGGAAATTTCGATACTGTCCATGAATTCAAACGGAAGCCCCGCAGGGTATGTGGATGAACTGTCGGATGAAATTAAATTTACGATAAAGGCACCGGACAAAATTGACGGAAATAAGTACAGCTTTTCGGTATTGAGGCTCCATGCCGGCAATGTCGACGTGCTTTCGGATATTGATGACAATCCTTCGACTATCACATTTATGACGGACAAGTTCTCTGCGTATGCGGTTGTTTATTCCGAAAATGCAATTGAAGGACAGCAGACAGCGGCAAACAGGGCTCCCAAGACTGCGGATGCAAATTTGACAATTTGGATTTCTCTTGTGGTAATGCTCTTCGGAACCGGAATCGTATGGTTCGCCCTCGGAGGAATTGAGAGGATAAACGGGAAGAGGGAAGAGTAAAGCATACATAAAATGGTTAAGTATTAAAAGAAAGATAAGGGGATTGGAGAATTAAAGCTCCACCCCTTATTTTACAAAATGTGAAGTCAAAACTTTGAAAATTCTGTTGAAAATAGCATTGGATAATGCTATTATTTCTATGAGCAGAAAATATAGTGAATTCTAAAATTCAAGAGTCAAATATTCTTTTTCCTGCTTAAAATTCAAACAATTAAAATAAGCGGGAGAAAGGAACTCATACATTGCTCCCGCAACAAGGAGGTATGTATGGGAAATGAA
>JAFUVF010000049.1 GCA_017483735.1 Lachnospiraceae bacterium | reverse complement strand
TAGGTGAAAGACTTTTTAGTATCATGAAAGAGAAAAATATATCAATGCCTGAGTTATCACGCATGACAGGCATATCCCGACATACGATATTTGACTGGCAAAGAAGGAATACCAACCCTGGATCGGATAAGATCATGGTCATATGTGAGGCATTACAGATCACGCCGGAGGAACTGCTTATCGGGAAGCGCAGCTCTGTACCAGCAGATTATGACGCATCCGTCTCTATGGATGGTACGGAGATAGAACTTGTCAAGGATTACAAGGAACTGTCGGAGACAAAGAAAAAACGATTGCTGGCATATATGAATATGCTTCAGAATACGAAGGAGAAAAAAGACATGGATAGGAATGTTGAAATCATTACCGATGATAAAGGAAAGAAGCTTGTGCGTATAAACGATATACGATTTAAAGGAAAACGATCCGTTGACTGGAATGATGTGAAGGAGTATCTCAAGGAGTATGTTGGTGAGATATATAAGGTTGCTGATGGAGATGATATTATTTATATCGGAACAGATCTTCCGGATGAATACACGGGTTCCCGGTACACTCATAAACTTAAGGGAACAATTGCCAAGGCAAAAGCAAATGCATCACAGGGTATTCCTGAACTGTTAGAGATTGCAGATAATAAACGATATAGAGAAAATACGGATAAAAGGCATATTCGTAATGCCAAATTTGGCTGGTATCGTAATGATTCCAGATTTGCATTGCCTGTGTATGGAGAATCCGGAGAAATAGAAAGATACAACACTTTTCGGGCAACTATGCTGATCAGACATGCGGCAGATGGAAAGATGTACTTATATGATGTTTTGGACATAAAAAAAGAAATGAGCAACTCCCTCGACTCATAAGAGCTTACCGGACACAAAACCCATTTCTCTTTGCAAGAACTTTAACACAAATCTGGAGTGGGTGTCAATAGAATTTTGAAAAATTGCCTCGAATCCGAGGCAATTGGAGGAACGACAATGAGTAAGGAAAAGGTCAAGGTTTACACATACACCTGCGTATCCACCGCAATGCAGATTTTCATGTTTCACTCATTGCGAAGTTAGTCGATAATTGATATATTATTGATAGAGCAGTGCGTGGAGGTAAAAATCATGAGCATAGCAGAAAGAATAACAGAACTTCGTGAAAGTGTTGGTGAGAATAGATCAGAGTTTTCAAAGCATACCGGTATACCGGTCCGCACAATAGAGGACTGGGAATCAGGGTGGCGCACCCCACCGGAATATATACTGCGGCTGCTCGCATACCAGCTCAAGTATGAGGAGATTGTAAAAAGACAATATTAACCTCACTCTATAATATTTTGAAGTATAGTATCTTGAGGTCAAAATTTTCGACCTCAAGATGGGGCGGTTCAAGATACTTGCCATATGCGTATACAGAGAAGGGCGTTTATATGCTTATGACAGTGTTGAGAAGTGAGTTGGCGGTCAAACAGAGTAAGGACTTTGTTCGTACATTTAAGAAAATGAAGGATTATATCCTTGGCAATCAGAACCTTATCGGGCAGTGCGAGGTTATGCAGCTTTCTATGCAGACCACAGAGAACACCACAGAGATAAGTAGGCTTCGCATAGATATCGGTTCCGTTGAAAAACAGATGTCGGATGTCATAGAGCAGCTGGGCGATGTGGTTACCAAGTCAGAACTGGCTGAAATGATGAACAGTTTCGTGAATGATGAAGATAATCAAAACACAATGATTGGAGGATGATACACTAAATGAAACTGATGCACATAGGTGATTTGCATTTGGGCAAGTCGCTGGGGGATTTTGATCTGACAGAGGATCAAGAGTATATTTTGGATCAATTTCTGGGAATAGTAGAAAAGCAGAATATAGATGCTGTTTTGATTGCCGGAGATGTATATGATAAAGCTATACCGAGTGAGGCAGCGACAAGAATGCTTGATTATTTTCTGAGTAATCTGGCTAAAAGGAATGTCTATGTATATATGATAAGCGGCAACCATGATTCTGATGAAAGACTTAAATTTGGAAGCAACCTGTTTGAAACGAATCATATTTTTATTTCCACAAAATATGATGGAAATCTGTATAAACAGACCTTAAAGGTAGGAGAAGATGAGGCGGATATATATCTTCTGCCGTTTGTTAAAGCTTCGCAGGTCAGACATTTTTTGCCTGATGCAAAGATAGAGTCATATGATGATGCGGTCAGGGCAATCCTTGATAAAGCGGATATCGATGAATCAAGGAATAACGTGCTCGTGGCGCATCAATTTGTGATGGGGAAAAGTGAAGATCCTGAGCTTTCCGGCTCGGAGAGCCTCGGAACACAAAGTGTGGGAACCGTCGAGAAGATCGGATACGACTGCTTTGATCAGTTTGACTATGTGGCACTTGGACACATTCATTCCCCACAGCAGGTTGGGCGTAAGGAGGTCAGGTATTCAGGTTCGCCTCTCAAGTATTCGCTCAGTGAAGTGAATAATGAAAAAACCGTACCGTTAATCACAATAAGCGGTAAAGGTAAAATGGAGATTGAACTTCTGCCAATCAAGCCTATGAGAAATATGAGGCACTTAAAGGGAAAGATAAAAGACCTTTTAGATAAAGCGAGCGTTACTGCTCCGGAGGATTTTATCTATGCAACGCTCACTGACGAGGAAATTTTAAGTGATGCTATGGGAATATTCCAGCAGGTTTATCCGAATACGGTAAAGATAGATTACGATAACTCCCATACAAGAGAAATAGAGCAGGTTGATATTTCAAAGATTGCAGAGAACAGATCTTTTGCGGAGTTGATTAGCGACTTTTACAGACAAATGTATAGTTGCGAAATCAGTGAAGAGGAAATGGATGTTATGAGAACTGTTGCGAGAGAGGCAGGTGTATTGCATGAAGCCGATTAAACTGATTATGAGCGCATTTGGACCATATGCAGGAGAGACGCCTGCAATAGAGTTTTCTCAGTTTGAGGATAAAGGCCTGTTTTTGATATCCGGTGATACGGGAGCGGGAAAGACAACTATTTTTGATGCTATCTGCTTTGCATTGTATGGTGAAACCAGCGGAAGATTCAGAGATACGAAAAATCTCAGAAGTGAATATGCAAAAGAATCGACGGAGACCTATGTTGATTTTTACTTTACACATCAGGGCAGGGATTATCATGTTTGGAGAAGACCTGAGTATGAGAGAAAGAAACAGCGTGGCACGGGAGTAACGGGTGTCAAAGAGAATGCCATCTTCTATTCAGGGGATAGTACTCCGATTGAAGGGAAAACGCAGGTTAATGAAGCAGTAAAGGAGCTCCTGCATATTGATGAAAAGCAGTTCAAACAGATTGCCATGATAGCACAAGGAGAGTTTTGGGCTTTGCTCAATGCCAAGACTGATGACAGAACGAAAATCCTGCGTACTATTTTTCAGACAAGCGGATATAACAATATTGAATATCGCTTGAAGGATCGAATGGATGCCAGCTATAAGCTGAAAGCGAAAACAGAGGATAGCATTGTGCAGTATTTTACAGATGTTTCGGTTGAGGCAGACGACGAGCTGGCTGAGCCGTTATTTGATCTTCAAGCTCGCACAAAGAGATCCGGAAGTGTGTGGAATCTTGAGGAAATCATCGATATGTTAAAGTCTGTAATAGACTCAGATAAAGATAAGTTAGAAAGCGCAGATTCTGCTCTTAAGGTTGTTGAAAAGGAGTACGACAAGAGTAAAGAAGCACTTGCAACTGCCGAAACGAATAACGGCTTCATTGCCAAACTTGAAGGACTTAAAGAAAAAGAGAAGGAACTAAGGGAAAAGAAGAAAGAAATTGACGAAAAGGAGACTTTGTTGAACCGACAGAAGCTGGCAACAAGAGAAGTTAATCCTGTTTATTTGTCGTGGTACGAAAAAGAGACATCTGTAAAAGAAATTCAAGCTCAGGTAGAAAAGAAAAAGAAGACTGTAAAAGCAGCATCAGATAGAGCAGATGAAGCCAAGGAAGCATTGGAAAAAGCAAAGAAAGAACAGCCCGAAGCAGATAAACTCCAAAAACTCATAGACCAGGTTGAGGAAGAAGAGAAGAAGTATCAGCAAAGAGATGAACTGGTTAGTGAAATAGAGCGGCTTGGAAAAGATGCGAGGGGATTTGAGGAAGAAGAGAAGGAATTAGAAAAAAGAGAGAAGGCTCTTAAGGATGAGATTGGAGAACTTAAGGATACTGTTAAGGCACTTAAGGGTACGCCGGAAAAACTGACAGAAATTAAAGCTCTAAGTGAGAAGTATCAGGATTTGCTGTATAGCATAGATGCAGTCATTGAAACAAAAGTGCCTGAAAGGGAGACTAAGAAGAGGGAGCTTGTAAAAAAGCAGAAGGCTTATAAGGAAGCATTTGATGCTTATGAAAAGGCAAACAAAGAGAGAATAGAAGCCGAGAGAATTATGGATGATTGCCGTGCGGGAATATTGGCTGAAGGTTTAAAAGAGGGACAGAAATGTCCGGTTTGCGGATCTGTACATCATCCGGAGCTTGCAAAGATTCCGGGAGAGGCGATTACCGAGGAGGCATTCAAAGAGCTAAAGGACAAGGAAGAGACTCTTCAAACCAAGAAGTCTAATGCGAATACAGCTGCGGAGACTGTTAAAACTGCGCTTTCAGAATATGAAGAACGGCTGCGGCTGGATATTCTTGATTGTCTGGAGGATAAACTGCTCGGCAGTGGGGATACCGGTAAAGAATTGGATGATCTGATAAAGGAAATAGAGGATGCGCAGGGTATTGTAAAAGATAAAATCAAGGAGAATATCAGGCAGCAGAATGCTTTGGAGAAAGACAGTAAAACTCTTTCAAAAGCGGAAAATGATCTCGAAGATGCACAAGGTCAAAAAGCAGAAACCTTAGCACGGGATAAGGAAGAGCTCTCAAAAAGGAAACAGAATACAGAAAAGGCCAAAGCTGAAAAGGAAGCTGTACTTAAAACGCTGTCAAGGCTGAGCTTCGACAGCTGGGAAATTGCAGAGTCTGAGAGAGATAAAGCACGGACGAATAAAAAAATTATTCTGGATCAGATTGAGAAATCAGACGAAGAGAGCAAAAAAGCAGAAAATACTTTTGCATCGGAGAAGTCGGTGTTAGAAACATTGGAGAAGTCTTTAATAAAAGAGAAAAAAGAGGCTGAAGAAAGAAAGCAGAAGCTTGAAGCGGCAGTAAAGAAAAATCAATTTGAATCCGTTGAGGATAGCCTTTCGTTTGTCCTGTCAGAGGATGAAATAGCAGAGGCCGACGAGGAGATCAGCAGCTATAAGCAGGAGGTAGCTACGAACAAAAAGCAGTTGGAGGATGCCAAGAAGGATGCCGAGGGTCGCAATCTTATAGATGTTGAGCAGCTGAAGGAAAAGTGCGATTCACAGAACGAAGAGGTAATGAAAAAACGTGAGATAAGCAATTCCATAAAAAACAGGCTTAAAGGGAATGAGGAAAAGCTTGAGAAGATTTCGTTGCAGGAAGCCGAACTGGAAAAAGCGAGAAAAGAAAACGGTATTTGCACAAGATTATACAATCTTGTAAAAGGCACGACCGGTAATGGAAAAATCACGCTTGAACAGTATATTCAGGCGGCAGGCTTCGATGGAATAATTGCAGCAGCAAACAGGCGACTTCTTCCTATGAGTGACGGTCAGTATGAATTGTATCGGCAGGAGGATTCACTTGGAAGGAAGAGCAATACATTTCTCGATTTGGAAGTCCTTGACAATACAACCGGTCACAGACGCCCGGTGGGCAATCTGTCCGGTGGAGAGAGCTTTAAGGCTTCTCTAAGCCTCGCATTGGGATTATCTGATACCGTTTCAATGAACCTGGGAGGTATTCAGATGGATGCTCTGTTTGTTGATGAGGGATTCGGAACATTGGATCGTAAGTCCATAGAGAATGCAATGGATATACTTATAAATCTGTCCGGCACAAGTAAGCTTGTGGGAATCATAAGCCACAGAGAAGAATTAATGGAGAATATTCCGCAGCAGATACGTGTAAAAAAGACTAAGGATGGAAGCAAGCTGACAATAGAAACAGGATTATAAAAGCCAGAGTCTCAGAGGGAGAAAATATGGATTATTTAACTAATCAGGAAATTAATGCTCTGATAAAGGAAATCAGGGCGGGCAATAATGATGCATGGGGGAAAATCTGTCGGAATTTTGAAAATTATATTCACGATTGCTGCTGGAAGCAATTAAGAAAATTTGATATGTCGGATGCATACCGCAAGGAATTGGAAGAGGATTTGTATATGGCAGGATGGCAGGGGTTTGTGTCCGCCATAAAAAACTTCGATTCTGAAAAGGGGAAGCTATTGACATATGCGACATATTATATAAGCAGAGAAATATCAAAAGAATTGGACATTCTGTTGAATCCATTGGGGCTGACACAACGGCCAAAGCAATCATACGAAAATAATAAAGCTGAAATTATTTCAAGAACCACATTGGATGCTTTTTCTGGTGCTGCTATCAGTGCAATGAATCAGAAGGCAGGGGCATTTAATATGCCGGATGCTCCGGAACGGGAGAAATACAATGCGGAGAGACGTACCCTACAGATATTGGAAATACTGCGAATCCTTACAGATGAGAATCATTCCCTGTCAAAGGATGAGCTTGGAAGAATGCTTCGGCTGTACCGTATAGCAAAGTATGATAACAAAACGCCGCTTGAAGCGCCAAATACATTTACAAGCACTCTGGAAAGCATTTTGACAGAGCTGAATCCAATGGAGTACTCGGAGCAGAGGGAGTCTGAATATCAAATAAAGTACGAAGGATATAAGGAAGACCGTTTAAAAAAGAAGCTTAATAAGGAGAAGGGGAGAAAGGCGCAGGATATTACGGGGTTTTCATATGTTCACACCTTTAATAATGCAGAGCTTGACAAGCTGCTTCAAATCATTTGTTTCTCTGATATGTTGTCAGCGGAGGAAAAATCGCAGTTAATCGGCAAGCTTATGAAAACGGCAAGCGCCCACTACAAGACACCGTTTTGGGATGGAGATAAGATTAAATTTAATCCGAAGGCAATACATGGAAGATTCAGCGGCAGAAATGAGCATGAGAAAGAAAATCTGTCTGAGAATCTCAAGATAATTCAGATGGCAATCAACAATGCCGGACAGATAAAATTCAAGTTCAACCGTTATACGGATAATCATACCTTGCTGCCTAAGACAGATTATATACATATTTTGAGTCCATATCATCTCGTTGTTTATCACGATAATTATTATCTCATCGGTTTGAAAAATGATGATAAGAGAATCTGGCATTACAGGGTGGAGCTGATGTCAGAGCTTGAGATTGTAAGGGATGATGAGGGAAAAATCATTCCGATAGAGGTAAGCGCCTTTGAAGGTCTTCCAATTACAAATACGGTCTGGAATCCTGAAAAGTATATGGCAGAGCATTTAAATATGGCTTGGGATGATCCAAAGGATATCAGGATCAAAATCAGAAATACGGATTATACAATTATTCATGACTGGTTTGGAGAGCATTATGAGAAGGTAGATGAAATTATAAATATTGATGATATGGGGAAGGAAATTCAATGCGACATCGTAAAGGTACGGACATCTCCGTCCATGATTGTTCATTGGGCGATGCAGTATGGCAGCGCAGTGGAGATTATGGATGAAGAAATAAGGGAAAAGATTAGAATAGAAATGGAGATGATGGCAAAAAATTATGAAAACAGATAACAATTGGAAGCCTAAATATAGTTTGGCAGAAATAAAGACACAACTTGATGCGGAAGAGATGTCATATGAAATCATTGATACTCTTCTTGAACAGAACCAAACGAGATATAAAAGAGGAAAAAAGTGGCAGTTTGAAGAAAATTTGTGCAATAAAGGAATTGAATATTTTGCTTATATAAAATTTTTTGAAGCTGATAAAAATAAATGTGATGACAATTCTCTGTTTGCAATTGTTGCCGGCAAGTCCGGGTCAAAAAAGGTTAATGCATATGGAAGTGATGTGAGATTTATGGTTTATCCAAAGCACGGAAAGGCAAAGAAATGGCTGTATGATAATAATAAGAGATGGTATCAGCCACTTATAGTTGTGATAAAGGCAAGGAATAAGGGGGAGGCATTTGAGATTGAAAAGCAGCTGATAGAGAGATTTGGTTTATTAGAAAGCTGAGTTCAAAATCCTGAACACAAAAGCCGCCATAATATAAATGTAACCGAAAATTTTCTTTTGATTGATAAAGGAGGCTGCTATGACCGAAAAAATTTATTTTGATATGGATGGAGTTCTTGCAGACTTTGATGGTGGTGTGACAAAGCTGTGCGGATTAAAACCGCTTTCACAGGGAAAGGGACGCTCCGAGGAAGAAGACAACCGGATGTGGGAGAAAATCCGCAAGGTCGGACATTTTTACGACAAGCTGGAGCCTATGCCGGGAGCGGTAGAATTATTTAAGGAAATATACGAAATATACGGAGATAAGTGCGAGATTCTGACAGGGATCCCAAAGCCAAAGAGAGGAATAGAAACCGCCGGAGAAGATAAGACAGCGTGGGCGCATCGTTTGCTTTCTCAGGAGCTTAAGGTAAATATCGTGTATCGGGAAGAAAAGAAAAATTTCTGCAAAGGTGCTGGCAGCATTCTGATTGATGATTTGAAATCCAATATAGATGACTGGGTAAGCTACGGTGGAACAGGAATACTTCATATAAGCGCCAGTGACACAAGGCAGCGGCTAATTGAACAAGGATTATTGTAAAAGTCGTAAATCAAAGGCATTTATGGAGGACTGTTTATGGAAGATACGGAAAAGCTTGTGCAGGAATTGATTGTTTTTTTGCAAAAATGGGGACTATGGGAGGGGACAACGATTCTTGCAAACAAAAACAGGTATGCTTATTCTTCCGATGTCGGCAAGACTTATCAGGATTTAACAAATGTGGAATACGAAGAGAATGTAGAGCCGGAGACTTACACAACCGGTATTACAGAACAGACAGATTGTAACGGAAAGCCCGTATGCCGCAGCTTTTCAAATCCCGAGCATATTCTGGATATGGTTTATGAAGGAGCTTTGTATATGCTGCTTGCACACGGTACATACGAAACCGAAAAATCTGAAATATCAAAAGAAGCATGGGAATATATTTTCGCAAATACAAATATCTTAATGGATTATATGTATGAAAAATATGATTGCATCAATGCCTCTGATTTACTTAAGAAAATTTTGAATGATAAATTTGATAATCCTGAATTTACGGCATGGGACCCTTTGGTTTTTGATACATGGGAAGAATATCAGGAGTTTGCAGACGGAGAAGCATATATAACCGGAGAGGAAGAGCTTACGCCCGCCTATCAACGCTACGGAACCTATGAGGAGTATCTTGCTGATATGGAAATATCGGAATCTCTAAAAGTAGAGGATATAGAACCGGTGTGGGAGCAGATGGTTCGGGATGCAAAGAGAGAATTTATCAAAGATTGCAGTACGACTCAAAATGAAATAATTTCACTTCCGGAGCTTGCCGGGTACATACAATCGGAGTTTGATAAAATCTTTAATCGTTATGAATTATGGTATGACTTTGGCTTTTCTTGGTCGCTTACCTGCTATAGAAAATGAAGGATTTTTTGAATTATCAAAATTTTGAAGATGATTGTTATCATAATATTATTGAAAACGGATTGCGATAAGGCAGTCTTTTTTATTGCAGATAAGCATAACGATAATGAAAAGGAGAACAGACTTATGAGAAACCTGATGAAAATGTATCTTGGAGACAACTACAGCAATAATCATTTAAAAAATTTTTGCCTCTACTGGATGAAAGGAAGGGAAACCGAACCGGTATATGAGGAATATGAAGACAAAGAAAGATTTTATAAAGATTATAGCGCATGGCGGAGAAAGAACGATCTGGATTGTATATATTTTAACGGAGATCTCAGAGCAGACACACTTATGAGCGCATGGACGCCAATCAAGTGGGTCGCCGAATGTCTGAACCGGGAGTATGGTATAAAATTTTGCAAGAAAGTAAAAGGGGATCCTAACCACGATTTGAGGCTTCTTGCAGAGGACAGGGATGCATATCTTCCGCCAAAGCACGAACTGGTACAGCTCCTTGACAGATTTCTTGAACTTGTCGAGCTAAGATGTAATTATATCCTTCTTCCTGACAGAGATATGAATGCCGCCAGATACAACTGTAATGTGGACGGAAAAACAATTACACTTTATGATGAAGTGCCTCCAATGCTTTATCATCTGTTTGATGAGAACTGGTTTGGGAAATATTTTGATATGGACCCTGTAAAATGGGTAAAGCGTGAAAGGCTGGATGTCGGATTCAGGGATGGGATTATTGATCAGGATCATGTGATCCCGCTTACAAAGAATCTTCATCCGGGAAAAGGGAAAAGCATGGAGGAAGAAACCGAAATAAGAGAGGCTTTAGCATACATGATAAATCTGCTGGAAGTCCGCAAGAATGCGCTGGAACACGATATTTTGAACGAAGTCTGATAATGGAGATAATGCTATGGCAACATATGTGATTTCTGATATTCATGGCGAATATGATATGTTGATGGATCTGCTTGAGAAGATATCCTTGCAGGATTCGGATACGCTTTATGTGCTTGGGGATATTTTGGACAGAGGACCTCATCCTGTAAAGACGCTGAAAAAACTGATGAAGATGCCAAATGCAATCTGTCTGGTGGGAAACCACGAGCTGATGGCTTTGGAGAGTTTAAAATTTCTGATGCAGGAAATTTCGATTGAAAGCATAAAACAGCTGGATTCCGAAATGCTGGATGGATTTTTGACATGGGTGGAGTATAACGGAGGAAGGACAACCATGGATGAGTTCAAAAAGCTTAACCGGTATGAACAAAGCGGGGTAATTGAGTTTTTGAAGGAATTTCTGGTTTATGAAGAGATAAATGTTGCCGATAATAATTATCTTATGGTGCATGCCGGACTTGGGGGCTTTTATCCGGGAAAGGATATTGAGGATTATTCTCTTAAGGAGCTTGTCTGGGACAGGGCGGAGTATGATATCCGCTATTTTAAGGACAAATATGTTATAACCGGCCATACTCCCACGCAGTATATTGCAGGGAATCCCAAGCCCGGGTCTGTTTACAGGAAGAATAATCATATCGCCATAGATTGTGGCGCCTCCATTCCGGGTGGAAGGCTTGCGGCTATATGTCTGGATACAGGTAAAGAGTTTTATTCATATCCGCATAGATAATTAAAGGTTGTATATGTAATATAAAATACTGGTTTCAGAGTGAAACTTGCACATAAGCGTTATAAATGTTAATATAAAGCACATATGCTTGAACTATTCTACCCCGACAAGGAGATGGACTCCGCATACGACATAGATTACGAAAGCCTTTTTGACAAGGGCTTTTGCGGGATAATCTATGATATTGACAATACTCTTGTACCCCATGGGGCTCCTGCGGATGAGAGGGCGGTGGCGCTTTTTAAAAGGCTGCATAAAATAGGCTTTAAGACCTGTATCCTTTCTAATAACAAGGAACTCAGGGTAAAGAGCTTTGCCGACCCTGTGGAGAGCAAATATATCTATAAGGCGGGAAAGCCTTCTAAAAAGGGGTATATTAACGCTATGGAGAAAATGGGGACGGATGTGAAAAACACTCTTTTTGTGGGAGATCAGCTTTTTACTGACGTATGGGGGGCAAAAAGGCTTAATATTTATACGATACTTACAAAGCCGATTCATCCGAAGGAGGAAATACAGATTATTTTAAAAAGAAGGCTTGAAAAAATCGTATTATTCTTTTATCATAGGAAAAACAAAAAGGCATAATTTAAGGCAGAAAGAAGGAGGTAATTATGGATATCGGAGGAAATACGAGGATATGCGGGCTCATAGGAAATCCCGTAGAGCACAGCAAATCCCCGCTTATTCACAATACAATAGCGGATGCAATGGGAGAGGATTTAAAGTATGTCCTCTTTAGGGTTGATGAGAAGGCGCAGCTTGAGGCTGCGATAAAGGGGGCGTATGCCCTCAATATTCAGGGACTCAATATCACTGTGCCCTACAAGAGCGATGTCATTCCGTTTTTGAAGGAGCTTGATCCTCTGGCCGAGCGGATAGGCGCCGTAAACACGCTTGTGCGCATCGAGGGAGGCTTTAAGGGCTTTAATACCGATATGCCGGGGCTCTACAGGGCGCTTTCGGAGGACGGAGTCAAAATTGAGGGAGAGGATGTGGTGGTTCTCGGCGCCGGAGGCGCAGCGAGGGCTGTATGCATGATGCTTGCGGAGAGGAACGTGGGCAGAGTTTTCCTTCTTAACCGCACGATAGAAAGGGCAGAGGCGGTTGCAAACGAGATAAACGGGCTTCATGATGCGAAAATAATCTTCCCGAAGGTACTTGACTGGTACAAGGACATTCCCGAGGGAAAGAAATATATCGTGATACAGGCGACGAGCGTTGGCATGGTGCCTCATCCGGAGGGTGTGATAATTGAGGACGAAGGCTTCTACAACAAGGTTTCCGTGGGATATGACATTATTTTTAATCCGAGGGAGACCAGATTTATGAAGCTTGTAAAGGCTCACGGCGGAGAAGCCTACAACGGAGCGAAGATGCTTCTGTATCAGGGAGTTATAGCCCATGAGCTCTGGACGGGGATTCCTGTGCCCTTTGCCCTTGCTGCAAAGGCGTATGAAAAGATGTACGGTGAAGTATGAAGAATATAGTGCTTATAGGCTTTATGGGCTGCGGTAAATCCACCCTCGGCATAAAGCTCTCGTATAAACTTAAAAAGCAGGTCGTTGACACGGACAGGCTCATAGAGCAGAAGGAGGGAATGTCCATCCCTTTGATCTTTGAAGAAAAGGGAGAGGATTATTTCAGGAGCGCAGAGACCGAGGTTTTAAAGGGGCTTTCACAAAATGTTACGGACAGGATAATCTCCTGCGGCGGCGGAATAATCAAAAGGACGGAAAACATCGCTCTTTTAAAGCAGTGCGGAACGGTCGTCTATCTGAGGATGAAGCCCGAAACCGCATACGAAAGACTTAAAAACGATACCACAAGACCGCTTCTTAGAGGGGATGACCCTCTTGGGAAAATAAGAGCGCTTTTGGATGAAAGAAAATCTGCCTATGAGAGCGCTGCGGACATCATCATAGATGTGGACGGACTCGAGGTGTATGAGGTGCTTGAACGGGTTCTTGAAAATACCGCAAGGCATAAAGAATACAAAAAGAAGCTTCTTGTGATAAACGGTCCTAATATCAACTTCCTGGGGATAAGGGAAAAGTCCGTATACGGGAACGAGGATTACGAATATCTTGTAAATATGCTTAAGAGAAAGGGCGCAGAGGAGGGAGTATACATAGAGGTATTCCAGAGCAACCACGAGGGCGCCATAATTGACCGCATACAGGAGGCGTACTTTGACAAAACCTGCGCCATAGTAATAAACCCCGGTGCTTACACCCATTACAGCTATGCAATAAGGGACGCTTTGGCTTCCATAACCGTTCCCAAGGTGGAGATTCATATTTCCAACATAATGGAGCGGGAGGAATTCAGGCATATATCCGTCACAAAGGATGTGTGCGATCATCAGATATACGGAAGAGGACTTAAGGGGTATCTTGATGCGGTGGACTTCTGCCTTGACAAAGTGAGATAAGTATATTAAAATAGCAAAGTATTATTTGTGTGTGAATATTTAGGAGGATTATTTATGATTTCTGCAGGAGATTTCAGGAATGGTATTACTATTGAGTTGGACAACAACGTATACCAGATTATTGAGTTCCAGCATGTGAAACCGGGTAAGGGTGCAGCCTTCGTCAGAACGAAGCTTAAGAATATCAAGAACGGCGGTGTAGTGGAGAAAACCTTCAGACCCACCGAGAAGTGCCCTCAGGCGCGCATAGACAGAAAGGATATGCAGTACAGCTATAAGGACGGAGATTTATACGTATTTATGGATATGGAGACCTACGAGCAGGTTTCTCTTGATGAGGCTACAGTAGGAGATGCCATGAAGTTCGTCAAGGAGAACGAAATCTGCAAGATTTGTTCTCACAATGGTTCAGTATTTTCCGTGGAGCCCCCTCTCTTTGTAGAGCTTGTGATTACTGACACGGAGCCCGGCTTCAAGGGCGATACCGCTACCGGTGCAAGCAAGCCCGCAACAGTAGAGACCGGCGCTACCGTACAGGTTCCCCTCTTTGTTGATCAGGGGGAGACCATTAAGATTGATACGAGAACAGGCGAGTATCTCTCCAGAGTATAAGCGTTAATCCTTTTATAAATGCTTGTAAGGCGATGGACTAACGGAGCAATCCGTGAGTACATTGCCTTTTTGTATGCATTTGCGGCATTGATGAAAGGAGATTATATGGATAAAACAGAATTTGCACAGGAACTGATTTTGCTGCTTAAGAACCGATTCGCAGACAGGGAGATTTCGGTTCAAAATATTACCAAAAACAACGGCATAGAGCTTACGGGGATTGTTATTCGCCAAAGCAATGTCAATATTTCCCCCACAATCTATATCGACGGATATTATGAGGAGTACCTAAGGGGAGAAGGCATTGAGAAAATTGCGGAAAAGCTGGGGAGCATATACTCGGAGGAAATATGCACGGAAAGCATAGATGTAAGTTTTTTTGAAAACTTTTCAAGCGTAAGAAAGGGGATATGCTATAAGCTTATAAATACGGAAAAGAACAGAAAGCTTCTGTATAATATTCCGCATATTGACTATATGGATTTGAGCATATGCTTTTTCTACAGCTTCAATAGAAATGATATTGACGGCTCGATCCTTATCAGAAATTCCCACCTGAAGCTCTGGAATGTGAGCGCCGAAGAGCTGTTGAAGGCGGCAAAGGAAAATACAAATAAGCTGTATCCGTGGGAGCTCATTCCCATGAGCCGGGTAATATATGGTTATTTTCCGGACAATGGCTCCGGCAGGGAAATTATGTATGTGCTTACCAACAAAAAAAGGCTCGGGGGAGCGGGCTGCATTTTGTATGACGGTGTGGCGAGAAGAATTGCTGATATGCTCTCCGACAGCTTCTATATTATCCCAAGCTCCGTGCATGAGCTTATAATAATAAAGGAGGAGGATGTGCCGGACAAGGAGGATATAAAGCGTATGATAGGGGAGGTAAACAATACCTGTGTAAGTCCGGAGGATATGCTTTCAGACAGCCTTTATTTCTACGATTCGTGGGAGGACAAGCTTATGGAGGCATAAAAATGTAGACATAAATATTTATTTGTGATAACATAATCAAGGTATGCGCATCCGTAGTCTAATGGATAGGACGAGGGCCTCCGACGCCTTTAATGCAGGTTCGATTCCTGTCGGATGCACACCTTGTATGATTATGTTGATAAAGGGAGTTTGTTTTGAAAATTAGGGATTTTGTATTGAAGCACAGCAAAATAGTTTTTCCTGTAATAATAGTCGTTCTCGTGGCAATCACGGTGGTTGTCGCAATGAGCTTTGCCACAAGGGACAGGATGACAGAGCTTTCGGGAGATGAGGCGGAAAAAACAAACACTGTTGATATCAGCAGTGTGGGGCTTGTTCCTCTCGTCGAAAATACCGACCAGAATATCACGGAGCTTATGAACACTCTTTATACTGCAAAGCAGAACGGCGACAGGGATACTCTCGTTAAGCTGTTTGATACCATCAGTGAACAGGAGCTTATCCGTGAGGAAGAGGTGTCCAAATATGTGGACAACTACACGATTGTGGATGTTTTCACAAAGCCCGGCTCCGAGGAGGGTTCAACCCTTGTCTACGTATATTTTACCGTAAAATTCACAAATCATGAAGAAAATGTACCCGGCTACATCACGTATTATGTATGTACCGCAGAGGACGGCTCTCTGTATATAAAGCAGGGAGATGTGACGGATGCGGTTAATGAGTACAACGATTATGTCACGGTTCAGGATGATGTGATTGAGCTTCACAATAAGGTTACTTCGGAGTTCAATACCCTAAGAAAGGACAATCCGGAACTCGCAAGCTATCTTGTGGAGTTTCAGGAGCAGATAAACATATCCGTGGGAGAGAAGCTGGGAGCGTTAAAATCCTCTGAAGGCTCGGAGAATGCTGACACAGGAGGAGAAGCCGGAAGCACTGAGGGCGAAACAGGAGAGACTAATGCGGAGGAAGAGCCCGCACAGACGGGTCCTCAATATGTTACCGCCACCACAACGGTAAATGTGAGAGGTTCCGACTCCGAGAATGCGGACAAGGTGGGAAAGGTTTCCACAGGTACGAAGTTAGAGCTTGTAGAACAGCAGCTGAACGGCTGGAGCAAGGTGATCTATGAGAATAACGAGGCGTTTATAAAGAGCGAATATCTCGAGCTTATAGAGGATGCGGGAAGCGCAGAGAGTGTAGGAAAGGTTAAGGCTACAACAAATGTAAATGTCCGCTCCACCGCATCGGAGACCGGGGAGAAGATTGGCATACTTACCGCAGGGGATGTGGTGGACTATGTGGCTGTCGAGGGCGATTGGACAAAGATTAAATACAATAGCCGCTTGGGATATGTTAAGACGGAATTCCTTGAAAGACAGTAAAATTTTTGGGTTGACATACTTTGTATAATCGTATACAATGCTATTCGAACAAAGGCGTTCAAGAGGGTGTTTGTGGCACCTTGCTCTTGGACGCTTTTTAATAACATTCTTTTATAGGAGGAAAATCAAAATGTCATACGTAGATGAAGTGTATGAGCTTGTAGTTGCCAAGAATCCCTCACAGCCCGAGTTCCATCAGGCAGTTAAGGAGGTATTGGAGTCCCTTCGTGTTGTCATTGAGGCAAACGAGGAGGAGTACAGAAAGGAAGCGCTCCTTGAGAGACTTACCACCCCCGAGAGGCAGATCCTTTTCCGTGTACCCTGGGTGGATGACAAGGGACAGGTTCAGGTAAACAACGGCTTCAGAATCCAGTTTAATTCCGCTATCGGACCCTACAAGGGAGGTTTGAGGCTTCATCCTTCCGTAAATCTGGGTATCATCAAATTCTTAGGCTTCGAGCAGATATTCAAGAATTCCCTTACCGGACTTCCCATAGGCGGCGGCAAGGGCGGCAGTGATTTTGACCCCAAGGGCAAATCGGACAGGGAGGTTATGGCGTTCTGCCAGAGCTTCATTACAGAGCTTTATAAGTATATAGGCGCTGACACCGATGTTCCCGCAGGAGATATCGGAACCGGCGCAAGAGAGATTGGATATATGTATGGTCAGTACAAGCGTCTCACAGGTCTCTATGAGGGTGTGCTTACCGGCAAGGGACTTACCTACGGCGGTTCACTTGCAAGAACCGAGGCTACAGGCTATGGTCTCGTATATATTACTGATGCGCTTTTGAGAGACCACGGTCAGAGCTTCAAGGACAAGACCGTTGTCGTATCCGGCGCCGGAAATGTTGCAATCTATGCGATCCAGAAGGCAGAACAGCTCGGCGCAAAGGTTGTAAGCTGCTCCGATTCCACCGGCTGGATATACGATCCCGAGGGAATAGACGTAGAGCTTTTAAGAGAAGTAAAGGAAGTAAAGCGAGCAAGACTTACCGAGTATGCCGCTGCAAGAAAGAGCGCAGAGTATCATGAGAAGAAGAACGGCGAGCACGGCGTATGGAATATCAAGTGCGATATAGCTCTTCCCTGCGCTACCCAGAATGAGCTCGACATTGATGATGCAAAGGCACTTGTGGCAAACGGCTGCAAGGTGGTTTGTGAGGGCGCTAATATGCCCACCACAATGGATGCAACCGAGTATCTCCAGAAGAACGGTGTGCTCTTCATCTGCGGCAAGGCTTCCAATGCCGGCGGCGTTGCAACCTCAGCATTGGAGATGAGCCAGAACTCCGAGAGACTTTCTTGGACCTTCGAGGAGGTTGATTCCAAGCTTAAGGGAATTATGGAGAATATCTACAAGAATATCTCCGAGGCTGCAAAGAAGTACGGAATGGAAGGCAACTATGTCGCTGGCGCAAATATCGCAGGCTTTTTGAAGGTTGCAGAGGCTATGAAGGCTCAAGGAATAGTCTAAGAATTTCTAGCTGCTCACAGCAGAGGCTGTTTCGCAGAGAAATTCTAAAACAATCGACATTTGCAAAGAACGCAAATGTCCAAGTTGCTGGTATAAGCAACGTGCTTTCGAGTCTAAGACAATCGACATTTGCAAAGAAACGCAAATGTCTGAGCGTATTATAGTGTTGAAATAATCCGGCAGGTACGGTACAATGTATCTGTCGGATTTTATTTTAGGAGAAATTAATGAAGAAGATACTTGTAGTGGATGACGAGGAGATAATCATATTTCTCGCAAAAAAGATGCTCTCGAAGCAGTATGAGGTATACAGCGCAGGCTCTGCGGAGGAGGCTGTAGGGATATTCGATAAGGTTGCTCCGGATCTGGTGCTCACGGATCTCTTTATGCCGGGGATGTCGGGGTTGGAGTTTGCGGAGCTCATAAAGCGCCGTTTTGATGAGGATATGCCGATAGTCTTTATGACCTCGGATGAGAGCGTGGAAAACGAAAAAAAGGGTTTTGAGCAGGGGGGCATGGATTTCATCCACAAGCCCTTTAAGGAGACGGTAGTGTTAGCGCGTTTAGAGAATGTATTCCAGAATGTCGACAATATAAGGGCGCTCAAAAATGAGGTCAGGGCTGATGCGATGACCGGACTTCTCAACAAGAATTATTCACGCATCGAGATAGGGGAGCTCTGCCGCAAGAGGCACGGCGCACTCCTTATGGTGGATCTAGACAATTTTAAGCCTGTGAACGATATCTACGGGCATGATACCGGGGACAGGCTGCTTATACGCTTTGCGGATATACTGCGCTCACATATCCGCACCACGGATGTGGCGGGACGTATGGGAGGGGATGAGTTTATCGCCTTCTGTCAGAATGTCTCCGAGGAAGACATAATCAGAGAAAAGGCGGAGGGGATTAACAGCGATATTGTGCGTGCTGCAAAGGAGCTTATGGGGGACGGGATGAGTATTCCCATAGGCGCATCCATAGGTGCGGTTTTTGTGCCGGATGACGGCACGGATTTTGATACCCTCTACAAAAAAGCTGACAAGGCTCTGTATGATGTAAAGCATGCCGGCAAGCACGGCTATGCGGTCTATACGGAGGAGAACGGCGCTACGGAAGTGGCTGCCCCCGAAAAAAAGTCCGGCGTATCGGAGCACAAGCTATTATTGGAGGAGAGGAACTATCTTAACGGCGCCTACGAAGTGAATTACGAAGATTTCAAGGTAGTATACAGATTTTTGAAGCGCTCCATAGAGAATTACCAGAAGACGGTACAGCTCGTAATCTTTAATCTTTCGGGAAAAAAGTCGCAGGACAAGATATCCGACAGCGTGTCTGAATACTTTTTGAAGCTGTTAAAGAACACTCTCCGCAGGGGGGATGTGGTCACGAAGAACCCCTCCGGACAGTATATGGCGCTTCTTCCAAAGGCGGGAAGCCTTGATGTGAAGGTGGTCGTCAAGCGTATATTTGATAAATGGGAAATTTCAGGGGAATACAGGGATTTCGAGATAGGGTACGAAGCGGATGATATAGGCGAGGTATAGGTTAGAAAGGCTTTGAAACGGGAAATAGCAGGATAAAGTATTAGCTTATACTAATTTACCAGCACCCAGTCCCTCTCCCAGCGCAGGAAATCCTTTGCAAAATCAAGGTCTATGGGGTGCGCGGAGAGGACGGGATAGAAGAGCATAAATGCCGCAAATACTGTTAAAGCATAGACGGAAGCTATAGCGATATAGCTTCTTTTGTTTACCTTTGATTTAAGAAGTGAGAATACATAAGCTATCATCAGCGCTACAAAGGGTACGCAGGTAAAGTAATGATAGATAAATACCGCACGGTGCACAAACACCCAGGGAAGGTATTCCGCAAGATAAGCTATGCAGAGAAACCACGCCTTCATATCCTTATCCCTAAGAGCCTTGTAAAGGCAGACGAAAAATGCGGGAATCCCCGTCCACCACACAAAGGGGTTGCCGAAGGCGCTGATTCCTGCCCGCAGATTTCCGTCAAGCTTTCCGTCATAGTACCATATGGGCTTGGTCATGGTAGGCCATGTAAACCACTCCGACTGATAGGGATGTGTGGCGTCGAGATAATAATGATAATTAAACATATATTCCTGACTGTCCTTTACCTTCTCAATGAGTGTCGCTCCCTCCGGCCCCGTGACAATGGGGATATAGGAGGAGATATAGATGATCAGGGGAATTATTATAAAGAATATTATGCAGAAAATTATTGTTATGCCCTTTTCCTTAAGCAAACGCCTAAAGTCGGAGCTTTTTATAAGTATTGTGTCCTTGTCCGGATTATTCAGATTGTGCGCCCTTAAAAACAGATATACGGAGATTATCTGTGCTGCGATAAATACTATGAACAACCCCATTCCGGCATAAGCTCCCGTCCATTTCGCTGCAATTCCCAGACCGAAGGCGATGCCGCACAGCCCGAGAGGAATAAGAGCATGGGGAAATGAGTTTACCGCCATGCGCTTTATGTACAGGTACATAAATAGAAACATTACCATTATAAAAAATGTGATATATACGTCTATTGTGCAGAGCCTTGACTGTACGAAATGCATGAAGTCAAAGGCAAATATGAAGGCGGCAAGGGCTGCGGCTGCAGTATCCTCCGTAAGCTTCTTTGCAAAAATATACATAACAGGCAGCATAAACACGCCAAAGAGCGTCCCCATAAAGCGCCAGCCGAAGGGATTCATGCCAAAAATCCTCACACCCTCCGTGATTATGAGCTTTCCGAGAGGTGGATGTGTCGTCTCGTATATCGGCAGCCCGTTCATAATCTCATATGCGGTGCGGGCATAGTAGATTTCGTCAAAATACATACTGTCATAGGAGGTTCCGCCCTCAATCCTGTGCGTCTCCGGGTCAGGCGCACTAAAGGGAGTATGGCTTCCCAGATCATAGAAGGCAAAGAAGGTATAAAATATAGTGATTCCTGCCATAATGCATATGTCAGGCCGGGTAATTCTTACGGCATTTTTAAGTCCTGCAACCGCTTCCGAAAGGTCGGGAGCAGAGCTCTTGCTTTTTCCTTTGATCAAGTCGTACAAAAGCTTTATAAACATTGAATATGTAAAGAGCCCAAGGAGAGCTGCAAAGCGTATGAACGCTGTGTCCGTATCGTAGGTCTTGGGGTCATAGTAGACGAGGATATGATATACATTAAGGACATTCACAAAGGACAAGGCTATAGTGATTCCTATTATATCGAGGCTGTCCGCATATATGTATGCAAAAAGCAT
>JAFUVF010000048.1 GCA_017483735.1 Lachnospiraceae bacterium | reverse complement strand
CCAATAAAGAAATCTCCTCTATTTTTCAGGATTCCGTCGTAAGGTATTTCACGGATACTGTAAATACCGATACAATCAAAGAGCTGATAGAGTCTCTGTGGGAAAAGGATGAAAACACAGCCGGCGAGGTGCTGTCCGGTCTTTTGTGGAATACAATCAGTTATAACGATTATCATGAAGACTACTATCATGCTTTCCTTGCAGGCGTATTTGTAGGAAGAGGATACGAGGTCGAATCAAATAAAGAACGTGGGCTTGGTAGACCGGATATTCTGCTTAAGGACAGGAGAAACCGCCGAGCTATCATAATCGAATCAAAGAAGTCAAAAAAGAAGGAAGACCTTAGTAAAGACTGTGATAAGGCAATAAAGCAGATTATTGACGAAAAATATGCAGAAGGTCTTGACGGCTATGAGCAGATACTATGTTATGGAGTATCGTTCTTCCAGAAGCAGGCGAAAGTAAAGCTGTTGACTAATGAATAGACTTGATAGGCGCAGCAGATTGCAAATTTCTCTCCCCGAGTGCCTTTAAAGAAGAACAGCCGTCTCGACTTCCTTGTTCCATATTCCTTAACCCTGTCCATCACTTCTTTCTCGGTGTAATAAGGATGAGCCTCCAACTGAACTGCATGAGGCTTAAGCTCCGCTTCTGAAAGCAGCCTCTCCAGCTTGTTACCATAAAAGTTTGAAATGCCAAGACTCTTTGACCGGGTAAATGAGACAACCATCATGTAAAAGTCATCTCATAAAGAAAAAGACATTCAGGATTGCTCCTAAATGCCTCTCATAAAATATCCATTTTCTTTACAACAAACATTGCATAGATTAAATCAGCCATTTCTACAGAAAATCATACGGTCATCTGCATTCCGACAGATTTAACCTTTGCCTGTTCCTTCACATCCATATCTGATGTATGAAGCTCCTTATATGTCTGCACTATCAGGAAAACTGCAATCAGGAATGTCAGAAGGTCTGACAAAGGCATGGAATACAGCACTCCGTCCAGTCCGAACTTAAGCGGCAAAAGAAGCGCAAATCCCACACCGAATACGATTTCTCTGACCATAGAAAGCACTGTTGACTCCAAAGCCTTGCCCATAGCCTGCAGGAATATAAAGCAGGCCTTATTGACACAGGCAAATATCATCATGCACAGATAGATGCGGAATGCTTTTATTGCAAAATCCGTATAATAAGCACTCTCATTAGCCGCTCCGAAGATTCCTATAAGAGCCCGCGGGAACAGCTCCACAATAACGAGCGCCACCGCTCCTACACTTGCTTCAGCTGCGAGCAGGATTGTAAAGAGCTTCCGCACTCTGTCCTTAAGTCCGGCTCCCATGTTGTATCCGACTACGGGAATACATCCGGCAGCCATTCCTACCACAATGGATATGACGATCTGAAAGAACTTCATAACGATACCGACCACCGCCATGGGAATCTGGGCATACTGTTCCTGTCCGAATATCGCATCCATGGCACCATATTTGCGGATCATATTGTTGATTGCAGCCATTGCTGCCACCAAAGATATCTGGGACAGGAAGCTCGTAATACCGAGAATCAATGTCCTCCGGATGATGTCACCGTCCAGGGCTAAATCGGATTTTTCGGGTTTAATTACCTTCATGCCCGCCAGATACCATACGGCAAGGATCGCAGTTACCACCTGCCCGATCACTGTAGCAACGGCGGCTCCCATCATCCCCCACTTAAAGGCAAATATGAATATCGGGTCAAGGATAATGTTGATCACAGCTCCCGCCAGAGTTGAAGCCATGGCAAATTTCGGGTTACCGTCCGCCCTGATCACAGGATTCATCGCCTGACCAAACATATAGAACGGTATCCCCAGCGTGATATAGAAGAAGTACTCCTTTGAGTGCCTGAAGGTCTCCTCATTCACGGTTCCGCCGAACATGGTAATTATGGCGTTACTGAAGATCAGATAGATCAGCATCAGCATGATACCGCTCACTACCATAAGCACTACGGAATTGCCCACGCTTTTTCTCGCCCGGTCGCTCTCCTGCTTGCCAAGGCTTAAAGATACAAATGCGCAGCATCCGTCTCCAATCATGACCGCAATAGCCAATGCTATGACAGTCAGAGGGAATACAACCGTATTAGCTGCATTACCATATGAACCCAGATAGCTTGCATTTGCAATGAATATCTGGTCTACGATGTTATAAAGTGCGCCTACAAGCAGCGAGATTATGCAGGGAAGAGCATAACCCCGCATAAGTTTGCCTATCGGCGCTTTTCCAAGATAACTGTTCTCTGATTTTTCCATAATAGCCTCCCTTTTTCCAAAAAAAATACGCATGGCAGATAACTGGATTTACGCAGTTATCTGCCACACGTTGGTTTTACTTTATCATATTTTTCCATGGAATTTCAAGAGGCTTTTTTAACAAAGACGTTTACAATAGGAACCGACGATTTGGCAAAAAATTTCCTGCAATTCAGGATGTACTAGCGCATCATATTGGGTTATAATTTTTTTAGTTTCCGCTTTCATATTGCAGCTCAACCTCTCTCTGGGTAATCTTAAGCTCCGGTTGTTTTTCCGCCACATTCCTGCAATAATCCAGCGTATCCGTAATCTTTCCTGCAAGCTTCTCCACCATTACCCTGTATCTGGGTTCTTTCAATTTCACATGCAGAATAATCTTCTCTTTTGTAACCTCCACCTCCGGTATGGACTCATGTGTGCCGAATGCATCAATGTCCTGTTGCCCTGTCAGCTTTGATGTATCAAACAAAAGCCCAGAATTACGCCCCGCCCCTACATCAATCTCATCTGCAAGGCGCATTAACGCCGCAAGATAGGCTGTACGAATCAAGCCATTTGAAGTATATATATCCGGATACTCCTTCTCGTCAAATAAATCCGTCCTTCTATGCCCTCTGGCTATCTGGATGATAGCGAATAGCATATCCTCAGATGGAATATCGAAAAGCTCTGCATATTCACGTATAAAAAGTCCACTGAACTCATTGTGATAATCTCTTATTATCTTCGTCACATTATCATTCGAATACTTTTCTTTATAATCCTCAATATCCAATTCTCGGATAAATGTTTCAAAATTGTCCCTGCCCACTCCCATTCCCGCATCATGCAGATAACAAGCCATTATAAGTACATAACACTCTGGGATGGAAAGTGCATATACCTGTTCTCCAAGGAGCTTGTTGCAAAATTCAATAACATCCATACTATGCAGTATTGAGTGATCCGTGAAATCAGGAAACCATGTCAGGAAAGAATCCAGCATTTTTTGTAATACCGACACCGAATCTGCAATCCTTCTATGCAGATTTGGTGCTTCGTTTTTTAGCCTGTTTTCCAGCAAAAAATTGTTCATCCATTACTCTCCGTTTGTCCTGCTTCCTGCATTGACACCGTAATCAGCAGACAATTGCTGTTAAATGTATTGATATATCGGATATCCTCCGCTAGTTCCATTACCATCCTTATTCCGATATTCTTTTCAGAATCACTCTCTTTGCTTTTCTCATAATATGCTATGGGGTCAAAGGCTTCGCAATAGTCCCGCAGACTCAGCCCTATTTTCCCTTGGGCGGCATAAAGTCTGTAATCAACACAGACCTTGTTCCTATTGTGCGGTTTCCCATGTTTGACGATATTTCCGGCCATTTCCTCGACATATAACGCCATTAGCTTTGACTGTCTGGGACTAATCCCGTGATCGAGACAAAATTCAACAGCCCTTTTGCTCTCATGGACCACATCATCCATTGTCGTTATCTTTGAGACAAGATTGTCATCCTCTCCTCCTCCGAATTCATCCGATAAAAACATATAGTCCTTTGCATGAACAGGAACCGCTTTATTCCTTATGCATAGAAAAATTGCCAAGGCAAGTATCAAAAGCAGCTTACCCACCGCTAAAGAAGCCATAATTCCCTTGGAGGCAAAAAGCACACCGAGAATAAAAGCCATCGCTACCGGAATAAAGAAACGCTCCAGAAAGCAAAGAATATTGACCAGTCTTCGGTTTTGAATACCCTGCAGATAATCCTGAAGTATCTCTGTAAATGAATCCATCGGGAGTCCTATCGCCATACATCTGATACTGAATACAGAAAGCTCTGTTACCTCCGGATTACCTGTATAGATATGCGCAATTAATGGTGCAAAGATAAACAGGAGCGCTCCGACAAATATAGTGACAACCATACTCAATCTGACAGAATAAGTGAATACTCTCTCAAGTCCCTTTTTATCGGATGCTCCATAGTACATAGATGCCATAGTAAGCAGAGTTCTCCCTATGCCCATCCCTATACAAAAGAGGAGCATATTTAAATCACTCTGCATACCTCTGGCTGCAATTGCGGCAGTACTGACCGCCACGATCAGGTTAATCCTGTTGGTTGCGATATCCCTCAGTATAGTTGCAAGTCTTTTCACAAAAGTCAATGAACCGCCCTTTACAATATTTTTCAAATGTGAATATGTAAAGGCTTTCATAGATACAACGAAATATCTTGACCTCCCGGTAAAATAAATCATAATTACCGCAAGCTGAAACCACATTGCGGTCGAAGTCGCCACCCCCATTCCATAAATACCTCCTCGGACAATAAGGACATTGGCAAGATCTCCCGCAATATCAATTACACATAGAGCTACGGATGCGACAGTTACCAGCCTTTTTCTGTTATCCATCACGACAAAGGGGCTTAAGACCTGAACCATAACCACCGCAGGAATCCCGAATGCATATCCTTTCAGATATCTAAGCATATGCCCATACAGCTCCGGTCTCTTATCAATCGATACTCCACATATATGAAGCATCATCTTAGGTAAAAAGACAGACATCAACACAAATATAAGTGCAATGACCACTCCAAAAAGCACAGAGAACGTGAACACGGCACCAGCCTCGTCCCTCTCGCCCTTTCCTACCTTCTCCGCACAAACAATCTGACCTCCGATTGATACGAATCCTGCCAGAAGAAGTATGATATTTGTCATGGGTCCCAAAAGCGACACAGCCGAATAAGCATCCTCTCCCAGAAATCTGCTGGTAATGACGCCATCAATGATATTTGCCACAACCCCTGTCATTTGTGAAAAAATCATTGTAATGGCCGCCGGCAGAAACATACTGGCTATGACATCCTGATTTCGTTTATTTATCATTCTTTGTTCAGTACTCTCCCGATAACTATAGCGTTAATCTGTTCTCGATTGCGTTTATTGCATAAAATCCTTTTGCATTGAGGGAATCCTCCCTGTTATATAGCATTGGAGTATCGTCCATCTGCCTGAAAATCCCGCCGGCCTCCTCTACGATACATTGCATAGCCGCAGTATCCCATTCCATAGTGGGGTTATGTCTGTAGTAAACATCCACCTCGCCCTTTGCCACAAGACATCCTTTCAGCGAGCTGCCAATCTTCATAATATTCTTTATCTGATATTTCTCTATCAGACGCTCCATTTCCTCAGCAAAATGCGAACCGCTTGCCGCTGCGCTTAAGGCACTGTGATCTGTATTATCAGAGACCCGCAGTTTTTTGATGCTTCCATCGTGTTTCTGAAGAAAAGCGCCATCCCCCTCAGAGGCATAATAAAGATCACCCGTTACCGGGACGTAAATTACACCCATAACTGCTTTGTGTTTATAGCTTAAAGCAATATTTACAGTAAACTGACCATTCCTTTTTATGAACTCCTTTGTTCCGTCCAAGGGATCCACGATAAAACACAGGTCATTCTGCAGTCTGCCTTTATTGTCCTTTTCTTCTTCAGACAAAATGGCATAATCCGGAAAGGTCAGCTTAAGCTTCTCCACGATTATATCATTTGAGGCTTTATCCGCTCTTGTAAGAGGAGAGTCATCCGCCTTATATTCAATTCCTATATCGCCGCCACCTTCATAAATATTCATAATTGCCATTCCGGCATTAAGCGCTGCTTCCTTCGCTATTTTCAATTCCTTATTCCACATAATATCCGCCCTCCGCATATAAGTATTTTTCCAGATTTATCCCATCAGGATCTTTCTCCATAAAATTTTTATTTTGCATCAACATTGCTTGATTACCCTTTATGGCGAACAATCTGTAAACTATCACATTCATCTCCTCCCCCACATAAATTGCCCGCCTTTCCGGCGACCTGTGGCATATAAGCTCTGTGCCATTCACGGAAAGGTGCAGCTCGTATGCATTTCCCTTAAAGGTAATATCCCTGATAATTCCATTCTGTGAAAATGGAAGCATATCACGAAAATGCTCATTATCGCTTTTGAAAGCCTCTACAAACTCAGGTCTTATGATTGCCCTTTCGTAATTACCTTTCTCAAAGCCCTTAAGCCTCCCGAAGTCCTCAACTATGACCGGCTCCCCAATAAATTCGGAAACAAAAGCGGTTCTTGGCAGCCTGTAAATATCGGAGGCTCCTCCTTCCTGCTCTACGCTTCCTTTATTTGTGACAATGATTCTGTCTGCCACTTCCACAGCCTCATTTTGGTCGTGCGTAACGAAAATGCTTGTAATTCCGACTCTGTGAATCATATCCCTAAGCCATTGGCGCAGTTCCTTGCGTATCTTCGCATCTATAGCAGTAAAGGGTTCATCTAAAAGCAAAAGGTCGGGTTCAGGGGCAATTGCTCTGGCAAATGCCACCCTCTGCTTTTGACCGCCTGAGAGTTCATTTGGGTATCTTTTTTCAAGACCATCAAGTCCGGTAAGTGCAATCAGCTCGTTTACACGGGCTCTGACAGCAGAATGCGGTATTTTCCTGACCTGCAGTCCAAAAGCTATATTGTCATATACTGTCATATATCTGAATAATGCGTAGTTTTGGAATACGAAACCAATCCTGCGCTCTGAAGCAGGAATATCATTGACTCTTTTTCCGCCTATCAGTATATCTCCGCTGTCAGGATGTTCAATACCCGCAATCATCCGAAGTATTGTCGTCTTTCCACACCCGCTTGGACCTAAGAGTGCTGCGAGTTCTCCCTTTTCCACAGAAAAATTTACATCTCTGGAGACACTAAAATCTCCGAAGCTCTTAGTTATATGCTTCATCTCAAGGTACATATCCTATTCCCTCCGATAATTTACCTGTCTTGTCCCTGTCCGAGGCATTCATTTTTGATTTACCTTCCACTATACAGCGCAATATCAAAATCACTATAGTACACAGGACAAGTACAGACGACACGGCAAAGGCAGCTACTATGGAATCCGCTGACCCCGAAAGATAAAGCGCATCAATTTCCAAGGGAAGGGTAAATGTCTCTCCACGGGTCTTGGAAAGGGCATTGACAGCTCCGAATTCCCCCAATGCTCTTGCTGTTGTAAGTACCATCCCATAGAATAGCGCCCATTTCATATGGGGAAATGTTATCTTTCTGAATATCGTAAAAATATCCGCACCCATAAGCGAGGCTGCTTCCTCCTCGTCACTTCCCACCGCATTGAGAACCGGTATAATCTCTCTCGAAACAAAAGGAAATGTCACAAAAATAGTTGCCAGCACTACTCCGGGTATCGCAAATACAATTCTGATATTCAAGCCGAGCATCTCATTTATCGCATTTAAAGCGGGCGCTGCCCACCCCATTCTTCCGAATAACATAATGAACGACAGACCGGCAATTACCGGGGATATCGAAAAAGGGATATCTAGCAGCGTTTGAAGAATATGCTTACCACGGAACGAATAACGTGTCAGCAGTATAGAGGCAGTAATTCCAAAAAAAGTATTTACTATCAGTGTGATTACGGTCGCTATAAGCGTGACCTTGAACGCTGAGATAACTGTAGGTGTAGAGATTGCTTTCAGATAAAATGATATTCCCTTCCTTAAAGCATTAATGATTACCATAAATAACGGCATAACGAGCATAACTGCCACAAAAAGAGTGCTGACAGCTATCATTATGAGTCTCGTGATATTTCTTTTTTTATTATCTGACATACCCATAAGATTTCTTTTCCTATAATTCATTTGTGTGTCTGCTCTGTCGTATCTGCATGGCATTTACAAAAAGAAGAACCAAAAAAGATATTATAAGCATTAATAGCGCAACTGCTGTCGCACCCTCATAGTCCATATAATTCAGCTTCTGCATAATCACATACGAGACAACCTGTGTTTTTTCTTTTGCACTGTTCCCCGATATGTAGATTACACTGCCATACTCTCCTACGCCCCTTGCAAATGCCAACCCGAAACCTGTAAGTACTGCCGGCATAATCTCCGGAAGGATTATCCTTCGAAATGTGGTTACACTGCCTGCTCCCAGCACGAAAGCCGCCTCCTCATATTGCCGGTCGAGCTTTTCAAGAACCGGCTGAACCGTTCTGACCACAAAAGGTATTCCAACGAAAACGAGTGCAACGATAATCCCCAGATGTGTGTAAGAAACATTGATTCCGGCTTTTGACAGCAGTTTCCCGGGAAATCCTGTGTTTCCGTACATTTTTGAAAGAGTAATTCCTGCAACTGCCGTAGGCAGCGCAAACGGCAGTTCGATGAGTCCATCCAGCAATATCTTAAATTTAAAATCATAACGCACCAAAGTCCACGCTAGAATCACTCCAAAAAAGCAATTAATCATTGCTGCGGCAAATGAACAGACAACGCTTGTCACAAATGCGTTTCTGACATTATCGGCTGACACAAGCTCCCAGAATTTTATGGGGCTTAAGCGCAGTCCATAAACCAAAACGGAAGCAAGAGGAATAAATACAAGGAGTGATGACATAAAAACCGTAATTCCAAATGTCAGTCTGAAGCCCTTCATGTTTTCTCCTTATGACGATTAGTTTCCATATATTTCATCAAAGACTCCACCATCTTTAAAATAAACGTCAAATGCTTTGTCCCATCCGCCAAAATCGGCTATTGTACATAATTTCATATTCAAGTCGAATTTATCCTCATATTCCTTGAGGATAGTCTCATCCGAGGGTCTGTACCCATATTCCCCGATAAGTCTCTGTGCGTCTGATGAATAAAGCCATTCAAGATAGTCGCAGGCTATCTTCTGCGTTCCGTTTTTATCCGCATTCTCATCCACGATTGCCACTGAGGGTTGAGCGAGAATACTGACCGACGGCGATATAAGCTCATATTTGCCGGGATATTCCTTCATAGTAGATATTGCTTCATTCTCCCAGCTTACCAATACGTCTCCCTGTCCATTCTCCACAAAGGTCGTAGTAGCTCCTCTGGCACCGGAATCCATTACCAGAATATTCCCATATAACTTTCTCATAAAATCTCTGATCTGCGCCTCATCATTTGAAAATTTCTGTCCTGCATAATACCACGCTGCAAGGAAATTCCAACAGGCTGCACCGCTGCTTTTCGGATCGGGCGAAATTACCCCAACCTCATTCCTTATTAAGTCATCCCAGTCATGAATATCTTTTTCATTTCCTGCTCTTACCAAAAACACAATGGTCGATGTATATGGGGAGGAATCCCTCTCAAATTCGTTTATCCAGCCACTTTCAATAAGTCCTGCCTCTTCTATAAGCGTAATATCGTGAGCAAGCGCAAGCGTAACCACATCTGCACTTGCTCCCTCCACAACGCTTCTTGCCTGAGAACCGCTTCCACCATGGGACTGTACGATATTTAGCTTTATTCCTGTTTCTTCCTCATAATGAGCACTGAAGGCCTCATTATATGCGGAATACAGTTCTCTGGTGGGGTCATAGGACACATTCGTTATAGTGACATATCCCTTATCCCCTTCTAAGCCATCTTTACTTTCAGCATCTTTTCCACATCCGCCAAGCATCAGCCCAAAGCAGAGCACTAACGCTGCCGATAAACCTGTTCCTCTGCCTTTACCCTTCATCATTCGCCTCATCAATATATTTTTTTAATTCCTCCATCAGAAACTCCGCTGCTTTCTCAATTGAATACTTGCTGGTATCAATTGCAATCTCCGGATGCTCCGGTGCTTCATAAGGGCTTCCTACACCTGTGAAATTAGGAATCTTTCCCTCTCTTGCCTTTTTATAAAGCCCCTTTACATCTCTCCTTTCACACTCCTCAATGGGCGTGCTTACATAGATTTCCACAAAATTATCTGTTCCGATTATGTCTCTGGCGCTTCGTCTGTCACTTATGTACGGCGAGATAAAGGATGTCAGCACAATCAGACCTGCATCGTTCATCAGTTTAGAAATCTCTGCCACACGTCTAATATTTTCAATCCTGTCCTTCTCTTCAAAGCCCAGATTCTTATTGATACCCATTCGGATATTGTCACCGTCAAGCAGCATCGTGAAACGCCCCTGTATTGACAGCTGCTTCTCAATCTCATTGGCAAGCGTTGATTTGCCGGCGCCGGAAAGTCCTGTAAACCACAAGGTCAACGGTTTCTGTTTCATTTTGGAAGCCCGAAGCTCTCTTGTAATATCAAGCTTTTGCCATACAACATTTTCAGAACGCCTGAGAGAATGCAGCACTACTCCGCAGGCAGAGGTCATATGGCTGACACGATCAATTAATATAAATTCGCCCAAAGACCTGTGATTTGCAAATTTGTCCAACACGGCGCTCCCGGAAAGAGCAATATCACACTCGGCAAGTTCATTCTTGGCGAGCTGTTTTACCGGGATATGTTCGCCGGAATCTATGTCTACCTTATATTTGATATTCATGACTGTTGCCGGGAGCTTCTGGGTTCCCAGCTTTATTAAAAAGCTTTTCCCTTCTGTGAGTTTTTCATCATCCATCCAAAGAATCGATGATGTAAACATTGTCGAAACATAAGCTTCCGTACCCTTGACAAGCACGGATCCGCGGGAGATGTCCACCTCACGATCCAGCGAAATAGTTACAGCCTGTCCCGCCTCTGCCGCATCAGCTTCTCTGTCTGTCACAAGAATGGCTGCTATTTTTGCCTCCTGCTTGCTGGGAAGTACTGTCAATGTATCGCCTCTCTTAATACTTCCGCAGGAAATCTCACCGGCAAAACCTCTGAATGAACTGTCAGGTCTGCACACCCTCTGAACAGGCATAACAAAGCCTTCCTCATTTCCGGCATCATCCACTTCGACAGTCTCCAAATAATCCAAAAGTGTCTTCCCGCCATACCACTTCATATTCTGTGACGGCTCTGTGATATTATCGCCTTCCGTTGCACATACGGGAATGATAACGATGTTCTCAAGCTCAAGATCGATAGCAAGCTTCTTAATATCCTTCTCGAGCTTCTTAAACCTTTCTTTATCATATCCAACCAAATCCATCTTGTTTACAGCAAATATGAAGTGGCGAATCCCCATAAGAGAGCATATCCTGCCATGCCTTATGGTCTGACGTAGGATTCCTTTGGATGCATCAATCAGAATTATTGCCAAGTCCGCAAAAGAAGCGCCGACCGCCATATTTCTCGTATATTCCTCATGTCCGGGCGTGTCTGCCACGATAAAGCTCCTGTTTTTCGTAGTGAAATACCTGTATGCGACATCTATGGTAATACCCTGCTCTCTCTCTGCCATAAGACCATCAAGCAGAAGCGCATAATCAATCTCGCCTCCCCGGCTTCCAACCTTGCTTTCAAGCTTTAGCGCCTGCTCCTGATCTGCAAACAGTAATTTGGAATCATACAGTAAATGCCCTATCAGGGTGGATTTTCCATCATCTACACTGCCGCAGGTTAAAAATTTTAACATTCCTTTCATGATTAAAAATAACCCTCCCTTTTTCTTTTTTCCATGCTGGCCGAACCGCCATCCTTGTCAATTACACGGCTTGTTCGTTCAGATTCTGCCGCACTTAAGGTTTGTGCTATCACTTCATCTATTGTAACAGCACTCGATTCTATCCCTCCCGAAAGCGGATAACATCCGAGGGTACGGAATCTGACCATCTTCATTGCGGGCTCTTCCCCCGGGTTAAGGCGCATCCTCTCATCATCTACCATGATGAGGTTTCCGTCCCGCATAACTACCGGTCTCTCTGCGGCAAAATAAAGCGGTACTATCGGGATGTTCTCCCGCTTAATATACTGCCAGATATCGCTTTCCGTCCAATTCGATATCGGGAATACCCTTATGCTTTCCCCCTTTTTTATCTCCGTATTATAGCACTTCCACATCTCCGGACGCTGGTTCTTTGGTTCCCAGGCTTGTGACGCATCCCTGAAGGAAAAAATTCTTTCTTTTGCACGGCTTTTTTCCTCATCTCTGCGACCCCCACCGAAAGCGGCGGTAAATCCATATTTACTGAGAGCCTGCTTTAGCGCCTGTGTCTTCATAATATCAGTATATGCAGCTCCATGATCGAAAGGATTGATTCCTTGCTTCACTCCATCCTCATTAATATATTCAAGCATGGTAATTCCAAGCTCTTTTGCCTGCTTGTCCCGAAATTCTATCATCTCCTTAAATTTCCACGTTGTATTCACATGCAAAAATGGAAACGGTGGTTTTTCAGGATAAAACGCCTTCAAGGCAAGATGTAGCATAACGGAGCTGTCTTTTCCTATCGAATAGAGCATAACCGGCTTCTCACACTCTGCCGCAACCTCCCTCATAATATAGATGGCTTCCGCCTCCAGCACATCCAAATGCGAAAGTCCCTGTGTTTTAGCTGCTTCCATACTTCTCTCCTTTCCGCCTATGCTTTATCTCCCACACCTAACTGTTCTCTGACTTCATCGTTGTAACAGACTTCAAACAATAAACGCAAAAGCATTTCTTCATTCATGGTAAGAGGCTGCACATTACGCTCTGTCGTCCAATCGTTATCCTCAAACAGAGGCTCTCCTTCCTTCTTGCCGAAAAATTCCTTCGCAATATATGCATTATCAGCCGAGAAAAGCTTTTCTAACCTCATTCTGTACTCGGCAGAGAAATAGAAATCCTTTCCCGACAGAGTTTTGACATATTCAGTACTGAGTCTGCTGAATATCCTGTTGTATCTGCCTACATGGTTCGGTATCTGATCCAGAATATCCTCCTTGCTTCCAACCTTGTGCTGCAGATACTCATTAAAAATTCGCTTCATATTGACAGCAGGACCGCTGATTCTTTCATTGACCTTAAGCTTCGGCTTTGTCCATTCGTACTTTTCCGGCTCGATTCCAACTGTACGCAAAAAGTCAAAACTAATCCCTCCCGATCTCTTAAGTGTTTGATTTTCAAACAATCTAACGTGGATATTTTCCTTGCCAACGATTTGGGCTATTTTCTGCAATCGGGTCTTGTAGCGCAAACCATGATTATCATTCTCCTCAGACAGCATAAAGAAAAGGTAATCCTCCACGATATCGGAAACGACTCCAAGCTTTATGACTTCATTCCACATGGATTCCACGTAGCTGTCCTGCCTTCTCAAATAAACAATGATTTCTATCCTGTTTCCGAATTTCTGCACAAAGCGTTCCAAAAAGTCATAGTTAAACGTCCATAAGTTTTCAGACGAAATTATAACATTGTGCTTTTCAAGCTTCTCTCCGAGATATTCGACAAACAATTCAAAGTCCGTCTTATTATCCGCAATTATCGCCCGATAGTACTCTGCCATATCCGGGAAAACATAACTCAAAACATTTTCAAAACTCTCCGTTCCCTGCTTGTATGCAGTCAGCACCTGAGCATCCATAATAATATTCCCATTTGCAAAGGCAGATTCGTCATTATTGACCTGGGCAAAACCTTTGTCGTCTTTGAAATCCGCCTGTGTATCAGGGAATTCATACCCAAGCCTTTTCAGCTGCTCGTTGTTGTTATGCAGGAAATATTGAACAGCTGTTGTCGCTGTTTTCGGTGTACCTAAATGTAAATATAGCTTGTGCATAATATCCTCCTGTGTTTTTCCATCTTCATCATAAAAAAACACAAGTCAAAGAGAAATTTGCATCTCTTCTGACTTGTGGCTGCATATTTTTATCAATTTGAAATTAAGACAACTAGCTACTGTGCTGTGCTGTGCTGTGCTGT
>JAFUVF010000005.1 GCA_017483735.1 Lachnospiraceae bacterium | reverse complement strand
TGGGCGAAAAGCGGCACCGACCGCTTGAATGTACTTACAAATATCAACTTATCAAGGTTCATCTGAGCCTATTTTTTAGACTCGTTTTTTTCATACGTCACTTGACACTATCGCCTTACACATATCTATCGCCTCGTATAATCCAATTATCAGTTGATGATTGGATTTTTTCCTTTCTCCCAGGTTCTACTGGGTTATTCAATCTCTATCTGATATATTTATTTAGGCGCTGTGGATCTGTATCTATATCGCTACAGCTTTGACTGGTTGGAGGTGTCTCAGACCACAGCTTTTCGTCTATTACTGTTAATCAGTTTGTTAACGCTCCGACGTTTCTATTTACGTGATTACACAGCCGGATTCTCTGTGGAAGACAGCAGCGCCCAATCTTATTTTTAAGGAGGTACTACCATGTCCCAGTACTTTGTCGGAATAGATATCTCAAAGTACAAACACGACTGCTGTATCATCAATGCAGCAGACCAGAGTATCGTTGCTAAGTTTACCATCCAAAACGATAAGGATGGCTTCAACGAACTACTCACTTCTCTCCAGTCCCTGTCAACCCCTGAAGACATAAGAATAGGGTTTGAATCTACAGCCCATTATGCCCTCAATCTTGAACTCTTCCTTGAGAAAGCCCACCACAGCTTTATGGAAGTTAATCCAGTTCTCATCAGCGAGTACAAGAAGTCTACTTCATTGAGGCGAACAAAGACGGATTCTGTTGATTGCGAATCCATTGCCCGTTGGTTAATGACCGTAGAGTACAAACCCCATTCAAAAGGATTTTATCACGCATACTCATTAAAGTCATTAACTCGTTTAAGAGACCGTCTTATTCGTCAGCGTTCATTCTATCTTGTTAAGATTACCAATGTTCTGGACCACACATTTCCGGAATTCAAACCATTCTTCCAGGAACGCTTCAGCAAAACTGCTTTGTATCTTCTTGAAAACTACGGTTCTGCTGAAAAAATGGCACATATGAATTCTGCTTCATATGATAATCTCAGGCGTATTTCTCGTGGTAAATTTACGCCCCAGAAATTCATAGAGCTCAAAGCCCTTGCCACAAACACTGTCGGTGTTAACAACTCCATCTTCGACACAGAACTAAACTGTCTTTTAACACTTTACAAAGAAGCTGCAAAGCAGATCTCAGTTCTTGAAGCACAGATAATTGAGCTTATCGAAGAAGTACATCCACACTATATGTCAGTCCCTGGTATTGGGCCTCTCTCTGCCGCTGTCATCTATGCTGAATACGGAGATATTTCAAATTTCTCATCACCAGCACAAATGCTTGCTTTTGCAGGTTTAGAGCCCGGCATCAGTGAATCTGGAACGGAGTCGCATAAAGGACGAATGGTGAAGCGCGGTTCATCACAGCTAAGGTATACACTTATGAATTGCGCCCTACCACTTATCCGTTTTGATATGACCTTTGCAACCTACTACGCAAAGAAGCGATCCGAGGGAAAGCCTCATCGGGTTGCAATATCTCATGTCACGAAGAAATTGGTCAGAGTCATTTTTGCATTGGAGAGGCAAAACACTGACTTCGTAACTACCGCTCTTCACTGACATCAATAACTGTTTCTGTCGCACCATCTGAAATACGGTGTATTCAGATGGTTTATTTGTCATACTCTTTTTTAGAAAACCCTAAAATTTTTCAAAAAGTACTTGACTGTTTATAGTTTGACACCTCCTTCTCATCAAATTCAAGGCCAAGCTTCGCTGTCGTGTTCAAAAATACTGCTGTATCTCTGTCGATCTTCTCATGGCTGGTCGCTTCTATAACCTCAACAGCACCTGCCTTCAAGTATTTATAGACCTTCATTGCAAGTCCGAGATCTGTATGAAACTTCTCAAAATCATTATCGGACATATTTGCCGGCGAGATAAGATTAATCGGATAATTGGGTATGAACCTAAGCAGTCCCTTATCCTTTATATCCAGCATCTCATGGAGGTCCATCGGTCCGTCCCACTTCTCATCCGATAAGAACACTGTCACCGTGATGATGGGAATCAGTTTGTCACCTTTCCTAAAGCCGGATAAAAACTCTTCGCTTGTAAGCTTTATCTTAAGCGTATTTTTTCAACATGTGTTGTGCAATTATTCCGCCAACCAATCATCCATCTCCTTAAGCCTCCTGTAATCACAGCCCGGAATGTTTCGGTCGAAGCCACAGACCTTGGAAAATTCGCAATAATCGCAGGCTTTTTTCTTGCCGTCGGGTGAAAGATACGGATTAAGCGCCACATCCCCCTTTAAGATTTGAGTAGCGGAGGTTTTGGTCTCTTGGTTTACATAATTTATTAGTTCCGTTATCTCTTTATCATTAAACACCTTAGAATATGCATAATATGTGCCGTCGGACTTTTTCGCCACAGGAATTATGTCGGATTTTGCGCCTGCTTCCCTCATATCCTCGTCCAGACTCTCCGGAATATCGTGGTCGGAATTGACGAGCCCCTTCATCTTTAGCTTCTTTAATATCTCTTTGTTTATCTCCTCCTCGGATATTGCCTCGTCCCCGTCCACCACAGGGTCATCCATATGATAGTAGAGCACCGCTCCGGGGATTACGTTTTTACCCTTATTCTCCGCAGATACAAGTCTCATCGCCTCATCCATATACACTACAAGCTGCAGCTGCAGCCCATAATATACCATGCTTAAGTCTATATCCCTGTCGCCGGATTTGTAATCCACAACCTTTACAAATATATTATCCCCCTCATTATAGGAATCGATCCTGTCTATCTTTCCACGCAATATAAGCTTCTCCTCCTCGGACAGCGATACGTCTATATCCGCCAGAGTGCTTGCGTGCTCAAATTTGACCTCGTAGCCTCTGGGCGCATATTTTCCCTTTCTTAGCTGATATTTGATGGAGTTTACCGTGCGGAGCATTACCTTTGCCATATTCTTTATGGAATATTCATATCTCTTGCTCGAATACAGCACTCCGTCCCCGTACCTCATCGCCTGCTCGGTAAGGAGCTTTTCTATTATGCTTTCCGCCTCATCCTCCGAAAAGTCCTTCCATGACCTTCCTATTGCGGAAAGCTCCTTTTCAAAATTTTCCAGAACATAATGATACATATTTCCCAAGTCAGAACGCTCGAAATTAAGCTCCTCCCTCTCGGAGAGGTGCAGCCCGTAGCTTAGGAAAAATTTGTAGGCACAGGACGCATAGGTTTCCAGACCGCTGACGCTGCTTTTTAGTTCAATCCCATACAGAGCCCTTGCCGCAGCCTTTGACAGTCTGTCATCCTTATGCGTGATAAATGCGGAGTTTTTCAATTTTTCCCGCATATCATCCCCATCATCATACGCCTCATAAACAGAGAACAATTCATCCTTTTTTTCATCGGAAAGAACTCCCTCCGCATAATCCCTAAGTCCCTCCGAAAGGAGCATAAGCCCGGATTCCTTTGTGACAATCCGGCTTATGGCGCTCTCAGTATCGGGATATTCCTCATTAAGCCCGGGGAAGAGCTGCTTCAATATCCCGACCAGATATGACGGGCGTATCGCCTTGCCGTCATTTCCTATGTCCGAATATGATATATAAAGGCTTTTTTCCGGCTTTGTGAGATTCAGATACAGATAGAGCCTCTGGATAAATACCTGCTCTCTCGGAGTCGGTGCAAGCTCCAAGCCCTTCTCTTTCAGATATTCCCTGTCCATATCGGAGATTATTCCCCCTGCGGAGGTATTCTTGGGGATATTCCCGTCGTTTACCCCCATAAAGAACAGCGCCTTTATACCCGTAAGCCTCGTCCTCTCCATATCTCCCACAAGCACACGGTCCACGCTCTGGGGGAGCACTCCCACCTTTATCTCTGAGATTCCTGCATCCAGTATATCGTGAAACTCTCTCACTGTAAGCTCATCATCACCGATAAGTTCATATATCTGTTCAAGGAGCATTACTATATAGCGATAGACATTGGAGTACTCCATAAATCTTATTGCATCCTGATTTTCCTTAAAGCCCTCCGCCATATCGTGCAGGCGTTTTTCAATGCCGTTTTTTTCGAGAAAATTAAGAAGCCGCTCTATATGCTCTCTTGCGGTGTATCTTTTACCCCTCACAGGCTCCTCCCCATACAGGGAAAGTACTCTGTCATGGAAAAGCTCTCTGTATTCCCTTTTCCACCTTCCTATTCCTCTGATTCCCGTTTTCAGACAGTAATTTTCAAGCACGTCTATTTCCTCCGGCGCAATGCCGGACAGCCCTGTCCGAAGGAATCTGAACACGGATTCGTAATCAAAATTCTTTATATAGAGCTGCAATGCGCTTTTAATGTATTCCGTCAGCGGATTGAGGATAATATGCCTTGTCCTGTCCATATAAAAAGGAATCCCCGCCCTGTAGAAATAATTCTCCACATAAGGGGCATAGCCCTCCATATCTCCCAGAACCACGGCGATATCCCTATAGGCATAGCCTTCTTCCATTATAAGTCTTTTTATATATGTGCAGACTGCGGAAATTTCCGTGCGGGGAGATACCGTTTTTATCAAATGGATATTTTCCGGAATATCCTCATACACCGCCCCTGTTTTTCGGAAAAGATTTCCTTCCAAAAATCCTATGTCCGCCGCAGACTTATAGCGGTAGCCTTCGGTGTAATACACATCATCCTTTATATCTATATGCAGTTCATCCGCAATGTGGGTTAAATCAGCATAGGTCTTTTTTGAAAGATGAAAGAGCTTCTGCTCCCCGTCAAGGATATTCGGGCGTTCCGACAGCCCCAGCGCAAGCGTTACCCTGACCTCCCTTGACAGCTCCATTATTCTTTTTATTACCCTGTACTGTATCGGAGTAAAGCCGGTAAAGCCGTCAAATATCACGACGCTTCGCCTTATGAGGTCAGACTTGACAAGCGCTTCGCAAAGCTCCTCCAGGGTGTCCTCTGTAGTGAGAAATTTATTGTCGATATATTTTTGAAATCCGGAATAAAGAAGCTTCAAATCCTTTAGCTTCAGGGAAAGCGCTCCCCTCCCCTCTGCGCTCTCTATCAGGGAATCCATATCCTCCACAGATATGCCGTACTGCTTAAATTCCGAAATTGCGCTTTTTATCTCCGAGATATAGCCCTGCTTCCCTACAAAGCTTCCCATTGATACAAGCTTATCCTTTATGGAGGATGCAACCCTCTGCAATATCAGATTTTTCCCGGTATCATCAAGAATAGGGATGTCACGTTTCCCAACCTCCTCAAAAATCCTGTGAGAAAGCCTTGAAAAGCTTAAGACATCAATATTAAGTATCCCTCCCGTATCGCTTAATTTTGAAAGTGCTTTCTGCGTCTGCATGGTAAACTGGTCGGGAACGATCACAAGATACTCACTGTGCGGGTCAGTTCCTGCTTCCGACAGTACTTCCCTGAATATTCCGGTGCTCTTTCCGTAGCCGGAGGGGGCTAAATAAAATCTAAGGCTCATTATTCTATATCAAGCTCCACGGGGCAATGGTCGGAGCCCTGAATGTCGGTATGTATCTTAGCATCGGTAAGTCTGTTTTCAAGGCGCTTTGATGTGACAAAATAATCAATGCGCCACCCTGCGTTTTTCTCCCTCGCATGGAACATATACGACCACCACGAATAAATATCCGTCTTGTCAGGATAGAAATGCCTGAAGGTATCCGTAAAGCCTGAATCAAGCACCCTGCTAAAGCATTCCCTCTCCTCGTCCGTAAAGCCTGCATTGTGATGATTGCTCTTTGGGTTTTTAAGGTCGATCTCCTTGTGCGCCACATTCAGATCGCCGCAGTATATGACGGGCTTTTTTTCGTCCAGCTTCTTTATATACGAAAGGAAATCCTTCTCCCACTCCATACGGTAGTCTAATCTTGTAAGCTCCCTCTGGGAATTGGGTACGTATACGGTTATAAAGTAATAATCCTCATATTCCGCAGTTATCACTCTTCCCTCATGGTCGTGCTCGTCCACACCTATGCCGTAAGTCACATTTAGGGGCTCCTTCTTTGTAAACAATGCGGTTCCTGAATATCCCTTCTTGTCCGCATAATTCCAATATTGATGATATTCCGGAAGCTCCATTGACAGCTGCCCCTCGGAAAGCTTTGTCTCCTGCAGGCAGAATATATCCGCATCTATTTCCTTAAAAAAATCCTCAAAGCCCTTCTGCATGCAGGCTCTAAGCCCGTTTACGTTCCATGAGATGAATTTCATAGTCTTTACCTTTCAAAAAAATTGTTTTAATGTTATAATATAACAATCTTTGGATTTTGTACAGCAAACATTCCCCCTTTGCTTTTCCTAAAAAAATGGTATAACAAGGATGTTTTGCCGTAATTACGAGGGTACAGCGAACAATGGATTGTGAGCGCCGAGTAATTATGGTATAATAACTGCAATAACATCCGAAAGGGAAAATATTATGAACAATACAGGACTTAAGAACAAAAGGCTTTTTCTGTTCGATATAGACGGTACGATAGCTGTAGGAGACACGCTGCTTCCCGGAGCGTGTGAGCTTTTGTCGTACATAGAAAAAATCGGCGGAAGAGCATATTTTATCACAAACAACTCCACGAAAAGCTCCGCCGACTATGTTGAGCGCTTCAGGGATGTGTTTAAGCTTGAAACCACGGAGGAGCAGTTCATTACCGCAGGCTTTGTCACAAGGAAATTTTTGCTTGAAAATTACGACGGCAAAAAAATCTATGTACTGGGCACAAAGTCCTTTATAGAAGATTTAAAAAAGCACGGGCTTAACATAACGGAAAAATGCGAGGCGGATATCGCCTGCGCTGTGGCAGCCTATGACAGCGAGCTTACCTACGAAAAGCTCTCCGTTGCAAGTAAGATTCTGCTTACCCTTGACGTTCCGTTCTACGGCACAAATCCGGATTTGCGCTGCCCTGCGCCCTTCGGCTTCATACCGGACTGCGGCTCCATCTGCGATATGCTGACCTCCACCACGGACAAAAAACCGGAATATCTGGGAAAGCCCAACCCTGAGATGGTAAAAATCTGTGAGGAGCTTTCGGGCTTCTCCCCAAAAGAAACCCTTGTCGTGGGCGACAGACTCTATACGGACATCGCAGTCGGCATAAATGCGGGGGTTTCCACCTGTGTGCTGTATACAGGGGAAGCGACACCAAAGGATGTCGCCTCCACGGAATATAAGCCTGAATTTGAATTTGAAAATGTAGAAGCGCTTTACAGAGCTGTCTCTGGCTAATATGTAATTCCTGTCTCTTTTATAGTATCGGAATCGCCTGCCTGTCCTGTCTGCACATATTCAAGGAATACAGGATTCTCCTCTCTTGCCTTAAAAAACCGCCGTTCCCTGTAATCTCCCTCTTTGTATTCAAAGATTCCGGTGCTGTCATCTCCATCGAGCAGTTTAAAATATGCGTTAAGTAAGTCCTCCTGTGCAATCGGTGCGGAATCCACCCTCATAGCGTCATGATGCTCATTTATTCCCTTGACGAAAAGAATTGCATCCTGTCCCCCAAAGCCTATATCCCCGTGATATGATGTACCGTGGTCGGACATTATCATAATTACAGAGTTATCATATACGCCCGATTGTTTAAGCTGATCGATATATGCTTTTATTATGATATTAACGCTTTTAACACTTGACTGATAATCCTCCGTTGGTACCAGCTCCATATCCTCGTTAAATGCTTCGGGATAGCCGTGTGCACCAAAAATGTGTATCAGTTTAAAGCAATCCCCTTCCTTTGCGGAGAAGGAAAGGTCTGTGCATTCCTTGTAAAACGGTGTGTTTCCGTCATAAAAATTCCATTTTCTGAACGTTTCTCCTCTTGAAAAATGAGTATTAAACTCTCCCGGCATAACCTGCGTATATCGTTTGAGAAAATATGGTGCGTATTTATAGCCCACCATTCTAAGCCAAACCTTCGCAAAAGCTATCGGTTCCTTGAGCTCTGACTTATAATCCACGATATTCTCATACATATATGCATCTTCAATAAGCGGACATTCATCGGTATACATACCCATGCGATACCCTCTGTCCTTTAGCTCATTTATAAACGGAGAATCAAAGAATACCATATTTTTGTATTCATCCATTGACTCCTCTCCCACATACCACTTACCGCTCAATATGAGGGGCAGAGCATAATAGGTAAATATATATCCGCTAGTGTAATTGTCATAATATGTAAAATCCGTGAAAATATCACAAAATTCCGGATTATCCTTAAGAATGGCCTTTTCATCGTCCCCTCGCACCATATCGGCAACCAATATGATAAAATTCGTATCGGATGAGTAATCCAGAACATTTTTGCTGGTTACGGTAATATCAGTACGCTTCTTCATTCCGTCATTCATTACGCATACAGATATCAATGTTATGAATAAAATTCCCGTAATAAAGCAGGAAAAATAAAATGTGCCCTGATAAAAATATTTTTTAAAGAGGAAATACAGCACTGTCACAATGATAAATATTACACTCCACACTATGGCGCTCTGAACATATTGGGGATAAAATTCACTCCATTCGATATAAAATCCGCTTAAGTCCGGAAGCTTACCCACCAAAAAATTTCCCTGAACATAAAGACATACAAAGAGTGAAACCGCAACCACCATCAATGCCTTAAATATCTTATCCATGTATCTGCGAAATATCAAAAGACATAAAAATTCAAACCCACCGAGTAATACAAACAATAATATACACATTGGGAGCATTGTATATACATCAAAAGCATATTCCCTTTTGTTCAAAAAAAATAAATTCAACGGTTCGAATACGCACAGCATAAATGCTGTTGCGACAGATATTCCAAGCGCCGCCCTTATCTTATTGCTATTTTCCTTTGTTGTTTCCGTATCCCTTTTAGCTGCTGTATCCAAAATTTCACTCCTTTAAATCTATACAGAACTTAAAGCCTTCTCTATGACTGTCACTCCCAGAGGGAAGGGACCTGTGTGTACGCCTATGCCTGCGCCTATCTGATACAAGGGAAGATCATCCTCTGTAAGTGTATATCCGTTCTCCGCAAGCATTTTTATTATATCTCCCCGCCAGCTTAAGGCTTCCTCCCTGTCATAGCCGTAGCCTATGTCAAAGGAGTAATCCTTTACGTCGGCATTTCTCTCTTTGAGATAATCAACGAGAAGGAGCCTGCTCTTTTCAATGCTCTTTGCCCTGCCTCTACTTATGCCCGATGCAAATATCTCGCCCTCCTTAAGAGTTATTATAGGGCGGATATTGAGCGCTGAGGTGGCAACAACGGCAACCTTGCCTATGCGCCCATTCTTCTTAAGATGCTCAATGCCTCCCACGGTAAAGAATATCCTGCCGCTTCCCTTTATCTCATTTAAGCGTCTCAGGCTGTCAGAAAGGCTCCACCCCGCATCACGCAAAGTTACGGCTTCAAGCACAAAGTTTCCCTGAAGCACGGTATTTATGGTGGAATCCATAACCTCAATGACTGCCCCGGGGTGCTCCTCCAATATCATTTCCTTTGCATTTAGTGCGGATTGGTAGGAGCCGGAAAACTTAGTCGTGATACAGATGCACAATATCGGCATCCCATCCTCGACAAAGGGCGTAAAACAATCGATATAATCCTGTGTCGACGGCATGGAGCTCTTCGGATAATCCTTCGGTATATCCACCATATGCTGATAGAACTGCCTTATCGGCATTTCCTCTATCTCCTTATAATACTTATCATCGGAGAAGCACACATAAAATGGCACAACGGTTATATTCTTTTCCTGCGCAAGCTCCGGGGGAAGATCACAGGAGCCGTCGCTTATTATATGAAATTTTTCGCTCATTGCAATATCCTTTTATTTCTTAATATAATTGAAGTAAGCATATCACAACGAGTGTCAGATTACAAGATGTAGTTTTTTAAACCACATTATACAGTTTCATCGGTTCTTCTTGACTGACATATGCAAAAGATATATTATTGTTCGTGAAAAAATCCGAAAACAAACAGGAGGTTTCCTATGGGTAATTCCAATTCTCTGGGAGAGACCGGCATCTATGACGCAAAATCCTTAGGTGTTCCCAAAATGCTTCTCTTAGGTCTGCAACATATGTTTGCAATGTTTGGAGCGACAATACTGGTTCCTATGCTGACGGGGCTTGATGTATCAACAACACTTCTCTTCGCCGGGCTGGGAACCTTATTTTTTCACTTTATTACTAAAAGAAAGGTTCCTGCGTTCTTAGGTTCAAGCTTTGCCTATCTGGGCGGTTATGCGGCTATAGCGCCTATGGCGGGCGGCGTATCAAACAAGGAGCTTCTGCCCTACGCCTGCTTTGGAGTAGCGTGCTCCGGACTTTTATACCTTGCCCTTGCGACGCTCATAAAGGCATTTGGCACCGCCAAGGTAATGCGCTTCTTCCCTCCCATTGTGACAGGTCCAATAATAATAGCCATCGACTTACTCTGTCCCAGTCCGCTATCGACAACTGCTCCGCAGACTGGCTCATTGCCGTCGTTGCGATAGTCCTTGTCATTGTCTGCAATATCTGGGGCAAGGGAATGATTAAGATTGTTCCTATCATAATCGGCGTCATAGGCTCATATCTGCTGGCGGTAATTCTTGGAAGAGTGGATTTTACCGCCGTAAATGAAGCCGCATGGATAGGAATACCGATTCATTACGAGAATACGGCATTCTCCATATTCGGAAATTTAAACAGCTCCTTGCTTATAACCTCTATAGTGACAATAATGCCCATAGCCCTTGCCACAATGGTGGAGCATATTGGAGATATTTCCGCAATATCCTCTACTGTGGGTAAAAATTTTATTAAGGATCCCGGACTTCACAGGACGCTTACCGGAGACGGTATCGCCACAATCTTAGCCTCCCTCTTTGGCGCTCCGGCAAACACGACATACGGTGAGAATACGGGAGTGCTTTCCCTGACAAGAGTGTTTGACCCCCTTGTAATAGAGATAGCGGCAATCTTTGCCTGCCTCTTCTCCTTCTCTCCAAAGTTTGCGGCTGTAATAGGATGTATGCCGACAGCTACCTGCGGCGGCGTATCCCTTGTGCTCTACGGTATGATTTCCGCAGTCGGCGTGAGGAATATTGTAGAGACAAAAATAGATTTTACCAGTACGAGAAATGTAATAATCGCAGCGTTAATACTTGTGCTTTCCATCGGCATCAATTATTCCGCAGCCGGCGCTGTGGCATTCAATATCGGAGAAGTGACCATAAGCCTCTCCGGACTTGCGGTGGGCGCTTTGGTGGGAATTATTCTGAATGCCTTTCTTCCCGGCAAGGATTATAATTTTGATGATGAAGTTCCCTCAAAAACGGGAGTGGATTTTGCAGTAAGAAATAAGGAATAATCAAGGATGCTTGTGGTATAATAGCGAGCGTTCTGCAATTACACGGATGTTATTGCTGCGTGGCTATTATATCATAGGCGTGAGTTCTTAGATAATCCTGCCAGAGCTTCACATATTGCGCCTTAAGATGCACTCCGTCGAAGGTGTAATCGCCTATGAGATATCCTTCCTCGTCACAGACTGCCTCGTTTACATCCAGATAAAACACCCTCTTGCCGTCTTCAAGCTCAGCCAGCGCTTCATTTCTCTCATTGATGGCATCCCTGTTTACGTGATCGCCCTTATTTGAACGATTTTGCGAAACATTCATTATACTCATCACGTATATTATGGCGTTGGGCTGGAGCTCCTTGATGCGTTCCAGCTGCTCCCTGTATGCATTTACGAAATATTCCGCATTGCCCGTGCCCACCTCATTTATGCCGAGCATTATATATATCTTCCTAAAATCATTCTCTGTAAGCCCTTCCTCGAGGGTTACAGTATATTTATGTCCCTCCTCGTCCACCTGATCCATATCAACATCAAAGAGCTTGTATATATTTAGCCCTACTGCCGCATAAAAGTGGGCGATATCCTGCCATCCGCCGTATTCATAGAGTCCCACAACCCTCGAATCTCCTATAAATGCCGCATCCTCGAAATAATCATCCTCCACCTCTACAAAGGTAAGCTCCTCAGTAAGCTCGTCTATCCGCTCGCCGTGCATCGCCTCGCCTGAATCCGTAATTTCCTCCACGGGATCAGACTCCTCTGGCTTTTCAACAACGGTGGATATATCTCCGGTAGTAACGGGAACCACCATCTCCTCCGTTTTCTTGATGAGCCCCATATTTTCTCCCGTTGAGACGATGCTGTCATGAGCTCTCGTATAGAGTGATTCATAGGTGTCAAATCTGTCCACGAACACAATGAACAGAGCGCCGAGCAAAAGCAGCGCCACAGGAAAAATATATACCCTTATCCTGTAATAAAAATCTATCATAGCCATCCTTAAAACTTGGAATACATAAATGTGTTGTTGCCCTCAACTATCACACGCCATACACAGAACCAGAACAGCACCGCAAGGATAAGCTTGCACACTATGTTCTCCCTGTAGCGCTCATAAAGCTTTCCCACGATTCCGGTACTGCATATGATGCACCCCAGCAATATATACCAATAGTCGCCGAGCGTGGTCAGAAAATCCCGGGGACGGATATTTACTCCGCTCACAAAGCCAAACATCCTGCCCAGATACTCAAACAGTTCATTGAGATTGGGTAGTGCAAAGCATACCCAGGATATACCTATTATTATAAGCACGTATATATGCTTCACGACATCCAGCACATAATATAAAAAACTCCTCTTCGAAAGACCACTCAATGCTCCGGACATATTCTCCCCTATCACTCTTTCCAGCACGATGCAGGTATACAGAATTGCCGCCCATATGATGAAATTGAATGTGCTGCCGTGCCACATTCCTGTAAACAGCCAGACCACTCCCAGATTGATTATAGTCGCCACATCGCCGTTACGGCTGCCCCCGAGGGGTATGTACACATATTTCTTAAACCACTCTCCGAGAGTTATATGCCATCTTCTGTAAAATTCCCTTATGCTTTTGACATATAGGGGCTGTCAAAGTTTGCCGGAAGCTCAAACCCTAACATTCTGCCCACTCCCACCGCCATTATGGAATAACCGCAGAAGTCAAAATACAGCTGTAATGAATATGCAATCATACCAAGCCATGCTCTTCCGGTTGAGATGCTGACAATACCCGTGACCTGAATGTCCCTCCACAAAAGTCCTATCCTGTCCGCCAGAAGCACCTTTGCAGCAAGCCCTATGGTAAAAGTCTTCAGACCGTTCTGAATATCATATATAGTGATATGTCTGCCTTCCAGCGCTCTGCCCACCCTCGAATATTGAAACATCGGCCCCTGAACCAGCCTCGGAAACATACTTATATATACCGCATATTTTGAAAAGCTAACATCCTGCGGAACTTCTCCCCTGTACATATCTATCAGATATGAAAGTATCTGGAAGGTATAGAATGAAAGACCCAGCGGCATAGCCGACAATGAGCCGAAACCCGTTATAGTGTGTTCTCCGTCCCTTCCGAGGGCTTCAAGTATCAATCCGCCATATTTATATATGCCCAATACACTTACATTTAAAATGACCGATACAGTCAAAATAATCTTTCCCAAACTGTCCTTGCGCCATTCCCCAATACATTTTGAAAGGGAATAATTGACTATTAAGGACAACAAAAGGAGAGCAAGATCCTTCAAGCCCCCGTAAGCATAGAATATCAGGCTTCCCGTCAGGAGGATATAATTCTTATATTTTGCCGGTGTCAGATAATAAACTATCAGAAACAACGGCATGAAAACCAATATAAATTCAACACTGCTAAATAACATTTCTATCCTTCTTAAATCATTTATATACAAGCCGGCTCATAAGGTCTATATATTCAGCTACCTCGTCATAGAGCATATCCGCCTGAAACGAGGCATCGAGAAAGCGTTCCTGCATAAGCCCCTTTATCGTAAATTCCATCATATTCCAGAGCTTTATATAATCCACATCCTCAGGTATCCTGTCGGTATCGGCACTATCCTTTAGCGCCTCACAGGCCTCCGCATACTGGTTTCGCCTGTCCTCCACCGCAAGCAGCGCCTCCTTCACATCCTCTCCCCTTGCTGTATCAAGAAATTTGAGCATATAAGGATACTCCCTCATTGCATTCAGCCTGGCTCTCTCCACAAGCTTAATGTGCTCGAAAAATTCGTGGCTCACTCCCCCAAGCTGTGTATCAAGCTCAAGCAGCATATATCTTGCGCTGTACTCATACACAAAGGTATAAAGCCCCACCTTGCTGCCGAAATAATGAAACAAAAGTCCCTTGCTTATGCCGGCATCCCGCACCATATCATCGGTGCTGGCGTGCTTGTAGCCCTTTTCCGCAAAGTTCTTTAATGCCGCATTTATCATTCTGTTCTGTTTTTCTTTGCGCAGATCAAAAAATTTATCGTTCATCTCAAAAAGCCTTCAAATTGACCGTATAAGTTAACGGTAAGATACACTATATCACATTGACATCTATTTTTCAAAATTTTTTCAATATTTTTCTTTTTTTTTGGAGCTAATTGTATTAAGATATATATATCAAACGAAAAGGAGAAACGTTATGTCAAAAAAACTTGGTAAACTTTTATTATTCTCCGCTGCAGTCGGTGCCGTTGCCGGAGCAGTATATTATCTTCAGAAAAAGGACAAAGAAGCCCTCTTGAATGAGGATACGGATCTTGACGATTTCAGCGGCGAGACTTCCGAGCCCAGAAAGTATGTTACCATCAATACCGAGGCTGCAAAGGAAAAGATCAAGGATGTTTCCGACAAGGTCAAGGACACCGTTTCAAACTATGCCACAAAGGCAGCCACAGCCACGGACAAGCTTATGGAGACTCTGTCCGCAGAGGCGGATGAGCGTGCCAAGGAGCTGAAAAGCGATGTGGAGGACATAACGGATGAGATTGACAGCACCGCAAAGGTTACTGTAGAGGAATTCTTTGATGAGGACAAGGATCAGAACAAAAATCAGGACAACAGTCAGAGCAAAAACTAAAGCCACGCCTTTTTCAAAAGCTCTGTTCCTTTAGAGATATCCGATATTTCGAGACCCCCGAACCCCAGTATTACGGTACTGCTCTCCCGGGGGTCTTTTAGTGCGTATCCCGAAAGCGGATATACCTTTACGCCCACTTCCCTTGCCATATCATAGAGTACGGCATCTTTGGTGCCATCCTTTGCTTCAAGGAGTATGTGAAGTCCCGCATCCTCCCCGTAAACAGCAAATTTTCCCCTTAATCCATACAACTCTTCAAGGAGCTTTGTGTGCTTTGCCCTGTAGAGCTTTCTCATTTTGTTTAAATATCTCTCAAAATATCCCCCGCTTATAAATTCCTCCAGAATATGCTGATCGAGCCTCGGCACTGTACATGAATAGAAGCCGGCGTTTTCTTCAAATTTCATAAGAAGCCTCTCCGGAAGCACCATATAGCTGACCCTTATAGCGGGGGCAAGAGCCTTCGAAAAGGTTCCGAGATATATCACATTTCCGTTCTTATCCAAGGACTGTAGAGATGCGATGGGCTTACCCCTGAAACGGAATTCGGAATCATAGTCATCCTCTATTATGTATCGTCCCTCCTTCTCCTTCGCCCAATTTAAGAGCTCTCCCCTCCGTCCAATTGGCATTACCACTCCGGTGGGAAACTGGTGTGCCGGCATGGAATATATTACATCAAAGTCTCCCCGGGCGCTGCTTATATCAAGCCCGCATGAATCCCCTCCGGTAAATGATATTTCAAAGCCAGCATTCTTAAATATCCTGTATGCTCTCCCGTATCCGGGACTTTCAAAGAGAATGCCCTTTGAGGATTTAAGAATCAGACTAAGAAGCATCAAAAGATAATCGTTGCCGGCGCCCACTATTACCTGCTCATATGAACACGACACTCCTCTGGATGAATGCAGGTACCGGCATATGGTCTTTCTAAGGTCAATATCCCCCTTGGGATCTCCTGATAAAAGAATATCTTTTCTGCCGTATATTAGTGTATTTCTGGCTATTCTTGCCCATATATTGTTGGGAAACGCCGCAAACTCCACACCGTTGGGAGAAAAATCAACAAGAATCCCCTTATCATTGCCATGTGCTTCATTTTTTTCCGTTTCCTCTGCGCCCTTTACGTCCTCGGGATCCCCTTCGGTTCTTTTGGCCTCCTCTATATCAAAAAGCCCCTCCATGGAGCATACGAAATAACCTCTTGACGGCTTTGCTTCAATATACCCCTCCCCCAAAAGCTGGTCATAAGCATAGTCCACAGTACTACGGGATATCGAAAGATATTCCGCCAGCGAACGGGTTGAGGGGAGCTTCTCTCCCTTGAGAAGTCTCCCCTCCCTTATTCCGGTCTTTATATATTCATATATCTGTTCATACAGATGTCTGCTGCCCTCTGAATCAAGCTGGATATTTAAGTCAAACATAGCTTATGCCTTTTTCTTTGCCGCAATTATACTCTCTTTCAGCTCCAATGCCTTATTTTTGATGACCGGCTTTGTATTCCTGTTGGTTAGAAGGTTCGCTACAAGCTTTGCCGCATCATCATACTTTGCGAAGTGGAAATTGAGCTGTGCAAGAAGATAGTCCATAGTGGTCTCGTCCATACCGCACATAGGGAAATTCTCTGACATCCTCGCCTCGGTAAAGCCTGCGAGAGCATTTTCGAGAGAATTCTCCTCCTCCTGCTTTAGCGCCTCCATGGTTTCCTTTCTTGAAATCTCGTCCGCAGAGGTTGCCTCCGCCCTCGCCTCTTCGGAAAGGTCGCTGTGTCCATGCGTCATTCCCGAGAGCTCCTCGATATAACCCCTGCATATCCATGCGGTCTTTAAGCATATATAAGCCTTCTCGCTGGTTTTTGCCCTCTTTACGACTGCGTTTGCCAGAGCGAGCTTGTATCTCTCCAATGCATGCTCATAGGAATATATTTCCCCTGTGTACGGCACAAGCTTTACAGTCTTGCTGATATTCTCCCTTACAAGCTTTGCCTGCGCCTGTCCTATCTTGTCAAAATATCTTGAAAGCGCCGCATATCCGCAGTTGGGACACAGCTCCACATCATATTTTACCGTATCCACGCCCTCATGCCTCGGGCGAAGGTCGAAGTCGGTGCCTATCAGCTTTGCCTTCCCCGTCTTCATAGTCTTGGACGTAAACTCCTTGTCACACACGGGGCATTTTAATTTTTTGTCAAATATGAGATCCTGCTCCAAAACCGCCGGCGCTGTCTGTGCCGAAGGAGCTGCCTCCTCCTTTGCGGGCGCCTTGTCCTCTTTTGCGAAAATATCCATATTTTCAAGATTTCCAAGCCCCAGATTTCCCAATCCCGATAAAAAACCAGCCATTTTACCTCTCCTATCTTTTATTTAGGCAGTACGAACGAGCTCTTAAGCGATACGATACGGTTGAACACCAGGGCATCCTCCCTTGAATCCTTGGCATCCACGCAGAAAAACCCGTTTCTCACAAACTGAAAGCTCTCATAAGCCTTTGCGCTCTTAAGAGAAGGCTCCAGCTTGCAGCCCTTACATACCTTTAATGAGTCCGGATTCAAATTTAACGAACCATCCTCCTTATTATATACTCCTTTTTCCTCGTCCACAAGGTTTTCAAACAGACGCACCTCCGCATCAACAGCATCCGCCGCATTGACGAAGTGTATTGTACCCTTTACCTTACGCCCGTCGGGAGCATTTCCGCCCCTTGTCTCCGGGTCATAGGTGCAGTGAACCTCCGTGATATTTCCATCCGCATCCTTTACACATCCTGTGCACTTCACAAGATATGCGTTCATAAGGCGAACCTCGTTTCCGGGGAACATCCTGAAATACTTCTTCGGAGGCTCCTCCATAAAGTCCTCCCTCTCTATGTACAGATCCCTGCCAAAGGGAACCTTTCTGCTTCCCAGCTCCTCATTGTCGAGGTTGTTCGGCACGGCAAGCTCCTCTCTCTGCCCTTCTGGGTAATTGTCTATAATAAGCTTAACAGGGTCTAGAATCGCCATAACTCTGGGGCGGGTGGTTTTCAGATCCTCCCTTATGCAATATTCAAGCATTGCATAATCCACAGAGGCATTTGCCTTTGACACGCCGCAGAGCTCCACAAATCTCTTTATGGATTCGGGAGTAAAGCCTCTTCTTCTCAATGCGGCGATGGATACAAGCCTGGGATCGTCCCAGCCGTCCACAATGCCATCCTCCACAAGCTTTTTGATATAGCGCTTTCCCGTCACCACGTTGGTCAGGTACAGCTTTGCAAACTCTATCTGCTTCGGAGGGTGCGGGTATTCAAGCTCCCTTACCACCCAGTCATAGAGCGGTCTGTGATCCTCAAATTCAAGTGTGCATATGGAATGTGTCACTCCCTCTATTGCATCCTCTATGGGGTGCGCAAAATCATACATAGGATAAATGCACCATTTGTCCCCTGTATTGTGATGGGACATATGCGCCACACGATATATCACAGGGTCTCTCATATTCATATTGGGGCTTGCCATATCTATGCGGGCACGGAGTACCTTCTCCCCGTCGGAAAATTTCCCTGCCTTCATATCCTCAAAGAGGGCAAGATTCTCCTCAACGCTTCTGTTCTGTGAGGGATCATCCCTTCCGGGCTCCGTGAGGCTCCCCCTGTATTCCTTTATCTCGTCTGCGGTCAGGTCGGAAACATAGGCCTTGCCCTTCTTAATGAGCTTTACCGCAGCCTCATACATCTGGTCAAAATAGTCAGACGCAAAGAAAAGCCTGTCCTCAAAATCCGCTCCGAGCCACTTCACATCAGCCTTTATGGACTCCACAAACTCGGTCTTTTCCTTGGTGGGGTTCGTATCGTCAAAGCGCAGATTAAACTTTCCGCCGTATTCCTTCGCAAGACCGTAGTTCAAAAGAATGCTCTTTGCATGTCCGATATGGAGATATCCGTTAGGCTCCGGGGGAAATCTTGTATGTACGGTATCGTACACTCCCTCCGAAAGATCCTTGTCTATGATGTTTTCTATAAAATTGCGACTTTCCTTTTCGTCCATAATTTCTCCTAGTGGTGAAATAATCTGATTCCCGTAAACGCCATCACCATGCCGTATTTATCGCAGCACTCGATGACCGCATCATCCCTCACGCTTCCGCCGGGCTGTGCGATGAATTTCACTCCCGACTTGTGCGCTCTCTCTATATTGTCTGAGAAAGGGAAGAATGCGTCACTTCCTAATGTAACGCCGTCAAGCTTATCAAGCCATGCTCTTTTTTCCTCTCTCGTAAATACCGGAGGCTTAACCTTGAAGGTGCGCTGCCATACTCCCTCTGCAAGGACATCCTCGTACTCATCTCCCATATATACGTCTATGGCATTGTCCCTGTCGGCACGTCCCAGTCCGTCCACAAACTGCAGTCCCATTACCTGAGGGGACTGGCGCAAAAACCAGTTGTCCGCCTTGCTGCCCGCAAGCCTTGTGCAGTGGATCCTTGACTGCTGCCCTGCGCCTATTCCTATCGCCTGCCCATCCTTTACATAGCACACGGAATTTGACTGTGTGTATTTGAGGGTAATAAGCGCAATCTGCATATCACGCTTTGCAGCCTCCGTGAGAGCCTTGTTCTTCGTGACAATATTCGAAAGAAGCTCATCATCCGCCTTAAGCTCGTTTCTGCCCTGCTCAAAGGTAATGCCGTAGACCTGCTTCTTTTCAAGCTCTGCGGGAACATAGGCTTCATCTATCTTTATCACATTGTAGCTGCCCTTCTTTTTCTCCTTAAGGATAGCAAGTGCCTCTTCGGTGTAGCCGGGAGCTATTACACCGTCCGAAACCTCCCGCTTAATGAGCTTTGCGGTGCAGGCATCGCACACATCGGACAAGGCTATGAAATCGCCGAAGGAGCTCATTCTGTCTGCGCCTCTTGCTCTCGCATATGCGCTTGCAAGGGGTGTGAGCTCTCCCAAATCGTCCACCCAGTATATCTTTCCCAGAGTGTCATCAAGAGGAAGCCCCACTGCCGCTCCCGCAGGAGATACATGCTTAAAGGAGGTGGCTGCCGGAAGTCCCGTAGCCTGCTTAAGCTCCTTCACAAGCTGCCAGCCGTTGAAAGCGTCGAGGAAGTTTATATATCCCGGCTTTCCGTTAAGCACCTCAACAGGAAGCTCACTCCCATCCTCCATATAGATGCGTGAGGGCTTCTGGTTGGGATTACAGCCGTATTTTAATTCTATTTCAGTCATATCTGTACCTTTCTACACATTCTTATTTACAATTCTCGACATATATTTCCCGTTGGCTATGTCTATGTAGCGCACAAAGAGAGAAACCTTGTTCTCTTCGTTCAACGAGCTCCATATAAGCTCCGTAAACTCGTCGATATTGTTAAGCATCCCCACTACCTTCGGCTCTCCTTCAAAGCTGGGAAGGGGATTTCCGTCGGATTTGTAGGTATGGATGAAATGTCCCTCCCCTGCCTTGGGCTTCTCATAGAAATACTCAAAGCGCAGACATGACGAGGGGTCACCGTAATTGCTCTTTAATATGGAAAGCTTGTAGTCAGACTTTCCGTTCTCCACATGCATGGTCCCAGAGATACGAGGGGTGTAATTCGGCGCATCCGGCTCGAATTCACGCTTCCTGAGCGCCTGCTCGAAGGTGTGTCCCGCAGCAATCTCATCATAGAGGGTGTCGGTCTGGTCGCCGTTGGTCACAATGGTAAACTTGGCGGTGTTTAAAACTCTCACGGGAGAATAGATTATAAGGCTCGGATCCGTAAGCTTGGACTCGTCAAACGCCTTGGTCTTTATGCCCTCTCCGTCCTCCACAAATATACGGTTTCTGGAGTTCTCGCTCCTGCCCATTATGAAGTATGCCGTGACGGCGAAATGACCGTCTGCGCTCCTTCCCATAACTATTCCCCTGCCGGGATATGAATTGTTTTTAAGTTCGTCCTGTAATGAAATCATAATACCTCCTAAATATACGGTGCGGTTTGTATTACCTGTCCTCTATACTGTAGTTAGGCGCTTCCTTCGTGATATGTATGTCATGGGGATGGCTCTCCTTTAAGGATGCGGCGGATATCTTCACGAACCTTCCGTTCTCCTTAAGCTCCTCTATATTGTGGGCTCCGCAATATCCCATACCGGAGCGCAGGCCTCCCAAAAGCTGGAATATGGTATCCTCCACAAGTCCCTTGTACGCTACACGTCCCTCTACGCCCTCGGGCACAAGCTTCTTTGCGTTTTCCTGAAAATATCTGTCCTTGGAGCCGTTCTCCATAGCCGATATGGAGCCCATTCCTCTGTAAACCTTGTACTTTCTTCCCTGGAAAAGCTCGTACTCCCCGGGGCTCTCCTCGCATCCGGCAAACATGCTTCCCATCATTGTCACGCTTCCGCCGGCTGCAATAGCCTTTGTGATATCGCCGGAATACTTGATTCCGCCGTCAGCTATGATGGGTATGCCGTACTCCTTTGCGACAGAGTAGCAGTCCATTATGGCTGTAATCTGCGGAACTCCGATACCTGCAACAACACGGGTCGTACAGATGGAGCCGGGTCCTATACCGACCTTTACCGCATCCGCTCCCGCCTCGATGAGCGCCTTTGTAGCGGCTCCCGTCGCCACATTTCCCGCTATAACCGGAAGCTCGGGGAACTTCTCCTTTATCATCTTCAGGCAGTTAAGCACATTCTGTGAATGACCGTGCGCCGAATCCAAAACCACCACATCGACCTTTGCATTCACAAGCGCCTCGACTCTCTCCAAAACATTTGCCGTAATTCCGACGCCTGCGCCGCAGAGAAGCCTTCCCTGCGAATCCTTTGCAGAAAGGGGATATTTTATGGTCTTTTCTATGTCCTTTATAGTGATAAGTCCCTTTAAATTGAAATCATCATCCACAATGGGAAGCTTTTCCTTTCTTGCGGCGGCAAGGATTTCCTTTGCCTCCTCTAAGGTTATGCCCTCCTTTGCGGTAATGAGATTTTCGCTGGTCATGGACTCCTTTATCTTCTTTGTGAAATCCTTTTCAAATTTGAGGTCTCTGTTTGTGATGATTCCCACAAGCTTTTTGCCCTCCGTGACAGGCACGCCCGATATACGGAATTTTGCCATAAGCTCGTCCGCATCCTTCAGGGTATGCTCGGGAGAAAGAGAAAAGGGATCCGTAATTACGCCGTTTTCCGAGCGCTTTACCTTGTCGACTTCTTCTGCCTGAGCCTCTATGGACATATTTTTGTGGATAATGCCGATACCGCCCTGTCTAGCCATTGCGATAGCCATACGGTGCTCTGTCACGGTATCCATGCCCGCACTCATCATGGGAATATTCAATTTTATTGTCTTCGTAAGATTTGTGGTCAGATCCACCTGATTAGGTATGACCTGCGAATAAGCCGGTACAAGCAATACGTCGTCAAAAGTAATGCCTTCGCCAATAATCTGTCCCATTTTTCTTCTCCTTCTTTAATAGATATAAGAAACATTTGTGAAAAAAGTATAATAAATAAATTTTACAAAAATCTGCCCCCTATGTCAACCGCAAAAACTAATCCGTAAACACCTTCCTCGGAGCGATATTCTTTATCGCCTTAACGAGGGCATCATTAGGGCTCAATATTATCTTCTGATTCCCCTCATAGTACATAACATATCTGTCGTCCGGCTCGGAGGCACCCTCTGAATAGTCGATTTCCTTTACGGTGCGGTTATTGTAATCCGCAAGATGATAGGATTTAATGGGTGCCAGTATCTCCATACGCCCGATTTCGTAGGTTGCCGCCCTCTTTCTTCTGGACTGGGCGAAAATCTTGTCCACGGAAAGCTCCTTGTCAAGATACAGATATTCATATTCCACATTTGAAAGAATATGCACAAGATACGCCGCTGCGCCCAAGACTACGGCGATAAGAAGCACGAAGGCGCCAAACAAAAATGAGGCAAGTCCGAATATCACGGCTAAAGCTATCAGAAAATATTTAAGAAAAACCGAGGCAGTCGAGGTTTTACCCTTTACAAGCCATTCTACATAGGTTTCTTCCATAAGACCAAATCTCCTTTCAAATCCTTTGGGGATGGATAACTGTCTGTGATTATAACTTAAATACATACGGGTTTCAAGATTGACAGTCTCACGATTTTTATTTATTATTCAGTATGTGGTTTTAATATAAAGATAAAGAGGATTTTTTATGGCTGCGATGGATGAATTCAAAAAGGAGCGGGAAAGCATCAAAAACGCCCCCTTAAAGGAAAAGATATCCTATTTTTTCGATTATTATAAGATACACACGATAGTTGTGCTCGTAACGCTCATATTTGCCTTGATGTTCATACACGAAAGAGTTACCGCAAAGGACTATGTACTGGAGGCGGCGCTTTTGAACGCAAGCCCGTATTCCGCCACGGACGATTTCAAAAATTCCTTTATGGAATATGCCATGATAGACACGGATAAGCAGGATGTAAGCTTTGACGTATCCTACGAGATAGCCTTCGATGTAATGACCACGGCAAATATCGCATCCTCGGAAAAGCTTACCGCAATGATAGCCGCAAGGCAGCTTGACGTGATAATAGCGCATACGGATTTGATTGACCGCTATGCCTACTCAGACGCATTCAACAGCCTCGGGGAAATTTTTTCTGCAGAAGAGCTTGATGCCCTCTCCCCGTATCTGTATTATATCGACAGGGATATAGAGCTCGAGATTGAAAAAATCGATGAAACCGTGGCGGTTGAGAACCGCCTGAAGACAGTACCCAAGGGCAATGAACCGGAAAAAATGACCTCCCCTGTTCCCATAGGGATATATGTGGATGAAAACGCCGAGTTTGCGGCTTCATATCCCTTTTATGAGGAGGGGCGGATTGCTCTGGGCTTTGTGGGGGACGCTCCCCATCCCGAGATTGTAAGACAGCTTATTTTGTACTTGACAAAACAAAAATAAGAGTTTATCTTATCAGTATCAGTCGGACAAAGATGTCAGCTTTTGGCAGCTTTGTCCTTTTTTATTTCGGAGGAAACAATATGTGCTCGATAATGACCTACTGCGGAGTTTCCGGCAAGGTAACTCTGGACAAATTCAAGGAATATCTGGAAAGGACAGCTTCAAGAGGTCCCGACATGACCCGGAGTGTAGACACCGGAAACGGATATATGGGCTTTAACAGGCTTTCCATAATGGGACTTAACGAAAGCGGCATGCAGCCCTTCTGCAGAGGAGGAAATATTCTTGTCTGCAACGGCGAGCTGTACGGCTTCCGCCCGTTAAAGGAGTATCTTGTAAGCCTTGGCTGCAAATTCAAAAGCGAAAGTGATTGTGAGATAATGCTGCCCCTTTATGAGAGGCTCGGCGTGTCAATGTTTGCAATGCTGGATGCGGAGTTTGCCTGCGTCATATTTGACGGCGCCAAAAACACATATATTGCCGCAAGGGATCCTATCGGGATACGCCCTCTATACTACGGCTATGATGAGGACGGAGTGATCGTCTTTGCCTCGGAGCCCAAGAACCTTGTGGGGCTCTGCGACAGGATAATGCCCTTCCCTCCCGGACACTACTATGCAAACGGAGAGTTTGTCTGCTACAGGAATCCCTCCAAGGTAAAGGGCGGATACAGTGATGATTCCGTGGATGAGATTGCAAAAAATATTCACGATAAGCTCCTTCTCGGTATAGAAAAGCGTCTTGATGCGGATGCTCCTCTGGGCTTTCTTTTGTCCGGCGGACTTGACTCCTCCCTTGTATGCGGCGCAGCGGCCAGGATACTGGGTAAGCCCCTTGAAACCTTCTCCATCGGTATGGATATCGACGCCATAGACTTGAAGTATGCGAGAGAGGTTGCCGATTATATAGGAAGCAATCACCATGAAGTCATCATAAACAAAGATGATGTGATAAATGCATTGGAGCCCGTCATAAAGGCGTTGGGAACCTACGATATAACCACTGTCCGCGCCTCCATAGGAATGTATCTTGTGTGCAAGTGGATACACGAAAACACTGATATCAGGGTGGTACTCACAGGGGAGATATCGGATGAGCTATTCGGCTACAAATACACGGACTTTGCGCCGGATGCGGAGAGCTTTCAGGAGGAAGCCGCAAAGCGCATAAGAGAGCTTCATATGTATGATGTGCTCCGTGCGGATCGCTGCATATCCGTAAACTCCCTGGAAGCGAGGGTTCCCTTCGGAGATTTGGATTTTGTGGATTATGTGATGAAGATAGACCCCGAAAAGAAATTAAACACCTACGGCATAGGAAAATATCTTTTGCGCCATGCCTTTGAGGAGGATAAGCTTATACCCCATTCCATTCTTATGCGTGAAAAGGCGGCATTCTCCGACGCTGTGGGACATTCCTTAAGGGATGATCTGCAGGAGTATGCCGAGAGCAAATACACGGACGAAGAATACGAAAGAGCTGTGCAGAAGTACACCCACGCAAAGCCCTTCACAAAGGAATCCTTATTATACAGGGAAATCTTTGAAAAATATTATCCCGGGCAGTCCAATATGGTAGTGGATTTCTGGATGCCCAACAAGGAGTGGGAGGGCTGCAATGTCAACGACCCTTCCGCCAGAGTGTTGTCCAACTACGGAGCGAGCGGGGAATAACCCCGCTCGCTTCTTTAATCCTTTATAAGCACCTCCAGAGTCTCATACAGATGCTCCGGCTCCACAGGCTTTGAAAGATGAGCATTCATGCCTGCCTGCAGCGAATTCTGCACATCCTCGTCAAAGGCGTTGGCAGTCATCGCAATGATGGGAACAGTCTTTGCGTCAGCCCTTTCGAGGGCTCTTATCGCCTGCGTTGCGGCGAGACCGTCCATTACCGGCATACGCACATCCATTAAGATTGCGTCGTAATAGTTTTCTTCACTCTTTTCAAACATTTCGAGAACAAGCTGCCCGTTTTCCGCATGGTCAACCTGCATTTCTCTCATTGTCAAAAGCTGCTTCATAATCTCTGCGTTGATAAACATATCCTCCGCAAGAAGTATGTGCCTTCCCGCAAGATCAGCTCGCTTTACCTCCTTGGTCTGTCCGACATTCTTCTTGCAGATGGCGGACTTAAACTCGTCCATTACACCCGTCGCAAAGAGGGGCTTCGCCATAAAGCTGTCCACTCCCGCTTCAAGCGCTTCATCCACCACATCATCCCAGCTGTATGCCGTGAGAATGATGATTGCCGAATCATCCCCCACAATTTCCCTGATTTTTCTCGTAACCTCGATCCCATCCTGCTCCGGCATCTTCCAGTCCACAAGAATCAGATTATATGCCTCCTGCCTTGCATGGCGCAGTCTTACCATTTCTATGGCGTCCTTGCCGTTTAACGCCGTGTCGGCGACAATTCCTACCTCTTCAAGCACAAGCACTGCATGCTCACATGCCACCTTGTCATCATCAATTACAAGCACATGCATATCCTGCGGACGTATCGTGCCGGAATCTCCTGCCCGTCTGTCCGTCTTTTTGAGCGTCACGGTCACTGTAAAGGTAGTGCCCTTTCCCTTCTCGCTCTCCACGGTAATATCGCCGTTCATCATTTCCACAATGTTTTTCGTGATTGCCATTCCGAGCCCGGTGCTACCGTATTTGTTTGACCTGCCGGAATCCTCCTGTGAGAACGCATCAAATATCTTCGGCAGATATTCCTTGTCCATGCCTATACCGGTGTCCGTCATCGTAAACCGTATAGCCGCCTTGTCCTCAAACTGAGAGAGCTGCTCCACATTGAAGGATACCTTTCCGCCCTCAGGAGTAAACTTTACGGAGTTGCCGAGGATATTGATGATAACCTGCTTAAGCTTCATATCATCGCCGATGTAATAATCATCCACAAGCCCTGTAATGCGGCAGTCGTAGGTAAGCCCCTTATCCTGACATTGACCGTTTATCATTGTATTTATCTGCTCTAACATCTCACGGAAGGAAAATTCCTCGTTTCTAAGGGACATTCTTCCGCTCTCGATGCGGCTCATATCGAGAATATCGTTGATAAGCCCCAAGAGGTGCTTTGCGCTGCCTCCGATTTTGGTCAGGTACTCTCTGGTCTGCTCCGAAATACCGGAATCCTTCAGCGCAATGCTGTCAAGACCTATTATCGCATTCATAGGAGTACGTATCTCATGGCTCATAGAGCTTAAGAATGCGGTCTTTGCCACATTTGCCTGCTCTGCCTCATGAAGCGCATTCTCCAAAAGCTCGTTTCTCTCCCTCTGCTCACGCAGAAGCTCCGTCATATCGGATTTCAGGAAAAGATAAAAGCGCTTTTCCCTCTCTACTGCATAGAACATAAAGCGCTTGTAAAATACCTCATCATCTATAATGCACTCCACATCAACACTGTAGGTTTCTTCTGTTTCAAGCTTCTTTTCTATCGTGTCAAGGGACAGCGCCGCAAGCGTATTCTCCCTTTCATCCTCTGCAATATGGGGCAATACCTGTTCACGGATATAGTCCATATAGATTCCGTCACGTTCCCTAGGGAAAATACTGCCCTTCTTGATGTTTTCTGCCTCTCCGATGGATACGCCGTAGCTCTCATCAATGATATAGCATACCATATCATACTGCTTGGCAAGCACCTTCTCATTAAGCACCTCCGAAACCCTCTGGGAATTGTATTCCGTCTCAACGCCAAGCACGATCACATCCCCTGTCAAAGGATCCTTACGCATAGCGGCAGAATACTTGATAAAGCACTGCCTTCCGGACTGTCTTCTGGAAAGGATCACAAGGGAGGCAGGACCCTCGCCCAGATAATATTTTTCCTTAAGCTTCTCTAAGTCAAAGGTCTTAAGATATGTCTCACGGTCGGAGGCAATGGGCATATTCGCAAGACGCACAGTCATCAAATCGCTGATGGGCGCACCCGCCTTGTCCACATCATATAAATCGGTACCCCTGACCTCCTCCACAACGCCCTTTGTGAGATTGGAGCGGAGCGCTGCAAGACTTTGATTCGACAGAGCTTCCAGCTCCTTGTTTAATTCCTGATACATTGCCAGGGTCTGCTGCTGGCTCGCCTTAAGCTCCGTCACATTCGTATAATTGCAGTATACATACTGTACATTGTCCTCTTTGACAAAGGCATAATGCACATTGACCCATATTTCGTTGCCTTTGAGGGTAAGCTTACGTATCGTAAGGGAATTTTTGCCATCCTTGGTCTTCTGATTATTGAAAAGATATGCAACATCAGCCTTGTCCTCCGGATGTACGGAGACGTTCTCCTCCTCCGTCTCATAGCGGATACAGTCCTCCACCGTACCCTCCATCATCTCTGCGTATTCTCTTGAACACCAGATAGGCTGATACTCTCCGTTTTCGTCAACCGCCATAAGCATGGAATTGTTGTCTAAAGATTCAAAAAGCCGTGCGAAAAATGCATCCTTGAAATTCAGCATACTTTCATTCTCCTTTGCGTAAGCTGTCTGGTATATCTGACCGTCACTTTAAGGCTACCAAAATATGCCGAAAAATTCAAGGGAAATGTGGGAAGTGCAGTATTGAAAAAATATTGGTAAGCTACGATATCTTCCTGTTATGCCCCTCAATATTCTCCCCCTTTATTTTGACACAATTTCAAGAAATCTGGTTACAAACAGCACATCCGAAAGATGTTTTTCGTCTGTATACACATAGAGATACATAACCAAGCCATCGCTACCGTTTTTTTGAAAAATATACTCCAAACGATTCCCCTTATATATGCTCTTATAATAATTGTATTTCACACCATAATATGTTGTTACATCTTTGATTTTATCGCCTTCATCTGAAATATTTTTTATGATTGCTTTTTCTATACGTTCAGTTTCTTCTTTTTCATCACGATTTGCCAATTTTGAATCGTTATCAAAATAACACACAAAAAATGATTCCGGAACAGTATCCGTATTGCCGGGAAGCTTATTGAGAACATACTGATACCCTTCAATCGTTCCAAGTTCTTCTCCAATTATAGAATGTTCAACTTCCTTCCATGTAGACGGAATATAATAGCTAACTGTCCCATTATTAAGAGTTCTTCTGCTCATACTGTTTTTGTCAATGTTAGTTCCATCCAGCAGATAAAAAACGCCGGTTTTATTTACCAAAGGGACTGAACTAAGCTTGTCGGCTTCAAGATGTATTTCCCTATCAATCAAATCAACGGTTATTTTCCCGAAAACAGCTATCCCATCTCCTTCATTATATGCTAATGCCTCTGTCCTTAGATTCTTAGGACAGGAACATATTATATGATCATCCTTATGTGATGAGCCTACTATCTCGATTGTATCGCCTTTTTGTGAAATATGTTCTATTTTTCCCGAGATAATATAATAACCGCCTTTATATTTATCTTTGGCAGCGTCACTATCCTTTTCAAACTCTGACAATATGTCATCTGCGGAAGTCTGTTCATATACATGATTATTCGACGTGTCCACCAAAACAGTATTCTGCTTAAAAAATGAAAAACCACAAAGGACAGTCACTACAGGTAATATGAGTAACATCAATGCAAATCTCTTTGTATTCATAAATCACTCACCTCCCGTATACTGTTCTTCCTTATAAGTCAGTCCAACATTATTCTTAAGCTTATTTAAAATTTCACGCACAGCCTTGTATGCATGAGCCTCTGCAAAATCATCCATAAGAATAACCTGTACGCCCGCATTATAATCCGAACGAATTCTGCTTTCTAACTGTGTATCGGAAATATCATCATTTTTGATGTCCCCGAAGGTATAAGAAATCTTCTTTCCTCTTATCCTAATGACAATCTTCCCTGTTATATTATCCGGATTTCCATATTCTATATTATTTCCACCCCCGGACTCTTCTTTTCCATTCGCAATGTTCCCCTGGGGTTCGCCCTGTGAATTACCCGACATTCCTCCGGGTTTTGCCAAATCGATAGCCTTATCCAATATAATCAGCTTATTATCATCCAGCAATCTTACTTCCTTTTTTGCAAATCCAATCAGCATAAATGCAGCTATTATTATCAGCAGAAGCACACTGTGTTTCTTTTTCATTAATTACCTTCCTCTATATAATGTATTCCTGACTTGTCTAATAAACCAACCACTGAATGATATGCAGAGGAAACCGCAAAATCATCATAAATGACGATTGTATTAGTTCGGTCAAATACCTTGATTTTTTCTTCCAGGGCGCTTTGATTTTCACATAACTCGTCTTTGAAATAAATATTTGAACCCCTTATTAAGATATAAAAATTGTACTCTTTTCCATCAGAAGCAATATATTGTCCATCCTCGGTAATTCTGTCGCTGTGCTGCGCTTCTCCGGAAGAATAAAGTATCTTATATAGCCAAAATTTGGAACCATGTTCGGTAAAGCCCGCATAGAATCCCGTTATTATGAAAAGTATTCCTACAATTACCAGCGTAATGTATATATTAAAAAGGAATTTCATTTGACTTTTTAATACTCTTTGTCCCTTTTCATTCTCATAAAAAAGATAGTCATCTTTCCTTTTGAAAACCACCTGATGCGCACGAACAAGGGGCAACAGAGCCATTCTTATCAAGCCTGTCAATCCATATGCTACTGCAACAATTCCGGCAATAATCAATATGTATGGTATCACAATTATTCCTCGCTTATGCTTCCCTTTATATACACGTTACTGTAGCTGCCCGCTAATTCATTCAAAATTTCATTTACTGCTCTTTCATCACGATACAGAATACTATCGTTGTTTTCATTCAGCGAAATGATTACCGGTCTATCCGGATGCCCCTTTACATATTCCGTAAGACTATCCTTAAATTTCTTTATATTATCTTCAACATCGTTACCAACAAGCTCAATAGACATTATCTCCGTATCTTCTCTTAACACTTTTATGTGACGTAATGTTATTTCATCCGGCTCATATGGAACTACAATGGATGCTGTCCACACAAAATTTTGTAAATCATTTTGTGTCTCCATCATATCAGAATATATTTGTGAGTTTGCTTCTGCATCTGCTATTGCCGCAGACAAGGATTCCTGTGCCGAAATTGCATTCTGCTGCTCACTATAATAACTGCACATAACTACACTCAGGAGAATAAATATAATATCAAGAAGAGAGGTAAGATCAATAAAAACGCCAATTCCGGTATTCCTTCGTTTACTACGCATCATTACATCCTCGCTCAGTTATTGGTCTTCATTTTCTGGATCATATCAGCAATATCTATCTTTTTGCTGTAATCATCCAACATTACTTCTACATCTTCAATAATCTTTGAAGGAAACACTGCATCAATAATTTTCAAAAGTATAGCAAAAACCAGTCCAAAAAAGGTAGAAGATAATGCTGTATCCACTGATGCCATCATGCCTTCAATATCTGCTGCATTTGTTTCAAGCATTAAACCTGCTACAGTTCCAAGAATACCCATTAAAGGAAAAACCGGAATTAGCTGTGAAAAAACATTATGCATGGCACAATCTTTATTAAAATCTCTTTCATACTGCCTTATTGTGTCAGGTGTAATTGAGGCATCTTCATCATCCTCATCAATAACCGCACCGTCTATGGGATTCACAGCCCATTTTTTGTTCCTTCTGCTTACAGCCTCCTCAATACGGCTCTTGTGTGATGACAGCTTTGAACCATTAAAAAGCAGTAAGGCTGTTAGCAAAGCTCCAAATAGCAGAATAACCAAATTGATATTTTCCTTGATCACTTGTAAAACATCTGTCATCTCTTGTCTGTTCCTTTCATTCTTAAACCATAGTTTTTCTATGCATTTTCGCCATTTGGCTGTAATTGAATGACATCAAATATACTTATAATTAACAATTTTATCACATTTTAACTGCAATTTCATCCCTCTTATGACGTTTCTTATAATCTGCCTGAATAGGGGCAAGCATCTCATCATCATCAAATGCTTCTTCCATATCCGCTGCGCAGCCACAGGCTCTCGCACAGCTTACCATCTTTGACATCACATCAAAGTTGAGTGCCGTTCCTGCGCTGTCGCATTCATAACGCACAGCTCTGTTGGCCGCAACTCCGAATCTACCTGCCACTTCAACTGCGTCAATGTTGGCTCCGAGGAAGACGAATTCCCAATGATTCTTCTTTTTCTTCTTCTCCACCATCTTCTTGACCTTATCGTAAGAATACTTTTTGCTGGCATTCTCCATACCGTCAGTCGTGATGATGAACAGCGTCTTTTCAGGCTTTTCTTCCTCATGCAACTCCTTCTGGATATGGCTGATATGATGAATTGCTCCTCCTACTGCATCCAGAAGAGCCGTGCAACCCCTGACATAGTATTCCTTCTCCGTAATCTGCTCAACATCTTCCAGATTCTTCCTGTCATGAAGAATTTCTGTCCGGTCATCAAAGAGGACTGTGGAGATAATGGCTTCTCCCTCTTCCTTCTTCTGCTTGCTCAGCATAGAGTTATATCCTCTGATTGTGTCAGCCTCAAGTCCTGACATAGAACCGCTGCGATCCAGGATAAAAACGATTTCCGTTAAACCTTTTTTCATAGTTACTTACCTCTCTTTCCCTGTGAGCCGATATCCGGCTGATTTCTCTGTTCTGAGGTAAGTATATTAAATCCCATTATCCCGATGGTCGCATGGGAAGCGACATTTATCATTCTCCCAAAAGTGGCTGTTTATGCTCGAACAGAGCAAGATTTATGGTGTATGTGTCATAGACCCCCTGTCCTATGAAATACTCAATGATAAGATCGAACCTGCTGCTTGGAGACAGAGCATATCCCGCTCGCCCCAACAGATCCTTTGTTTCATCAAGACTTAGTCCCAGAGCCAGCGCAAAGGCGACCGCTGTAATCTTCTTTGGCTGATACTCCGAATTACTCCTAATCTTGGAGAAAAGCTTCCTATCGATATTGGCACGCTTATACACCTCTGTGTCCGTATAGCCCTTCTCATCTATCAACCTGAAAAGACTCTCCTGCCATGTCTCGCCCACATGCGCCATAAGATCATCAAGAGTACGTTCCGGCTTGGATTCCGCTGCAGCCGCAATCGCCATAGACGCTGCCATGATGGGCTTTTCTGCGCATTCCTCTTCATCAAACCACTCTGCGACATAATTCTCATCAATAAACGCATCCACACCGGAGAATATCTTTCCTGACAGTACAAATGACGCCTCATCGGATACCACAAGCGTAATCTGCATATCCGTTTCAGCCAAGAATTCACTGAATACCGATACTGCTATCTGAAGAGCATCCGCCTTTGGGAACCCGTAGCCCCCGGCAGCAATCAATGGAAATGCAATACTCTCACAACCAAGCTCTTTTGCCAGCTTAAGGCTGTTCAAATAGCAGTTCCTGACCGCTTCACACTCGCCATGCTTACCATCAACCCATACAGGCTCAACAGTATGGATGATATACCGCACACTTAATGCAAAGGTGGGCGTTGCTGCCGTATAAATCTCATAGTCTGTCTCACTGACATATTTGGGCTCCGGATTCGCTGTATTTACTATGGCATCAGCGGATACCTTCGTTATATCATTTCTAATGATTTGAAAGGCCATATCATATCTCTCCTGTGTCGCTTTCTTTTATTTGAATACCTCATTAAAAAAATCTTCATTCTTTAGCAGCATCGGCACATAGGTTCTCAATGTCTGATAGTATTTGTATTCACATTGCTTCATTTTTGCATATGTCTGAGCTGATGTTTCATCTAATGTTCCTAAGGATCTTGCCTCATATCCAATAGTATTTATATCCCCCATCATTGTTGTATATATCCCCGTTCCCTTCTGATCATCAAAAAGTATCTCTAAATGTCGATTCATTTCATATATTAGATCGGGATTATTATCATTTGGATTATTCACAGCAAAAGGTATCCCTCCTCCAGAGTAGCTTATTAAATCAGCCAACTCGTTATCTCCAGTAAGGTAATTGATGTTCACACCAGGTTGCACATTATAACAATAGACGTTAAAACTTATTCCCTTGCCCATATCTTCCACAGAATAGGCCTCTAACTGTACGCCGGAAACAATCAAGTTATTACCCGAAAATGCAGGAGTAATACGGTATAGGACATGATTTCCGGTTTTCTGTATGTATTTTAATATCTTATCCTCAAAATCCCCCATCCCTTCAGTATTCATATATCGAGTTCCAGTAACAAGATTAGTAGGAATCTCGTCTCCTCCAAGTGAATGTGCCAGAAGATGACATCTGTTGTATAAATAAGGAGGTTGTGAGTTGACGATACCAGAATAGTTATCCTTATTTAAGTTAAACCCAGTAGGTTTAATACTCACCATGTTTGCTCTTGGTCCAACATTTGATACCATTTCCGAGCTAATGCAAGCAAAGGCAACACCGGCTCTACCATATGTATCTAATTGACTATAATTTACAAACGAGTCCTTGCTATTCCTCTGAACTGATGAAAAGTTTGGTTTATTGCCATTTAATTCAACATATGGTTGACCACTATACGAGGATATTTCTTTACCTTTATATGATGTTCTGGTATCTTCGGGATCATCAGCCAGATAGTCTGATAATATATGCGAATAATACAGTATCGCTGCAAAGCTGTTACATTTCCCCGAATCACTGCCAAACCAATTATTAAATGTTCCAAAATCAAACACCCTATTAACGGTTCTTTGCAGAATACCCCTTCTGTTCGTACTCGCTTTTGTGTTTCCTATATAATCATTTCCCCACACAATATGTGAACACTCTATCAGTTCGCTGTTTTTTACATTGATATCATTAACAGAACCTGTTTTTTTTACTTTTTTTGAATGAAGGTAGTCAAGTTTGTCTTGTCCACGGCCATCTGATTGTTCGCAACACAAATATACTGCATTCAACAGCATCTTCGTATTCTCATCTGATGTATAACGTAAAGCGTTATCACCGAAAAGTATTTCGGTAACATGCGTATCACTTTGATTCTCATCACATGCAAATGATACAATTGAATTCGAAAAAATAAATGCTATGACTATCAGTATTGCAACACAACGCCTCATTCACTATTTCCTTTCGAAGGCTATTCCGTTAAATACAAATGCTTTCTTATCTGGGATAACCTCATATGAAAAAACTATCGAATCTTCCGGAGATTCCACAACTGGGATAACCTTTATGGTTATCACCTCTCCTACTTGATACTTGTGATCTTTTCCTTTTTTACTATTTAGAGTAACTAAATATTCAGCACAATCAGATTCCTTAGGCCTCTTGACCTCTGATACTTTCCAATCATCCAACGTATCATCCACATCCCCCTTTATATCTACTATCACTTGGGATCTATCTGATATGCATATGGCTGGAATTATTATTCTTTCGCCATTAAATGATAGAGCTACGTCATCCGCATTTAATTCATCCACATCTTTGCCATACCTAAATCTATTATCTAGCGCTTTCGTTAGAAATAAATCCTCTCCGTTTTCATGCAAAAGCCGTTCAATTCGGTTCTTTTCAGTTGCATCAATATTTATTTGTTCAGCAATTGCAAATAACATATCACAGTTCAAATATAGTGCCTCACTTATAGGTGGAACTGCAACTTTACGTTCTTCCTTTATTAGTCGGTTATACTGCTTAATCTCTTTTTTTTCACGCTTGGTAGCACCTTTTTCAGCCTCTTCCTCCACAACAGGAGCAAGATATTTATCGTTCAAATCCCTCTGCTCATCAACTAGTGTATTTGCATTGTAATATGCTATATCATATGCAGACTTTAAATCCTCTGTCTTTTTAGATTGTCCGTAAATATCTATATATATTTGTGCCGCAAAATACCTAAGTGCCCAGTCTTCATCCTTTGTATTGTCAATTATGGCTTTGCAATAAGCTCTAGATTTTTCAATGTAATCCTTTTGGGACAGAGTTTCCTTCATAGAAATTATAACCATAGGAAGTACACGTGCGTAGTCATCATCCTTCCTTGTAATTTTTGCGGAAATTTCTTCATATTGAGCAATAGCATTTAGACAATTATCATACTCCGTCATTTCATAATAATCTTTTACAAGCTCAAGCCAATATGGTCCGAATTTCTGATAGGTTTTTTCATTCGCCTTTAACCAATCAATTTTCGCCTGAAGATTAGTCTTATTTGACCATTCCACAAAAGCTTTAACATCCGTATCTCTCACAACATATTCATCAGGCAAGTCATAATTCCTTACCATATTGCACATATAATCGAACTGCGCTGTTGTACTATCCTGTAATACCTTAGTTTCTGTATCATCAAGTTCCCAGCCTTCCTTTATAAACTGGATCTCCGCCTGGTTTTTTGCAGATTTATAACTCGACGCAGAATCAACCGCCATATAAACAACGGATGCAATTCCCTTTAATAAACTTCCAGACTGTACTGCACTGAGCAGTCCCATAGGATTGGGGATTGCCTGCCTAATTGCCTGTGCCTGATTCTGCTCATAGATAAATTCCAGCCTCTCCCTTTTCACATCAACCATACGATATTGATCAATGATGCTTACTAACTGCTTTATCTGTGCTTGAGTACTTGTATCAACCGCCTTCAAATTTGTATCATTATATAAAGATGTTCGAGCAGCCTCCAGAAACATTTGATTTCCTTTTGAGGTATTTATCTCCTGCGTAAGCACAGTCATATAATTCAGCATATTTATAGATGTCAGCTGCGTAGGCGTCAATGCACTCGCCGCCTCTTCTTCAGCCTTTTGACGCTCCTCCTCAGCCTTTTTTGCTTCCGCTTCAGCTTTAAGCCGTTCTTCCTCGGCCTTCTTTGCATCTGCCTCTGCCTTTAAGCGTTCTTCTTCAGCCTTCTTTGCCTCCGCCTCCGCTTTTAGACGTTCTTCCTCTGCTTTTGCTTCCTCTTCGGCTTTTCTTGCTTCTTCCTCAACCCTTTTAGCTTCTTCCTCGAGTTTCCTGGCTTCTTCCTCTGCCTTTTTAGCTTCGTCCTCTGCTTTCTTAGCCTCTTCGATATCCACTTCACTTACCTCGAGGCCTTCATTTACAGAATCCGCATCACCAGTCGCCTCTACCGTTTGACTTCCTTCCTGTGTAACATCACTTCCACACCCGTTCAATATGGCTCCTGCCACACAGACCGTAAGCAACAATGCTATGATTTTGTATTGTAACTGCTTTTTCATATAAATCTGGCCTCCACTAAACTTTTCAAACTCCATTGCACTTATCTGGCTTTCTCAAGCTGTCTTCTTGCTTCCATTATAGCAATGGCGGTAAGTATGATACCCAATTTCTTATCTTCATCCTCATACTCCAGAAGATAGTTTCTACTCATCACCTTTTGTTGCGGTGAAATAGAAAAAATATCATCTATCGCACATTTCTTTTCATCTACTCCAAACCACAGATTCCAATCTTTTGTGGACACCTTAATCGTCTGATTATCATTTGAATAATTTGTCTCAACAAATCCATATTGCATACCTGCAATGTACATCTGAATAATCTGATGAAAATTTGTCTTTGAGAAATGCCCCTTCTTCTCCATCTTTCCAGATACAACGGTTGCAATAATCTGACCCTGGAAGTTCTGAATAGAAGTAACATTTCCCTTTGTGAAAGTTGCAAATTCAATCTGAGAATTGCAGCCCCTGATCTCGTATTTTGGTATGCCACCGTTTTCATCAATAGCCAAAATTTCACAGTTGGCGTACTTACTATTCTTGGCAATCTTGGCTATTTTCTTCTTGTTCTTTTCTTCACGTTTTCTGGTGCCCTCATCAAGTTTTTCGCCAATGGCGCCTAAAGCGGTGGCAGCTACTCCGAGCGTACCATCAACAATCACCTCTTTTGCTATTTCACCTATGAATCCCATATGTCTTCTCTTAGCCTTCCAATAATACTACATGAGCAATAAATTCCTTTGTCGATATAGCCCGCTCTCCTGATTCATCCGTGAGGGTACCATCCTCAGCCAAAATAGGGGTATCAAGAACCCCTTTTATAGATACCGCAAAGCTTGCACATGATGCGATACACTTCTTTGAATCTTTTGAATATTGTGAATAATCATCGCCTTCCGATGTCACAATGTCTTCCATCTTATAAATTAGCGGTAAGAAAAATGAATCAAGTCTGGCGAGAAGATTATAAAACATATAAGTTCTTCGTCTTATTGCTTCGCACTGTTTCGAAGCTACACTTAGCTGTTCCGCAATTTGAATTGCTTCCAGGCGATTCGTATGAGCTTTTTCCAGACTTTTCTTTGCCGCAGCTCCGGCAACAAGTCCCATTACCATAAGCGCAGGTCCTGCAACCAGACCACCAAGAACTGCGGTTCCTCCTGCCATACCCAGTCCACCGGCAGCAAGAGACCCTCCTCCAAAGAATGCCAACGTCGCATTCGTTGCCGCTGCACCGCTTAGCGTGGATATAGCCGTACCAGTTGAGGCAACTGCAAGTGCCTGCGCAGCACCGTATGCTCCGAATGCCGTTAAAGCACCTCCGGCAATACCTGCTACCGCTCCTCCGGCAAGCGAACCGGCAAAGTTCACAAGGTCTTTCAATTCCACAAACTCTTTTTGGGCTATATGCAGTTTGTTCAGCTCATCCAATCCAATACTGTCTCGAAAATCAACATTCTTAATTTTCGTAAATGTATCCAGAAACGCCGTCATATTGGTATTCAGTATAAACAGCTTTTCCTCTCCCAGTTGACTCAAAGATCGTCCACATGCAAGCCTCTGCTCATTGAGATAATTTGTTGCCTCATCCACTATCTCATTTGCATTTTTATTGATTTTCTTAGCGGTAGAAGAATCGACACCTGCTTTAATGGTTTTTCCAGCCCCAAAAGCTCCGGTTGCCGCTGCTACTCCAATAAATAATATAGGTAATGGCATATCTTTTCCTCCTTACAGCATAACGAGATCTTTGACGCTCTCAAAAATAATATTTCTTCGATCAGCAAGTTCATTTACCTGAGCTTCAATCGTCAAATATGGTCTGTTTGTTGTCTTTATCCGGTTTGTTTCTTTCTCAATATCCATCAAGGTCTGTAACGAATTCTCCATCTCAAGAAATATAGTTGAATCAATATTGAACTTACGAACGATATACTTAAGCAACTTACGTTCCTTTTCATCATATTGCTCATCGCTGTAGGCAATCGTCAGCAAGTCCCAAACAAGCAGTTTTGGTGTAATAAAGCTATCCGCAGTTACATCGGGAATTAGAATAGACTCCTCTACTCCATCCTGTATAACATCATAGTAATCATCCGAGTCGATTACCTTCGCAATCTGTTCTTTACACTCAGCAATGATACCATCCTTGCTCTCAGAAAAATTGGGATCAATTTGTTTACCTATTTCATCGAACTTCTCCTCCTCTTCATGTGAGAATTCTCCATTCACAGCTATCATGTAATAAAATACCTTGATAGCATTTTTTGTTGAAATTGCTCTTATAACATTTTCTTCACTCTTTGGTGCTTGCGATTCAGCTTGTACAGATGCTTTCTCTCCCACGTCCAGGTCTGTCGTATTCTGCTCAGCGGTTATTTCCTCTTTCTCAGCAACATCCACATTTGAATCATCACCATTCTGCACCGATTCCTTCTTTTTGAATATGCCTGTCACCTGTTCTGGCAACTTTATGTCCGGGATCTTCATATTCTGCATAGCATTGTTGATTGAGCCCGCAGCCCCCTGAAGAGTATTTTTCAGTTTCTCTTGCATCTCATTCTTGTCCATCGTCCATCCTCCTTAAAGCACCAGCGCAACATCTGATTCCATTAGTTCATCGAATTCCATTTGGTTGGTAAATTGAGGTTCTCTTCCCAAAACACGCTGGATAACTACATTCCCTTTAATTACCAGATCAGAATCTCCGCTATTAAAGCCCTGTTTAATATAGTCAAATCCATCCATAAATTCCGTGATATCCTCTGCGAGGAATCCGGCAATCTTCTCCTCGAGCAATACCTTATATCGTTCAACCTGCTCTACTACAGACCTTGTCTTAATCTGCGTAAGAAGCAGTTTTTCATGAATCAATTCTGCTTCTTTTTTCTCATTCGAGATTTCTTTTACAATTGCAAGTGCTGCTCTTCCGGCACCGACATAATTGTATCTTGCAACAAATTTTCCGGAGAAAACAATCCAACTGCCGCATGACTCAATCGCAGCATGAGCTGCTGCATCCACAGTATCTGCAACATTGAAAGTCATGCTTGCCACCATCATCACACGGTCCATAGTACGGTTTCTAAATGGTATTACATGACTCCAGTCGATCCCCTTTACCCCTTTATGATCTATAATCTCACCCTCAAGGTGTATGAGGAAGAAGAACAACCTCGCATAGATTTCATTAAATGCAACTGGTATTGCCTGCCTGCCAAGAGACTTATATAGTACAAGTTCATGACGAAGATCAAGCTTATGATTCTCGTATAAATCGTTAACAAATGCAGGAAGTCCAGAATCCTTAAGTATCGGAAGTGCTGCAATCTCATAGAGAAACGAAACAAAGACTCCCGGAATGCCCATTCCGCCGCCTGCAGTGTTTTTTGAGCCACCCATATCACTAACGAGATGTCCAAACCAATTATCAGCACATTTTGCTATCTCTAATATGATAGGCGTAGAAGAAACAATGTGTGCTACCTTATGTACGAGTTCGGGTACTTCTTTCTCGTAATCATCTTCATATTTTTTTTCAGCAACAACCACAAGCCAGTTAAGAAGTCCTGTCAATACTGCCGGAGCCAGTATCTCTACTATATCGTCAGCGGACGGCTTTACAAAGATGAAATGCCATTCGCCTTCTTTATTAACAAATGTTCCTATCCGCAAGAACTGTACAATTATAGATGACAGAAGTCCCACCGGAGTAGGATGATGCGCAAGGTCTGCAAGATGGTGATTTTTCGCTGACACCCCTATGCCTGCACCTTTCCAGACATTGTCCTGTGCAACCTTAAATGCCTGCTCTAAATCACTTATTGCATCTTTTAACCTGTCTCCGCCTAAACCTCTTGATTTGGCATATTCCTGAATAAAATTATTTACCTGCTGATGTGATAGTCCGATTTCGGAATTTGTTATATTTATTTCACCGACGAAGGTCGCATCAATAATACCTGCAAATATACCACTGACAATTCCAATGAAGTAATCTATCCCTTCAGCACGATTCGTGTATCTGTTCAATTCACTGTTTACTGCATTAAGTGCGGCATCTACATCAAATGTGATATCAGAGGAATCTACCTTTTCCCCATTTGGCTTATTATGTGCTTCAATATTAACATCCGCTGCGAGAACTTCTTCCTCCTGCACATCTGCTTCATCATCTGTCTTCTTCATTTCTATGGTATAAGTACCATCTACGATTCCCTTATATCTATCAGACTTTGACCACTCATAACACTCATATACACGGGTAGCCATCCTCGGGTGGCTCTCTCCCTGTACCATCATCTGCTCAAAGACCTTATTTGCATTAGATGAATTTACAAAATCACGTAAATCCATCGCCTGTTTCAAAAACTCTTCTCTATTTACATTCTCTCCATAGCCATGCACCCTTAAAAGAACATCTATTGTCTTATCAGCAGTTCCATCACATAGGACTGCAGCTCTGTCTGCTGACAATTCACTGCATCTATCCCAAAACAGTAGTGCCCTAATCAGATTAGGTGTGAGCAATTTCCTAATCGGGAGCAAATCATTGAATGAACTATTTTCAATTCCATTCACCAGTAGTCCCGCGATCGAATGGTACAACGAATGTCTACACGCTATATGTCCACATTCATGAGCCAGTACACTTGATAATAACTCCAAAGGCAACTTATCTACCATCTTCGAGGTAACATATACATAAGGAGTGGTGCTACCCATTGTAGCTGCGTTCATTTCTTTAGACTTGATATAGTACAGTTCTGGTACGTTTATATCCAGTTTTTCACATATTGGTGGCAGTAAATTATAGACTTCCGGCATTTGGTTCTTGCTTAACCTAATGGCCGATGATAAAAACTGATATTTGGCTGCTTTCTCGTCATAGTTTGCACTATAAGCCTCCCTCAGCTTAACCAACCTCGGAAAAGTGTTTAAAGCGTCAAATGCCTTTTTATCTAATTCGTGCATATATAATTCTGCACTGTAGGCCATATAATCGCCCTCCTTGCTTCATTGGATATAGTTTGTTGATCTCAATCTATCCGTTGACACTTCCAGACATCTCCTTAAACTTGGCATACTGCGCATCATAATCTGTATCGTCTATTGTGTTATATTTCTTACACCGAATGATTACCTTCTCCTTCCGTGCTTATACTTCCGGGTTGTCATAGTAGTATCCCAGTCTGGCTTTCAGCTTTTCTATCTCTGTGATTGATTCATACCTACATCGTCCATATAGGCATCATCCACTTAATTTTGAATTTTATCACATTTGAACTTCATTTTCATCCCTAACTTATTCCGCCTCTTTACCTTCATCACTCGAATAAAGTAGCATTCCTTTTAATCAGCATACTATATTAAAATATATAAATGAATAGAGGAAATGATTCCCATTTCCCCATTCATCTTAATCTGTATTTACCGATATCAAAAGATTAATAAAAATAATCCCCCTGTATATATACCTTTACCGTAGCGACATCGGATGTGTTCATATTTTCGGTCAGTAAATCTCCGGATATTTCAAATGATTTGGTCTGCCCGGCGGAAAAGGATTCTATCCCGTAGCAAAATCCCATTACTTCATCCTCCGAATTATAGAAAACAGCGCTTGGGGTTGCTAATTCTATATTTTTTTCGGTATTATTGGTTCCTCTTCCGATTACGGATATATCCAAGCCATATTCATTTTTCTTAACACTTATATCGCTTACTTCAATTTCATAAAACCTGCTCGCTTCCTCAACCTTTGCGTCCGGCTTAAATGCAAGCCCGTTTGACAAATCAATTCCGGACAAATCATAATAATATGAGTATATATATCCCGTTTGTCCGGGCTTTATCACTTCCGGTATACATTGCACATATTCATCCACCGCCAAAAGCTTTCCGTCATTATCTTCATAATCAAAGCGTGGCATTGTAAATTTAATATTCGTATTGCTTATGTTTTTTACCGCAACATAGGCGCTTACGGTCGGCTCGCCGAAATAGCCTTTAAATGCGTATATATTTGAGTCCACAAATTCTATTATTTCACTTATATCCGTATACTGTTCAATGCTTTCTTCCGTTTTTGCCGAATCGCCCTCCGTTGATGCGCCCGTCCATACGTTTTCACCGGATGTTTCGCTCTTACTTGCATTTTCCTCATCTGTCCCGTTCAATCCGCTGTCAGCGGATTTGGAAGTAATCGTTGTGCTTCCAATTTCGGCATTCTCGATAATTTCATAGCTTATTATCCATGAACCCAAAATACTATCCACACTGTCAATTTTGACTGTGACTGCATCCCCCACTTTTATATCAGGGTTTTTACTTGAAATAAAATTCAAATGCTCCCCTGCCCAAATATCATATCCGTATAGTGATTGCGGATGGAGCTCCGCTGCTATAAATTGAACCGTCTTGCCTTCAAGATTCTCTCCATTATTTAGCGCTGCCTCAAAAGCTTCCGCATCTCCATAATCAAGTATTGTCTTGGGAACTCCGCATGATGCAAGCCCTATCGTGCAAATTACCGCTATAATTACACATATTATCCTTTTCCTCATTTCCCTTCCTCCTTACCTTTCCTCCCCGGGTCTTATAACCTTATATCCATAGGACTCCAACACGGCTATTACCTCCGGGGTAATGTTGATTTTGAAGTCAATATCCTCTGCCTCTGCATTGTCGATAATTCTGTGGAGCTCGTCTAACGATACATTCATTACCTTGGATAGTCTAAGGAGATTATCTCTGTCCGGCAATCCTGCATCCGTCTCCCATTTAGCTATTGCAGACTTTGAAACATTGACTTTCTCAGCCAGCTCCTCCTGTGTCAGCCTCATATACTTTCTTCGCTTTGAAAGGAACTGACCAAGGGTTATCTTGTCCCTCATTGCTCCGCCTCATCTTAAATAGTATAGGTCGGAAACATCAATAGCAAATCACTTTTTGATTACGCTGCGTAAACCTTTCTGATTTCTTCCTTATCATAACAGAATCCGAAAAAGAAAATCCCCACCAAAATGGTGGGGAAATAGATCTCTAAAATTATACTATGAATACATTGACATAATGCGAAAACAGAGTATAATTTTATTTAAAAAGGAGAATTGTAGCAAACAGCGAGGATAGTTTATGTATGTAGGTCAATATGAACCTGTCAATATCCCGGATTGCGGCAAATTGCACATTCAAAAAAACGGATATGTATATTGGTCCAATGCTTCAAAGTGGGATAACAAAAAAAAACGGAGTATAGATAACAGAGTTTCTATTGGAAAAGTGATCCCTGAGCAGCCAGGTATGATGTACCCCAACAAAAAGTATTTTGACATCTTTGGTGTTGAGCAGGGAAAAAAGGAAACGAAAAGCAGGAGAATGATTGATATGCTCAACAATCTGAATATTGAGAATTTCAGAGGTATTCGTGAACTAAGTATTAAAGATATGCGTCGTATTGTACTACTGTCTGGAAATAATAACGTCGGAAAAAGTTCTGTATTGGAAGCGGTTTTTTTTATGATGGATCATCTTTCTCCGGATTCCTTTACTCGGATGAATGCTTTTCGGGGATTAAGTTTTCCAACAAATGGGACTGCGCTTTGGGAACCTCTCTTTTACCAGATGAATCCCGATAATGCTATTAGGATTCAGGCGAAACGACAGGAAGATACCCTTACTTTATCATATACGAAAGATGAAAACTATATACCTGCTTTGAATGGCGGAATCCCTAAAAATGTGGCTGGGAGCTTTCAATCTTCTGCGAAAAGAAATTATACTTTGCGATTTGAATTCAATGTAGAGGGATCCGTTGATTACTCTGAAACCGGTCATTATAGTGCAAATGAAAATGGGATACTTCGTGAGATAGCTGGCGATAACGGGGATAAGCAGCTTGTGCAGCTTACTTATACATCGTTTGTAAATAATAATTTTGTCAGAACTGATCAGGCAATTCTTGATCGTATGGGTAAAGCAGAGATTAATGGTGAAAAAGAGAGATTGATAGGATTCCTGAACAGAATTGATCCAACTATAAACGATATTGTTACTTTATCTATAAATGGTATGCCACAGCTATATGTTAATACAAATAAAAAGCTACTTCCGATTCAGTTTTCTGGAGATGGAATAAATAAACTGTTGTATATTATTTTAAGCATAATGGATGCTGAAAATGGCATTTTACTAGTTGATGAGATAGATACGGGATTCCACTACTCTATGTATAGTGATTTATGGAAGATAATATCTGCTGTCAGTCGTGAATATAACTGTCAGGTAATTGCTACGACACACAGTTATGAAAGTATTATGGGCGCTATAGAAGGTCTAAAAGATTGTCCTGAAGATTTTTCTTTTTATCGTATTGGTTATGATAAGGACAAGCTAAAATCATACCGATCAAGCTATGATCTTCTTAAAAGTGCACTCCACTCTGATATGGAGGTGCGCTGATGCCTGTTGAAAGAAAGAAAATCCTAAAACCATATCTGATACTGTGTGAAGGAAGGGATGCAGAAGGATTTTTGATTAATTATTTGAACAGTGAAGTTTTAGCACAGGATAAGCGGTTTTCAAATGATATCCAGATTTTTGATTTCGGAGGTAATGATGATATTTGCAACTTCCTGATGAACCTCAAAAATATGGATAGCTTTGGCATGGTAACCAGCATAGCCATTATTCGTGATGCGGAAAAAGATTATGCTAAAGCCTGTAATGAGGTTAGCAGGGCATTAAGGAAAAGTGGTTTTGTTTCTGTGGAAAAAAGTGGTACATGGGTTTGTGATGATATGGGGCTAAGAGTCGGATTCATCCTTTTTCCACTGAATAATGATACTGGAACACTGGAGGATCTTTGTCTCCGAATTCTGTCAGAGAAAAGCAGTGAGAACATTTTATCATCAATAAATGAATTTCTGGCAGATATGGAAACAACGCATGGACGCACATATCGCCGGAAGCACAAGAATATGCTCCACACTTATCTTTCTTCCAGTGATGAATATGTTACCAAGCCGCTCGGACTTGCATCAAGTGCTGGTGCTTTTGATTGGGAGAGTGACGAGCTTATCCCTCTCAAGCGATTTTTGATTGAAGGTTTCAGCAGTTAATACATGGAAGGTATTTCCAACATATCCAGCAGCCTTATAAATGCATTTGCTATCCTACATCAGTCCTTCAAGCTTATGCTCCGCAAGGAGCTCATCAATCTCATAAATATCGAATATCCGATTATTCAGCGATGTTATTATGCAGGCGTCCCGGGGCTCCTTTGCGTACAGCTCGCTAAATCCGTACAGCTTCAACGCCCGGTTTGTTTCATCCCAGTTAAAATGCGCTGCTATGCAGAGTCGCAGGATTAAATCCCTGTCCTTTGTATGCTTCTCCATCCTCACAAGCTTGCTGCCGAATGCCTCCGACATCCCCGCAAAGGCATATACGTCCTTTAGCTTTATGCCCTTTTCATCCAGCACATTCCTGAAATAATAATAGAAGGCTCGCTTTTCATCCGCCATATATTTCCGGTTTTCGGCGAAATATCTATCCAGCTCCTCCGGCTTCATATTATCGAGTATTTTATTCAATTCATCCGTAGGCTTTTGCTGCATTTTTACCTCACATATTCAGAAAGCGCCTTTGAAAGCTCATCCGCCGTATATCTCTTTTCCGCCTCCAGACTGATACAGCGCTCTATTATATCCCACAGCTTTCCTGCCGCCCTCTCTTCCTTGGGAAATTTCCCTGTAATCATCACATTTAAGAGCATTCCCACCGCATAGATATCCGTCTTTACAGAGGATGCGGAGAGTCCATACCCCGCCTGTTCCGGCGCAGCATAGTTCATTGTGCCTATATAACGTGTATCATCCTTTTCATCGAGGTCATACCACTTCGCCGCATTCATATCCAGAAGATATATTTCGCCAGCCTCAGTAATTATTATGTTTGCGGGCTTTATATCCCTATGGATAATGGGCTTTTTGCGGTTATGAAGCTCTTTAAGGATATCGCAGATTTTTCCTGCCGTTATGACTGCTCTTTCATCAGAAAATGCTTCTCTTGAAAGCAGCTTTTCCAGGGTTTCTCCTTCTATGTACTCCTCGATTATTATAAGACAGTTATCGCTTTCAAATATTTTCTTTATCCGTGGCATATGGGATACGGGATTATCCCTTAGGAATTCATAGATGCTTTTATCATAAGCCCTAAGAAGCTTCTTTATGTAGAATTTGCCGTCGTCATGGGATTTTACAAGTATTATGCCCGCCCTGTCATCTATATGCCTGATATCCACATACCCGGACAATTCGAGCGCCTCATAGTTGGCAAGCCCTCTGTAGGGATTGTCAAGCTCTCTTTGATATTCATCCTCTGACAGGTATATTTCTTTTTTATTCAGGCTGTTTGCACAGCCGCATTCGGTACATTTCCACGTATCCCTGCTTTCGTCGAAGCCCTGCTGCAGGTTAAGCATTCCTCCGCATTTATCGCATATCCAGACTATGTCGGAGGAGGTCTCAACCTTGGGATTTATCAGCATTTCCCCACAACCTGCGCATATCCAGTACGGGTATGTGCCTTCAAAGCCCTTCTGCATGGTAATATCCGCATTGCAGCGTGGGCAGAATTCATATTCCCGTTTTGATTCAATGCGTTTCTTCGCCTTTTTTATCGAAATCATTCCCTACTCTAAAACCGCATTCCGAAGCGTCACATATTGGTATTCGTCCTCAAAATATGTGTCGAATACTCCGGAAACGACTATATCGTCATTTACCTCGGGATAATCGCCCGGATATGTGTAACTGTCGTTCAATACAAACTCTATCCCCTGCGCACAGCATGCGGAGGCGTCTGCGATATAGCAGGCATGATAATCATTTCCCGTGGTTTCATCATGGAAGAAGCTGTAGAGCCCCTCCATACGGATGCTTTTCCCTACATATTTTTCGGGATAATACATCATATCATAGACCTCTGAATAAACCATTGTGCTGTTTAATTTCGTAAGATCCACATCCACATCCGAGGGCGGAAGCTCTATATCCTCCGCATTCACAAGGGTATTTACGCCATCATAGGTAGCGGCATTCTGGCTTGCCGCCGCATCTGTCTGTGTGTCTGTGCTGTTCCCCTCTGCTTTGTCGATTTGCGCCTGCAGCACACTGTCCACGGAGCTTGTCGTGCTCTGCACCTGCTTTCTTGCATTATCCTGACTTCCGCAGGCGGAAAGCGCCAGGACAAATGCGCCTGCCATAGCGATTCCCGCAAATTTTTTTAAGCTTAATTTTTCCATTTTCATATCCATCCTTTCCGTATTAAACTTTCCCCTATATTTAAGTGTGTCTTATCTTGCTTATTACCCAGCAGATGAAAAATACTGCCACATCCACTGCAACTATCGTCGACCCTACTGGCGTCCCCGCCACTATTGATATAAGTATTCCCAAAAGCGCACTTATGACCGAGAGCACCGCAGAGCATATGGTTACCGACCTAAAGCTCTTAAAGAGCCTCATTGCGGACAATGCCGGGAATATCACAAGCGCCGATATCAAAAGCGAGCCCACAAGATTCATTGCCAAAACTATTATGACCGCTATGATTACGGCTATCAAAAGATTGTACGCATCCACCCTTGTGCCTGCGCTCTTTGCAAAGGCTTCATCAAAGGTTACGTCGAATATTTTGTTATAAAAGATTATGAATATCGCAACAACCACCACTGACAGTGCAACGCACAGCCACACCTCCCCCGCTGTGAGCGTGAGTATCGACGTGGAGCCGAAAAGCGTGCTGCACACATCTCCCGACAGGTTTGATGATGTGGAGAATATGTTCATCAAAAGGTATCCGAATGCAAGCGCCCCCACGGATATCATGGCGATTGCGGCGTCTCCCTTTATCTTCGTATTCTGTCCGGTTCTTAAGAGGAGCACGGCGCATACGATTGTAATCGGCAAAACTAAAAGCATATTGTCGGTAAGATTCAATACGCTCGCTATCGCCACGCCACCGAATGCGACATGGGATAGCCCGTCCCCTATAAAGGAAAATCTCTTAAGCACGAGGGTCACGCCCAAAAGCGATGAGCACAACGCTATCAAAACCCCGACAATCAGAGCATAACGCACAAAGGGGTACTGCATATACATTCCGATTTTTGAAAAAGCGTCAAGCATTTGCAAGCCCTCCTTCCCCTGCCTCCGAGAGGAAGAATCTGCCTACATTGCTCTTTAGGTAATCCTCCTTCGTTCCGTAGAAGTATGTCCCGCCGATATGCAGGATATGGCTGGCGTAATTTACTGCCGCCGCAATATCGTGAGAAATCATTATAATAGTGATACCCTCTTTGTTTAAGCTGTCTATGAGCTCGTACATCTCCGCCGTAACCTTCGGGTCAAGTCCTGATACCGGCTCGTCCATAAGGAGCACCTTCCTTGTGGCGCACAGCGCTCTCGCAAGAAGAACCCTCTGCTGCTGTCCTCCGGAAAGCTCTCTGTAGCAGCGGTTCTTAAAGCCGGCAACGCTCATTTTCTCCATATTTTCCAGTGCAAGAGCCTTCTCCTTCGCATTATAAAAGGGTCTTATGCCCTTCCTGCCCTGACATCCCGAGAGCACAATCTCCCAGACGGAAGCGGGGAAATCCTTCTGAATATTGCTCTGCTGCGGCAGATAGCCTATCTCGTTGGGCAAAAGTCCGTCCCCTGTCTCGATCTTGCCGGACAGAGGGGGCTGCAAGCCTAAAAGAGTTTTCATAAGCGTGGACTTTCCTGAGCCGTTTTCGCCCACAATACAGAGATAATCTCCGTTGTTTACCTTAAAATTAAGATTTTCCACAACCACATCCGCATCATAGCCCACGGAGAGGTCCTTACATTCTATCAAAGCCATTCTTCCAAAATCCTCTTAATCCTCTTATACCGCCTTCGCACATTCCTCGCACAGCCCGTAAAAAACCGTCCGCAGCGGATTCAGCTTAAAATTGTGGTGCTCATAGAGATGCGCCTCTATCGCCGCTATCTCGTCACAGTGGAGATGAATGAGCTTTCCGCACTTCTCACATTTACAATGAAAGCAGCTCACATCCCTGTTATTGGAATCTCCCCCGGTGTACTCAAAGCATGCGGAAGCCTTTCCGTCCAGAATATACTTTTGGACAAGCCCTTCATCCACCATTTTTTCAAGCTGTCTGTAGACAGTTGTGGTGCCGATTGGCTTGCCCTTAGCTTTAAAATAATCGCACACATCACTCACGGTAATGTGGGTGGCGGGAGTCGCTTCAAGATAGCTTATGAGCTCCTCCCTCTGCTTAGTCTTGTATGTTGATTTTTCCGCCATAATTCTTCCTCATTTAAGCGCTTCCTTTAAAATCTCAAGGTTTTTCTCCATTATCGAAAGGTATGTGACTCCCGCCGCCACATCCTTTGACGTGGTGGACTGCATAGAATCCAGAGACAGGATATTCTGGGCTTTTGTAACAGTGTTATCTTTTATGGTCTCCGCAATTCTGTGGTCTGTTCCCTCAATAGTCATTATAGATGATAATTTGAGTTCGTCAACCTTATTCGCAAGGAATACTATAGTTTCAAAGCTTGCCTCCGTCTCTGCCGAGCACCCGACGAATGCGGCATAATAGTCAAGTCCGTAGTCGTCCGTAAGATAGCGGAAGGGGAATCTGTCCCCGAAGAGTAGAGTCTTTACGGAGGAGGCGGCAACTGTGTCCGCATATTCCTTATCAAGCGCATTCAGCTTTTCTATGTAGGCTTTTGCGTTATCGCTGTAGACCTGCGCATTATCGGGGTCTGCAGCTTCAAGCCTTCCCTCAATCTCGCTTACAAGTACTACGGCATTTTTTAATGAGAGCCATACATGCTCATCATATTCGGGCTCCTCCTCACCCTCTTCTTCCTCCTCTTCGGCTTCCATGCCTTCCTTCACTTCCTCCTCCTTGACCTTATCGCCCAGGATCTCGAGAAGATTTATTACCTGTATATCCTTGTTTGTAACCTCCTTCAGCGCATCCTCCACCCACTCGTCGGACTCGCCTCCGACATATATGAACATATCGCAGGTGGCAATCTTCATTATATCCTCCGCCGTGGGCTGATAGCTGTGGAGGTCAACACCGTTATCGAGTAAAAGCGTTACCTCTGCGCCATCCTTTTTATCGCCAAGTATCTCCTCCACCCATTCATACTCAGGGAAAATCGTGGTAACTATCTGCAGCCTCCCTTTATTTCCTGCGTCCGCATTCCCTGACGCACTGCCGCACCCCGACAATGAAAGCAGAAATATGCACACGGAAAGCAGTGACACTATATATCTTTTTATATTATACTTTTTGTTCATGATAACCTGTCTCCCCTTTAAAATAAATTTGAAATTGATTTTCATTTTCAGATTGTAATATGATGGATTTATTTTGTCAAGGGGAATTTGAAAATAATTTTCATTTTTTATCAGGTTTTAAAACAGCGTGACCTGATCATAAACCTCCACCTGTGAAACGGCAATATTTTCAGGCTCTCCGCCCCTGGTATGCTCGGTTCGCAAATACTGCATTCCGCTGTTTAACTTTGCTGACACCAGATTTAAGACATAGATATTGTCAAACCTCCCATATATCGAATCTCCTCCAAGTCCTGTCAGGCATATCAGCTGAGTATGATTTTTCTTTGCAATATCCATAAGCGGCTTTAACAGATGCTCCGCATTCGTCTGTGCAAAGGGATTATCCATCAGAAGCACCTTTCCCTCATTTTTGTCGGCGAATACGTCGCTCTCATCCTTTCTTGTATAGTATAGAAGGCTCGAAAGTATGACAAACGTGGAAAGGAATCCCTCTCCTCCGGAATTTTTTGCGGCATCCGTCCAGCTTATCTGATAAGTGCGTTGTTTCTCGACTTTATTTATTCGCACGCTCACATTTCCGGTTCCTACGACATAATCATACAGGTTCTTTGCATTTATTCTGCTGCTGATATAGTCATCCGGATTTTCATTTTTGTTAAGTATCGCTATAACGGATTTGGTCAGGTTATCCATCATATCCTTAAGCTTTACATCATACATCTCACGATTCTCATTCCACACCGGAACAGTAATCTGCAGCATCTTTACAGATTTATCCCTTACCATAATAGTGGAATTGGAGTCTATTCTGTCCAATCCTTCATTCAGATTCTCAATATAATCCGAAAGCTCGCTCGCTATCTCATTCCTTTCTTTTTCGACCATACTGATATCTACGGCAATTTTTTCCATTATCGTATCATACGAAAGTATTGTCATATCTATCTGCGCAAGCATATCCTTTGGCGAGTCAAGAAGTCTGAGCATAGCCTCAAGGGGCTTTCTATACTTGACATCCGAAAGCTCCTTTATATTCATTATCAGATTTAACCTGTCGGATGTCTGATTTCTGAAGTTTTGAACTTCATCATTGATACGTCTGTATTCCTTTTTCATTTCCGCCTGCATTTCCATAAGCCTGTCTGTCGAAAGCTCTGAAAGTTCAGGTTCCCATACTATCTCCTCCGTTATTTCCTTTTCTCCGTATTCAGATAATGAAGCCGTTATGCTTAAATATATTCCATTCTTATTCTGAAGCTCCTTCTCCAGATCAATAAGATTGCTCTTTCTGTGCCTGAGTATATTCTTTCTTGCGTCAAAATCTGATTTACCAATCTGTTCATGTGGAAGAATCTCCTCATACCCCGTATCCTTAATCATATTCGCACGGATATTTGCCCGCTTTTCTTCCAAAATCGCAATGTTCTTCCTGCACTCGGCGAATCTTTCCTTCTTGTCATCAATCCTTTTCAAAAGCTCGCTTCTTCTTTCGTCAAGCGCTTCTCTTCTGTCCTCATCATAAATTGCTCTTTCCGTTTCCTCCTCCGTAAGAGCATACTTGTCCATTATCTTCTTAAGGGCATTTCTGTGCTTTCTGCATGTCTCATCCAGCCCCTTTAAATCATTTTCCAGCTCCGTAAGTTCTCCCGAAAATTTGTTTTTCAGCGCATTAAACTCTGCCGAAAGCTCCATAATATTTTCATCTGTTATCTCATCCTTATCCGCATCTTTTTTATCATATGCCGAATAAATCGATATAAAATCGCTGTTAGCTTTTTCCTCCGCCTCTTTCCTCAAAAGCTCTTTCCCAAGAACCTCCCCCTCTTCAACCAGCTCCTTTTCCGTTTCCTCTGCAAGCCGCCTTCTGACCTCAAGATTTTCTATTTCGGCGCTAATACGCTCTTTCTCTTCAACAAGCGAAAGATATTCCTCATACGCTGCGGAAAAATCAGTCATGTCCGCTTTCAGCATTGAAAGCGAATCCCTTATTTTTTCAAGCTCTCTGATGCGCTTGGTATTGTTCTCGTGACTTTTTGAATTTTCCTCCAGAAGCTCATCCAATTCCCTTATACGGATCTCTGCATTTTTTTCATCCTCTTTAAGTCCTTTGATGCCATTTTCGGTACTTTCCATATCTTCTCGGGACAGCTTTCGCCCCTCGACGATCCCTCTTTTACTGTAATAATCATTCCTTTCCTTCTCTTTGATGCTTATCTGGCTCTCCATCCGTTCAATGTCCGCCTTCTTATCCGCCAGCATCTTTTCAAGCTGCTCTGCATTGAGCATCCTTTCATTGAAGCTGATATAAAACTTCAACCCGTCAAGATCAACGATGTTCCCCTCCGATTTCACATAACCCTCCTCCAGCTTTTCCCGAAGGATTATCGGAACAGGCAAAGAAGTGTAGAGCTCAAGTCCGCCGTCTTTCAGCTTTCTTAATTCATTTTCCGTCATAACAAGCGCATATGGCAGAAAAGGATTCTCTCTGACTAGCTTCACGTTCTTTTCCAATGTATAATTGTTTTCCTGAAGCCATTTCAGACCATATGCATAGTTAATTCCGATATCTTCAAAGCCAGCCATAATTTCCGGCGGAAGCTCGGTTACTCTTCCCTCCGAAAGGCTTTTCAATTCCTTTCTTTCGATGCTTATCTGTTCCTTTAGCTCGGATATGGAGGCTTCAGCTTTTGCTATGCGCAGGTTTATAGTCCTGATAATCTCCTTAGCATCAAAAATCAATGCTTTATCAAGCTGTAAAAGACGCAATATCTCCTCTCTGGCAGCCAGATCTTCAAGCAGCTTTTCTCTCTTTTCAGAAAGCCTTATTATTGCCTCGTGAAGCTTGCCCTGGTCATCCTTTGCCTTTTCTCTGTCCTTTGAGAGCTTTACCGCATTCTTTTTAAGCTCTCCTTCGTCTCTCCATGTATCTGTCAATTCCTTATCTGCGGCTTTTATTTCTTTTTCAGTTTCCGAAAGCATTATTTCAAATATGCCTTCTTCGTATTTTCCCAGCACATTTCTTGCTAAGCTTTTTTTGTACTTTCTGTTAAATTCATCTTCCTTTCTGTCGAAGGCCTTCAATCCGCCGTCTGCTTCACCAAGCCGCCTTGCTTTAGTATTGATCTCATCGCCTGTATCCTTGATAAGCCTTCTTTTAGCCGATATTTTGTCAATATTTTCTTTTATTCTGTTCTCCGTATCCGCCCTCTCATCACTAAGTAACCTTCCCTTCTCGCAGTGATATCCATACAGCCCTGCGCCTATGCTTTCGAGCCTCGGTCTGATCTCCTCGTCTTTTTTGAGAAGCACATCCCGTTTTGCCTTCTTCTCGTTGAATCTTTTCAATTCAGCTTCATAGTCCGCCTTTTTTGAAGCATATTCGAATATATGAAGACTTCTTTGAGCGCTCTCCAAAGCCTCATTAAGCTTTTCTGTCTCCAGTGTCAAAAGCTCCCTGTTTCTTATTTCATCATTCTTTTCAAGGTCAATATTATATATCTCAAATGAATACTTTTCATGCTCTACCTGCCTTATCTCTTCATCTATATTCTTTATTTCATTGCGATTTTGACCAATCTGCATTTCCGCAGCTTCACTCAGCTTTTGTATGCGTTTGGCAAAATCGGCTATGTACATCTCCTGATGTGCACATTTCTCACTACTTGCATTATACTCCGAGGCAAGAGTTCGAACACTTTTTTCATCCCCATCATAAATAACACAGGATTTGAAAAGGTCTATCTCTGACTTTTGCTTTATCTTATACTCATTTTCACGATATTGTCTTATATATTTCAGAATGATATCTCTGAAATTATTTATGCGCTTTTTTTCCGGATCCAGCTTATTTTCCACTGCATCCAAAAGCCATTTGTCCACAAGCCCTCTCTCATCCTTGCAGTCCGAAAAAAGCTCCGATAGTCCGGATTCTCTTTGATTAATCTTTTTTATGATCCCTTCCCATTCCCTGTAATCTATCTTGTGCTCCCTAAGTCTGTCAAAATACTGTCTCTGCTGGGCATATTGGTTCATATCGAATATATTGAATTTAATATTCCTGTCCCTCTTATAGCCCTCGAAAAGAGTTCTGCAATCCTGAAAGCTCTTAAGCGTCATTTCCTTTTTGGTTTTCTCCACCACAGGCAGATTGTTTATATCATACAGACATGGTCTGTCGTATTCACTGATAATGCCTATTATGTCCAGCTCGTTAGGGTTATCCTCATTGCTTTCCTGATTCTTACGTATCATAAAACCGTTCATAACACGGCCTTTTCCCCCGTCAAGCAGCCATTCTATAAGGATAAACGATGGCTTTGTCCCTGTGAAATATCCCTCAAAGGGTCTGTCGGTCGCATTTCTTTTGCCAGCGTGGACGAATGGGGCTGTCAACATCTGAACCAGCACGGATTTCCCTCCGCCGTTATGCAGGGATATCAGAGTGCTTTCACCATTAAAGTGCAGCGTCTCATCATTGATCCTTATGGAATTGTTGTTATAATTTATATTGATAAATCTGACCGCATTAATCGTTCCCATTTATTTCTTCCCCGCCGTTTATTATCTTCTCGATTCTCTTGTAATTATTAAGATTGAGGATATTCCAGTCCATAAAATTATCCAGCTTCTTAGTAGTCATTATGGTTTCGTCCTGTTCAATGTATTCTATAAGCCCCTGATCCTCCATAAATCTCAGGAGATTATGCAGAAAACCTTCCTTTGTGGTTCTTTGTCTGCGCCCGCTCTCATCCGATCTCAATGCTTCATATGCCTCCAGCATCTCATCGAAGGCGATTCCTATGCTATCCTGCGCATCCTCGTCGTATCTGTCGCTTCCCTCTTTGAGCCTCTCTGAGATAATATTCTGAAGTTCTCCAAACCTCATATAATCCCTTATCTTGCTGCTGACGCCCTGACCGTCATAAAATTCCGTAAGCAGTATAAGTATCACAAATTGGGAAAGATAATAATCTCTGTCCGTCCCCTGAGACTTGCACAGCTTTTCCTTCAGCGCTGTTTTTGAAAAGCCCAGAAATGTATTTTCATCTCCCGGGATGAGATAAATAACATTTCCGTACCTCGCTATTTTGCAATCCGAAGCCTCTCCCTGACTCTTTACAAGCGCCTGTATTCTTTCATTTTCTATGAATGCATTATACAGACGTTCGTCTTTGCCCTCTTCTATGGAATTATTCTTTAAAAGCTGATAAAATATTTCCTGACTTATCCTTATCTCTTCAAATTCGTATGCCATTTACTCCACCTGTCCCACTGCCCTTATTCGCACATTTGAGCATCTGATATTTTTGACAGTCCCATCACTGCATTTGATTTTTTCGAAAACTATTTGCGGTTCGTTATATATCCTCTCAATCTCAAGTATCTTTATCCTTCCTTTTTTGTCATATTTCTCCAAAAGCTCCAGAAGCATATAGTTGAGCACAAATATCTCATTTTCCAGTTCAAAAGCTTCACTCCGCTCTTTTTTCAATTCCTCTATGTCTATACGCTGTCCTCTTATGAGTTCTACCATTATCTCCTTGAACACATCTACCCCGGGTATCAGCGTATTAAGTCCGTCTTCTAAAGCCCCGGCCTCATCCTTTATATCCTTAAGTGTGATCTCGCCCCTTTCAATAGCCATATTAAGTATCATTCCAAGACTTCCCCGGTACAGCTTTCTCTTCTCCTCCCTAAGTCTCCTCTGCTCTTCCTCCCAACTCTTCTCATCAAAATCTATGTCATCCGTAGTTTCCTCATCCGACTTCTTTCTGCTTACCCGATGAGGCTTTAAAGCTTTCTGGAGATTATATACCTTGTCAACATTGTTTAATAAAAGCGGGGCAAACAGGATATTAAGCTCCTTAAGCGCCTCCGGATTATCTATTATTCTGTCATATACCTCACTCTTTATGGAAAAACGTTTTATCAGCTTCAATTCCGCCAGATTATTGAGTTCCTTTGTATACAAATCCTTGAGATTCATATGGCCTGACAGTATTTTCTGATGCTCGTCTATCGTTCTGTCCAGATAATCAACAATAACCCTAAGATCCATGAGTTTATTTTCCTCATCCTCCGAGAGTCCCGTCACATCCAAATCTCTTTCTTCAAATTCATTTATTCTTGTGTTTACCCATTCTCTGTAGCCTTCAAATTTCCGCTTGGTATCAGTAATTGTATCTATATTTCCCTCCAGCAATTGCTTATATTCATCCACGGAATAGTCCAGTGCATTCTTCCTGATACGCTGCATCGCTTCAGTATTTTTCTGATATTGAATACGCATATCGTGAAATATATTCTTTATATCATCCACTGCTTTGTCATAATTCTGCTTTTCCAAATGCAGGCGAAAAATCATCTCCCGAATCGTAATACGCATATTGCTCTCAACTTCAAGTGTGGATAGGAGCAGATTATATCCATCATCAGTAAGTCGGTATGAGGTACGCTTCACTCCGTTTTCATCATATACTATTCGGTTTGTGATATATCTGATGTAGAAAATATGATATGCATCCTGCTCATAATCATAACCGTCAAAGCTCATCTGTCTGCCTTCGTTTGAAAGCACAACATTGATTATATAATCCGATAATTTCAAACATTCGTCATAGCTCAGGCTCTTGTTATAATACTCATCATTAATATCGTCAAGGAAAACCGCAATCATATCAATTGTGCAATCTTCCTCTTTGAGAGATTTCTCCATAATAAACAAAAGAATTGAAAATACCAGATTTATCTGCTCAATATCTCCGGTAAAGCCATATTCATTCCAGGTATTTTTTGATATGGTATTCTTAAGCAGGATTGCATACAATCCGACATTTTTCATTCTTCTGGGAAAATTTTTCAAAAAATCATATCGCATATCAGTCTACCCGATAATCCATTATTGAGAGCTTTTCCTGCGGTATATAGTGTCCCTCTTTAAGAATCGATTTTATTTGCTCCGTTGTATCCGCATCAAAAAAAGAAAAAAATATCTCTCCGACATTGCGATTCTGTCCTTCCTTTGCATGCGGGAGAAGAGAAAACTCTATATTCGTCAGCAATGCCATATAGCCCTCCATAAAAGGTTCCAATCTGAATGAACTGTGGAGCTTTCTGTACAAGCCTTCAAATATACCTATACCTTCGTAATCTAAATCCCCGATATAATAGAAGGTGTTTGACGGATTCTTCATATATTCCTCTGCAAAATCATCAAAATCCGCAAATATGGATGAGACTTTCTTGCCTCCTCCATAGATAAGAGTATTGAATTCGGTTCCAAAAATCAGCCTTTCCCCCTCCATCAGATATTTCCTCATTCCATAAAATGGGTCTAAATTTTCCGATATAAGGATATTCTGAGGAGTAAGACGTTCTTTGACGTAATATGCCATAGGCTCTGCCGTACGATATACATTGAGCATATCCATTCCCATACCACAATGTCTTAACAGTTCTCCGGCTCCTATCTTTCCCTCAGAGCCATTTATTGCCCTTCCGGACAGAAATTTCTCCAATCTCCATATATCGAAGCTTCTCTCATTCTCAGATATCTTAACATCCAGACGTTTGCGGTTCTTTATGAGGTATTCATTAAGCATAAGAACATATTTGCGTTCTCTCAGGTATATGTCCGGATGTTTCATATAGAAATCAATTTTTATAAGATTTGAAAGCTTGTACTTGATTTCCTCCAAATATGCGGAATAATCCGGCTCCTCCTCATATATCCAGTACTTTAAAGGGAGCGCCGGCTTCTTTCCGTTGGTTCCGCCGCTTAAAATAGGGGAAATACTACCGGTTTGAATAAGCGAACTTATATATTCCGCTTCCTCGGAATAATTTTCAAACCTTCCGCCTTTTTTTATCAACTCTTCGTAAGTTATCTTCTTTTTGGACATAAAGTTATTCCCTAAATTAAATATTGCCATATATGCTTTGATTTTTCAATATTTTTGCCAAAAATCAGGCACTCTTTTTAATTCTGATATAAGGAAGCGCTATGGATAATATTATAAGGACAAGCCCCACTATGCCTAAAATACCGATTTTCTCATGCAATACCAAAACTCCCAAAAGGGTGGCGATGGCAGGATTGATGGAGCAGAAAAGCCCGGTCCGCTCGACGGACACATGACTTTGCGCCACGGGCTGTAAGGTATAGCCAAAGCCGGTACAGACGATTGCAAGCATAAGTAACATCCCCCACTCCTTTGCGCCTGTGGGGAATATGAATTCTTCCGTAAAAAGGGATGCGATAAGCGAGAATACTCCCAGAGTTCCCACCTGAATTATTCCTGAGCAGAGAGAATCATTCGTCCTGTGGGCAAGACTTCCCGTTGCGACTATGGCAAAGGAGTAGAATAGCGCCGCAAGGAGCCCCAATACCACGCCACCCGACATAAAGCCATGCTGTGCGGACAGGCAGAGCACCCCCGTCATTGCGATAATGGCGCAGATTATCTCCAGTTTTTTAGGGAGCGCACGCAATATCACGGCTTCCAGTATCGGAACTATTATTATTGCCGTATTTTCAAGCAGGGAAATCAGGGATGAATCTGCAACCCTTAGTGCGGTAAGCTCTAAAGCCATCACAATAAAATACAAGGTTCCCATTATCACTCCCGCAAAGAAGGTCTCTCTCGTCATCCTCTTAAGTCGCCTAAAAAAAATAAGCGAAAGCAGGATGAACGCAAGAAGAAACCTTACCGCAAGGAGATTAAATCTGCTAATTGATAAGAGAAGCATCTTGCTGAAAATAAAGGATGTCGCCCTCGCTGCGATTACAGAGGCAAGGAGAACTTCGTATTTTCTCTCATTCATAAGCCGTTATTCCAATGCCTGCTTTATATCCGCCACAAGATCATCCGTATCCTCCAGACCGCAGGATATACGCACCAGCCCCGCAGGAACTCCCGCAGTGATAAGCTGTTCTTCGTTCAACTGTCTGTGGGTCGAGGTAGCCGGGTTCAAGCAGCAGGTGCGTGCATCCGCAACATGGGTTTCTATTGCGGCAAGCCTCAATTTCTTTAAGAACGCCTCCGCTCCTGCACGTCCTCCCTCTATCTCGAAGGAGACTACGCCGCAGCCGCCATTACCCATATATTTCATTGCCCTGTCATAATATTTGTCCGTCTTTAAGCCGGGATAGTTCACATTCTTTACCTTTTTGTGGGATGAGAGAAGCTCCGCAACCGCCTGTGCATTTGCGATATGTCTGGGCATCCTTACGTGCAGCGACTCAAGACCGAGATTCAGATAAAAAGCGCTCTGGGGGGACTGAATGCAGCCGAAATCCCTCATAAGCTGTGCGGTACATTTCGTGATATATGCGCCCTCTTTTCCGAATTTCTCCGCATAGGTAATGCCGTGATAGGATTCATCCGGCGTGGTAAGCCCCGGAAACTTCTCCTTATGTGCCATCCAGTCGAATTTGCCGGAATCTATTATTGCGCCTCCCACCGCTGCGCCGTGACCGTCCATATATTTGGTGGTGGAATGGACAATGATGTCCGCTCCCCATTCTATGGGTCTGCAGTTTACCGGGGTCGGGAAGGTATTGTCCACCATAAGAGGCACACCGTGTGCATGCGCCGCCTTTGCAAAGCGCTCTATATCAAGAACTGTGAGTGCGGGATTTGCGATTGTTTCGCCGTAGAGAACCTTTGTATTGTCCTTAAATGCTGCATTAAGCTCCTCATCCGTGCAGTCGGGTGTCACAAATGTAACATCCACGCCCATTTTCTTCATTGTAACCGATATGAGATTGTATGTGCCGCCGTATATCGAGGATGAAGCCACTATATGGCTGCCTGCCTCGCAGATATTAAAGAGCGCCATAAATATAGCCGCCTGACCGGAGGATGTGAGCATTGCTGCGCTTCCTCCCTCCAATTCCGCAAGCTTTGCCGCCACATAGTCGTTTGTGGGGTTCTGGAGTCTGGAGTAGAAATACCCGCTTGCCTCCAGGTCAAAGAGCTTCCCCATATCCTCACTTGTATCGTATTTAAATGTGGTCGATTGTATTATGGGAATCTGCCTCGGCTCGCCGTTTCCGGGGGTATATCCCCCCTGCACGCACCTTGTTCCCAGACCTTTATTGCTTAATTCAGACATATCCATCCCTCCGCTTGTATCAAACCAAAGTATTGTAGCCAGCGAATATTATCTTACACTATGGAAGGAAAATTTACAACTGTTCTTCATGGATCGGAGAAGCGGGAGAATATTTATTTCTATTAAGATTATTGTATCCAATCGACAGGAATATAATAGTGACTGCAAGTGCCAGCACCTCAGCTGCCACCACCGAAAACCATATCCCATAAAGTCCGAATATGACAGGGAGGATAAGCACTGCGACTACCTGAAAGAGAAATACCCTTAAAAAGGATAATACTGCAGAAATAAGCCCATTGTTTAGTGCCGTAAAAAATGATGAGCCGAATATATTAAAGCCAAACATCAAAAAGGATATAGCATAAATCCGTATTGCCATCTCCGTCATATCAAGGAGCACATCATCATGACTTGCGAAGATATAGGATAAGGGGCGTGCCATAAGCTCCGCTGACAGTGTGATAAATATTGCGGCGAAGCTTATCAGCTTGAGACTCTTTTTATATACATTGCGAAGCTCCTCCGTATTCTCGGCACCGTAGGCATATCCTATTATCGGAGACACCCCGAAGGAATAGCCGAAAAACACCCCGAAAAATACAAAGGTCGCATACATTATTATTCCGTAAGCAGACACGCCCCTTTCCCCCGCAAAACGCATAAGCTGAAGATTATAGAGCATGCTTACTACAGACATAGAAATATTGCTCATAAACTCCGAGGAGCCGTTAGCTGCGGCCTTAAATATCGAACCCATATACACTTTTGTCCTCCCGATGCGAAGGAGAGAACTGTTGGGCAAAATAAAATACATAAGTGGAATAAAGCCTCCCACAGCCTGTCCTATAACGGTGGCTGCCGCAGCGCTGCCAAGCCCCATTTTGAATACCCCCATAAAGAGCCAGTCCAAAAGCATATTCGTAAAGCCTGCGGCAATGGTTATATAGAAGCCAAGCCTTGGGCGCTCCGCCGTGACCAGAAAGCTCTGAAAGGAATTTTGGAGCATAAACGGTACAAGTCCTATAAAGCTTATCCTCGCATAGAGTACACAATAATACACCATATCGTCTGTAGCGCCTAAGATACGTGACACCGGCTCGGCAAAAACAATCCCCAATACGCATAATACCGCCCCTATTCCTGCAACCAGATATATAAAGAGAGAAAATAGCTCTCCTGCTTGCTCCTTTTTACCCATGCCGAGAGTTACTGCAACAAGCGCACTTCCGCCCGTACCGAACATAAAACCCACGGCGGAGAGTATCATTATAAATGGGTATATGAGGTTGAGCGCCGCAAATGGCGTACCTCCCACATAATTGGACACGAAAAATCCGTCCACTACGCCGTATATGGAAGTAAATATCATTGTCGCAATAGAGGGAATAGTAAAGCGTATGAGCTTTTTGTATGTAAAATGGTCTGAGAGACGGATTGAGTGCTTTTGAGTTTTTCTTGTAATCATAACATTGTCCTCGTTGATACAATTCCAAAATATAACATGGGTAAAATCTAAAGTCAATACTGGGTAAAATCCAAAGTGACACTAAATATGCGGTAATTGTCTTTATAGTTCTATATGTAGCAGCACCCATTTGTTTTCAAATTTTCTTCAAATTTTATGTAAGATTCCAGTCAAAAAAGTCATATATATTATAGAGATATTTATTTCTCGTATTGCTTTTTATGTCTCTATACAATTATAATGAAAGGAGAAACACTCTATGACCTTTGTATGGGATGAGGCAAAGAACTCTGCAAATATTGCAAAGCACGGCT